>JAETNP010000099.1 GCA_021768185.1 Oscillospiraceae bacterium
AAGCAAGCAAGCAAGCAAGCAAGCAAGCAAGCAAGCAAGCAAGCAAGCAAGCAAGCAAGCAAGCAAGCAAGCAAGCAAGCAAGCAAGCAAGCAAGCAAGCAAGCAAGCAAGCAGCATAGCTGCGCCCTTTTTTACCCCGTTCTTATTTTTACATACACAGAAACGGCAGAGCCGGTTAAGAGGCATGGGAATACCCATGCCTCTTAACCGGCTTCTTTTCATCTAAGGATGATATGCAGGGCGTGGCAGACTTAGATTTGTGGAAGGAGAAAGGCATTTGGAGAAAGGATACATAGCACCGGCGGCCGCGTGGAAAAAGCTGCGCGCGGCGAAGGGGCTGGGGCAGACAGTCTATCTTTATGGGGCGACCGGCTATGGGAAAACGGAACTTGTGAGGCAGTACCTGTCAAGGCGCAGATACCGCTACATCTCCTGTGCGGAGGATGCCGCAGGGCTTACGGAGGCAGCACAGAGCGCCGGGGAAGAAAAAGAGGGGGAACCCCGGAGCGTGGTCGTGGCGGACGACCTGCACCTGCTGAAAAACGCACAGGGGCGAAAGGCCGTCCTGTCCCTTGCGGGGCGTTCGGACATATGGCTCATTTTAATCTGCCGCAGCCCCGTACCGGCATGGCTGATGCCGCTTTATATAAAAGGCAGTTTCCTCGTGATCACGGAGGATGACCTGCGGCTTGGGGAAAAAGAAATCTCCGCCTACATGGGGGCACAGGGGCTTACCCTCATGGGGGAGGAACTGGCATTTGTGGCGGAAAGGAGCCGGGGGAACGCCTATATTGTGCGCCATGCCGCCCTTAAGATGCTGGAGGGCATGCGCCCCGGCCCGGAGATGGCGCAGGAGATCATGGAGGCTTTTGCCGCATACCTGGAAAGCCATGTGATGGTGCAGTGGGACTGCGACTTACTGGAATTTTTAATGCAGGTGAGCGTCACCGATGAATTTACCCTGCCCCTTGCACAGATGGCCACGGGCAACCGCCGTGCGCCGGAGCTTCTGGAGCGGGCAATGGAGACCGGGAACTTCCTTTCCTGTAAGGACGGCGTATACCGCCTGCGCCCGCAGCTTATCCGGGCGCTGCGCAGGCGGGCGGCGAAGGAATACAGCCCCCAGGAGCGGGCAGACCATGCCTACAACGCGGGGCTTTATTACGAGATGCAGGGGCAGATCGTGCCTGCCCTGGCCATGTTTGAACAGTGTGGGAAGAAGGAGCGGATCAGGGAACTTTTAATAAGGAACGCCCGCCTGAACCCCGGCAACGGCCACTACTTTGAACTGCGCCGCTATTACTTACAGATGGGGGAAAAGGAGCTGGAGGAGAGCCCCGTGCTGATGGCCGGGATGAGCATGCTCTACTCCCTGCTGATGCAGGAGGAGGAAAGCGAATACTGGTACCGGAAGCTGGAAAAATTTGCAGCCTCCGCGAAGGGCGGGCAGAAACGGGAGGCCGTAAGCCGCCTGGCCTACCTGGACATCGCCCTGCCCCACCGGGGGAGCGCGGACATGATAGGGATCATGAAGAGGATGCCCGCCCTGATCTTTGACCGGGGGATGAGTCTGCCGGAATTTTCGGTGACGGCCAACTACCCCAGCACCATGAACGGTGGCAAGGACTTCTGCCACTGGAGCCGGGAGGACAGGAAGCTGGCGGCCACCATCGGGAAGCTGGTGGAGCGGGTGCTGGGCCGGTACGGGAAAGGGCTTGTGAAAGTGGCGCTGGGCGAGAGCTTTTATGAGAAAGGGGAGGACGCCTACGAGGTCTTAACCCTCCTTGCCCGTGCGAAGCTGGAGGCGGAGGGCGGCGGCATGACAGAGATCGCCTTTGCCGCCGTGGGCCTGCAGGTGCGGCTTGCCACCCTCCAGGGGGAAATCCAGACGGCGGAGGAAGTCCTTGCCTCCTTTGAAAAAAGCGTCAGGGAGCAGGGGGCGGTGCAGCTCCTTCCCAACATAGGGGCGTTACAGTGCCGCCTTGCCCTTTACCAGGGGGACAGGGAAGCGGTGCTGGCGTGGATGGGGCAGGCCCCGGACGAGGACAGGGAGTTCTGCATCCTGGAGCGTTACCGCTACCTTACGAAAGTGGAAGGAGGAATTCCTCTCTGCGCTGAAGGAAGCCTGCGGCTACGGTTTCCTCCGCCTTATCAGCGAGGAAGGGGCGGCGGCCCAGGAGCTGTTTGCGGCGGCGGGGAAGGGCCTCCTGGAAAAGGAGATACCGGATAAGGGGTGGCTGTCCCGGCTGATGGAGGAAACGGGGAAGGTGGCGGTGCGCTACCCGGTGTACTTAAAAGGCCGGCTTGCGAAAGCGCCGGATTTCTGTGAGACGGCTTTATCCGTCCTCCGGTTACAGGCGGAGGGAAAAAGTGTGGGGAAGATCGCCCAGGAGCTTTCCATGAAGGAGGCCACGGTGAAGTACCATGTGAAGGAGAACTACCGGAAGCTGGGCGTATCCGGCAAGGCGGACGCGGTGCTGGCGGCAAGGAATTTAGGGATTCTGTAAGAGTGTGGATGGAGGTGGCAGAACATGGAGAAAAAAAGAAGGATCTATACCCAGCGCAGGCTGACACCTGTGCAGCGGACGGCCATCATCCTTGACGGCGGGCATCTGTGCGTCATCCTGTGCGGCAGTCTGCCCACCATGATGGCCCACCTGCTGGTAAGGGATGACGTGCTGCTTTATGCGGTGCGTACCAGTGCGGAACTGAAAGAGACGCTGACGGATGCAGACGGCATCCCGGCTGACCTTGTGGTGGTGGAGATGCATACCATGACGGACCTGCCGCAGATGTCCTTTTTCTCACCGGCAGATGACCATGAGAGTACGGTGGTATTCTCGCCTGACCTTTTCCCTGATGATGAACGGGTGGGTGAGTTCTATGCGATGGTTGACGGGATGCTGGAAAAGAAACGGCAGCACACAGAAAAGATATGGGAGCTTTTGGGGAAGGAAAACGGGAACTGTGCAGGTTCCCCGGAAAGGATAGATGCGTCAGAATAATCTGCCCCGGCAGACCATGCTGACAAAAAAGCAGGAGGCAATATGAAAAAATTAAGGAGACGTATATTTGCGGCTGTGCTTGCGGCGCTTATGATGATTACTGCCATGCCGGCAACAGCGCTTTACGCATCGGCGGAAACAGTTTCTGATAATGCCATAGAGCAGGCAGGAACGGAAGACACGGAGGAAACCGTGGACGGTGATACGGAAGAA
>JAETNP010000052.1 GCA_021768185.1 Oscillospiraceae bacterium
AACCAGGGCAACCACGACATTAAGTTTTTCAGTTGCCAAAATCACAATTCCGGCCTGCGCAAGTGCTCCAAGACCCACTATATCCGGCTGGAATTTCTGGAGCGGGTGGTGCTGTATGAGGTGAACCGGCTGGCCAGCTTTGCCAACGAGTACGAGGACGACTTTATCAAGGCGATGATGGGCCGTTCCGCAAAGGTGACGGAGAATGAGCGGGCCAGGAAACAGCGGGAGCTGGATGGGCTGCTGGCGAGGGACAAGGAGCTGGACGGGCTTTTTGAAAGGCTTTACGAGGACAACGTGAGCCAGAAGATCAGCGATGCCCGGTTTGCGAAAATGTCCCAGCGGTATGAGCAGGAGCAGGGGGAGAACGCCAAGAGGATCAAGGCCCTGCGGCTGGAACTGAAAAAGAGCGAGGGCAAGCGGATGGACATTGACACGTTTCTTGAAACGGTCCGGCGCTATACCAACGCCACAGAGATTACCCAGCGCATGGTAGCGGAGCTGATCGACCACATCGACGTATACCACGCGGAGAAGCAGGACGGCGTTACCACCCAGCACATCACCATCTATTATAACTGCATTGGCGCTTTCTCCGTCCCTGACCGTCGGAAAATCCCGGCTGCGGAGATTACGATGGGGACGAGAAAGGGAGTAGCCGTCAGCTACTCCCCGGAGCGGATCGCCGTATAGGATTTTGAGCAAAAATAATGCGGAGTGTCCCACAAGGATACTCAAATCCTATAAGGACACTCCGCATGGTCCGAGTGACGGGATTTGAACCCACGGCCTCTTGGTCCCGAACCAAGCGCGCTACCAGCTGCGCTACACCCGGATCACTTTGCTGCCGCAGTAAAGCGTGCGGGAACCACGGCAACAACTGGTATTATAGTGGTTTGCCGCCCATCTGTCAAGTCAAAACAGACAAATCCCAAAAAATTTTCTTCAAAAACTTCTCAGCCAGTACCCAGCTCCACCCACAGCTGACTGTACAGCTTCTGGATCTCTCCAGGCAGATTCTCATAGACTTCGCAGCGCTCCAGCACTTCGGGAGGCGCGGCCATGATCTCATAGGTCTCCTGGTCCAGCTCCTCGCCATAGAGTTCCTCATAATACGCAGGATACTTCTCCAGCGCCTCCCTGTTGGGGGATGCGTACCAGATATAGTCCATGTTGGCCAGGTTGGCATCCGTGGAGGCAATGAAGTTGATCCACATCTCCGCCTCCGTCTTATGCGGGGCGTCCTTCAGAACGCACATGGCATCCACAAACCAGTTGGAACCCTCATCGGGAACTACGAAGGCCAAATCTTCATTGTTTTCCGCCATAGTCAGATAGTCTCCGGCATAGTAGGTAGCAATCGCGGCGTTGCCGCCTTCCATCTTCTGAAAGACCTCGTCGGATACCTTACCCTGGAAAACACCCCGGCGATTGGCGTCGGCAATCAGCTCAAACGCCTGACGGATCTCCGCCTCGTCCGTCGTGTTGACCGAATAGCCCAGGTAGAGCAGCGCCTCGCCCAATGCGTCACGGGAATTGTTGATCAGCAGCACATTTCCGGCATACTTGTCGTCATACAGCGCACTCCAGCTGGTGATTTCCTCATCCACCATGCTGGTATTGTAGATGATCCCCAGCGTTCCCCAGGTGTACGGAACGGTGTATTGATCCTCCGGGTCGTAATGAAGATTCTTGAAGCGTTCATCAATCAGCTCAAAATTGGGGATATTCTTGTAATCTAAGGGCTCCAGCATATCCTCCTCAATAAACTTGGCGATCATATAGTCCGAGGTGACCACCACATCGTAGTCCGCGCCGCCGCTTTTCAGCAGGGAGTACAGCGACTCATTGCTCTCCACCGTCTGATAGTTGACCCGGATGCCGGTCTGTTCCTCAAACTGGGTAATCAGGTCCGTGTCAATATATTCGCCCAAGCTGCACACATTGACCACCGGCCGGGAGCTGGTAGCCCCCGTCAGGAAAATCACCGCCGCAACAAAACAGCAGGCCATGGCCGCGCCCGCCCCCCGCTTTACCCACCGCCACTTGGGAGTGGAGGTGCGCACAGACAGCTTTTCCATCCAGGTCAGCTTTCGGGGCTCCATACTGGCGCTGCGACGCTCCTGCCGGGCCTCCCGGACATTGACGATCACCAGGAGCAGCAGTACCGTCAGGAACAGCAGCGTGGACACCGCATTGATTTCCGGCGTGATCCGCCGCTTGGTCATGCCGTAGATGGTCATGGCCAGCGTAGAAGTAGACGACCCGGCGGTGAAATAAGAGATAACGAAATCGTCCACGCTCATGGTGAAGGCAATCAGCGCGCCGGAGACGATCCCCGGCTTGATCTCCGGCAGGATCACCCGCCAGAACGCCTGCATCCAGGTACAGCCCAGATCCTGGGCCGCGTCCACCAGATTTTTGTCCATCTGCCGCAGCCGGGGCGCCACGTTCAGGATGACATAGGGGATATTAAAGGCGATATGGGCCAGCAGCAGGGTGCCGAAGCCCAGTGTCAGCCGGGTAGGCAGCTCGACAACGCTCTGTATCCCGTTCATCCACCGGGCAAAGCTCCCCCAGCCCTGGAAGAAGGCCACAAAAAACAGGCACAAGCTGACGCCTGTAACGATGTCCGCATTCATCATAGGAATGTTGTTGACCACCAACAGGGCGTCCCTTTTCCGACGGGAGAGGCTGTAAAGCCCAATGGCGGCGAAGGTGCCCGCCGCCGTGGAGATCACCGTAGCCAGCAAAGAAACCAGCAGCGTAATATACAGGCTCTCCATAATCAGCCGGTTCTGGAACAGCTGGCTGTACCAGTGGAGGGAGAACCCCCGCCATACCGCGCTGCTGTCCCCGGCGTTGAAGGAAAATATAATCAGCAGTAAAATGGGCAGATAGAGGAAGAGGAACATCAGCCCGATCAGAAAGCGGCTGCCTCCGCGGTTTGTCTTTTTCACAACATCACCGCCTGTTCCTCGCCCTCGCCGAAGTGATTCATCACCACCATGCAGACAACGACGATCACCATCATCACCAGCGAAATGGCCGCGCCCAGATGGGGATTGTAGGCTCCGCCCAGGAACTGCTGCTCAATGAGGTCTCCCAGCATCATCTGGGTGCCGCCTCCCAGCAGCCGGGAGATGGCAAAGGTGGACACCGACGGTACAAACACCATGGTCACTCCGGAGAGCACGCCGGGCAGGCTCAGGGGCAGGATCACCTTCCGGAACACCCGGGCGGACCCGGCCCCCAGATCCCGGGCGGCTTCCAGAAGGCTGCCGTCCATCTTCTCAATGACGGAGTAGATAGGCAGGATCATGAAGGGCAGATAGTTGTACACCATTCCCAGCACCACCGCCCCCGGTGTGTTGATCAACGGGAAATACTCCAGCTCCATACCGAAAAGACGGTTGAGCAGGGTAAAAAGCCCAATCGCCGAAAAGAAGCGGTTCAGCAGGCCGTTGTTTTCCAGTATGGACATCCAGGAATACGTCCTGAGCAGGAAGTTCATCCACATGGGCAGCATAATGAGCATCATGGCGACCCGCTGGAACCGGGGCCCCTCCCGGGAAATGAAGTAGGCCGCCGGATAGCCGATGAGCAGGCAGATGAGCGTCGCCAGTATCGCCAGCCAGAAGGACCGGGTAAACACCGAGGCATATGTCCCCATGCTGGCAAAGTTCTCCAGCGTGACCCCGCCCTCGACGCTGCTGAAGGCGTAAATCACCACCATGATGATGGGGGCCACCACGAACAGGGTCATCCAGCCCACATAAGGCACAGCGAAGAGGGAGCGTTTATTCTTCATCTCCGCCCTCCCCGTCCTCCTCCAGGAGGGAGACGTCTTCCAACTCGTCGTACTCCTCGGAGTAGGACGAGTAGTCGCCGAACATGCCGGAGTACTCGCTCTTGTGCATAATGTGGATGTCGTCGGGGTTCAGAATGATCCCGATGGTTTCGCCCTCCGGATGATAGTCCGTGGTCTGGATGAGCCACTTGAAACCCTTGAAATCCACGATGGTGTCGTAGTGGACGCCCTTGAAGGTAACAGAGGTCACGGTTCCCCGCAGCTGCCCCTTCTCCGGCGGGACGATGTCCACATCCTCGGGCCGGATGACCACGTCCACCGGCTCCATGGGGGCGAAGCCCTTGTCCAGGCACTTGAACTTCCGGTTGAAGAACTCCACCACATAGTCCTCGTGCATGATGCCGTCCAGGATGTTGCTCTCGCCGATGAAGTCCGCCACAAAGGCGTTCTTCGGCTCGTTGTAGATGTCCTCCGGGGTGCCGATCTGCTGGATGCGGCCCTGGTCCATGACCACGATGGTGTCGCTCATGGCCAGCGCCTCCTCCTGGTCGTGGGTCACGTAGATGAAGGTGATGCCCAGCTGCTGCTGGATGCGCTTGAGCTCGCTCTGCATATCCTTCCGCAGCCGCAGGTCCAGCGCCCCCAGAGGTTCGTCCAGCAACAGCACCTTGGGCCGGTTCACCAGCGCCCGGGCGATGGCCACCCGCTGCTGCTGCCCGCCGGAGAGCTCGGTGATCCGGCGGTTCTCAAAGCCCTTCAGACTCACGACCTCCAGCATCTCCAGCACCCGCTGGCGGATCTCCTCCTCGGGGACCTTCACCTTCCGCTTCCGTCCATTCACCGTCTCCGTCTTGGGGACCCGCAGGCCGAAGGCCACGTTCTCAAAGACGTTGAGATGGGGAAACAGCGCGTACCGCTGGAAGACCGTGTTCACCTGCCGCAGATTGGGCGGAATATCGTTAATCCTCACCCCGTCGAACAGCACTTCTCCCGAAGTGGGCGTTAAAAAGCCGCCAATGATGCGCAAGGTTGTGGTCTTGCCGCAGCCACTGGGTCCGAGCAGTGTGAGGAACTCACTGTCATTAAAATATAAATTGATGTGATCGAGAACCAGCTCGCCGTCAAACGCCACGCAGCAATCTGCGAGGCTGATCAACTTTTTGGACATTATCCTCCCCCATTCCTTTTCCATAGATTTGACATCCCCGCGCCGGGGCACGGAGCATAGAAAAATTGCCTGTTTTCCTGAGTATCTTTCCCCCAGGAAAACAGGCAAGCTAACTATATCCGTTTTCTGTCAAAATGTCAATGATTTCTTGCTATTTTTCCCAGACAATTTTTGCCTGGTCCTGCCGGCCGCCGGGAAAACGGTGTTACCGAAAAAGGATCATGCCCGCAGGGTCAGCTCCGCCTTGAACAGGTCCCCGTCCACGTACAGCTCAAAGCCGCCGCCCATGAGGTCCATAAAGCTCCTGGCGATGTTCAGCCCCAGGCCGCTGCCCTCGGTGTGCCGGGAGGCGTCCCCCCGGACGAACCGCTCCATGAGCTCGTCGGCGGACACGTTCAGCGGGTCCCGGGAGATGTTCTTCATGGACAGGACCACCTTCCCGTCCCGGGCCCCCAGGTCCACATACACCCGGGTGCCGGCCATGGCGTACTTGCACACGTTGTTCAGCAGATTGTCCAGCACCCGCCACAGAAGCCTCCCGTCCGCCAGGGCCATGAGGTTGCCCTCGTAGGTGTTGACGATGATTTCCAGCTTCCCGGCGGCCAGCTTTTCGTCGTAGTCCCCGATGGCCTGATGGATGATCTCGTTGACCACGATGGGCTCCAGGTTCACGGTGACATTGCCGGTGGACGCCTTGCTGGCCTCCACCAGGTCCTCCGTCAGCTTTTTCAGCCGGTGGGACTGCCGGTCCAGCACCTGCAGATACTCCTGGGCCGCGGGAGGCAGCTCCTCCTTTTTCAGCAGGTCCACGTAGTTGACGATGCTGGTCAGGGGCGTCTTGATGTCGTGGGAGACGTTGGTGATGAGCTCCGTTTTCAGCCGCTCGCTTTTCAGCCGCTGCTCCACCGCCTTGTTCATCCCCACGCCGATGGCGTTCAGGTCCTCGGCGTGGCGCTTCACGTCAAAATACATCTTTTCCGTGTCCAGCTGGGCCTCCAGGTCCCCGGCGGCCAGGGCGGCGCCCATGTCCCGGACCCTCTGGAGCTGGATAACCAGCCACGCCGCCCCCGCCACCAGAGCCGCGTCCAGCACGGCGGTCAGCAGGAAAATAAGGAAACTGCCATAGCTCTCAAGAAACAGCAGGACCAGAATGGACTGTCCCGCCAGCACGCCCAGCACCCCCAGGATGGCCCGCCAGGTCATGGGAAGCGTCCGGACCATCTCCGTCACGGCCCGCCAGCACCGCTTCCACAGCCGCCGGCACCAGCGCACCAGCCGCCAGCAGACCGTATTGCGCCACCATTTTCCCTTCTTGAATCGGGTGGCCAGAGTCAGCATGAGCGCCAGCAGAACGAATCCGCACCCCGCGGCGGACAGGCAGATGGTGCCGAGAATCAGGGCGGTGGGCATTCCGTTTCCGGTGACCGCCGGGATGGCCGCAATGCAGAAAAGACATACCGCGAGGAAGATATACAGATCCAGGGGCACCCGGTCCTGCCAGTTGAGGCAGATCTCCTCATGGCCCCGCTTGTGCCCGGCGGCGCAGAAAAGGAAAATCAGCGCCGCCAGCGCGCACAGATAGAGGACCACCGTAAGGATCACCGAAACAGAGAAGGACATGCTCCGCAGCCAGTTGTAAACGCTGAACCGCACGGCGAAATCGCTCCCGGGGGGAAGGTAGTGGGAGACATAACCCACCACGGTATAATAACCGGTGACTTCTCCCGCCTCGTTGTAAATATTCACCGTCGCTGATTTTTTACAGAGAGTCTGCTGCTCGCCTGGGACCTCGGACCAGCTTCCCAGCAGCCTGCCATCCGCGGGGTCGCCCACAAAGACCTGGGCGGAGAAGCCCCCGGCCCGCTCCATATAGGTCCTTTCATAATACGTCTGGTAATCCTCTGCGCCCTTCGACACCGCCACCGCATAAGAGAGCGCGTTGTCCATGGCATCGTCCAGTTTGTCCCGGCAGAGAATATCGTACTGAAATTCGTCGGCCACGCCATAGCCGCAGGAGAGCAGGGTGATAGCAGCGGTGCCTAATACCGCTCCGGCGGCGGTGATAAAAAGGAGAAATATGGCGGCTATCTTTGCCGCCAGACTCTGACGGAGATCCCGCCTTTTTCCCGTATCAGTCATCTTCCTTTTCCTCCCTTCCGCGGCGGTAAAACCGCGCGCCGGTTTACGGCTCCATTTTGTATCCCAGCCCCCAGACCACCTTCAGGTACCGGGGGTTGGAGGGATCGATCTCCAGCTTCTCCCGCAGGTGCCGGATATGGACCGCCACAGCTCCCTCAGAGCCGAAGGCGGCCTCATTCCATACCTGCTCATAGATCTGGGCCGAGGAGTAGACCCGGCCCGGGTGGCGCATCAGCAGGAGCAGGATGTTATACTCAATAGGGGTGAGGCTGGCGCTCTCGCCGTCCACCGTCACCTGCTTGGTCTCGTCGTCCAGCACGATGCCGCCGATGACCAGCTTGCTGGGCTTCTGCTCCATACCGCCCAGGGTGGTATAGCGCCGCAGCTGGCTGCGGACACGGGCCAGGACCTCGATGGGGTTGAAGGGCTTGGTGATGTAATCGTCCGCCCCCACGTTCAGTCCCAGCACCTTGTCGGTGTCCTCGCTCTTGGCGGTGAGAAGGATAATGGGGATGTTGTACTCCTCCCGCAGCTTGGCGGTGGCGGAGATGCCGTCCATCTCCGGCATCATGATGTCCATGAGGATCAGATGGATCTCATTCTTCCGGACGATGTCCAGGGCCTCCCGGCCGGTGTATGCCTCAAAGAGGGTGTAGTCCTCGGCGCTGAGGTAAATTTTCAAAGCGGAAACAATGTCCCGCTCGTCGTCGCAGATCAGGATGTTTGCCATGCTCTCCCACCTTTCATTGGTATTGTAGCATACCCGGATAAAAAAATAAAGCGCCGGGGGTTTAAGGCTTCTTTAAGATTTACGATTGTTTCCGGGAATTTTTGCTGTTAACGGCAATTTGTTCTTATTTCCGAATGAAAAATTCGGAAATAAAGCATTTGATATAAGCCGTTTTGCTCGCCGCCGCAAAGGGCCCGGATGTCAGAACTTACCGCTTGCACCCCGCCGCTCCATCAGGTAAAATAGAGAAAAATCCGCCGCTTTTGATCGAAAAGCGGGCGAAGCAGAAAGGAACATCACAAACATATGAAACGCCTGTATACTCTTCTCCTGACCCTGGGCCTGCTGCTGGCCCTCTCTCTCACCGCCTCCGGCGCCGGAAACGGCGTCCGGATTTTTATCGACGGCACGCCTCTGGACGCCCCGGCCTCCTACATATCCGGCAGCGGGACCACCATGGTGCCCCTCCGGGCCGTTGCGGAAGCGCTGGGCTGCACTGTCGCCTGGGACCCGGTCACCGCTACGATTTCGATCTCCTCCCCTGCGCCGGAGACGTCCGTCCCCGATGGCGCCCCCCTGGTGGTGCTGGACCCGGGCCACGGCGGCGTGTATAATGGCGCGGAATACAGCGGTGTAAAGGAAAAGGACTTGAATCTCGCTATCGCCGCCCGGACGGCGGAGCTGCTGGAAGAGGAGGGCGTGACGGTGCGGATGACACGCACGTCGGACCAGGATGTTGACCTCTACGCCCGCTCCGGTTTAGCCAACACCCTGGGCGCGGACCTGTTCGTCAGCGTCCACTGCAACGCCAACGTGGAGCACGACGACGCCCTGGGTATCTACACCTGCGCCTACAGCGAGGGGACGGAGGGCTGGCAGCTGGCCCAAACCCTCCACGAGACCATGCTGGAGGCCACCGGGGCTGCCGACTTCGGCATGGAGGAGCGGCCCAATCTGTCGGTGCTGCGCACCGCCCAGGTGCCCGCCGCCCTGGTGGAGTGCGGCTTCATGTCCACACCGTCAGAGCTGGCACTGCTGGTCCAGCCGGAGTACCAGGCCAAGCTGGCCCGGGGCATTGCCGACGGTATCCTGGCCTGCCTGGCACAGTAATTTCTCCCGCAGCATAGACTGGCATGTAACAGACCAGACCCCGCGGGACGCTGAACCCGTGTTTGACCGATAAGGAGGGTTCCTCTGATGGAGGATATAACCACGCTGGACCGTCTGGCGGTGGGCCGCCGGGCCGCCGTTACCGGCCTGTCCGCGCCGGAGCCCCAGCGCCGCAGGCTGCTGGAGCTGGGCTTCGTCCCCGGCGGAGAGATTACGGCGGTGCAGGAGAGCCCCTGGGGCGATCCGGTGGCCTACGCCGTATGCGGCGCGGTCATCGCGCTGCGCCGGGCCGACGCCCGGCAGATCGCCATACGGCAGAGCAGCTGAACATAGAAAGGGATGCCGCCGGGCAAGCTGCCGGCGGCATCCCTTTTGATTTTTTACTTCGCCGTTTCCTCCGGCGTCTCCACAGCGGGCTCCGGCAGAGGCTCCGCCCGGCGCAGCAGGAGGAACACGGTCAGCACCATGGCGCAGCCCGCAAAAGCCAGCATCTGCCCCCAATTCTCCGTGCTGTCCGCCAGGGCGGCCAGGGAAACGGGCACCGCCAGATCTCCGAAGAACACGAACCAGCGCATGGATGCTTCCCGGCAGGAGAACCCCGTCAGCTGATAGAAGGCGCAGGCGATCAACGCTGCCGCCAGCACCGGCAGGTAGTACCGGGCCAGCACCGGGTTGCTCTCCTGGGGCAGGTATACCAGCAGGAGAAACAGTACGGAGAAGAGCATGGAGGGCAGCAGGGGGAAGACCCGTCCCTCGCCGCTCCGGGTCTGCTTGGCGAACAGGAGGATGCCCGCCGCTGCCGCGATGCCCGCCGCCGCCGTGGCTATGGCCAGCGTGCTCAGCCCGCCGCCCCGCAATCCTGCGGCGGCCAGCAGGAAACTGCCGATTCCCAGCAGCAGGCTGCCCGCTGCCAGCAGGGGAAGGTCCGGACTCTCCATCGGCCGGAAGCAGCAGGGGTAGGAGCCCTTCCCTCCGGGCAGGCGGAAGCAGAGCGCCGCCTCCGCCGCCGCCAGCAGCAGGACGATCACCGCCAGTACGATGCCCGGTACCGACTGCCGGGCCAGCCCCGTCTCCGGATCAAAGCCGCCTTTCAGCTGCGCCCAGCGCAGCGCCAGGAGAAGAAGTCCCTGCACCCACAGGCGCAGGCCCTTAAAATATAGTGAGTTCCTCATAGCGCAAATTCCTTTCTGAACCTCTCTGGGGAGGGCACCGTCCAGTATAGCACGCAAATTTGATTTTGTCATTCATTTTTTGGACAAGCCGCGCATATGTTGGGAAAAGAAGGAGAGGATGCGCCTATGGGAAAGCAGATCGCGGTGTCGCTGCTTCTGATTTTTTTACTATTTTTTCTGCCCTGGCTCTGGGGAGGCCCCGCGCCGGAGCCGGACCCGCCGCCGGAAGCGCCGCCCGCCGGGGACGCGGAGCCGGACGCCGATCCCACCCCTGCCCCTGAGGACAAGGGTCCGGCAGCATCTGTGGACCGTGCCACACCCCTGAATGTGCTGGTGGACGGCAAGCTCCAGCAGATGGATATGGAGACCTACCTGCTGGGGGTGGTGCGGGCGGAGATGCCGGCGGGCTTTCAGGAGGAGGCCCTGAAGGCCCAGGCCGTGGCGGCCCGGACTTACATTCTGCATAAGATTGCCGGAGGCGGCAGCGCCAATCATCCCCAGGCCGACGCCTGCGACGACATCACCTGCTGCCAGGCCTACAAGAACCAGGCGGATGCCGCCGCGGACTGGGGGGAGCACGCCGCGGAATACGAGGCGAAGATTCGCCGGGCGGTGACGGAGACCGACGGTGAGTGCGTGCTCTACGAGGGCGCGCCGGTGCTGGCGGTATTTCACTCCTCCTCGGTGGGGACCACCCAGGACGCCCAAAGCGTCTGGAGCGCCAGCCTGCCCTATCTGCAGAGCGTGGAGACCCCGGAGGGAGAGGAGACGGTGCCCAACTACCGTTCCACCGCCGTCTTCTCTGCTGGAGAGCTGCGGGATCGCCTGCGGGAGGCGCTGCCGGACGCGGTCCTGGAGGGCAGCCCCTCCAATTGGTTCACCAATATCCTCCAGCAGCCCAACGGCATGGTGACCAGCCTTTCGGTGGGCGGCGTGGAGGTGGGGGGCAACCGCCTGCGGACCATTCTGGACCTGCGCAGCGCCTGCTTCACCATCTCCTTTGACGGGGACGAGGTGACCTTTTCCGTCTCCGGGTATGGCCACGGCGTTGGCATGAGCCAGTACGGGGCCAACGTCCTGGCGGAAAACGGCATGACCTATCAGGAGATTTTGAAGTGGTATTATACGGGAACGGAGGTGGGTGTGATCGAGTAAGCGCCGTCAGGCGCTCAGCGCGCCCGCCTCAGCCGGCCACAATTCCGCGGACTCTTTCTGGAAATCCGGCATATCGACCGGAATACGGGGCATTGCACCAAGGCCGGGCGGGTGACGTCTGTCTTCATTCAATCTCCATTCCAGGCCCGGAAGACCGCGTATCCATTCTCCGGATTGGCGCCGGGGCCAAATTCGCACTGGGCAATACAGCCGCCGGAGAGGACAAATCGGTCCGTATTCCGGCAAAAAGCGTTGATCTGCGCCGGTCGGAGGCCAGCCATTCCCGGAGGATGTGGACGTTGTCCACATCCTCCCACTCCTCCCCCTGGACCAGGGGTCCCGCACCTCGCCGATGATGCCCTCGTGGATATTGGTTACGATGCACCCCCAGGCGTCCCGACTGTTTCCGGTGCGGCAGGGATCTCCGGGTTCAGCGGAATCCGGGCCAAAGGTCTGGAGAAGGGACCGGGTATTGTTTTTTCTTCGCGGAGCATTCCCATGAAGTCGCGGTCCAGCGTAAAGGGCGTGCCGTCGGCGTTTTCATATGCCGCCTCAGACTGGAAGGACGTGCCCAGCCCGGCGCTGTCCATCAGGCCCAGCCGGGCCTCAAAGGGATATTCAGGCAGGTTTGTTTCCAGTACATACTGCCTGCCGGAGCGGACCACACGGAGCGTTACTGCAAAATCCGCCTCCACCGCACCCGTTTCCTTCGCGTAGGGTCTGGCCCCGCAGAAGTAGAGATTATCGCGAATATACACCGGCAAGGTGCTGTCCGCATAGGCCATGGGCAGCCCGCTGTCCGGCGTCTCCAGCTGAGAGCCGCCGGCAGGAAGGCTTTCCAGATATCATCTCCACAGGGCGCCCAATCCGCAATTTCTTCCGCGCCGCTGACGACCGCCCGTTCCCCGGGGATGTTCCGATAAGTAATGGGGTGGAGGCTGTCGCTGCCGCCGCGCCTTGGCCGCACCCACTCCCGATAGACGCCTTCGCCAATCCAGACGGTGTCGCCGGGAAGCGCCGCGTCAGCGGCCTGCTGAATTGTGGAAAAAACCTTCCCGGATGAAGGGTTCTCCAGCGAGTTGGCCTGCTTTTTGACATAGTAATCCATTGATTTTCTCCTTTGTTGTCATCCTCCGGCTCTGCGTCTGCAAACGCCCGCTATATCAGCAGATGTGAAACGCCCGCCCGGCTCAGCGTGACGGATGTTTCCGTATTATCCCGATACACCGTCACGAGGCCGCCGGGCTGTCCTTGGACGCGCAGGCATAAGCCGCCGGCCGTCTCTTCCATGCCCAGGATTTCCGTATCCATATCGCAGGCTGCCGCGGCGGTACTGCCATGTACCAAAAAGGCATGAATCTGCCCCCGCCGGATGTTTACCGGGTAAGAGCATCCGCCCGCCCGGAGCACGGCCTCCGCCTGCGTACGATCCTGGGAGTACCAGTCCGTATTGACGGCATAAATCACCCGGTCTCCGTTCGGAAGGTCGTAGATGGCGCTCTCCACGGTGTCGGCGCTTGCCAGGATTCCTTTCCCGCTCTCCCGTTCCAGCTCCTCCTCGCCCAGCATCCGCAGAAGGTCCTCGTAAACAGGCCGGACAGACGCCTGGGCCGGATATTCCCGGGCATTGACAAAGAACACCCTGCCCTTCCCCAGGCGGCGGCACACCAGCAGCGGCAGGCCGTTCCGCTCCCGCAGGACCTGCGCATCCGGCTCCAGGAGGACACGGCCCAGCACCGGCTCGCCGTCCCGCGCAAACTCCAGAAGCCGGACGCCGGTCAGGCGGCTGGCGTCCATCGGATGGGGCGCATCCCCGAAAGCGTCGGCACGGCGGGTGTCCGTAAACAGGTGAGGCCATCCCAGGACCAGCGTCCCCCCCTGCCGGACGTATTGCTCCAGACGCTCCAGCTGGGCACCCTCCGCCGTATTCCACCCCAGGAAGGCCATGGCGGAATACTGCGCCATGACTGCCGCGTCCGCCTCCACCGGCAGGATGTCCACGGTCCCATAGGGGGTGCGGGTATAGTAGCCCTGGGGCGCGGCGGGACAGGGGTGCCGGTAGATCGCGTCCAGGCGGCTGTCCGGGTAGAAGACATTGATAAGATCCCAGCTCTCCTCCGCCGGGGAAAACACCCACTCCTCCCCCTCCTGGGCCCAGGCGTTGCGGCGGCAGAAGCAGGCCCAACCGTCATAAGCGCCGTGCAGCAGCGCGATCCCCCGGTGGAGGCGGCCCCGGCGGGTATGGGTGGAGACATAGCGCAGGAAATCCCGCTCCACCTGCTGGTGGCGGCGGCAGGGTTCGCTGAAGCGGTCCAGTACCGCGAAGAACTCCTCCATGCGGTACAGGCCCTCCTCCGTATTGATGTGGTGGACGCCCTGGAGATAGGAGATGTAAAGGGCCAGCTGGTAGCGGCGGCAGCGCTCCTCCGTATCGTGGGGGGTGGTCCCCCACTGAACGGCCAGGTGGGCGGTAAAGATCTCCCGCCCATAGGCGCTGCTGGCGCCCCGCAGCGCCGCCAGGACAACCTCCAGCGGGCCGTACATCAGCTCCGCCCCGCCAACCTCCAGGCCGGCCTGGAAGAAATACTTGAACAGGGCGGCGGGTCCCGTATGGCGCTTCATTCCGGTCAGAAGGGTGCGGGCTTTTGTGACGAACTGTTCCGCCGCCTCCTTCATATCCCCGGGAGCCGTCGGGCTGAAGCACAGGTACGTCTGATCTCCCTCATAGAGCAGCGGCAGGTGGTAGTCGGGATAGTCCGGGTGCCGCAGGATCTGATGGGACAGCTCCTCGAAGAATACGTCGGTGCTGTGGAATTTGCGCTGGAGCCAATAGTAAAGCGCCCCGTCCCGCTCATGGGCCTGGCAGCCCAGGAATCCGGGCCCTTCCAGGCTGCTTTTGGCCGGGTTGGCATTGAGGCCGGGCAGCTCGCGGCCATCAAACATATGACAGTACGACAGCCCCAGCCGGTTCAGCAGATCCGTCAGGCGCCGCCACATGGCATCGTTGCAGCTTCTGGTGCCGCTCCAGCGGTAGACCGGGCGGAAGGTCAGCATATTCCCCAGCCCGTTTTCCAGATACCAGATGAGGAAATCCTCCATTGCCGTGGTTTCCTGAGGCACATAGATCGCGTCGCCGCTGCCAACCAGCACATGGTCGTCCTCTTTTTCCACGACCCGCTCCACCTGGGCCTGCTCCCGGAAACCATCGGCCTCCACCAGAATAGTCTGGGGGCCGCCCGGACCGCCCGCCTGCACCGGCAGCACGTGGAGGCCCGGCTCCGGGCAGGAGAGGACCTCCGGCGCGGAGAGGCCCGCGCCCGTCTCCGCCGTCACCCGGACGCCCGGGGCATAGGTTTTCAGCAGTACGCCGAAGCCCGCGCCGGCCCGGACCACTGCCGGGCACCAGGCAATCCGGACCGGTGCGATGCGCTCGGCCAGAAGCTCCGCCTGTTTCAGCTCGTAAGGCAGCGGATCGAGGTAGTCCGAAACGTTGGTCAGCAGGATGGTATTCTCCCCGTCCCGCAGGCAGCCGGACGGCAGCTCGATCTCATTCTCCGAGCCCCGGAAGCAGCGCTGAAACAGGGAGGCCGTCAGATGTGTCCCGTTGACCTCCAGAGCCAGATCCGTCCACTCCTTGCGGGAGAGGTTTTCGCCATACCAGTTGAAGCATTCGCGGTAACGGTTGGCCCGCTCAATTGGCGGCAGGATGTTGAATCCCAGGGCGTTCTCCAGCCGCAGGTCCTCCAGCCACAGGGTCCCGCAGGCCCGCTCCAGGGCGATGGACACCACCATGGCGGCGGAGTCCGGCCCCAGCGGCAGGGGACAGGATATCTGCCGCCAGCCGCAGCTGCCCGTTGGCAGATCGACATGCGGCGTCTCGTCGGCGGAGCCGTTGATGTCCCGAATATCCCTTCCGGCCTTTTTGCGGTAGTGGGCAAAGGTGATCCGGGCGCAGCCGCCCGGCAAAAGCTGCAGATCTTCGGTCCGCACCCAGCAGCTGAATTGCCACGGTCCGCCCCCTTCGGGGACCGGATACTGGGAGTTGATCATCGGCGGGCACTGGATCTTATAGTGGGCGCGCCGGGGCCAGTCCTCCCCCGCCGCCGAGAGCTTCAGCGCAAAATGGCTGCGATGCGTCTCGGCAGTCAGCGCGTCGTCAATATCCCGGTAATAAAAGGGCAGGCCGCCTTCATACATCCACGCGGGATGCAGGCACACGTCTCCCCGCAGCCGCAGCTTGACGCGGCTGCGGGATACGGCAAGGCCGGGCAGGCTGTCCGTATCAAAAACCAGCCTGGCCTGCTGCCCGGCCTTGAGAATGCAGGGTTCTGCCGGCAGCTTCCAGCGCTCTTGGAATGGCATTGTCATACAGATCCTTTCGCTCACAATAGTTGGTTCCCATTATACTTCCGAACTTTGGAATTGCAAGCCTCAAAGGAGCGCTTTTTGATGAATTTACAGGATGCCTCTGATCCCGTCGCCGTTCATCGCGCTTTTCCGGCTGTAGGCGCTTTCCAGCTTGACAAATTCCCCGGTCCGGCTGCTCTTCTCAAAAGCGGTCATGATCTCCAGCACATGGAGGGCCTGCTCGCTGCCGGCGCGCATATCCCGGCCTTCCCGCAGCGCCTTCGCCATATCCGCGATTCCCAGGCCGCGGCTGTTCTCCTTGTAGTCGAAGGTCAGGGGGATCTCCTTGAATTCTCCGTCCTCCGGGCGCAGCAGCATGACGGGGCCGCCGAAGCAGTTGGGATCGGGGACCCGCAGGGTCCCTTTTGTGCCATAGATCTCCAACTCCGCCGAGCGGTCATAGTAGACGTCAAAGGTGGTGGTGATGGTGGCGATCGCCCCGTTTTCAAAGCGCATGATGCCGTTTACGTGGGTGGGAACTTCTACCTGTACGGTCTGGCCGTACAGGGGGGCACTGGTGATGGTGCGCGTGTCAAAGCTTTTGGCTGTCATGCCCGTGAGCGCGTCCACCCTGCCCAGAAGGCTCACCAGGGCGGTCAGGTAGTAGGGCCCCATATCCATCATCGGGCCGCCCCCGCGCTGGTAGTAAAACGCCGGAGACGGATGCCAGCTCTCATGGCCGCGGCAGATCATCCTGGCGGACGCGCCGATGGGCCGTCCGATAAAGCCGCCGTCGATCAGCTTGCGGCAGGTCTGGATGCCCGCGCCGAGGAAGGTGTCCGGCGCGGCGCCCAGCATGAGATTCTTCTCCCGCGCCAGCGCCGTCAGGCTGCATCCCTCCTCGTAGGTAACAGCCAGCGGCTTTTCGCTGTAGACATGCTTGCCCGCCAGCAGCGCGGCCTTGGTCGTTTCATAGTGCTCAAAGGGCCTTGTGAGGTTCAATACGATCTCTACCGCGGGGTCCTGGAGCATTTCCTCCATGGAGGAATACCCCTTCGCTATCCCGTACTCGGATTTTGCGGCGTCAACTTTTTCAGGAATCAGATCGTAAACGCCCGCAATCTCCACTTCCCGGAACAGCTCTGTCAGATTTTTAAGATAGATGCCGCTGATCGCCCCCAGGCCCAGTATGCCGATTCGCACTTTTTCCATCGTCTCATGTCCTCCCATCAAAAATTTTGTCAGTGATATGCGTCCTCACGGCTTGAAGCGCTCCACGGTGAGGCCGTGGTCCAGCGCGTACTGCTTCCCCTCGGCCGCCCAGAGCATTCCCCGCTCCATCAGCGTCTGCGCCTGGGGGAATTTCTCAAATACATCGTCATGGTGCCCCAGGGAGTTATAGAACACCCGGCCGTTGCCCCAGAACTTGGTCCATGCCACCGGCATGTCCACCGGCTTGTTGGCGATATGGTAGTGGGGAAAGACGGGAAAGCGGGTGGTCGCCAGCACCTCTACCGCCGGATCGACATGCAGATAGTACTGCTCGCTGCATACCTCGAAATCCTCCAGTCCCTCCACAATGGGGCTGGAGCCGTGCCGGATGTTCACCTGATAGCGGACGCCGTCCCCGCCAGGGTGGCTGACCCACTGGCCGCCGGTCATGAACTGCCACTCCGTATCCTCGCGGAACGCGTCGCACATGCCGCCGTGACAGCCCGCCAGGCCGCAGCCGGCCGCCACGGCCCGCACCACGTTTTCTCTGGCTTCCGGGTCGATGCCGCCCATGGTCCAGCACGGAACGATCAGATCCATTTCCATCAGGCGGGCCGCGTCCAGCAGCACTTTTTGATCTGCGTGGACTTCGCACGAATACCCGTGCCCCTCCAGGATCTTCGCAAATCTGGCGGCTACCAGCGCCGGCTCATGGCCGTCCCAGCCGCCTTGGAAAATCAATGCCTTCTTCTTCCTGTCCATGAAAACGCCTCCGTTTTTTCAAGATATTTATTGACTGCCTGCTGCTTTCTGATAAAATTGTTTGTGTTCCGGCTATTTGCAGTATATCATTTCCCGGCGTATAATGATCGCCAAATAGCAAGAATCATTCGCCAGAAATTGCCCTGAGAAAGGGGTGACACTATGAAGCCGTTTTATGAGAACAAAGACCGCGCCGTACAGTCCTATGAAACGCTTGACCTGGAGTTCCCGGAGCACCTGCACGATCATGTGGAAATACTGCTGGTCCTGGCGGGCAGCGTTGAGGTGAAGATCACGGAAGCGCGCCGGGAGCTGAAGGCGGGGGACTGCGCAGTGATCTTCCCGCAGCAGATCCACAGCTATCATAAGCCCGCGGGAAGCCGGACAAGGCTGTTCATTTTTGACAGCGCCCTGACGGGCATGTACCTGCACCCCATCCGGAAGTACATTCCGGCCCATCCGTTTTTGTCCGCCGGGGAGCTCTCCGAGGACGGGAGATTGGCTCTGGACCGGATATATCGCCTCTCGTGTACCGGGCAGGGAACGGCGGATGCTTCCCCGGCTATACAAAAATCCCCCGCGAATGCGGAGGATCTTTGCTCTGCGTGGATGCAGGTCCTGTTTGCGGTGATCTGGCCCCGGCTTATGCCTGAAAAGAGGGCGCAGTCGAAGGGCGCGGAGCTGACAGGTCAGGTGGTGCAGTATGTCATGGAACATTTTCAGGAGCCGCTGAGCCTGGACGTGATCGCAAAGGAGCTCCACATCAATAAATACTACGTTTCCCACATTTTTTCCAACCAGCTGCGAATCAGTTTCCGCCGCTATCTGAGCCATGTTCGGCTGGAATACGCCCTGCAGCTGATGAAGACCAGCAGCGCCCCTCTGATCGACGTCTGTCTGGAGGCGGGATTCAGCAGCCTGCGCAGCTTTAACCGGACGTTTGTGGAAATCATGGGAATGACGCCCAGCGAGTACCGGGGCTCCGCTGCCGCCGGAGGAGCGGTATAACGCGGCCTCAGTCCGCCGGAGGCGATGCCGCCTCACTCCGCTGCCATGACCGGCTGTCCCGCATAGCGGAAGCGGAGAATTTCCCATTCAGATTCGGCCAGTTCTCCCGGACAAACTGCGGACGGGGATACTCCGGCCCGGGAATGCTTATACCGCAGCAGCCTCCAATACCATCAGCTGCCCGAGGAAATCGCCCCTCATTTTCGGCAGCGGCATTCCGCCGTACATCCAGGCGGCGCCGGAGCGGACCTCTCTGGTCTCGGCGGAGCGGTAGGCCTGGTTTTCGTCCAGGCCCTGCAGCGGGAGGATCAGCGATCTGCGCCTCTCCCGGCTCATGACGTGGATGTAATCCACAACGGCAATGCGTTTATCCTTGGAAACAGCCATCAAGGCGTCATACTCGCCGTTTTCGCTGTAGGAGGCCAGCCGGTAATAGTCGCCCGTGCGGAACACCCAGCCGTATTTCCGATAGCGCTCCAACTGGCCGGGGATCATGGCCTTTTCTTCCGTGGACAGCTTCGTCAGATCCAGCTCATAACCGAAGCATCCCGGCAGAGCGGCGAGGGCGCGGGTCTCAAAGGGGGTCGTCCGGCTGTTGGTATGGCTGGGGCAGGCCGCCACGTGGGCCCCCATGGTGGACAGCGGGTAAATCAGGGCGGTTCCTTCCTGGATGCGCAGGCGGTCGATGGCGTCGGTATTGTCCGAGGTCCAGATCTGGGGACTGTAGTAGAGCATACCCGGGTCAAACCGCCCGCCGCCGCTGGCGCAGTTCTCCAGCAGCAAATGGGGGAAATCCCGGAGCAGGCGCTCCTGCATTTCATACACGCCCAACACATACCGGTGGTACAGCTCCCCCTGGCGGTCATCGTCCAAGCTGAAACTGGCCGCATCCGTGAGGGGCCGGTTCATGTCCCATTTGACATACTCGATGTTTGCCGAGGACAGAATTTTATAGAGCTGCTCGTAAACGCAGTCCCGCACATCCTGCCGGGACATATCCAGCACCAGCTGCCAACGGCCCAGCGTGCCGGGACGGCCCGGGATCTGCAGAGCATAGTCCGGGTGCGCCCGGTAGAGGTCCGAGTCTGGGGAAATCATCTCCGGTTCCACCCAGATGCCGAATTTCAGGCCCAGGGCGTTCACCTGCCTGACCAGGCGGTCCAGGCCGCCGGGAAGCTTCTTTTCATTGACATACCAGTCGCCGAGACTGCTCCTGTCATTGTCGCGATGACCGAACCAGCCGTCGTCCACCACCAGCATCTCGATGCCGCTTTCGGCGGCAGTCCGGGCAATATCCAGCAGCTTGTCGGTGTTGAAGTCGAAATAAGTGGCCTCCCAATTGTTCACCAGGGAGGGGCGGGCCTTGTCCTTGTACGGCCCGCGGATGAGATGGCCGCGGTAGAGGTCGTGGAAGGTGCGGGTCATACCGCCCAGCCCGCAGTCGGAATAGACCATCACCACCTCCGGGGCCTGGAAGGTATCCCCGGGGGCCAGCCGCCAGCCGAAGCCCTCCGGGTCGATGCCCATGACCATGCGCACCTGCTCCTGCTGGCTCGTCTCCGCCTGGGCCATAAAGTTGCCGGAATAGACGAAATTCATGGCGTAGACCTGCCCCTGGGTCTGCGTGGCGGTATGTTCGACCAAGGCCATAAAGGGCTGCTCCTGATGGGAGGAGATGCCCCGGTTGGAGGATATCCTCTGCTTGCCCCACCCCAATTCCTTCCGGCAGATCATCCGCTCGTAGGCCCAGCTGCCGTGGAGGGTGAGCATGTCAAAATTCCTGTTGTCCAGATCCAGGCAGGCGGAGAGCACAGTGGTCAGCTTGAGGGCCTCCGTGCCGCCGTTTTCGATCTGTACGCTGCGGCAGATCGCGTCCAGCTTCTCAAAGGCCGTATAATAGAGCCGCACCGTCAGGCCCAGCACCTTGTCACAGCATGTCAGTTCCAGCGTCGTACAGTCCTTCTCTCCGCCGTATGTGGCGGGGAGACCCGGCAGGGCGGGCTTTCCGCCGAAGATCCGGTGGCCCGCATATGTCAGGCCGCAGGCCCGGAAGCCCTCCTTCGTCTCCACCCGCAGGCAGGATTCCCGGAAATCCCCCAAACCACAGCCGGAGTATTCCACCGGCAGATCATTCAGGAAGGCCGCCTGATCGCCCTTTTCCCGGAAGGGGGTATAGCTGCCGGAGCAGACCCGCAGCAGATAGCGCATATTGTCGTCCGGGATGCGCCTACCGTAATAAATATGCCCCAGAAAGCCCTCATCGTCCACGATGCCGATCAGATATGTAGAGTGCGGGGTGTCCAGACGGTGACCCGCACCCCGTCAAGAGGACAGAAAAAAATATAAAATTTTTCCGGCTGGCAGCCCATGGCTGCCAGCTGCTTTTATGCCGCAAAGCATAATGCGTACTTTTCCATCGGAGT
>JAETNP010000002.1 GCA_021768185.1 Oscillospiraceae bacterium
GCACGGTTTGCGGTTTTGCCCAGGTGCCGGAGGAGCGAGGCTTCACGGGACCGGCAGCCTCAGAACGCGCCCGGAGGGGGGCTGTGGAGAGGCGGATATGTAATTGAACAAAATAAAAATTTTGTTTAATTTAGGGGAGGGGAAAACCGGAAAACCGTTCTGTAACGGCTATGGCTACCGATTACCGCGGCGAGGCGCCGCAGATTCTCTGCGACTTTCTCTCCTATCATGAAAACATCAAGGCGCACTCCCAGAAAACCGTTGACGAGTATTTTCTGGATCTGCGGAATTTCTTTCGATACATCAAACAGTCCCGGGACCGGGCTCTGCGGGATCTGGACTGGGACGAGATCTCTATTATGGATGTGGACATTTCTCTGATCCGGTCGATTACGCTGACGGACGTCTATGGATATCTGACCTACCTCAGCCGCGACCGGGCCCAGCAGCCCAACAGCGACAAGACAAAATATGGGCTGACCGCCGCGACCAGAGCCAGGAAGATCGCCACGCTTCGTTCCTTTTTTAACTATCTCACCCAGAAGGCCCATCTGCTGGAGGTCAACCCGATCAAGGATCTGGATTCGCCGAAACTGAAGAAGAATCTGCCGAAATATCTGACACTGGATGAGAGCGTGGAATTGCTGGAGAGCGTGACGGGGGCCAATCAGGAGCGGGACTACTGCATTCTGACCCTTTTCCTCAACTGCGGGCTGCGGATATCCGAACTGATCGGGCTGGATCTATCGGATATCCAGGGCAACGCCCTGCGGGTGCTGGGCAAGGGCAACAAGGTGCGCATCGTCTATCTTAACGACGCCTGCAAGCTGGCCCTGGAGCGCTATCTGGAGGTGCGGCGTCCCATCACCGGACGGGATCAGAACGCCCTCTTTCTCTCCACCCGGGACCAGCGGATCAGCCGGTCCAACGTCCACGCGCTGGTAAAAAAGCATCTGTCCCAGGCCGGTCTGGACAGCACCCAGTATTCCTCCCACAAGCTCCGCCATACCGCCGCTACGCTGATGCTGCAAAACGGCGTGGACGTGAAGGCGGTCCAGGAGGTTTTGGGACATGAACACCTGAACACGACGGAGATTTACACCCATATTGACAATGAGGCGCTGCGGGTGGCCGCCAAGGCCAATCCACTGGGACGGGTCAAACCCAAAAAGTGAGAAATGCCGCCGGTTGGAAAACGGCGGCATCCCCCCTATTGGTCCGCTGCTACCTGCGCACACCGATGAAATGAAGGAATCGGATGCCCTGGTAGTCGTAGGTGCTCAAAGGGCGGTTGTAGGCATCGTAGCTGTGGGCCGCGATCAGCACGTCCGCCGGATGCAGGGCGGGCCAGCGGAGCAGACGCACCACGACTGGGGAGTGATTCCAGTTTTCTCCGTCAAAAGACAGCTGGACCACGTCCCCCGGCTCCAGCTGGCTGATGGAGGCGTTCTGAGCAACAGGACCTGCGTTTTTTGCCGCCCGGGTCATGAAGCGGTAGAAATATTCCACCCCCGTCCAGGCGGGCGCTTTGTTGTTGGCGTCGATGTAATACCAGCCGAAATCCTTCTCGAAATTCATGACGCCGCTGCCGGCGTAGACACACTGGGAGGCAAAATTGGTGCAGTCCCCTCCTATGTTCTCGTAGTCATAAAACGCCGGATTCCTGCCATAAGCCCACCGGCGGGCGTACCGCACCGCCGCAGCGCGGTCATAGGGAAACAGGCCGGGACCAAAGGTATCATCCATAAAAAATCACCCCTTCCGCACAGTATATGCGGAGGGGGTGATTGTGGCTATATGGAATCAAACTTTTTTCCGGTTGATGCGCAGGGTGTTCAGGACGCACAGCATACATACCCCTACATCGGCAAACACGCCGGCCCACAGCTCCACATGGCCCGTGACGGAGAGAATCATCACCAGGACTTTTACCGCAATGGCGAAAACAATATTTTCTGTGGCGATGCGGCTGGTACGGCGGGCAATGCGGATGCCGGAGGCGATCTTGCTGGGCTCGTCGCCCATGATGATGACGTCCGCCGTCTCAATGGCGGCGTCGGCGCCCAGGCCGCCCATGGCGATGCCGATATCCGCGGAGGCCAGCACCGGCGTGTCGTTGATGCCGTCTCCGGCGTAGAGCAGCCGGCCCTTGCCGGTCAATTGATCCCGCAGGCGGTTCAGCGCCTCCAGCTTATCCTGGGGCAGAAGCTCGCCGGTGGCCTGGTCCAGGCCGATCTCCCGGGCGATCTCCTCCACAACCGGCTTGCTGTCGCCGGAGAGCATAGCGGTCTTTTGAACGCCCAGGGCGCGGAGAGCCGATATGGCCGCTTTCGCGTCCCGCTTCGGCGTGTCCCGCAGCAGCACGGCCCCCTGGTAGACGCCGTCCGCCGCTACATACACCGCCGTGGCGGCGGCAGATGGAACCTCCGGCAAGGAGACGCCTGCCTCCAGGAGGTAGTCCCGCTTCCCGGCCAGGATGCGGCGGCCGGCAGCTGTTACGGATACGCCGTGGCCAGATACCTCCTGGTAGTCCTCCAGGGCTGCCTCGTCCAGGGGCTTGCCGTAGGCGGCAAGGATGGACTGGGCAATGGGATGGGTGGAGCGGCACTCCGCCTGGGCGGCCAGTTCCAGCAGCATTTCCCGGGAAACGCCATCGGCCAGGAGACAGTCGGACACGGAGAAACGGCCCTCGGTGAGGGTGCCGGTCTTATCAAAGGCCACGATCTGGGCCTCCGCCAGGGTCTCCAGGTGGTTGCCGCCCTTTACCAGGACGCCCTCGCGGGAGGCGCGGCCGATACCGGCGAAAAAGCTGAGGGGTACGGAAATCACCAGGGCGCAGGGACAGGAGATGACCAGGAAGCACAGGGCGCTGTAGACGGACCGGCTCCAGGGCATCAGGCCCAGCAGCGGCGGGAGCACCGCCACGATTACCGCCGCCAGGCAGACAATGGGCGTATAGATCCTGGCGAAGCGGGTAATAAATTTCTCGCTGGCGGCCTTTTTCTCGGAGGCGTGTTCCACCATCTCCAGGATCTTGCTGGCAGTGGATTCGCCGAAGGACTTCTCTACCCGGATCTCTAAAGCGCCGCTGAGATTGATGCAGCCCGCCATCACCGGCTGGCCGGGGGCAATGTCACGGGGCACGGATTCACCGGTGAGGGCCGCCGTATCCAGCTGGGACACGCCCTCCAGCACCGTGCCGTCCAGAGGAACCTTTTCGCCGGGGCGTACCAGGATGGTCTGCCCCACCTGCACCTGGGAAGCCTCCACTTCCCTGCTCTGGCCGTCCTCCAGCAGATTGGCGTGGTCGGGCCGGACGTCCAGCAGGGCGGAGATGGACTTGCGGGAGGAGGACACCGCCTTGGTTTGCAGGTATTCGCCCAGGCGGTACAGTAGAAACACCATGACCCCCTCAGGGATCTCGCCGATACACACCGCGCCGATACCGGCAATGGCCATCAGGAAGCTCTCGCCGAATATGTCGCCCCGGCGGATATTATTGACGGCCTGGACAACGATCTCTGCCGCCACTGCGATGAACGCCGCCAGCAGGACCACTGTGGAGACCCAGGGGGTCCCGCTCAGGAATAGTTTCAGCAGCAATCCGGCAGCCAGCAGGACCGCGCCTGCGGCAAGGGTCAGCAGCTCCTTTTTTGCTTCGGACGGGTCCTGCTCATGGTTATGGTCATGACCGCAGCTGCAGCAGTCTCCGTGGTCGTGGCCGCAGCAGTCTCCGTGATGGTGCTCATGGTCGCGGTCACAACAATGATCGTGGTGATGCTCATGGTCACAGCAATGGTCGTGGTGGTCATGACCGTGCTCGTGCTCATGACAATGACAGTGGTCATGCGCCTCGTGCTCGTGGCAGTGCTCTTGGGCGTGAGCGGACTGCTTTTCTTTCTCTTCCATTGGTTATCCCTCCATTTCTTCCATAACATGGTCAAAGGCCATGGCGAAAATCTGTCCGATATGGGCGTCGTCCAGGGCGTAGTAGACCACCCTCCCCTGCTTGCGGCTCCTGACGATCCGGGCCACCTTCAGCAGACGAAGCTGGTGGCTGATGGCGCTCTGGGTCATGCCCAGAAGCGCCGCCAGGTCGCACACGCACATCTCCTCGATGTTCAGCGCGCAGATGATCCGGGCCCGGGTGCTGTCCCCGAAGACCTTGAAAAGCTCGGACACTTCGTAGACCGGCTCCTCGTCCGGCATCTTTGCCTTGACCCGGGCCAGGACATCCTCATGGATGACGCTGACCTCACAGGTCTCGATGGGCTCTCGGTTCATATCCTTACCCTCCCGCTGTATCTTTGAACAAGTGAATATATGAGCAATCATTCATGCTTTAGATTATACACAGAACAGCCGATTTGTCAAGAGGGACGGGAAAAATTTTTTGCAGCAGCTCCCGGATAAGAGCAGCCCCCGGACTGCTTATACGGCAGTCCGGGGGCCTGGAAATGAATATTCGGTGTTACACCAATCTTAGAATGCCTTGCCGTCGCAGCCCAGGACGTCGATCAGCTTGTGCTTGACCAGCTCCTTGATGGCGGCGCGGGCGGGCTTCAGGTACTCGCGGGGGTCGAACTTGTCGGGATGCTCGGTGAAGAACTGACGGATGGTGCCGGTCATGGCCAGACGCAGGTCGGAGTCAATGTTGATCTTGCACACGGCGCTGCGGGCGGCCTGACGGAGCTGCTCCTCGGGAATGCCGACGGCGTCGGGCATCTTGCCGCCGTTCTCGTTGACCATCTTCACGAACTGCTGGGGCACGGAAGAAGAACCGTGGAGCACGATGGGGAAGCCGGGCAGGCGCTTGACGACCTCGTCCAGGATGTCGAAGCGCAGGGGCGGGGGAACCAGCTCGCCCTTCTCATTGCGGGTGCACTGAGCGGCGGTGAACTTGTATGCGCCGTGGCTGGTGCCGATGGCGATGGCCAGGGAGTCGCAGCCGGTCTTGTTGACGAACTCCTCGACCTCCTCGGGACGGGTGTAGGAGGAATCCTCGGCGGAAACCTTTACCTCGTCCTCTACGCCGGCCAGGCTGCCCAGCTCGGCCTCGACGACGACGCCGTGGTCATGGGCATACTCAACCACTTTCTTGGTGATCTCAATGTTCTCGGCAAAGGGCTTGCTGGAGGCGTCGATCATGACGGAGGTGAAACCGCCGTCGATGCAGCTCTTGCAGGTCTCGAAGCTGTCGCCGTGGTCCAGATGCAGGCAGATGGGCAGGCCGGTCTCGATGATGGCAGCCTCTACCAGCTTGACCAGGTAGGTGTGGTTGGCATAGGCGCGGGCGCCCTTGGAAACCTGGAGAATCAGGGGAGCGCTGACTTCCTTGGCGGCCTCGGTGATGCCCTGGACAATCTCCATGTTGTTGACATTGAAGGCGCCGATGGCGTAGCCGCCGTTATAGGCCTTCTTGAACATTTCAGTAGTAGTTACGAGGGGCATGGGTAGTATCCTCCTTATGGTGAAGTTAGGTTTATTTTACCACATTTCCACCGGATTGCAACAGGAAAATCAAAAAAATGTATGGTGCGGTGCGGGCAAAGGTTTGTATATTATGCCGCCGGTTTTGCGGGAAAAATCTGTTTACAATTCAGGAAAAGCTTGCTATACTATAAAGAAAGCGCAGACTCGGATATACTGTCTCAAGAAAAAGCATTATGCTGAAAAATGGGAGGAACACTAACTATGTTAAAAGGCGCATGCATCATCGGCCAGTCCGGCGGCCCCACTTCCGTCATCAACGCCAGCGCGTACGGCGTTATCCGCACCGCCCTGGACAGCGAGGCCATCACCAAGGTCTACGGCGCGGAGCACGGCATCAAGGGCGTGCTCAACGACCGGCTTCTGGACATGACCCAGGAGGACCCCGCCGAGCTGGAGAACCTGCTCTACACCCCCTCCTCTGCTCTGGGCTCCTGCCGGTACAAGATCGCTGACCCCGATGTGGACGACACCGATTACAAGCGCATTCTGGAGATCTTCAAAAAGTACGACGTGCGCTACTTCTTCTACAACGGCGGCAATGACTCCATGGACACCTGCAACAAGATCAGCAAGTATATGCAGAAGGTGGGCTATGAGTGTTGCGTCATGGGCGTGCCCAAGACCATCGACAACGATCTGTTCGGCACCGACCACTGCCCCGGCTTCGCCTCCGCCGCCAAGTATATCGCCACTTCCTGCATGGAAGTCTACCACGACGCCCGGGTGTATGACACCGGCATGATCTGCGTCATCGAGATCATGGGCCGTCACGCCGGCTGGCTCACCGCCGCCGCGGGCCTTGCCACCGCTATGGGCGCGGGCCCCGACCTCATCTATATGCCTGAGACCGACTTCGATATGGACAAGTTCATTTCCGAGGTGAAGAAGGTTTATGCCGAGAAGGGCAACTGCATGGTGGCCGTCTCCGAGGGCATCCACTACGCCGACGGTTCCTTCGTCTCCGAGGCTAAGACCAGCGCCACCGACGGCTTCGGTCATGCCCAGCTGGGCGGTCTGGCCGCTATGCTGGCCGACATCGTGAAGAAGGAGACCGGCGCAAAGGTCCGCGGCATCGAGCTGAGCCTGCTCCAGCGCTGCGGCGCCCATCTGGCATCCCAGACCGACATCGACGAGTCCTTCATGGCCGGCAAGGCCGCCGTGGAGAACGCCATTGCCGGGCTGACCGATAAGATGGTGGGCTTCGAGCGGTGCATCGAGGGCGGCAAGTACGTCTGCAAGACCAAGCTGTTCAATCTGACCGACGTGGCCAACACCGAGAAGAAGGTGCCCATCGAGTGGATCAACGCCGAGCACAACGGCGTCACCCAAGCCTTCATCGACTATGCCCTCCCCCTCATCCAGGGCGAGACCAAGATGAAGAAGGAAAACGGCCTGCCCCGGTTCGCACGGCTGAAGAAGGTCCTGGCGAAGTAAAAGTTTTCGCCCGCCTTTTTCAAAAGGCGGCAGGGTCCAGGGACAGCGTCCCTGGTGGGTTTGGGCAAAGCCCAACCCTAACTCGTCCAGCAAGAAGAATAGAAAGCAGCCGGTCCCCTTCCCCGGGGACCGGCTGTGCTTATTGCTTTTTATAATTGAACAAAACTTTAGCTTTGTTCAATTTGTGTTATCTATTCTCCACTACCAGCTGATAGAGAGTCTCATCGTTTACAAATCCGACCACCTTGTATGGAGTGCTTTGCAGATCAGCGGGGCCAGGGTTCTCCAATATGGCCGGGGTCATGGTGGTTCCTTCAAAGGTAAGATAAACATCGCCCGTTGTCTCCCCCGCTTCCAGAAGAATATGCCAATTATAAGAATCATCATGGTACCAAACCTTATACCCGTTGGTACCGGTTTCTGGCTCTCTGTCCTCTGAAGACATGGCCGCCTTCTCGGATACACTGTTCAGCGCACTGGCAATATCGGCTCTGGGGATGATGCCTCTTCCCCCACCCATAGATGTGATACCATCTTTCGTGATATGGGCTAACAACTCGTTGATATCCGGCTCTGTACTGGAAAAGGGCCTCACATGAAGCGGGAAATCCGCAATATATGCGCACAGTTCCGGCGCGCTGTAAAAGGCGGAAAATACCTGATCGCCGGTGTCCAGCATCATGAGAACGCTGTCGTTTTCCAGATTGGCAAACAGATGCAGCGGGGACGTGTCCCTCATACGGAGTTCCATCAGCAGCCCGGCAGGCCTCTCCCCTACCCCGTGTCCATCGTATGCGTCAGCAACGCTGTCCCAAGTGTAGAATCGGCTCCCCCGCTTCGCTGTGCGGAGATATGGTACAAGATCGGAAAGTATTGCGGGATCGCCTTGCATGTCATCTTTCGTCAGATTTTGCAGCAGGTCCGCCAGCGGGGACCAGACGTCGTCCGAGTGGTCCTGGGCGTAGTTGGCGTAGTTGAGAAGATTGTCCAGCAGGGTCAGATCTTCGTTCCGGGGATTGTCCTCATCGTCCAGCCACCACAGGCTGTCGTAGAGCCGTCCCTCCTTCTCGAAGGTGGCTTGCAGGTTCTGATCGGTGCTGAGCAGCAGCTCGCTGTCCGCCAGCAGGGCGTTGATCTCCTCCATGAAGGCGTTGATTGCCCAGGGGTCGTACTGGTGCTGCTCTGCGTAATCAGGACTGAAAATGATATCAAATTCCACGGAATTTTCCTGTACCACCACCTCCTCGCCGTCAGCCGCCAGATAGAACAGCTGATAGGCGTAGCGGCACACGCCGCCGCCCATATAGGGCGTATACCGGAGCAGATAGTCCTCCCCTCCCTGCCGGCACAGGAAGAAGGATTTCCATTCCACGTGGGACGTTGAAGCCCGGTCTGTCCAATCGTCGTAATACGGCTTGCTGCCGGATTCAGTTTTTGAGAGCCACAAAAGAGTCCACATCTCAAAGCTTTCATTTCCGCGGCGGTATAGGCCCAAATCCTCCGGAACGCCGTCGTGATCCAGATCGGCCTGGACATGCCGGTCCCCGGAATCGTTGAGCGTCCAGGTATCTCCCAGGTCATGGGACAGCACATACCCAGCCGCCCGGCCGCTCTCAAGCTCCCCGAGCTGCATAAATACCACATCGTTATCAGGATTACACACGATGGACAGCACCTGCGCGTCCGGCAGCTCGATCTCCTCCCAGGTCTCCCCGCCGTCCCTGGTAATGAGGCAGGACGCGCCGCCGTTCAAGGGCTTCCGGGCTACGATCAGCCGGTCCGGACGCAGGAAGCCCACATCCGCAATCTGTCCGCCGGTCCAGGGCATGGCCGCCTCGGTCCAGGTCATGCCCCCGTCTGCCGTTTTGTAAACGTAGGTCTCCGCCGCCGCACCCTGCTCATAACAGGCCACCAGCCAGCCGTCGTTCGGCGAAACCAGCTTCGCCCAGACTTCCGGAGAGCCGGTCAGATGCTTCTTCTCGCTCTGGCCTTCCCATGCCCGGGGCGCAGGAATGGGTTCGCCGTTCAGGAATTCCGCGGTATTGCCGTATTGATAGTCAATATACGGCACGCCGTCCTCATTCAGCGTAATTACGGCGGTCCGCCACGCATTGTCCGGTCTGCTGGTTCGGCTTTCCGGGGCCTCCCGGTTCCATGCGTCAGGAGCGTCCGCCTCCTTCGCCTGTCCGAAGGCGGCCAGGGCCGACAGTGAAAGTACGATTACCACAACTGCTGTTGCGCCGGCCAGGCGCTTGGGCTGACGGGCGATGCGCTGGATGCGCTCCTTCAGGCTCCGCTTCCCGCCGGTCATGGTGGTGGAGAAGCGCAGAAGGTCGGCGGGCTTCGATTTTGCTGTGACCAGGGCCAGAAGGGTCTCGCCGTAGGCCGTGCGTTCCCCGTCTCCAAGCTGTTTCAGTGCGCCCTCGTCGCAGGCCAGCTCACCGTCCCGGCGGCTGCATACTACCGCCAGCCATACCAGAGGATTCCACCAGTGGACCGCCAGCGCCGCGCCCCGGAGAACGCTCCACAGGTGGTCCCGGTGGTTGTAGTGGGTCAGCTCATGGGCCAGCACATGGCGCAGCATGGCGGGGGACGCCGCCGCTTCCTCCGTCACATAGACGGCGGGCCGGAACAGGCCGGTCAGGCACGGCGAGGGCAGTCCCGGGGCCACGTACACCGGCACCGGCGCCGCGGTTCCTTCCAGATGACGGCGCACCCGGCGCAGGCGGAGGGCAAAACGCGTGTTGGCGGTGATCAGGACGAGCGCCATGGCCGCCGTCCCGGCAGCCCAGATCCAGCCAAGCAGCTCCAGAGGACTGATCCTCTCCGCGTAACGGGTTACGGTCCTGCCTTCGTCCTCCAGGCGGGCGTAGCCGAAGGAGCCGGGGTCCCCAAAGGGCTCCATCGTTCCATCCTCCGCAAACCGGACGCCGGATTCCTCCACCGGCGTATGGTCCACCGGCAGGACGTAGATGCTCTCCTCGTGCAGGGCCTCCGGGGCTTTTACGGCGGGCAGGGGCGTTACCGCCAGCGTGAAAAATGCCACCGGAACCAAAAGCCGCACCAGCACCACCGACCACAGGCCGTACCGCAGTCCCGCGCTGATCCGCTTTCCCAGGGCGGCGCGAAGGACAAGGACGACCAGGATCAAAAGGCTGGAAGAAACGATCCACTCCAACATTATTGCTCTCCTCCCTCCTCCGCTTTCCGCAGGATCTCCCGCAGTTCAGCGATATCCTCCCGGCTCAGCTCCTGCCGCTGGGCCATGGCGCTCATCATCAGGCCTACGCTGCCCCGGTAGACCCGGTCCAGGAAGGAACGCGTCTCCTGGATCTCCGCTTTCTCTTGTTCTACAGCAGGTGTATAGGACTTTCCCTTGCCAACTGTTTCGCAGTGGACAAGCCCCTTCTCCTCCATCCGGCGCAGGGTGGTGATGGTGGTGCTCTTGGCCCAGCCCACGGTTTTGCCCAGATTCGCCACCAGCTGCATTACCGTCTGGGGGCTCTCCCGCCACAGGCTGTCCAGTACGCTCCACTCGCTGGCCGTCAGTTTTGTCTGCTCCATCTGATTACCTCCTTTGGTTTACTTTGTAGACCTATCATAACACAGTTGGTCTACATTGTCAACCTCATTTTCAAAAAAAGAAAAGGCGCGGCATAAGCCGCAGCCTTTCGGTCGTTTAAGCACTGCAGGTCAGAAAAACATATCCGCCGTAGACCGCCAGGAGAGCCAGCCCCTGCCACCGCCGGAACCGGGCGGTCAGCATGGCCGGGATCACGGCGATAGCTCCCACCAGCAGGCACGCGGGCAGATCAATTCGGGCTGAAGCCGCGGAGACCGGAAGCGTCTGGCCGGAGATCAGCGCGCTGAGGGGCAGGATCATGGTCAGGTCCAGAATGTTCGCCCCCAGGATGTTGCCTACGGACAGGGCGGACTGCTTCTTTACGATGGCGGTTACGGTGGTCACCAGTTCCGGCAGGGACGTGCCGACGGCAACAATGGTGACGCCGATGATCCGTTCGGAGACCCCGGCCAGCCGCGCCAGGGCGCTGGCGCTGTCCACCAGCAGGTCCGCTCCCAGCACCACCGCCGCCGCGCCCAGGGAAAACTTGATACATTGGAAAAATACCGCCCGCTTCCGGGGGCGTTCCCGGAGAGGACCCAAGTCCCCGCCGCAGCGCATGGCGCGGTTGGCTCCGCGAATGTTCTCATATGTAAAGACGGCGAAAATGCCCAGCAGCGGCAGGGACAAGGCCAATCCAACGCCGCCCCGGCAGCCCCAGACCAGCACGGCTGAGGCGGCCAGCATCAGTACGGACTTGAGCAGATAGTCCCCACGGTAGATCTTCACAGGCATACAGATAATGGAAACCGCCATGATGAGGCCCAGGTTGGCGGTCACGCTGCCCACCGCGTTGCCCACCGCCATGTCCACCTTTCCCTGGGTGGCGGCCATGACGGACACCAGCAGCTCCGGCAACGTGGTCGCCAGGCTGACAATGGTGGCCCCTACAATCAGCTTGGGAATTCCGCTGACCTCCGCGATCCAGGAGGCCGCGTCTACAAACCAGTCCCCGCCCTTGACAATCAGGATGATCCCCGCCAGGAAGATCATCCCCAGCATTGCGTATTCCATACCTATCTCCCCTTCTCATTCACACACTGGCCCGTTTACCATACCATGTCCGGAGAGGGGAATCGGTGCGGTTTCTGTCGGCGGGGTAAAATTTTGCGAGGAAGGGTGTTTTCCCTTCCCCGCAGGTATGATATTATTCTTCCGGGCTCCCGCCGCCGATGGATACCGGCAGGCCGTTGACCTCCACGGCGTTTCCGGAGGGAATGAGCAGGTATTTGACGCCGTCGATCACCCGGGTCTCCACCAGATAGCTGCTGGCGGGGTCCACAGAGACGGTGACCTCCCCCGCCTTTACCTGGAAGCGCTTGCTGTCGATGAGGTTCTCCGGGTTCAGGACGGCGTTTTCGCCGAAGCTCTCCGCACACTGGGCGCGGAACGCCGCCGCTTCCTCCTGGCTTACCCCCTGCCGGAGAAGGATGTCCTCCACTTCCCCGGCGGTGACGGAGGGGGCCTCCGGGTCCTTGCTCTCCCGGTGGGCCTCGATCTTCTCCAGAAGCTGCTCGTGGATGGCCTGTACCACCTCCAGACGGCAGCTCTCCGCCAGAGCGGAGGTCAGGGCGGATTCAAACGTCTCCCGCTGCTCCTCCGCCGACATGGGCGGCTCCATGCGGAACACCGCGTTCAGGAAGTCCTGGTGCAGATCGCTGGCAGACTTGGTGTAGAAAAGGACGTTGTAGATATTGGCCGTGCGGTCGTCAAAGGCGGGAAACAGGAAGCCCAGCTCCGGCGGGGCTACGATCTGTCCGGGGGCGCAGCTGTGGAACTCGTTCTCACCGGGGAAATAGCCCAGCTCCAGTTTGCCGTCCTTGACAGGGCACACGCCGCAGAGTATGTAGCGGTATACGGTGTCGGAGTCCCCCTCCTCGCCGTCCCGGCTCCGGCTGGGTACGTCGTAGGCGTCGTAGGCCAGCAGGATGACGTAGTTGCTGTCCCCCATGTCCAGGGAGTCGATGACCTTCCGGTAGAACTCCTCTCGGATATCACCGCTTTTCAGCTCCGACTCCCGAAGGGCGGAGAGCAGGCGGTACTCGTCGCTGTCCATCACCTGCTCGGTGGAGAACACCACGTCCACCAGGTTCTTGCCCAGGGACCCGGACATGGTCTTTTTCAGAAGGCTCAGGTACTTCTCCGCCTCCTCCTCGCTCATCCGGCCCAGAGATTCATCCAGGTAGGAGACGACCTCCTTGTTTCCGTTGACGTAGCAGCCATAAATGCACTTGATGGCGCACTTGTCCGGACGGAGGCGGCGGCGCAGTTCGCCCAGTTCCTTTTGATTCATATGCAGTTTCCTCACTTTTGTCAGATTTGCCTCTGTTGGAGACGGTTGGATTTTCTTCCCTATTGTACCTTAAACCCCGCCGAAAAGCAATCCCGGAAATACAAGTTGGGGAAGCCGCATTTGCGGCTTCCCCGTTAGCTTATACCTCCCGGTTGTAGATCTTCTTCACGTGCTCCCTGCCCCGGTACATGAACAGATACACCGCCAACAGGACCAGAGCATTTGCGGCAGTCACGATCAGCCGCTCCGGCAGGACCTCCGCCAGCGCGCCAATGACCAGGCTCCCAACGACGCTGCCCACAAAACTGATCATCTGGAACATCCCGTTGAACCGCGCCCGCTTGTTATCCGGCACATAGGACTGGGTCGCCGCCGAGCGGATGGTGTAGGAGGTCACACCCAGCGCGCCGTCCATGAAGAACCACACCGCCATCAGCGGCACCGGCAGGAACAGTATCGTCCCGGACAGCACATTGATCGTCACATAGACAAAAAATGCAACGGAAAACTTTTTCTCCTTGGGGATGTGCAGCTTGTACTGGACCGCTCCGCCCAGCAGACGGCCCACCGTCATAAAGTTGCTCAGGATGGAGTACAGCGTCGCCGCAGCCACCGGCCACGCCGCAAATTTGCCTGCATGGTTCAGGAAGTACGGCAACTGGAGCTGCACCGCGCCGCTGGCAAAGTTGCTGACCATGAAGTACAGGGCAATGATCAGCAGCCCCTTCTCTCCCCGGATGTAGTCCAGCCCCTCCCGGAGTTCCCGGCGGAACTGCCCGAAGGCGCTCTCCGCCGTCTCCCGCGGGGCTTCGGCCATGTGGGTCTCCCGGAAGCGCACTGTGACCTCGAAGCAGGCCGCAATCAGAAAGCTGATCGCGTTGATGGCGAACAGAGACGCCGCGCCGCCCATCTGGTAATAGATCACCGCCGCCACCGGACTGGCGAAGCCGGACAGATCCACCAGCATCCCGTAGACGGAGTATCCCTTCTGGAAATTCCCCTCTGTGATGAGGTTGGGATAGAAGCTGTCAAAGGCCACTACATAGGTGCCGTCAATGGCTCCCGTCACAAAGGATACTGCCAGCAATACGGGATAGCTGAACCATCCACCCCGCAGCAGCAGGAAAAGCAGGAAATAGATCCCGGCAGACAGGAAATCCAGGGTATAGATCACCTTTTTCCGGCTCATACGGTCCAGGTACGGCCCCGCCAGCACCGGGCAGATCATGATCGGCAGCTGGAAGCTCACCTGGAACAGCATGTACAGGAAGGTGGACCCCGTGTAGTCCAGCACCAGCAGGCTGAGGGCAAAATTGGACAGGGCGTTCCCTACCAGAGAAATAAAGCTCCCTATCGTTATGACTGTGAAATCATACGTCCACAGTGTTTGTCGTTTCATGTAAAAATAATATCTCCTTTACGTTGATTTTTCCTTCCAGCGCTTTCGGGCCGGATCAGAAAAATCAACGCCGTGCAGAAGAAATAAACATTTTAGATCACTCCGTTGGTAAAATACATATTGTCAATATATCGGACACATTCGTCAGAAAATAAGGCCCTTATGGCGGACCTGGCTGGAACCGCTCCTCTTCCACCAGTACCTCGACGGTTCCGGCGGAGAGCTCCGTCACTTTCTCCTGGAATGCGTCCACGTCCTCCGCCGGAAGGAGCACCGTCAGCAGAACGTCCGTGCCGAAGTCGGCGTTTTCCACGCTCCCGCCGCTCTTCTCCACCAGCAGGCGCATCCGCTCGTACAGCGGATAGGGACATGGCACTGCCAGCACCGCCCACAGGCGCATCCGGCTGATGCCCGCCGCGTCCAGGGTCAGCTTGGCCGTGCCGCCGTAGGCCCGCGTCAGGCCTCCGGCTCCCAGCAGGATGCCGCCGAAGTACCGGGTCACTACGCACACGACGTTGGTGACCTCCTCCTTCAAAAACACGTTCAGCATGGGCTGGCCCGCCGTGCCCTGGGGCTCGCCGTCGTCGCCGTAGCGCAGGACGCTCCCCTCCCGGAGAACATAGCAGAAACAGTGGTGCCGGGCGTCGTGGTAGCGCTTCCGTACTTCCTCAATATGGGCGCGGGCCTCCTCCTCCGTCTCCACCCGCCAAAGCTGGCCGATGAAACGTGAGCGCTTCTCGATAAATTCCGCCTCGCCATAACCGCTGGGAACCAGATAACTCTCCATCAATGTCCTCGTTTCTCCCACATTTCCCGGGTTATAAAGTAAAAACAGGTGGGACGGTCCGGGTAGAATTCGTCCGACAGATTTTCCGTGAAAGCGTACAGGAAGCCGGACTTCTCGATCACACGCCTGGACTGTTGGTTTTCCTCATAGTGGGTCACCCATATTTCGTCCAGGTTCAGCTCCCGGAAGCCGTAGCGCAGTAGCTCCGTCACTACCTCCGGCATCAGGCCCCGGCCCCAGTACGCCGGCGAGAGGGCGTAGCCAATCTCCAGGGAGCGGCCCTCATGGGCCTCCCCCCGGTGGGGCGTGACGAAGCCGGCGGAACCGATGACCCGGCCCGTTTCCCGATCCACTACCGCGAAGACGTCCGGCGCGGAGAAGACGGTGCGGATGATCTCCCGGCTCTCCTCCACGCTCTCGTGGGGCTTCCAGCCCGCGATGGGGCCTACACGGGGATCACGGCAGTAGGCGTAGACACCCTCCGCGTCCGCCTCGGTGAAGGGGCGGAGGATGGTACGCTGGGTCTCTAATACAGGCACAAGGCCCTCCCTTCTACCGCTCATCCGTGCGGCCTGCCAGATAGTCCAATGTGACACCGAAATGATCTGCAAGGGCGCAGAAATTCTGATACCCGGGAAGATTTGTTCCTGCCTCGAAACGCTGGTATTGCCGCCATGTAACACCGATTGCCGCCGCAACTTGGGCTTGTGTCTCATTCTTTTCTGCTCTCAAGCTTCGCATTCTTTCTTGCAAAATCATAATTATCACCTTGACATGACGTATCCGTCATGGTATCATAGGATATGACATACCCGTCATATAAAGAAAGGAGATTCCATAATGACCGATTTCATGCGCTGGCTATACGCCAGCTACATACGCCCGCAAATCGAAAATCAGCCGCGGACCGGCTATGAACTGCCTTTCAGCCTCATGACAGACCTCCTTGAGCCTGACCAGCAGCAGGAATGCGGCCGTCTGCTGGAGTTCTATGCCGCAGAAGCCTTCCTGCTGGGCCTCCGCACCGGCGCGGGGCTCTGTCAGTCCTCCCAGGGCTCCTTGGGCTCGGTCCAGCCCTCGATATAGGGCTTTACCACGCCGATGGCCTTGGGGTTGCACACGGCCACCACGTCGATGGTCTCGGCGTACTCTACGCCCTCCACCTTCGCCTCCCGGTACAGCAGGTCCAGCAGACCGCCCTTGTCGTAGGGCAGATGCAGCGTCACCCGGCGGGAGCCCTTGTCCAGAATTTTGTCGATGGCCTGGAGAAGGCTGTCAACGCCCTCCCCTGTTTTGGCGGAAATGTTGACAGCATCCTCCCCGTGAGGACGGATATCCCCCCAGAACAGGTCCGATTTGTTGTACACCCGCAGGCAGGGCGTTTTCTCGGCGCCCAGTTCGGCAATGAGGCTGTCCACGATCTGGGCCTGCTCCTGCCAGTGGGGGTTGGATATGTCGATCACATGCAGCAGCAGGTCGGCGTACTCCAGTTCCTCCAGAGTGGCCTTGAAGGCGTCCACCAGCTGGTGGGGCAGCTTGCGGATGAACCCCACCGTGTCGCTGATGACCACGTCCAGCGTATCGCTGACCGTCAGCAGGCGGCTGGTGGTGTCCAGCGTATCAAAGAGGCGGTCGTTGGCGGGGATGCCCGCGCCGGTGAGGGCGTTGAGAAGGGTGGATTTCCCGGCGTTGGTGTAGCCCACGATGGCCACTACGGGGATCTCGTTCTTCATCCGCCGCTGGCGCTGGGTGCCCCGGATGCGGCGGACCTCCTCCAGCTCCTCTTTCAGCTTGTCGATCTTCCGGTGGATGTGCCGGCGGTCGGTCTCCAGCTGGGTCTCGCCGGGGCCCTTGGAGCCGATGGGGCCCTTGCCGCTGGTGCCCGCCTGACGCTCCAGGTGGGTCCACATGCCCGTCAGACGGGGCAGCAGGTACTGGTACTGGGCCAGCTCCACCTGGAGGCGGCCCTCCCGGGTCCGGGCACGCTGGGCGAAGATGTCCAGGATCAGGGCGCTGCGGTCCAGGACCTGGACCCCTAATTCCTCCGTCAGGACCCGCATCTGGGAGGGGCTGAGGTCATTGTCAAAGATGACCGTGGTGGCCTCCTCCGTTTTGATGAGTTCCTTGATCTCCGCCACCTTGCCCTCGCCGATGAAGGTCCGGGGGTCCGGAGAGGCGCGGTTTTGCAGCACCGTGGCAGCGGCTTCGCCGCCGGCGGTCTCCACCAGGGCCTCCAGCTCCTCCATGGATTCGTCGTCGGCGTTGTCTCTGGCCTCCAGCCGGGGGCTGGAGAGGCCGGCAAGAATGGCAATGTCTCTGGGTTTGGTCAGTTCTGTTTGTTCTTTCATAGAGTTCCTTTTTACTGTTTTATTTTTCGTGGTCCAGGTAGACCCTGGACCCGGTAGCGCCCTTCTGGCCCTGATACTTTCCCCGGTAGGGATGCAGGGCCGGAGTATCCATCTGCGCGAAAACCAGCTGGCCTACCCGACGCCCGGTCTGGAGCTTGATAGCGCAGCGGTTGGCGTTGAAGAGTTCCAGGGTGATCTCCCCCTCAAAGCCGGGGTCCACCCAGCCTGCGTTCTGGATGAACAGGCCCATCCGGCCCAGGGAGCTGCGGCCTTCTACGAAGGCGGTTAAGTCGTCCGGAAGGACGAAGTACTCCATGGTGGTGGCAAGGATGAATTGACCCGGGAGGAGGACGTAGGTATCGCTTTGAATGGTCTTATAGGTGATCTCCTGGTCCATGGTGATGACGCCGGAGGGGGAATCCTCGATCATAGAGAAGGTATTGCCCAGGCGGATATCCACGCTGGCGGGCTGGATCTGTTCCTTTTCTAACGGGGTGATCGACAGGGATTTGTTTTCCAGGCGGGCCAGGATGGCCTGGTCGGAGAGAATCATGGTTTTGTCCTTCTTTCCTATAGTATAACCCATATGGGGGCGGTTTGCAATGGGGAGCGGATCAATCTGTCCGCCCCTTGAGCGCCTTCCACTCGTCTTCCAACAGCGCCATCAGGATGTCGTCGGCATACCGGTCTCCGTCCAGAACGGCGTCCCGGAGGACGCCTTCCCGCTTAAAACCCGCCTTCAGATAGGCCCTCTCCGCTCGGGGATTGAAGGAAAATACGTCCAGCTCCAGGCGGTGCAGCTTCAGGTCCTCAAAGGCAAAGTCCCGGGTGACCTCCGTGATCCAGGTCCCGATCCCCTTCCCCCGCTCCGTCTCCTGGAAGATCCCAATGCGGAAATTGCCGCAGCGCAGCTTCCAGTCAATTTCATTGATGACACTCTCCCCGATGATCCGTCCATCGGGAGAGATCAGCAGGAAGAAATACCGGTCCTCCGCATGAACGGCCTCCCGGAAAAACGAGACGACCTCCTCCTGTGTAAATGACGCCTTGCAGCCTGTAAGCCGCGCCGCCTCCGGGTCCAGAGGATTATAATTCTGTTCAAAATAGCTCTCCGCGTCCCCTTCACAGGCCGAACGCAGGAGATAACCGCCTTTTTCCCACTTTTTATCAGTCTTCATCTTATACGCTCCTCTCTTTGGGGCAATACATAAAGAAACACCGCGCCGCAGACTGCGGCACGGTGCTCTTGTAATGCAATTACTTAAGGCCAAACTTCTTGTTGAACTTGGCGACACGTCCGCCGGTATCAACCAGCTTCTGCTTGCCCGTGAAGAAGGGGTGACACTTAGAGCAGACTTCCACGCGAATGTCCTTCTTCGTGGAACCTGTCTCAATTACATTACCGCAGGCGCATTTAATCGTAGTCTGCTGATAATTGGGATGGATACCTTCCTTCATTGCTCTTGTTCACCTCTTTCCTCTTCAATTGGCATAATACGGCTTTCACCGCAAAACCATTGGTTAGTATACCACGCAATATTCCAAATTGCAAGGACTTTTTTTGAAAAACAGAATTTTTTCCCAAATCTGCCGGATAACAGCAAAAAGACGGGCAGCCGGTACTGCCCGTCTTCTTATGGGAATATTACTCCTCCACAGGCTCCTCTTCCTCAGCGGGAGCGGGCGTGGGGGCCAGCAGAGCGCGGATGGACAGGGAGATCTTCTGCTTCTCCTCATCTACTGCGGTGATCTTGGCCTCAACGGTCTGGCCCTCGGACAGAACGTCGCCGGGCTTCTCAATGCGGTGATCCGCGATCTGGGAGATGTGGATCAGGCCGTCCACGCCGGGGACTACCTCGGCAAAGGCGCCGAAGGTCATCAGCTTCACAATGCGGACGTTGGCCACGTCGCCCACCTTGTAGGTGTCCATGAACACCTGCCAGGGGTTGGTGCTGCGGTCCTTCACGCCCAGAGAGATCTTCTTCTTCTCGGGGTCGAAGGAAATGACATACACCTCCAGGGTGTCGCCGATGGCGACAATCTCACTGGGGTGCTTGATGCGGCTCCAGCTCAGGTCGGTAATATGTACCATACCGTCCACGCCGCCGATGTCCACGAACACGCCGTAGCTGGTCATGCTCTTCACGGTGCCGGTGTAGCGCTTGCCCACCTCGATGTTGGCCCACACCTCGGCGGCGGCGGCGGCACGGGCCTCCTGCTGCACGGCCTTGATGGAACCCACCACCCGGCGGCGGGCGCGGTTGACCTCGGTGATGCGCAGCTGGACCTTCTGCTTGAGCAGCTCGGTCATGGCCGCGTCACGGGGCAGTCCGGACTGGGAAGCGGGGACAAACACCCGCACGCCCTTGACAAACACTACGACGCCGCCCTTGTTCTCCTCGGTGACAAAGCCCTCCATGACCTCGCGGCTCTCGCAGGCCGCCTCGATCACGTCCCAGGCCTTGTTGGCGTCTACCTTCTTCTTGGACAGGGTTGCGTAACCTTCCACGTCGTTGACGCGGATGACGAACAGCTCCATCTCGTCGCCGATCTTCACCACGTCCTCGGGCTTCACCGAGGGATCATCCGACAGCTGGTCTACAGGAATGTAGCCGGCTTGCTTACAACCCAGATCCACATGGACTTCCGTGGGGGTAATGGCGATGACTACGCCGGTTACCTTATCTCCTGTATTTAATGTATTGGTATACTGCTCTACCAATTCTTCAAAATTTTCCATGCCCTCGCTCTGGATTTTTTCTTCGCTCATCGTCTTTTTGACCTCCTTTATGATGCTCGCAGGCGTGGAGGCCCCCGCGGTCAAACCAACCTGAGCACAGCCGGACAGTTGATCAAGGGGCAGCTCGTCCGCGTTTTCGATCTGAAACACGCGGGAACAGTACCGTCCGCAGATTTCCGTCAGGTGCGTTGTATTGGCGCTTTTGGGATCACCAACCACCACCATAGCGTCCACCCGGGCGGCGATCTGGGCCGCTTCCGACTGGCGCGTATGCGTAGCATCACATATTGTATCAAAGATTTTTAGATTTGTACACTCTTTTTTTAGAATTTTCAAAGAAGTTTCCCAAACTTCTCGCCGCAGAGTGGTCTGAGAGACCACTGTCAAGCCCGCAAAGCGGTCTGCGCCAGCGGTTTCAGCCCATCTGGCAGCCTCTTCCGGTCCTGAAAATACCAGCAGGCGGCTGCACCAGCCGCCGATTCCACGGACCTCCGGGTGGTTGGGGTCGCCGATCATCACCGGCTGACGGCCCTCCCCCTCCGCCTGCTCCACCAGGCGCTGCACGTGGGCCACCTTGGGACAGGTGGCGTCTACCACACGGGCCCCCCGCGCCTCCAGCGCACGGTAGGTCTCCTTCCCTACGCCGTGGGCCCGCAGCAGGACGCTGTCCCCCGCCCGTGCCTGGTCCGGGGAGGACAGCTCCTGCATTCCCCGCTCCGCCAGAGCGGCGGTGACGTGGCGGTTGTGGATGACGCTGCCCAGCATCCGGGGGCTGGGGTCCGTGTCCGCCAGCTCCCGGGCCATCCTGACCGCCCGGGCTACGCCGAAGCAGAACCCGGCGCTTTTGGCCTGGATCACTTCCATGCGTCCACCCCGCTCAAAGCGTAGATCCGGTCCAGTATTTCCTTGGCAATGGCCCGGTTCTCGTCGGGTGTGGGCTTCCGTCCGGCGATGACGGGCATGTAGGGCTTGCCGAAGACGATGGTGGTCTTCCGGAGGAATTTATGCTTTCCGCCGCAGTAGATGGGCACCATGGGGACGCCGGTACGGGTGGCCATCATGGTCACGCCGCCTTTGGCCTCCACCTCCCCCCGCTCCTCCACCCGGGTGCCCTCCGGGAAGACCAGCAGGCGGTTCCCGCCGCTGAGGACCTTCATGGCGGTCTTCATGGCGGTCAGATCGTTCCCGCCCCGCTTCACCGGGAAGATGCCCAGCTTCCGCAGAAAGAATCCCAGCAGAGGAATTCGGAACAGCTGGTCCTTGGCCATGACGGTCAATCGGGCGTCCTTTGGCAGGCTCAGCGCGATCAGAATGGGGTCCCAGCCGCTGATATGGTTGGCGCACAGCAGCGCCCCGCCCTCCGGGAGGTCCTCCAGCCCCACCGTCCGGCAGGGAAACAGCAGATGAATGATCGGGGCCGCGATGGCGTAGATGATACGGTAGAACTTGGTCATAGTCCGGTACGCTCCCTGATGATTTCTATCATACGCTCCAGGCTCTGGGAAAAGTCCAGTTCGGATGTGTCCAGCAGGACGGAGTCCTCCGCCGGACGCAGGGGAGCCTCGGTCCGGCCGGCGTCCTTCTCATCCCGTTCCCGGGTCTCCCGCAGCAGCTGCTCCCAGTCACGGGGGGTTCCACGCTCCTGGAGCTCCAGCCAGCGGCGGCGGGCCCGGACTTCGCTGGCGGCGGTCAGAAAGATCTTCACATCGGCCCCGGGCAGCACCACCGTGCCGATATCCCGGCCATCCATGATGACGCTGTGCTTTTGGGCCAGCTCCCGCTGCATCTCCAGCAGGAACGCCCGCACCGCCGGATGGGCCGACACGGTGGAGGCCGCCATGGACACCTCCTGGGTGCGGATGAGGTCCGTCACGTCCTCCCCATTGAGGTACATCCGCTGCATTCCCCCGCCGTCGTAGGCCAGGGAAATGCCGATCTCCGGCAAGAGGGCGGCCACGGCGGCAGCGTCTCCCGGCGCCGCGCCCCGGCGGAGGATATGGAGCGCCGTTGTGCGGTAGATGGCCCCGGTATCCACGTAGAGGAGGGACAGCTCCTTCGCCGCCGCCCGGGAGAGAGTGCTCTTGCCGGACCCGCTGGGGCCATCAACGGCAACGGAAATTCTTCTTTCAGTTCTCTTGTTATTCATGGCCGTTCCTTTCTTCTGATGCGCCGTCAGGCAGGCCGTCTGCCCTCTCAAGACGAGCGGCGGCAGACTGTCCGGCCAAGCGGCCGGTACACCAGGCAATCTGCAGATTAAAGCCCCCTGTATAGGCGTCCACATCCAGTACCTCTCCCGCGAAAAACAGGCCGGGGAGCAGCTTGGACTCCATTGTCGAGGGATTGACCTCCTTCACGGCGACGCCGCCGGAGGTAACAATGGCCTCCGCCACAGGCCGGGGACCGGTGATCTCCAGCGGAAGGGCCTTCATAAGGTTCAGCACCCGGCGGCGCTGCTCCCGGGTCAGGTCGTGGACCTTCTCACGGGGATCGATCCCGGTCAGCTCCACAAAGGGACCAATCAGCTTTTTGGGCAGCAGCTCATCCAGAGCGTTGATGAAATCACTGTTGGGGTGTTTTCCAAAGTCGGAGACCAGCCGCTTATCCAGCGCCGGCTCGTCCAGGGCCGGTTTCAGGTCGATCTCCAGACGGTAAGTCTTTTTCCCAAAATGCCGCATGTGGGCGGAAGCGGAAAGGATCATGGGGCCGCTGACGCCGAAATGGGTGAACAGCATTTCTCCGAAGTCCTGATAAATCTTCTTCCCGTTCTCATACACCCGCAGGGCCGCGTTGCGCAGGCTCAGGCCCTGGGCGGCGGCGCACAGGGTCCCGGCGGCGCACAGGGGCACCAGAGAGCCCCGGGGCTCCACGATCTTATGCCCCGCCTGCTCCGCCAGACGATAGCCGTCACCCGTGCTGCCCGTCAGCGGATAGCTGACCCCGCCGGAGGCTACGATCACACATGCCGCCTCCCGGTCTCCGCCGTCAGTCCGGACGCCCCGCAGGACGCCGTCCTGCATCAAAAGCGCCTCCCCGCGGTCCCGGACCACCTGAACGCCCAGCCGCTTCAGCCGCTTCTCCAGCGCTCCGCTGATATCAAAGGCCCGGTCGGATACCGGGAAAACCCGATTTCCCCGCTCCACCTTCAGCGGCACGCCCAGGCCTTCAAAAAAGGCCATTACCGCGTCGCTGTCGAACTGGCTGTAAGCGCTGTAAAGGAATCTGCCATTACGGGGAATATTTTGCAGAAAGGTTTCCAGACTGCACTGGTTGGTCAGGTTGCACCGGCCCTTTCCGGTGATATTCAGCTTTTTGCCCAGCCGCTCATTGGGCTCCAGAAGACACACTGACCCGCCGCTCTCCGCCGCGGCAATGGCGGCCATCATGCCCGCGGGACCGCCGCCTATTACGATAATATCAGCTCTCATCGCTGTACCCAAACACGCCGTACTCATCCCATATACTCTCCAACCGGTTAAAAATCTGAGCGATATCCGCGTCCTTCCGGTGACCCGCCGCGACGATAATGGCGTTGAGCAGGCTGAACGGCGCTACCAGGGAATCTACAAAGGAGATCATATCGCTCCGGGCCATCAGCACGGCGGAGGCCAGGGGATACAATGGCGAGAGCGCGCTGTCCGTCACGGCCACCACATCGGCCCCCCGGTCATGGGCAAACTGGACGCCCTTCACCGTGGCCTTGGAATACCGGGGAAAGCTGATGCCTACCAACACATCCCCGGGACCGATGCGCAGAATACTCTCCAGGATGTCCCCGGCGCTGTTGCTGGTGACCAGAGTCACATTTTCAAATATCAGATGCAGATAAAAATGGAGATACCCCGCCAGGAACGAGCTGGAACGCACCCCAAGGATATAGATATGCCGGGCGGCAAGGAGTTTATCCACCACCGCGCTGAAGGTGCTCCGGTCGATCTCCTCAATGGCGATGCGGATCTTCTCCATGTCCATCTGCAGGACGGAGGCCACCACGTCGGAGCTGAAGAGACGGTCGTTGGAGGTCTGGATGCGCTGAATGGAGGTCAGCTTGCTCCGGACTATCTCCTGGAGGGTCTTCTGCATGGCGGGATAGCCGTCGTAATCCAGCAGAGCGGCGAAGCGCACCACCGTGGATTCGCTGACGCCCACCAGCTCCCCCAGCCTGCTGGCGGTCATAAAGGCCGCCTTGTCGTAGTTGGAGAGGATATAGGCCGCGATCCGCCGCTGTCCCTTGGAAAAGCGGGGCATATTCTCTTCAATGGTATGTAGTACGTCCTTCTTCATATCTTCCCCACCTTCCTGCCGCGTATTTCCCGGGCAATGCGGGTCAGGAGCCCAGCAGGCGCTCCCTCTCCCCGGCGGTCAGAAACCGCCATTGCCCCGGCGGGAGCTCTCCCAGCTCCAGGGACCCCTCCCGCACCCGGACCAGCCGCTCCACCCGCAGCTCCGCCAGGGCGCACATCCGGCGCACCTGCCGGTTCAGCCCCTGGCAGATCACTACGGACAGCACCCGGCGGCCCTTCCCCGCCGCTACGGTACGAACCAGGGCTGGGGTAATGGAAGAGCCGTCCTCCAAGGCCGTCAGCGCCGCCAGGCGGGCCTCGCAGCCCTCCAGACGGCCGGTCACGGTCACATAGTACTCCTTCTCCATCCGGTGGCTGGGATGGGCCAGACGCTGGGCAAAGGCCCCGTCGCTGGTCAGCAGCAGCAGGCCCTCCGAATCCATGTCCAGCCGCCCCACCGGGTAGACCCGGCCTCCGCAGCCGGACACCAGCTCCGCCACCGAGGGGCGGCCCTTCTCATCGGACAGAGTGGTCACCACGCCCCGGGGCTTGTGGAGCATCAGATAGAGCTTTTCCACCGGGAAGCGGACGGGACGTCCGTCCAGCGTGATTCGGTCGGTCTCCGGGTCCGCCCGGTCCCCCAGGGAGGCGGCGGCGCCGTTGACGGACACCCGGCCATTCCGCAAAAATTCCTCCGCCTGCCGGCGCGAACATACGCCGGCAGCGGAGAGAAGCTTCTGTATGCGATCCATGGGATTCCTCCCTCTATTATGACACAGGCGGGATTGCCGGTCAAAAAGCCTTGTCCCACCAGCTGGAGGGCGTGGGGACCCGCTCCTTCTTTGCCGAAGGCGCGGCGGCCACCAGATCCACCTGCGCTACTTCCTGATCTTCAAGGTAGGCGCACACCTCGCCTATCACCTGCCCCGGCACTACCGGCGCGGGTACGGACAGTGGAACCCGGGCCACCACCTTCAAGGATTCCTCCCCGGTGAGGGGATAGCGGAGATCCTCCGAGGCCGCCAGGGGAACGGAGACCGCCGTCCCGCCCTGCACCAGCACGGAGGCCAGCACCCGGCCCGCAGGCACCGCCGTCTCCATATGGTAGTTGGCAAAGCCGTAGTCCAGCAGGGCCATGTGGTCGTTCCAGTCGTCCCCGTCGTTGAGGGTGGTACACACCAGGGTCATGCCCTCCCGGGCGGCGGCGGAAACCAGGGTCCGTCCGGCGGCCTTGGTAAATCCCGTCTTTACCCCGATACAGCCGCCATAAAGCCGCAGGAGCTTGTTATGGTTGGCCAGATACCGCTCCCCGATGGTGACGGAGGCGGTGGAGACGATCCGCCGGAAGTCCTGATTCTGCAGCGCGTAGGCGGTCAGCACCGCCATGTCCCGGGCGCTGGAGTAGTGCCCCTCGGCGTCCAGGCCGTTGGGGTTGGCAAAGTGGGTATGGGTCATGCCCAGCTTTTGGGCCGTCTCGTTCATCAGGGCGACGAAATCCTCCGTCTCGCCGGATACGCAGTGGGCCACCGCCAGGGCGGCGTCGTTGCCGCTGACCAGCATCAGGCCGTACAGCAGCTCCTCCAACCGCAGGGTGTCCCCCGGCTTGAGATACATGGAGGAGCCCTCCGCCATGTCCCGGGCGGTAACGGTATAGGGGCACGCCTTGTCGGCGTGCTCCAGAGCCACCACGGCGGTCATGATCTTCGTGATGCTGGCAATCAGGCGTTCCTCGTCCGCGTTCTGCTCATAGAGCACCCGGCCGCTGTTCTGCTCGATCAGCACCGCCGACGCGGCAGAAGTGCCTATCGCCATTGCCTGACAAGTTAAAACACTTGCCGCCAAAAAACAGCAAAATGCCTTCTGTGCCAGCTTCCGTCTTTCCATCTCCCATCCACCTCCGGATCGTTTGGATGGGAATAGTATGCCTCATCAAAGGCGGAAGCAACCGCGTAAAACCTTTCCTGTTTTTACAGGCCGTCAGCACTCCTCCGCGGCGGACTCCATTTTCTTTTTCTCCTGCTGCTTTTCAATGAAGCCGGTCACCTTGTCGATCACGTCGGGGGCCATCTCCACGATCCGGTCCACCGTGTTCAGCGGAGGCGCAGCCACGGGCATCACCCGGGTGAAGCCGTCCTTGACGATCAGAAAGGCAATGGGGTCGATGGTGACGCCCGCGCCCATGCCGGCGCCCAGATTGCCCTCGGGGTTGACGTCCTTCTTTTTGCCGAAGACGCTGCCGCCGCCGCCCACGCCCAGGCTGACCCGGGAAATAGGGATCAGCGTCACCCCGTCGGGGGTGTGGATGGGCTGGCCCACGATGGAGTTGGTGTCCGCCAGTTCCCGCAGCTTGGTCATGCTCTCCTGCAGCAGATCGCTGAGGGGATTATTCTTTTCCATATTGTCTCCTTTCACAGGCCGTTCAGGCCGCGCATTCCGTTTCATCCTTTTGATTCGCCTGTTCTTTATCGGACTCCGGCGGAGGCGGCGAGGCCAGCTTTCGGAATCCCAGATACCACTTGAGGAGGCTCCCCCCTGCCCGGAGGGCCATCCAGGCCAGGCTCCAGGGCCGCAGGGACACGCCCACGTCGGCGATGAAGTCCATCTGCCGCTCCGTAAAATCCACATACAGCCGCACATCGGCGTCCTTCAGCCGCAGCGCCCGCTCCAGAACGGGGAACCCGGAGGCCAGCGCCGCCTCCATCCGCCCGTAGAGCATGGCCGTGGCTGCCGGGTCAGCGCCGGCTACCAGCACGTAGAGCTTCAGGGGCCGGATGTGGATGCACCGGCCTGTCCGCTTCAGCGCCCGGCCCAGAATGGGGGGCAGCTTTTCCAGGGCGTAGAGGATCTGCTCCATATTGATCTTCGCCTTGGGCTTTTTGGGCTTCTCCGGTTTGGCTTTTTTCTCCTTTGGAGGCTTTTTCTCCCCCTCCTCCGGCTTTTCCTTCGGCGGGAACAGCTGAACCTTCACCGGCCCATAGCGGACGTACAGGAAGGGATTTCCGTCCTCATAGGAGCCCCGTACTTTTACAGGGATAAGAAGGGCCGCCGCCAGAAGCGCCAGCAGGCCCAACAGAACCCACAGTATGATCTTTCCCACCATGACGCTTCCCTTCTTTCTTTGGCGGCGGGCCGCTACCGCTCCGCTTCTTCTCCGGCCTCCGGCAGATTCTCCTCCAGACGCAGCTGTCCGCCCTCCTCGATCCCCGGCAGCGGGGGCAGATCTTCCAGCGTCTTCATATGGAAGGAGCGCAGAAAGGCCTGGGTGGTGCGGTACTGCCGGGGCCTCCCCGGCACCTGCAGCCGCCCGCACTCCTCAATGAGCTTCCGGTCCAGCAGCAGCCCAACGGTGTAAGCGCTGTCCACGCCACGGATCTGGTCCACCTGGGCCCGGGTGACGGGCTGGTAGTAGGCCACAATGGCCAGCACCTCCAGGGCGGGCTGGCTGAGCTTCGCGGTCTTGCGGATCTCAAAGGCTTTCCGGATGATCTCCGCGTATTCCGGCGCGGAGCACAGCTGATAGCTGTCCTCCATGCGCACCAGCCGGATGCCCCGGCGCTCAAAGGCGTAGTAATCCTCCAGCCGCCGCAGGGCCTCCTCCGCCCGGGGACGGTCCGTATCCAGGGCCATGCACAGGCGGCTGATATGTACAGGCTCGCCGGAGGCGAACAGGATCGCTTCGGCGGCAATTTGCATTTCCGTATTATCCAACAGGTCCTACCTTCCTCTTTTCAGGGTTTTCTCCTACAGCTGCAGGGCGTCGATCTCCACGCCGGTGGCGGTGACGGTGCAGTCCCGCTCGCCTCCGGACAGGGTGACGATCCTGGCCCGGCACAGCTCCAGGATCGCCAGAAAGGTGGCGACCACCTCGCTGCGGCTGCGGCTGCCCCGGAAGAGGAGGCGGAAGCTGGTAACGCCCCGGATCAGGCGCTGGAACACCTCCCGCGCCTTTCCCGCCACGGGGTAGGGCTCCTGGCGGACGATCTCCCGGAAGCTGCCGGCGTCCAGCGGCTGGCGGCGTTCCTCACGGCCCATGACCGCCGCCATGGCCTCCTGCAGATCGGAGGGGGTGTGGCTGTAGGTGTACACCTTCCCCCGCTCCACCGGCTCCGGGTTCCGCAGAAAAATGCGGCTGCCGAACTCACCCATGGGGGCCAGCCGGGCGGCGGCGTATTTGATCTTGGCGTAATTCTCCCCGCTGCGCCGCTCCTCCAGGGAGCGGATCAGTTCGGCCATCTCGTTTTTGGCCTCCTCGTCCTCCAGAGACAGGAGCATCCGGGTCTTGATGAACATCAGCTGGGCGGCCATGGTGATGAACTCGCTGGCCACCTCCAGATCCATCTGCTGGCGGCGCTCCAGATAGGCCAGATACTGCTCCAGGATGAGAGCGATGGGGATGTCCTGGATCTCAATTTTATTTTTGCTGAGCAGGAACAGGATCAGGTCCAGGGGGCCCTCGAAGTCCTCCAGGCCCTCCCGGCTGTGCACCACCTGTTCCAGCTTATAAACCGGTTCGTCCATCCGGCGACCTCCCACATTAAAAGAATAGTCCGGCCATCCATTGGCAGACGGCGTAGATCCCATTGGACAGGGCGCTGCTGCCCACGTCCAGCCACACCAGCAGCAGCAGGATTACCATGCCGTACCGCTCATAGCGCATCAGCGTGTGGTAGGCCCTCTCCGGCAGGAAGGAGAAAAGCACCTTCGATCCGTCCAGCGGCGGGATGGGGATCAGATTGAACAGCCCCAGCCCGATGCTGAGTACAGCGGTGTTCAGGAAAAAGTAAAACATCCACACCGCGAAAGGTCCCGCTAGGGCGTGCCGGGCCGTCAGAGACGCAGAAAACAGCAAAATCGCCGCCAGCAGGAAGTTGCTCGCCGGCCCGGCCAGGGCGGTGAGGGCCATGCCGGTCTTGGGCTTTTTGAAATAGCGCATATCCACCGGCACGGGCTTGGCCCACCCGAAGCCGCAGATCACCATGGAGGCCAGACCCAGCCAGTCAATATGGTGCAGCGGGTTCAGGGAGAGGCGGTGCATCCGCTTGGCGGTGGGGTCCCCCAAGGCGTAGGCCGCCAGGCCGTGGCAGGTCTCATGGACCGTCAGGCACAGAAACACGCCCGCTACCCGTCCCAGCAGGGACAGCAGGCCGTTCCAGTCAAATTGTTGAAAGAAGGTTTCCATGATCTTTTTCCTGTTCAGTTGCTTATTGGGATAGTATAGCAGATTTTTCTAGGGATTACAAGGGGGATTTCTTTTCGTTTGGCACGGTTCTAAACATGGCCCGGGACCTGCGCGGCCCCCGTGGGGCGGCCTCCGGCCGCCTTAGCTGCTAGCCGCCGCAGGCGGCTGCACGGGACCCCGCGCCTACTTTTCGCACCCGCGAAAAGTAGGCAAAAGCGGGCTTAAACCTGGCGGTTTAAGAATCCCTCATGTTTTGATTAGTTTTTCGCCCGAGGCACAGTCGGTTTTGTCTAAACTTACTGCCGTCCGCTTCGGTCATCTTCTGCTTCTATTTCAGCGTGGTAATCGAAAACCCCTACCGTCTCGACTTAGCAGACTCCCCGGGGTGCTTGAATAGGAATTTATTCTGCTGTGCGAAAAACTCCGGCGGCATATTAAGGAAATCTTATAGATTTCCCATCTTTCATTTTAATACGAAAGCTAGTAGAATAGCATCCAGAAAACCCACCAAGGAAAGGACGTCGTTATGAGCGATCACCGCCGTCTTACGGAAAAACAGAAAAAATGGATTGCAGGAACGGGTATCTTCCTGTTCCTCCTGCTCTCCGCGCTGATCTTCTTCTTTGCCGGAAAACCTCTCATACGATTCGCCCAGGAGCCGGAGCGGTTCCGGGCCTGGGTGGATGAACAGGGCGTTCTGGCCCCCATCGCCTTTCTGGGGATGCTGATCCTCCAGATCGTGGTGGCCGCCATCCCCGGCGAGCCGCTGGAAATCGCGGCGGGCTACGCCTTCGGCGCGCTGGAGGGAACGCTGCTGTGTCTGTTCGGCGCCTTTTTAGGCCGGGTGGCTGTGTTCCTGCTGGTGCGGCGCTTCGGCACCAGGGCTGTGGATGTGTTCTTCCCGCTGGAAAAGCTCAACACCCTGTCCTTCCTGCAAAACAAGAAGAGGCTTACCCTGTGGGTCTTTTTCCTGTTCTTCCTGCCGGGAACGCCGAAGGACCTGCTGTGCTATGTGGTGGGGCTGACCGATCTGCCGCTGAAAAGCTGGCTGCTCATCTGCGCCGTCGCCCCCTTCCCCTCCATCGTCACCTCCACCATCGGCGGCGACGCGCTGGGTATGGGAAATTATATGTTCGCCCTGGTGGTATTTATCGTTACCATGGCCATCAGCGGCGGAGGACTGCTGGCTTATCGCGCCATCTGCCGTGCGCGGGAAAGGAGTGAATCATGAGTGCATTGATGGTTCTGGAAAATGTAAACCGGGTGATCGGCATCCTGTTTCTGACGTGCTATTTCTATCAGCTGCTGTATGTGCCGGTGGCCCTGTGGCGCAGGCACCGGGTAACGGGCAGCGCTCCCCTGCGCCGCTACGGCGTTCTCATCTCCGCCCGGAACGAGGAGGCGGTGATCGCCCAGCTGGTGGAAAGCCTCCGGCAGCAGGATTACCCCGCCGAATATCTGGACATCTACGTGGTGGCCGACAACTGCACCGACAACACCGCCGGGGCCGCCCGCGAGGCGGGGGCCATTGTCTACCGCCGCAGCGACACCCGCCATGTGGGCAAAGGCTATGCCCTGAATTTCCTCCTCTCCCGGATTCGGGAGGAGCGGGGCGACCAGTATTATGACGGCTATTTCGTCTTTGACGCCGACAACCTGCTGGCCTCCGACTATATCTCTCGGATGAACGAGGTCTTCGGGCCGGAGTACCCCATTGTCACCAGCTACCGCAACTCCAAGAACTACGGCGACAACTGGATTTCCGCCGGATACGGCCTGTGGTTCCTGCGGGACGCGGCCTTCCTCAACGAGCCCCGCACCCGTCTGGGACTGAGCGCGGTGGTGTCGGGCACCGGGTATGTGTTCAGCCGGGAGATCATGCTCCGCTGCGGCGGCTGGCCCTTCCATTCCCTCAGCGAAGACACGGAGTTCACCGTCCACTGTATCCTGGAGGGCGAGAAGATCGGCTACTGCGGCGACGCGGAGCTCTACGACGAGCAGCCTACCCAGCTGGGCCAGTCCATCCGCCAGCGGATGCGCTGGGTCCGGGGGAACATGCTGGTACTACTCCGCCAGGGCGGCCGTCTGGCCGGACACGTGGGCCAGAAAAACGGCCTGAGCTGCCTGGACCTGCTGCTGTCTATGGTGCCGGCCATTGTGCTGACCATCTTCGGCGTGGCGGGCGGCGTGCTGGCCACGGTGCTGGAGCTGCTGGCCGGAGGACGAATTCTCCCCATGCTGGGCGCTATGGCCATGAGCTTCCTGGTCCCCTATCTGCTGCTCTTTGTTGCGGGAGCCATCACCACCGCCACCCAGTGGAAAAAAATCCGCACCTCCGCTTGGAAGAAGATCCTCTATACCCTGACCTTCCCCATCTTTATGGCGACCTACGTGCCCATTACAGTCTGCGCCCTGTTCGGCAAGGTGGAGTGGAAACCCATCAAGCACCGGGCCGTGATATCGGTGCAGGAATTGAAATAAACAAAAAGCACTGGGCGGGATCATGAGTGAATCGTGATCCCGCCCAGTCAAGTTATTCAGATGCTACACAATATTCTCACCCAGCAAAATTTTGGGCATCGTGGTCAGGCAGCGATTCCATCTTTTATAAAACCGCTCCAGGCCAAGCTTTGAAACGCGGGCGTGCGCCTCTTCGTCCTCAAGAGTCCAGTGCAAAATATAGGTAACTTTACCAACCCATTTTGTCAAACGAATGGGCGGCTTTCCCTCCTTAACTGCATTGAAATCCTCCTGCCGGTGTGTGCGTTTGATATACTTCACATCAATAACGCCGGGCTGTGAAAGGTAGAATGCGGCGACCTCTTTCATTAACGTTTCAATTTCATCCTGCCTGTCTATCTTTGCTTCATAAATACAAATTTCGTTGAACATTCAAACAGCCCTCCCTTACTTCATCTTTCGGCAACGCCGTTCTTTACCGTCCCATGAAAACAGCATCCAGATCCTTTACAAAATTTTCAACGCTGTAGCAGACAAAGATCCGGTCCATGCCGTTCTCCTGGGCGTACTCCGCCACGGAGGTACGGTAGTACCGCAGGTCGATCAGGTGGATCTCGGCAAAATACCGGCTCAGGAAGGGGGCCATGCTGTCGCTGTAGCTGTCCCGGACCACCAGGAGCTTTTCGCTGGAAGTGGCCGACCGGTTCCGGACGATATACAGCGGCGTGTTGCCCCCCAGAAAGGAGGCGTACTTGTCCTTCTCCCCCAGGAAGCTGTCCACGTACAGACCGTGGGTTTCCCCCTTTTCTGTGTTCTCCACGGTAACACCTTCGCCAGAGACGTACCGCTCGATGGTATCCGGCTCCAGCCAGTGGACGCCGGAGGTGGAATAGAGGGTGCCGTAGAAATCATCGGACACGGTCTCCGGCGTTCCCAGAGGTTCGGGCTGCTCCCCCATGGCTCCCATGAGCGCGCCGTATCCGTAATACGCCCCCTGGCTGGTCCAGTGGTGATCTGTGCGGTAAAACATCTGCTCCCGCCTGTGCTCCGTCAGGGCCTGGGCAATATCCACCCAGACAGCGTCGGGAACGCTCTCCCGGACCTTCTCCAGGTAGGCCGCCTGGTCGAAGTTCTCGCTTCCGGCAGGAAGCGCGTCCCGGTAGACCTCCGCCGCCGTGGGGATCAGGCCCAGGTAAACCGGGATATCGGTCAATTCCGTCAGCTTCTGCAAATAGGTGATATTCTGCTCCGCCCGGCCGGCGTCCTCAATTTTGTGGATCAGCCGGTCCCCGCAGAGATACACGCCGTGAAATTCCCGCTTGCCCAGCAGGTACTCGTACCGGTTCTTCAGCCCCATCCAGCCGTCCCGGAGAGGAAACTGGTCCTCCAGGTAGGTCTCCAGCTTGGCGGTATAGCTGCCATCCGTCAGGGCGGACCAGGAGAATTCCGGCAGCTGGGCCAGGGTCCGGTTCTCCACCGGTGAGAAGGTCCGGTCCGGCAGAAGGACGTGCAGCAGGCCGAAGCCCGCCAGAAAGCCGCAGAACAAAATCGCGGTGACCGCCTGGGATATTCTTGAAATCTTCTTGTTATTCTGCTTCATAGCCGCACTCCTCCGCTTAAAACCGGAAATACAGGAACGGGTTATACCCCGCGTCCACCAGGGACGCGGTACAGAGGATCAGCGCCCCCAGCACCAGCAGCGGCTGCAGCACCGCACGGGCCTTCTCCCCCAGCCTGTCCCACAGCTTCCCCATCAGGGGCGTGGAACCGATGGCAAGAATGACCAGCGTGGGCAGATAGGTCCGCAGCCGGTAGCCGTCCACAGGGCTGAACCAGCCTCCGCCGCCGAAGAGGGAGCTGAAATACGCCCCCAGCCGTCCCATGTCCTCCACGGCAAACAGGGCCCAGCCGATGAGAACGATGACCATCGTATAGACGTGCCGGACCGCCCCGGGCAGCTTCTCCAGCCATTTTCCTAAGAACAGCCGCTCCGCCAGCATCCACGCACCATAGTACAGTCCCCACAGCAGGAAATTCCATCCCGCGCCGTGCCAGATGCCGGTAAGGGTCCAGACGATGAGGATGTTGCGGATCCACTTCCATTTGGGAACCCGGCTGCCGCCCAGGGGAAAGTATACATACTCCCGGAACCAGGTGGTCAGGGAGATGTGCCACCGCTTCCAGAATTCCACCACGGATTTGGAAATATAGGGGTAGTTGAAGTTCTCCAGGAACTCGAACCCGAACATCCGCCCCAGGCCAATAGCCATGTCGCTGTATCCGGAGAAGTCGAAGTAGATCTGAAAGGCGTAGGCCGCCAGACCCAGCCAGGCCCCGGCGGCCGTCAGGTTCTCCGCGGCCAGAGACTGGTCCCACAGCTGCCCGATGGCGTTGGCCAGCAGCACCTTCTTCGCCGCGCCCACGGTGAAGCGCCGGACGCCGGAGACGAATTTCTCCAGGTCTTCCCGCCTGTTCTCCAGCTGGTCCGCCACCGACTTGTACCGGACGATAGGGCCCGCGATCAGCTGGGGAAACAGGGTCACGTAAGCGCCGAAGGTAATGGGATTTTTCTGCACCGGCGCGTCCTGACGGTAGACGTCGATGGTATAGCTCATGGTCTGGAAGGTATAGAAGCTGATACCGATGGGCAGCGGCAGGCCCAGCACCGGGAGATGCAGGCCCGTCAGAGCGTTGATAGTCCCCATCAGGAAGTCCCAGTATTTGAAAAACACCAGGATAGCCAGATTGAAGAACACCGAGGACGCCACCGCCCGCCGGGCCTTCCGGTCATCCTCGCGCCAGCGCTCCACCAGCATGCCGTGGACGTAGTCCACCGCGATGGACAGCAGCATGATAAGGATGTAGACCGGCTCTCCCCAGCCGTAGAAAAAGAGGCTCACCAGCAGCAATATGAGATTGCGCAGCTTCAGGGGCGAGAGCTTGTAGACGGCCAGCACGGCCATGAGATAGAAAAACAGAAAGGGCAGGCTGGAAAAGATCATGATGTTTCTCTCCTGTAAAAAGGGCATACACGCGCCCCCGCATGTATGCCCCCGGTTTTGTCACGCGAACAGCTGGTTAAAGGCTTCCACCGCCTGATCCTGCTGCTCTCCGGCGCAGATCAGGGCCACCACATTGCCGTTGGTGATGATCTGGGCCTTCTCCCAGCCCTCCACCGTCATGGGGTAGAAGGCACCGCCCTCGATCTGTGCGTCGATGCGAGCCTGGAAGATGTCCGCCACCGCCTTGGCGTTGGCCTCGTCCTCCAGTTCCACCAGGGCAAATTCACAGGGGACGGCGGTGATGGCCGCCATCTTCAGTACGGACTGCTTCAATCCATAGGTCTCCAGACCGGGGTAGACCTGGCCGATCATCTCCGCCTCCACGTCCATCATGGCGGGCTGGTTATCCGCCCCAAGGGACGCCATGAAGTCCTCATAGTACTTATTCAGGTCGGGGGCCTCTTTATTCTGCCCGCCGTTCCCTCCGCCGCAGGCGGCCAGAGCCAGCAGGAGCAGAGCGCTTAAACAAATGCCTGTCAGTTTTTTCATTGCGTTACCTCCAAGAGTCGTTTTTATCCGTTGTCCGGAACCGTCTATTAGACGGGGACTATGTAAAATTGTTCCCCGGATTCGGAAAAACTTTCTCAGAGTTTTTCGATTTCCTCCATCAGCGCGTCCACCAGCTTATTTTGAGGCACCTTCCGGAGGATCTCCCCCTTGCGGAAGAGAAGCCCCTCCCCTTTTCCTCCGGCAATGCCCACGTCGGCGGCGGCGGCCTCGCCGGGTCCGTTCACGGCGCAGCCCATCACCGCCACGGTAATGGGTTTGGTGCAGCCCGCCAGGCGACGCTCCACCTCCTGAGCCATGGGGATGAGGTCGATATTGGTCCGCCCGCAGGTGGGACAGGCAATGATATTGGGTCCCTCCTGCCGCAGACCGGCGGCCAGGAGGATCTTTTTCGCGGCATAGACCTCCTCCACCGGGTCCGCCGTCAGGGTCACCCGGAGGGTGTCCCCGATGCCCAGGCACAGCAGGCCGCCGATGCCCATGGCGGATTTTACCATCCCCATATCCGGTGTGCCCGCCTCGGTGACGCCCAGGTGCAGAGGGTAGGGGCATTTCTCGCTGAGCAGCCGGTAGGCCCCTATGGTCACTGGGACGGAGGAGCATTTGACGGAGATGCAGATGTCCGTGAAGTCAAATTTTTCCAGCAGGGCCGCGTGGCCCACGGCGCTCTCCGCCAGAGCCTCCGGCGTGGCGCCGCCGTACTTTTTCAGGAGCTCCTTTTCCAGGGAGCCGCCGTTGACGCCGATGCGGATGGGGATATTCCCCCTCCGGCAGGCGTCCGCCACCGCCTTCACCCGGTCCTCCCCGCCGATGTTGCCGGGGTTGATGCGGATCTTGTCGATCCCCTGGGCGGCACACTCCAGCGCCAGCTTGTAGTCAAAGTGGATATCCGCCACCAAGGGGATATGGATCCGGCTCCTGATGGCCCCGATGGCCCTGGCCGCCGCCATATCCGGCACCGCCACCCGGACGATCTCGCACCCCGCCTCCTCCAGACGGTGAATCTGGTCCACAGTGGCGGGCACGTCGTGGGTTTTCGTATTGCACATGGACTGGATGGACACGGCCGCGCCGCCGCCTACGGGGACATTGCCCACCATGATCTGCTTCGTCATGACGGCGTTCCCCCTCTCCCTACCAGCTTCATCACGTCGTTGAAGGTGACGAACAGCATCAGGCCCATGAGCAGGAACAGGAACACCATATTGATGGCCGCCTCGTACTTCATGGGGATCTTCTTCCGGAACAGCTTCTCGGAGACGGTGGACACCACCAGGAACAGGATGTGGCCTCCGTCCAGGGCGGGGATGGGCAGCAGGTTCATCACCGACAGGTTCACGGAGATAAACGCCCCGAAATAAACAATATTGACCAGCGCGTCGGCGATGCTGGTGCTCTGATTGCCCACATCGTTGATGGTGGACACGATCCCCACCGGACCGCTCAGATCCGACACCCCCGCGCTGCCGCTGATCAGCATCTGCAGGCTGAGCCAGACTGTACGGACGAAGTCCACGGTATTATACCACGTATATTGCAGCCGCGCGCCGAAGGTGGCCTCCCTCACCCGGGCGGTGCGGTAGAAGCCGTAGCCCTCGTAGGGCCCGCCCTCGCTGTCGCTGTAGGTCCCTACCTTCAGGTTGGAAAAGGACACCTTCTCCCCGTCCCGCAGCACCACCAGGTCGATGGGCTCCCGGTTGGCCACCATCAGCAGCAGGTCGATGTCGCTGGGCAGGTATACCCGGGAGCCGTTGATGGAGTAGAATTCGTCTCCCTCCAGCAGGGCCGCGCCGTTCACCGCCTCGAACTCCGGGGCGCATCCGGCCACGGTGGGCACCGCGAAACCAGCCGCCTGAAAGTTGAGGATCAGAATGATCAGCATCCCTACCAGCAGGTTCATGATGGCCCCGGCAGCAAAGACCAGGACCTTTTTCCAGAAGCCCTGCCGGGAGAGGCTGTGGGGGTCGTCGGAGTCCTCCTCCTCCCCTTCCATGGCGCAGAAGCCGCCGATGGGGAGGGCGCGGAGGGAAAATTTCGTTCCTTTTTTCCCTTCCTTATGCCAGACCTGGGGACCCATGCCGATAGAAAATTCATGGACGGTGACGCCGCACAGCCGGGCGGCGATGAAGTGGCCCCACTCATGGGCGGCGATCAGAATTCCAAAAAGAAGAATGGCTAATACAATATACATGGTTTTACCTCTTTGCAGATATGGCAGACCAGACCCATCGGACGGATTCCTTCAATCCCTCTACAGTCTTGGTTTCCAGGACGATCCGTCCTCCGGCGTTCTCTGCCAGCGCCAGATATTTTTTGACGTCGATCTCCCCCGTACCCAGCGGGAGGTGGTTCTTCTTCCCTGCCCCGTCGTGAAAGTGGAAGTGGCACAGCCGCTCCCGCCGCCGGAGGATGACCGCCTCGTCCCGGCCTCCGATGCTGTGGTTATGGCCAATATCGAAGGTCAGGGCGAACACCGGGCTCTCCAGCAGCAGATCCAGAGCTTCCTTGTGAAAATCCGTGAAGCCGTCGCTGTTTTCCACACAGATTTTCACCGCCGCCGGCCCGATCTCCGCCTCGCAGCGGTCCCGGAAGGTCTTTATCGACGACAGATACCGGTCACGGTAGACGTCGAACAGAAAGATTTTCTTCTCCGGCATGGTAAAGTATACGCCCCGGGACAGGTGCATATTCAACACCGGCATCTCCAGCGCCTTCGCCAGACGGATGGCCTCCGCCGCCGTGCGGGTATACGCCTCCGCCACATGGGGGTTGAAGTCGCCGGGGTTCAGGTTTTCATCCAGATGGAGAGTAAAATACACGCCGTACCGCTCCCGGAGGTTCAGCAGTTCAGCCGCATCCACCCGGTCCGGCTGGTACTGGGGCAGGTTCATATTCAGCTCAATAAATTGCAGGCCAAGCGCCCGGCACAGACCGGCACAGTCCTCCGGCGCCGGGAGCTCGATCAATGTGGGCATTCCAAAGTCCATTACAAAACTGCCCTTTCCACACACGCCCTGGCCTGACCGTCCGCCTCCAGAATGTCCTCCAGGGCGGGATGGCTGACGCTGGGAATTTCGTCCAGAGCCCTTGCCACCAGTTCAGGAATCTGTCCGAGGGAAATCCGCTCCCGCCGGAACAGCTCCACCGCCGCCTCGTTGGCGCTGTTGAGCACCGTGCAGCTGGTCCCGCCGGTCCGGGCGCACTCCATGGCCATTTTCAGGCACGGGAACGCCTCCAGGTCCGGCGGCGCAAAGGTCAGAGGCGGACAGGACAACAGATCCAGCCCCGGCAGCTCCGACGCCCCCCGGTCCGGGTAGGTCAGCGCGTACCGAATGGGCAGGCGCATATCCGGCGTACCCATCTGTGCGATGACCGCGCCGTCCCGGAACTCCACCATGGAGTGGATGATACTCTGCCGGTGGATCACTACTTCCACCTGCTCCGGAGGCACCCGGAACAGGCGCATGGCCTCAATAAACTCCAGGCCCTTGTTCATCAGGGTGGCGCAGTCGATGGTGATCTTCTCCCCCATGCTCCAGTTTGGATGGCGGAGGGCGTCGGCCTTGGTCTTTTTACCGACCTCCTCCCGGCTCAGGCCGAAGAAGGGGCCGCCGGAGCAGGTCAGAATGAGCCGCTTGATTTCTCCCCGGTCCCGGCTGCCCTGGAGACACTGGAAGATGGCGGAGTGCTCGCTGTCCACCGGGATGATCTCCGCGCCGTAATGCCGTGCGGTCTCCATGACCAGCTCCCCGGCGCAGACCAGGGTCTCCTTGTTGGCAAAGGCCACCCGTTTGCCCGCCTCGATAGCGGCCATGGTGGGCCACAGCGCCGCCATGCCCACCACGGCGGTGACCACCGCCTCGCTCTCCGGCAGGGACGCCGCCCGCCGCAGGCCGTCCAGACCGTAGGCCACCTCGATATCCAGCCCCGCCAGCCGCCGGGCCAGCTCCAGGGCGGGCTCCAGGTCATACACCGCCACCAGCCGGGGACGGAACTCCCGGGCCTGGGCCTCCAGCAGGTCGATGCTGGTCCTCGCCGTCAGGGCGGCGACTTTTATGCCCTGCTCCCGGCAGACGTCCAGCGTCTGCCGTCCGATGGAGCCGGTGGAACCTAACAAAGAAATCGTATTTACCATTATGTTACTCACCTGATCCACAGAATCTGCATCAGCGCCGCCAGGGTTGGGGCCACGAACAGTACGCTGTCAAACCGGTCCAGTACCCCGCCGTGGGCCAGAAAAATCTTCCCGTAGTCCTTCACGCCGAACTCCCGCTTGATGAGGGAGAAGCTCAAATCCCCGATCTGCGCCACTACACCGCAGAACAGAGACAGCAGCGCCATAGGCTCGTAGCTGATCGTCCCGCCGAACCAGCGGTTCATCACAAAGGCGAAGAGCAGGCCGCAGATCAGATTCCCCGCCAGCCCGCCGATGGAGCCCTCCACCGTCTTCTTAGGACTGACCTTGGGGGCCAGCTTATGTTTGCCAAAGGTGAGCCCTGCAAAATAGGCGAAGGTGTCGCAGGCGAAGCTGAGAATAAAGGGCAGCAACAGGTATCCCCGGCTGGCGCCGGAAGCAAGTATCTGCAAAAAGGAGGAGAAGGCGTAGCCGATGGCGATGCCGCCGAACAGCACCGCCGCAATCTGGTAGAAGCGCACCGCGCCGCCCCGGAAAATCGCGTAGGTAAAGACGGCCAGGGCGGACAGGATGAACCACGCGCCCACAAACTGCGGACAGGCATAGACCCATCCCACCGTCAGACACGGGATAAAAACGGCGGCCACTGTCAGGAAGCCGTCCCGCTCCCCGCCGACGCAGTGGTACAGCTCCCAGCCGCCCACTCCCGCCAGCAGCGCCAGCGCGAACAGCAGCAGCAGGGGATGCCCCCACAGCACAACGTATAACAGAATGGGCACTCCCATGACCGCCACGATAATTCTCGATTTCATGTCATACCTCCTACACCCCGCCATAGCGGCGGTCCCGCCGCTGGTATGCGGCGATGGCCTCCAGCAGATTCTCTTTCTTGAAATCCGGCCAGAGCACATCCGTAGAATAGAATTCTGTATAGGCGCACTGCCACAGCAAAAAATTGCTCAACCGCTGCTCCCCGCCGGGGCGGATGAGCAGCTCCGGGTCCGGAATTCCTTCGGAATAGAGGTATCCCGACAGCATTTCTTCTGTTAAGTCACTTGGCTTTACAAGGCCGACACGGCAGTCCTCCGCGAACTGCCGGGCGGCGTGAACCAGCTCCGCGCGGCCTCCGTAGTTGATGCAGATGCTGCAAAGGCATCCGGTAAGGCGCTGGGAGATGGCGTTGCATTGGTCCACCAGCCCCTTCAGCTCATCGCTGAGGGGCGACATGTCCCCCATGAAGCGCAGACGCACATTGTCCCGCTCCATGGTGTCGATGGCCTCCAGGAGGTACTTTTTCAGGAGGGACATGATCGTCTCCACCTCCTCCCGGGGACGCTTCCAGTTCTCTGTGGAGAAGGCATAGACCGTCAGGTACTCGATGCCGATATCCCGGCAGTAGGTGGCGATGGTGCGGAAGGTCTCCGCGCCCACCTTGTGTCCGGCGGTGCGGGGCAGCCCCCGGCGCCTGGCCCAGCGTCCGTTGCCGTCCAGTATAATCGCGATATGGCGGGGCAGACGGCTGAAATCCACCTGCCCCGCCGTATCCGTTTTTTTCTTTCTGAAAGAAAAAATCATAAATTTCCTCGCCTGGAAAACAGATTTTTCAGCTTATACCGCCAGCAGTTCTTTTTCCTTCTTGGCCAGCAGCTCATCGATCTCCTTGCACATGTCGTCGGTGAGCTTCTGGATGTCCTTCTCGGCGATCTTCATGTCGTCCTCGGTGATCTCGCTGGCCTTCTTCTGGGCCTTGAAATCCTCCACCGCGTCCCGGCGGATATTGCGGACAGCCACCTTGCCGCCCTCGGCGTACCTGGCGATCTGCTTGACCAGCTCCTTGCGGCGCTCCTCGGTGAGCTGGGGAAAGGCCAGGCGGATGATCTTGCCGTCGTTCTGGGGATTGATGCCCAGGTCGGACTCCTGGATGGCCTTGCAGATGAGCTTCACCGCGCCGGCGTCCCAGGGCTGGATGGTCAGGGTACGGGGGTCCGGGGAGCCGATGGAGGCGATCTGGTGGATGGGGGTGGGGGTGCCGTAGTAGTCCACCATGATCCGGTCCAGCACGGCGGCGTTGGCCCGGCCCGCCCGGACGGCGGCAAAGTCCGCCGCCACGGAGGCCACGGATTTCTTCATACGCTCCTCATAGGCTTTATATTCGGCTTTCATTTGGTTGTATCCTCCTTCACAATCGTTCCTATCTTCTCGCCCTTCAGGGCGCGGATGATGTTTCTGGGGTCCTTCAGGGCGAACAGCAGCACGGGGATGTGGTTGTCCATGGCCAGAGAGGAGGCCGTGGAGTCCATGACAGCCAGGCGCTGGGCCAGGACCTCATCGTAGGTAATGACGTCGTACTTCACGGCGGCGGGGTCCTTCACCGGGTCGGCGCTGTAAACGCCGTCCACGTTTTTCGCCAGCAATATCACGTCCGCCCCGATCTCGGCGGCCCGCAGCACGGCGGCGGTGTCCGTGGAGAAGAAGGGGTTGCCGGTGCCGCAGCCGAAGACCACCACCCGGCCCTTCTCCAGATGATGGATGGCCCGGCCACGGACATAAGGCTCGGCCACGGAGCGGATCTCCAGGGCGGTCTGGACCCGGGCGGGCACGCCCTTCTGCTCCAGCACATCGGCCAGGGCCAGGCAGTTCATGGCAGTGCCCAGCATCCCCATATGATCGGCCCGGGTGCGCTCCATACGGCCTCCGCCGTCCTTGGCGCCCCGCCAGAAGTTGCCCGCGCCGATGACCACGCCCACCTGGACGCCCATAGCCACGGCCTCCTTGATGGCGTCGCAGACCTGCCCCACTACCTCGAAGTCCAGGCCGGTATGGCGCTCCCCCGCCAGAGCCTCGCCGCTGATCTTCAGCAGGACGCGCTTATATTTTACTTCCTCCATAGGCGTTTTCCCTCTACTTTCTTCTTCGGTTGGAAATCTTCGGTTTCGCACTGGTGTCTATTCTAATATATTTTCACTCATTTGAAAAGTAGTAATTGTAAATTTTTTGGGAAAAGGGGGATGCTTCTTCCGGCGGATGGTAAAAAATGCGCCTGAAGGCCTTCCGGTCCAAGAAAAACATTGAAAACCCCACTGGGATACGATATAATAGAAAGCAGTACCCATAAGGGAGGTCTTGTTTACGAAATATCTGTTGATCATCGGGGACGGCATGGCCGACGACCCCGTGCCCAGTCTGGGCAATAAAACGCCTCTGCAAACCGCGCCCACGCCCGCTATTGACCGCATGGCCGCCAAAGGGCTGGTGGGCAGCGTAGTCAACTGTCCTCCGCCGCTGCCGGCGGGCAGTGAGACCGCCATTCTCTCCATTTTCGGCTGCGATCCCCGGCGGTACTTTACCGGGCGCTCCCCCATGGAGGCCGCTGCGGCGGGCATCGCCATGGCCCCCGGAGACGCAGCCTTCCGGTGCAACCTGGTCTCGCTGGAGGACGGAGATATGCCCTTGGCGGAGAAGAAGATCCTCTCCCACTCCGCCGGGTCCATCGACGGCCCCTCGGCTCTGGAAACCGTGAAAGCCCTGTTGGACGATCCCCGGTTCGCTCAGGCGCTGGCAAAGGCGCGGATGGACATCCACCCCTTCCCCGCCTTCCGGCAGCTGGCGGTGCAGCATGAAAGCGATATTTCCGGCATCCGCTTCACACCGCCCCACGACCATCTCGGGGAGCCATGCGGTCCATTGTTCCCTGTGGGAAATGACCGCGCGGAAGTCTTCGCAGATCTCATGACGCTGGCCCATGAGATCCTGGACCACCATCCGGTGACGGAGAAGCGGCGCTCTGCGGGTCTGCTCCCCGCCAACGGCATCTGGTTCTGGGCGGAGGGTACGGCGGCGGCGCTGCCCTCTTTCCGGGAACAGTACGGCCTGGACGGCGCGGTGGTGAGCGCCGTGCCCCTGTGCCACGGCATTGGGGCCCTTCGTGGGCTGGAGATGGTGGAAGTAGAAGGCGCTACCGGCGAGTTGGACACCAACTTTGAAGGGAAGCTGGAGGCCACATGGGCCAAGCTGCAGGAATACGATTTCGTCTGCCTCCATCTGGAGGCTCCCGATGAGTGTACCCACAACGGCGACCTGCCGGGCAAACTGCAGGCCATCGAATGGCTGGACAGCCGGTTGGCAGGGCCGTTGATCGAGCGTCTGGAGGCGGCGGGGCTGGACCACCGCGTCCTGCTGCTCAGCGACCACAAGACTCTGACCGCCACACGGGGCCACGGTGCGGACCCGGTGCCCTTCCTGCTCTATGACAGCCGCCGGGACTCTGGACGGGGAGGCGTCTACGACGAGCCTGCCGGGGAGCAGGGCCCCTTCCTGGACGACGGCAGCATCCTGCTGGACCTGCTGTTTGAGAAAAAGGAGCTGCAATGACCCCGGTATGAAGCGCAGTCAGCCGCTGTCCCCGGCGGTGCGTTGATACAACAAATATGTGATGGAGGAGTAACTATGGACAAGCGTTTCGAGGAGCTGGGCCTGCGCCCGGCGGACATTCTGCTGCCCAAGGCCGGTACGGACATGACCCGATGGGCGGTGGTGGCCTGCGACCAGTTTACCAGCCAGCCGGAATACTGGGAGGAAGCGGACCGGATCGCCGGAGACGCTCCCTCAGCCCTGCGGCTGATCCTGCCGGAGAGCAAGCTGAACGACAGCAACGTGGACGAGCACATCCAGTCTATCAACCGCGCCATGGCGGACTACCTGGCCCGGGACATCTTCGCCGTTCACCCGGAGTCCATCATCTACATTGAGCGCACCCAGTCCGATGGGACCGTGCGCCCGGGCCTGGTAGCGGCGGTGGACCTGGAGAAGTACGACTATACCCCCGGCTCCGGGTCCCTGATCCGGGCCACGGAGGGCACCGTCCTGGAGCGCATCCCGCCCCGGGTCCGGGTGCGCCGGGACGCACCCATCGAACTGCCTCATGTGATGCTTCTTATTGACGACCCCAAGAAGATCTGCGTGGAGCCTGTCACCGCCGCCAGGGATTCCATGGAAAAGCTTTACGATTTTGATCTGATGCTGGGCGGCGGGCACCTCCGGGGCTGGAAACTGTCGCCGGAACAGGTAGACGCATTGGCGGCGGCGCTGAGCCGTCTGGCCAGCAGCGAGGCCATGGAGCACAAGTACGGCCTGGGCGGCGTAGCCCCCCTGCTGTTCGCCGTGGGCGACGGCAATCACAGTCTGGCTACCGCCAAGACCTGTTATGAGGACCTGAAAAAGGTCATCCCCGAGGACCAGTGGGCCAGCCTCCCCGCCCGGTATGCCCTGGTGGAGATCGAGAACCTCCATGACGACGCTCTGAAATTCGAGGCCATCCACCGGGTGGTGTTCGGCGTGGACCCGGAAAAGCTGATCGCCGCCTTCCTGGAGTTCTACCCCAACGCCCACGAGGGCCAGGGCGTAGGCCACACGATCGCTTACACCCACGCCGGAGGCACGGGCTGCCTCACCGTTCCCAATCCACGGGTGCAGCTGCCGGTGGGGACACTGCAAAACTTCCTGGACGCCTACCTCAGGGAACACGGCGGCGAGGTGGACTATATCCACGGCGAGGCCGTTACCGACGAGCTGGGCCGGAAGCCGGGGAACATCGGCTTCAAGCTCCCCGCCATGGGCAAGGACCAGCTCTTTAAGACCGTCATCGCCGACGGCGTGCTGCCCCGGAAGACCTTCTCCATGGGCCACGCCGAGGATAAGCGGTACTACGTGGAGGGGCGGAAGATCAAATGAGCTTCCCTCAGAATCTCCACACCCACACCGTCTTCAGCGACGGGAAGCACACCCCGGAGGAGATGGTCCTGGGGGCTGTCCGGGCGGGATGCGCCTCCCTGGGCTTCTCCGACCACAGCCCCATGCCCCCTGCCGCCGACCCGGACGGCTGGTCTATGAAGCCGGAGAAGGTCCCCGCCTATCGGGCCGAGATTCTCCGCCTCCGGGAGGCTTACGCCGGAATGCCGGAGATCTTTCTGGGCCTGGAACAGGACATCGACTCCCCTCCGCCGGAAGGGGCCTGGGACTACCTCATCGGCTCCGTCCACGGCGTATGGGCCGACGGCTGCTACCTCCCGGCGGACGAGAGCGCGGACGCCTTCGACCGGGCGGTGCGGGAGCACTTCGGCGGGGACTGCCTGGCGTTTGTCCGGGCCTACTACCGCCGGATGGCGGAGGCGGCCGGTCAGATCAAATGCGGCATCGTGGGCCATTTCGATCTCATCACCAAATTCAACGAGGGCGGCCGCCGCTTTGACGAGAGCGATCCCCGCTGCCGCGCCGCCGCCTTGGAGGCGCTGGAGGCCCTGATGGAGCGGGACGTGATTTTTGAGATCAACACCGGCGCCATCTCCCGGGGCTATCGTACCACCCCCTACCCCGCTCCCTTCCTGCTGGAGGCCATCCGGCAGCGGGGCGGACGGGTGTGCATCACCAGCGACAGCCACAGCGCGGATACCATCGCCCACGCCTTTTCTCAGGCGGCGGCGCTGGCGGAGGCCTGCGGCTTCCGGGAGGCATGGATATTGACAAAGGACGGCTTTCAGCCGGTGGACCTGGCGGTCTATCGGGGCGTGTAAATACAGAAAAAAGCAGGGCGGCATTGTTTGCCGTCCTGCTTTTTGCACAGACTGCCGGTTACAGTTTGGAATATCCGTACTTATCCACCACGGCGTCCACCTCCATGCTCTGTCTGCACATGGGGCAGTCCTGGGGCGCGTAGCTGGCGTAATCCGGCAGATCGCCGGTGTTGAACAGGGATACCACCGGCACCCCCTCTACCTCTCTGAGGTGGCTGTAGATGGAGGCTACGCCGGAGACGCTGCCGCCGTAATACTGGATGCAGCGCATTCCTTTCTCTACCGTACTGCCGGTGGTAATGGAGGCCAGCAGGAGCAGCACGTTCTTTCCCTCCAGCATGAAGCGGGCGTTGTCCCGGAAAATCAGCTTGCCGCCGGAGCTGACGTTCTCCCGGAGGAGGTAGATCTCCTTCCCGGCGTTGACGGAGAGGCCCCCCTCCTGGGTCAGCAGGCGGGCCAGGCAGGTGCCGATGACCCGGGTACCGTCCATACACAGGATGGTATCCACCATAGTGTTGGCCTGCAGCCGCTGCGCCAGCTGCTGGGCCACGGCTTCCGCCTCCTGGAGGCAGGACTGCTGGCGGGTGACGTCAATGAAATAGTTGATATGGCTGTGGCGGGTAGCAAAATGGCCCTTGGCCACCCGCAGCGTCACATCGCCCACGCAAACGGGGATTTTAAAAAACTTAGGTTCCATAAACTGACCTCCTTTTCTGTTCACCGGGGACGGGACTCCTGATAACTCGTTTACTATACCACATTTTTCCTTCTTTGTCCAGGCAAATTTTGTGGATTATGCTAAATTCCCTTGGAGAGCCGCCGCCATTTGACAGTCCCGCCAATCCATGGTATGATGCCTATACCAGAGCATCCCGGGAAGCGTCCGCCGCCGGAGAAAGGAAGGCCGCCTATGAAGCGCCGCAGAATCCATGTGGGCCTGCGCACGGTGAAGACCGCCGTCGCCATCATCATCGCCATGGTCCTGGTGGAGCCCTACGGGGCCACCAGCTCCCGGCTCATCCTGGCCATGCTGGGCGCCATGGCGGCGGTCCAGCCCACCTTCAAGGAGTCCCTGGAGTCCTGCGTCACCCAGACAGTCGGCGTCCTCTTCGGCGTCGCGGCAGGGGTCATTCTGGTCGCCCTGCCTACGGGGCCGCTGGCCTCGGTGCTCATCGGCATCATTTTTATCATCACAATCTATAATTTGCTGCCCGACGCCTTCTCCCCCTCCCTGCCCTGCTTCATCCTGGTCATGGTCTGCACCGACGCGGAGATGGCCCCCATCCCCTACGCCCTGGGGCGGATCTGGGACACGGCCATCGGCCTGGCGGTGGGTATGGCCGTCAATATGCTGATCTTCCCCTATGATAACAGCCGCCAGATCCGGGAGACGGTGGACGGCCTGGACCGGGACCTGATCCTCTTCCTGGAAGATATGTTCGACGGGGACGCCCACCTGCCGGACGCGGACGCCATGAACAAGCGCATTGCCTCCCTGGAAAATCAGCTTTCCATCTTCGCCAACCAGCACCTGCTGCTCCACATGGGCCGCCGGCGGAGGGAGCTGACCCGGTATAAGGCCTGCGAGTACAAAGCCCGGGAGCTTGTGAGCCACCTGGAGGTCCTCTCCCAGCTGGACCGCCCCGGGCGGCTCAGCGAGGCAAACCGCCGCCGCCTGGCCGCCTGCGGCGCCCGGGTGGAGGACCGGCGGGAGCTGGACTCCGTGATGGAGAAGGACGTGGTCACCAACTTCCATGTATCCCAGATCCTCACCCTCCGGCAGGAGCTGCTGGAGACCCTGTCCGGCCATTGACGGCGGACGGCGCAAAACAGATTTCGCCCCGCCGCTTCTTTGACTCTTGCATTTTGGCGGCATTTCGTATATAGTATAGACAGAGAAACCTCCGCAACACAGAAAGGGGAAGTCACATGTACTTCATTACGGGTGGGATCGGATTCCTGGGATGTCTGATCTTCATGATCCTTGTCATTATATTTTCCCTCCGGGGAAAGCGCTGTACCGTGCCGCTCATCGCCATGTTTCTGTCGGTATTCCTGTTCTTGGGCAGCGGCTTTCTGTATACCAGGACCGACCCCAACGTAGGCGGCGGCGACTTTCTGAAGTTTGTGATCCGGGACCGGACCGTGCCCCCCGATCTGTCGGGCGAGTGGCGGGAGAACAACGGCAGCGAGGACTCCTTCCACGGCGTTCTGATCTCCAAGGACACCATTGAGATTTACTGGGTCTCCGAGGGCGGGAACGCCACTTCCCTCTACTGGGCCGGCAGCTACACCCCCCCGCCGGACGGCAAGGAGCCCTACACCTGGGTCTCTGAAAACGATGTGAACCGCACCTCCGCCGCCCAGCTGGCTTCCGGGGAGCGCACCAAGACCTTTACCTATCAGAACGGCATTCTCTCATACCCCGCCAGCGTCCTGGGCGTGACCACAACCATCGAGACCATCAAGCGTCCCTGGCAGCCCGTGGAGGACGAGGAGGGCAATCTGGTGATTCCCCCCGCAGACGATGTGGAAGAGGAAACGCCGCCTCCCTCCGCCGGCGTCCTGGGGGATTATGACGCCGCCATCAAGCGGGCTGTTCTCTCCACCGACAGCGAGGGCAATCCCGCCGTCATCATTACCTACTCCTGGACCAACAACGGAGAAGAGCCCGCCAGCGCCATGATGAAGATGCTGGAAAAGGCCTTCCAAAACGGCGTCCAGCTCACCGCCGCCGTCATGGGAGAGGACTCCGGATATTCTCTGGAGTCCCGCACGCAGGATGTACCGCCGGGAACTACCGTGGATATCCCCTGTGCCTTCACCCTTGTCAGCGACACCGATCCGGTGGAGTTTGAGCTCTCGGAGCTCTTCAGCTCCTCCGGAGACATCCTGGCCAGGACCTACGATCTGTCCGCGCTGAGCCAAGCAAATCCGCAATAATCGAGAAAGAGCGCCGCCCGGAGATCACACTCCGGGCGGCGCTCTGTTACAGTTCTCCTCCATAGAGGTCCGAGAGGATTTTGGCATAGAGCTTTTCCGCTCCCTCCCGGAAACGCTTTTGCAGCTCCAGCGCCATATCCTGCCGGGTGACCAGCAGCCGCAGATTCATCAGCTCGTCCAGCTCGTCGCTGAGGGACAGGGAGACCTCATAGCCCCCCTTGTCTCTGGACCGAATGTCGGCCTTCACCAGGGCGCGGCGCTTGAGCTGCTCGTTGCACAGCGCCAGCTTCTGCTCCGCCGCCATCCGCACGGAGTATGGCAGGCTGCTCTCGCAAACGGCGCTGTTGCGCCGGCCCTTGTCCGTAATGGCGTACAGGCTGTCCGCCAGAGCGAGGTGCTCCGTGCGCACCAGATCCGCCAGACACTCGGAAAAACCGAAGTAGTCCACGCCGCCGTCGCACATGGACAGCTCCTGGAGCGTCTCAAAGGGGACCGGCTCCACCAGCCGGGACGCAATGTAGAGAATCAGCAGCTTGATCTCCAGTTTGTCGCTGATAAAACCAAACGCAGCCATAGTACACCTCCTGCAGTCCATAGATATCCTGCCCTCATTATACCTTCTCCGGAGAAATTTGTATAGCCCGAATTTTCACCACCCGCTCCGGGGCGCATAGACTGGAATGAAGGCAGGACGCCTTCCCAACAACAGAGAAACCAACGTTTCGATTTAGGAGGTTTATTATGCCTGAACGCATGGCTCCCGGCCCCGTTTCCGGTATGAGGGATAACTGTGAGGCCGTTTGTATCCATACCAAGAAGATTTTTGACAGCTGCCGCGATAAAGACTGCATCGAAGATCTGCGTTTTTACCCCACCATGGCGTGCCAGGATGTGCTCAGCCGCGCCCAGACGGTAAAGGGCGGCAAGGCGGAGCTGCTCTATACGTACATTGACGTAGAGCCGGTGGCCTTCAACCGCGGCTTCTACACGGTGGATATGCGCTTTTTCTACCGCGTGACCCTGAACGCCTACTGCTCCTGCCCCCGGCCTATTGAGGTAGAGGGCCTGTGCGTCTTCGACAAGCGGGTCATCCTCTTCGGCAGCGAGGGCAACGCCAAGATCTTCTCCTCCGAGATGCGGGTGGACTGCATGGACCGGCAGCTTCTGGAGCGGAGCAACCTGCCCACCGCCGTAGTGGAGACCGTTGACCCCATCGTCCTGGACGCCAAGCTGGTGGAGTGCTGCGAGAACCGCTGCTGCGACTGCGACGTGTGCGAGATCCCCTCCTGCGTGTGCCAGTGCTTCGGCTGCGAGCTGACCATGGGCGACGAGTACCGCCGGGCCTTTGTCACGCTGGGCCAGTTCTCCATCGTCCGCCTGGAGCGGGATACCCAGCTGCTGATCCCCGTGTTCGACTACTGTATGCCCGATAAGGACTGCTCCTGCGGCGGCTGCGCCAGCGAGGATCCCTGTGAGCTGTTCCAGAACATCAGCTTCCCCGTTGATGAGTTCTTCCCCCCCAACAGCCTGAGCAGCACCTGCGACTATGAGGGCGTCAAGCAGCACTGCGGCTGCTGCCACTGAGTAAAAATATCTGAAATTCCCCGGGCCCCTGCGGTTTTCCCCCGCAGGGGCCCTGCCCCATGTACAATTTTCCAAACCGCCCCTTGCACTTTTCCGCCAGTGTGATAAAATATCCCCAGTTCAATGCGCAGCCCGCCCCCTGGGCAGGTCTGATCTTAATCATATGGAGGCGTTTTATCATGACGGCGGAATTTTATACCAACAATCGGAAAAATCTTCTGGACAAGCTGGAGGGGACCGGCGTGATCCTGCTGTACTCCGGGATGGCCCCGGTCAAGAGCAACGATCAGGACATGTCCCCCTTTTCCGTGAACCGCAATTTCTACTATCTGACCGGCATCGACACCCAGAACGTGTGGCTGCTGCTGGCCAAGACAAAAAACGGCCCGCGGACCTGGCTGTTCATTGACCAGCCGGACGAGGAGATCATCAAGTGGAACGGCAAAATGCTGACCAGGGAAGAAGCCTCCGAGCGCAGCGGTATCAAGTCCTCCAGCGTCCTCTATATGCAGGACTTTGAGCGGTATGCCGCTATGTACCTCTCCAATGGCCTGACGGATGTCTATTTCTCCCTTGACCGCCGGTCCATGCTGGCTCCGCCCACCCGTGCGGAGGAGTTCGCCAGGACCGTCCGCGAAAAGTTCCCCATGGCGCAGATCAAGAATATCGCACCGGTGATCTCTTCCCTGCGCTCCATCAAGACGCCGGAGGAGATCGACTGCATCCGCAAGGCGGGAGATGTGACCATTGAGGCGCTGCGTCAAATGCTGAAAACCGCCCGCCCCGGCGAATATGAGTACCAGTGGGCCGCCGATTATGAACACTACGTCGCCCGCAGCGGCCTGCGCCACGGCTTTGAGACCATCGCCGCCGCCGGAGAGAACGCGGTGATGCTCCACTACTCCGACAACAACTGCATCGCCAAGGACGGCGACCTGCTGCTGGTGGACCTGGGCGCGGAGTACCAGTACTATTCCGCCGACGTCTCCCGGACCTTCCCCATCGGCGGAAAGTTCACAGATCGGCAGAAGGAGCTGTTCACCATCGTCCGGGAGGCCATGGACATGGCCCGGGAGAAGATGCGCCCGGGTAATCCCACCAAGGAGTCCAATCAGGCCGTCATCGACTTTTACAAGAAGGCCCTGCGCACGGCGAAGCTCATCAATGATGACAGCGACGTATCCAAGTACTACTACCACGGGGTGTCCCACTCCCTGGGTCTGGACACCCACGACCCCTGTGACCGGACGGTCTACGAGCCGGGCATGGTCATCACCTGTGAGCCGGGTCTCTATGTGGCGGAGGAGGGCATCGGCATCCGTCTGGAGAACGACATCCTGGTGACGGAGGGCGCGCCGGAGGACCTGACCGGCGACCGGCTGCTGGATATCCCGGAGATCGAGGAGCTGATGGGGAGATAGCCAAAAGGAGGACCAAACATCATGAAACTCGCCGAAGCCTTACAGCTGCGCGCGGACCTGCAAAAGCGGATGGAACAGCTGGCAAGCCGGTTATATGACAACGCCACCATCCAGGAGGGGGAACGCCCCGCCGAGGACCCGGCGGAGCTGCTGGCGGAGTACGAGGACTGCGCCGGGCAGCTGGAGGACCTGATGGCCCGGATCAATCGGACCAACTGTGAGACGAAGACGGAACGGGGCACCCTGACGGAGCTGCTGGCCCGCCGGGACTGCCTGAAAATGCGGGCGGAGACCTATCGGAACTTCCTCACATCCGCCAGCAGCCTCACCCGCCGGGCCACCCGGTCGGAAATCAAAATCTTGAGCGCGGTGTCCGTCCCGGAGTACCGGAAGAAGGCGGATGAGCTGGCCCGGGAGCTGCGGGAGACGGACAATCTGATTCAGGCGGCCAACTGGACTACTGAGCTGCTGTAATTCTTTTTCTTAAGACCAAATTCGACTTTGTGTTCCCAGTGAAATCAAATAAATAATATGGGGTACAGTTCAGACAGCGATACGGCTTTTTTCTGACAAACCTGTGCAAAAAAGGACATGACAACCACCCTCGGCTCGTGTAGAATAGACCCATCAAGCGGAAGGGGGACAGCGGGATGGAGTGGACGGAGACTTTGCGGCGGACGGTGGACTATCTGGAGGAGCACCTGCTGGAGGATGGCGCAGCGGAGGGCGCGGCACGGGCGGCCTATCTCTCCCCCCTCTACCTCCAAAAGGGCTTCAAGCTGGTGACCGGATACTCCATGGGGGAGTATATCCGGAACCGGCGGCTTTATCTGGCGGGGCTGGAGGCTATCGCCGGACGGGAGAAGGTTATCGACCTGGCCTACAAGTACGGCTACGACACGCCGGAGAGCTTCAGCAAGGCGTTCAGCCGGTTCCACGGGGTCTCCCCCGCCCAGCTGCGGCAAAATCCGGAGCGTCTGGTCCCCTTCCTGCCGCTGAAAATCACACTTTCCATTCGAGGAGGACACGGCATGGACTTTACTGTGGAAAAACTGGAGGGCTTCCAGCTGATCGGCATGGAGCGGGAATTTTCCCCGGAGACCTCCTATCAGGAGATCCCCAAATTCTGGGATGAATTCATCGGCCTCCACTGCGCGCCCCTGTGGGCGGGGAAGACGCCGGAGACGGCGCTGGAGAAGGCGATCTGCGAGTGCGATATCGGGGAGTTCGGCGTGTGCGTTGACGACTGTACTTCCCCGGAGCGGTTCCGGTATCTGATCGCCGGACGGTACGACGGCCGGGAGGTGCCGGAGGGGTTGACGGTGTTCACGCTTCCTGCGCTGGAGTGGGCCAGGTTCCGGTGCAGCGGGCCCATGCCGGAGTCGCTGCAGAGCGTGAACACAAAAATTTTCCAGGAGTGGCTGCCGGGAAACCCAACATTTGAGATCGCCTATGGCGCGAATATCGAATGGTACTCCATGGAGAAGGAGACCTCCGCCCCGGATTATGAGAGCGAGATCTGGCTCCCGGTGAGGAGGAGGTCGTGATGCTGACAGAGACCCTCCGCCGGCACTATCTGGAGACCGGACCCTTCACCTACCCCGGCCTTTACGCGGCGTATTTCCGCTCCCTGCCGGAGGACCCCGGGACGCTGAGCGAGCTGATCTCCCGGCAGATCATCCACCGGGTCACCCTGGCCGATGGCAATCGGAACGCCAACGCGGATCTGCGCTACGGCGACATGGACCGCTGGCCCTGGTACCGTGGGAAATGCGAGGACGATATCTATCTCACCGCTCCCGCCATGGCGGCGGAGCTGTTCCGGCTGGACGAGCGGGGCTTCGTACCGGACCGCCGGGTGGAGGACAAGCTGGTGCTCACCTGCCGGTTCGTATCGGTGCTGGTCTCCTCCATCTACAAGGCCAAGGGGATCCCCTGCCGCAGCCGGGCGGGCTTCGCGCCCTACTTCCGGCCCGGCGTCAGCATGGACCACTGGATCAACCAGGTCTGGAGCGAGGCGGAGGACCGCTGGATCACCTTTGACGCGGACGGGCTCTACGATGGACTGGGGCTGCCCTTCACCCCTTATGATATGGAGGCGGAGCAGTTTGACTGGGCGGCACGGGTCTGGCTGGACATCCGGTCCGGAAAAACGGACGGGACGCAGTTCGTCTACGCGGACCGTCTGGGCACCTGCGGCCTGCGGGCGGCGGGGCGGTATCTGGTCTATGATCTCCACGCGCTGATGAACAACGAAATCTCCTATGTGTTTCAGCCCAGGTATCTGGAGGGCTTTCTGCGTGGAGAGGCGGAGCTGGACAGGCTGCAGCTGGAGGAGCTGGACCTCCTGGCGGAGCTGCTGCTGGAGCCGGACAGGAATTTTGAGGAGCTGCTGCGCTGGTGGGAGACCCGGCGGCAGTTCAGGGATCTGAGCAGTCCGTTGGTATAGCCCTTTACACAGGATAAGGCCGCCGGTCACACCGGCGGCCCTTCCATATTCATTTGCGGATGAACGGCTATTCCTTCAGGGTGAACAGCTGCCAGACGCCGCCGCAATAGACGGCGATCCCCTCTTCGCATCGGGCGTAGGGCAGGTCCAGGGCGCGGCTGAAATTGGTCTCGCCGTCCTTTTCCGGCCATGTGTCCGTGTAGGAGGCGGTATGGCCCAGGATGTCCAAGTCGTCTGCGCCCTCTACCGTCCGATAGGCCATTTGGTACACAGTACCGTTTACCATGATGGCGGCGGGATAGTCCCCCGCCGGTTTCTCCGCGGCGCAGGCCGCCAGGGTCAGAAGCATCGCCGCCGCGAGCATAGCGGCAAGAAGTTTTTTCACTGCAAGTCCCTCCTCTTTTGTTCCATACCAAAATAGACGCAATCTGTGCAAAAAAGTTCTGCCGAATAACATCCGGCAGAACTTTTTTGCATACACTCTTTTCACTTTTTATAAATAAGGATGCGGTTTATCCAGCATTCACCGGATAAAGTGCATCTCTGCTGCTTACTTGTTCTCATTTACATACAGCCCCACACGGCTCTCGATGCGCTGGATCGTCTCATCTATCCCCAAATCGCCAGCGAAATATGGTGCGGCAGCATCCATAACGATGTCATACACAGTCAGATCAGACAGTATGAATTTATCAATGCTGTTGAAGAAATCATTGAATCGCTGTATCTGTTCCGCTGTTGGGATGGGGCACTCTGCATTAAGGTAGCCCGGGGCATAAAAAGAGCGATACCGGTCTTCCTGCTGGAGGAAATTCATCGTATACTCATAATCAACACGGTTGACCGGGATGCCGCCGACATAAGGGATATTTTTAGGATCTATCTGCAGCTTTCCGCTGGTCGGCAGAAGTATTTGACGGATAAACTCCCAAGCCGCTTCTTTATCCTTGCAGGTGGAAGACATAAGCATCTGGCGCGACTCTGCATCAGGTGCGGCGGGATAGAATGCGCTGCCTGCACTGCCGTCCTCCACCGGATAACCCACGTAGGAGCAGGGACCGCCGAACATGTAATTCAGATATTCAATATCCTTGAGGTTTGTAACGTTCCGATGCAGCATCTGACGGCCGCTCATTTGCCGGTCAACAACCTCGTTATCATCCCACTCGCCGGGACCTTCAGCAGGGAAATAGTCCCGCAGAAACTCCAAAGCAGCGCGGAAGGAGGGGCTGTCAAAGGAGCATGTTCCTGCCTCCCAGTCAATATAATTATCCAACGACATTTTCAGGATATCCGCCGCCCACGCACGGACGGTATAAAAAGGCAGAACCGAAGAATCCTCCGGCATCCTGTCAAATGCCTCCTGCAAGTCCGCTAACGACCAGCTGGTCCGGTCCCCTACTACGCTTTCAGCACCGCACAAGGTGTATATCCAGACGGAGCTGAACGCGATGTACAGTCCTCCATCCACCTCGGCCGCTTTGAAAGGAGCTTCCATCAGGGCCTCTCTCCCCAAGTCGGGATCATTCTCGATCCAAGGCCACAGGTCTTCCAGATATCCTTTTCTGGCTAATTGCCGGTAGGGCAGGAAACCGCCGGTCACGGATACCCCGTAGCCCAGCTCCATAATGTCAGGGGCCTTCCCGGAGGCGATCTCTGTCAGGAGACGCTGGCGTCCCTGAACAGCCACATCTATATCGTAATCACTGCCAACATAGTCTACCACCTCGATCTGTACATCCGAATGGGTCCGGTTAAACAGATCAATCATCGCCCGGTCCGGCCCATCCCAGGATAGTTTGGCATAGGTCAGGACCGTTATCTCACCATCCTGCCCGGGGACCGGCGGCCCATCCTGTGATGGCTGCCGGTCCGGCACATCTGCAGCGGGCGCCTTATCGCTGGTATCGCTGCAGGCCGTAATACAAAATACCGACAGGATGGCAAGAAATAACGATATCCCTTGCACTACTTTTTTATACACGTTACGATCACCTTCCTACGGTGTGCTTGCATAGGCAGAAAGCACCATTCGTTTCAAAGCGTGCTTTTCAACCGCACCACTGATATAACATTCATAATGCTCTGTTGCCCATGCGGCTGAGTTGCTATTAACGTTTTCGAGTAAATAGACTGTTAAGTCACCAACGAGAAATGTTTCGACAGACGCATCTGTTTTTTCTACCTGCATATTTGCGTTGCCATTATAGTATCCAATCTGGATTTGTAGAAAGTTGGCCCCATCATAATATTTTGCGAATAAACCGATTAAAGAGCCATCGTCAGGCCAAGAATCGACCTCAACATCTTCAAATTCATATCCGTCAGGAATCCATGTTGGCTCACGAACCTCGGTTATGCCGTAGTCGTCTAAAGCTTCCTGAAGAGATGCGTAAGTGGTCTCGTTGCTATTAACAACTCCATTATCTGCCAACGCAGGAGTGCTTGTCCCATCGTCTGCACCATTGGATCGAATAGCGCCTAAGCTGAACACCTCGTCTGTCCAACGCGCTATAGCGCCAAAAACATCCACTCCTGCTGCTTGTGCGACAACCATACCGCCCATGAGACAAATTGCAATAAGGGCAGCTGCAAGTCCAACGCGCCAAGCAGATTGCACCTTGCGTCTCGTACTAACAGCAGAGGCGTTTTCGGCAGAAAAAGTTTGAAGCAGCTTATTTTTGAAATTGGTAAAAGAGGTATTCGTATCCGGCGCTTCCGGCATGGGGGCTTTCCGGTCCAGCGCGGCAAGATATGCGTCGATCAATGTGGAGTCATAGTTCTCCTCGGTCATATTTTCCATGGCTTCGCGCAAGCCGACAGTCAGCTCTTCTTTGGTCATGGCCTCCAGCATTTGCATAAACACATCGCCGTCAGTGGGGAAATTTGACGGACCGCCGTGCTGCTTACTCGCGGTATGATTCATCATGCACCTCCTGTCCCCTCACTATGTACATGTGCCGAGAGGGCTGTTTTGTGAAAAGGAATTTTGATTTTCGCTAAATTTATATGAATGCACAAATTTTTTCTTGATATTTGACCAATTGCACAAAGTCCATATGTGTTGGGCGGTTATTCTCGCATAAACTTCCGGCACTTAATAACCGCCCGTGAAACCCATTTGCGGCATAGATCCTCTGAAACGCCTAACCGGTCAGACATCTCACTGTAACGCATATTCTGCTCAAACCGCCAGATAAGTATTTCCCGTTCCCTGGGGTGTAATTGTGCGGGCAGCAAACTGTCCAACGGCAGATCTGCCGTTCCGGCAGGGATCTCACCCGCTGCATCCAGAGGAATGTCTTTGCGAGACGGCGAGCGCATCTCGTTCATAATAAGATTCTGCAGTGTCTGCATCAGCCATGCACCTAGTTTTGGATGCTGCATAAGTTTTGCCTGATGGAAGATTGCCAGCAGAAAAACATCCTGCACTAAGTCCTGTGCAAGTTCCCAATTCAGTGTCCTGCGATATGCGACCTTAAACAGCCGCTCGTGTTCCTCATTGTACAAAGGCGTAATGAAGTCATTCCAATTCTGCTTCACAGTTTCACCTCCTACGGTTTATCTATTGGCTGCTAATAACCGGCAAATTTCCATGTATAGAGGTCCAAAGTACTTTACCGAAAGGCCGGAAGGAATATTTGCCATGTTTTGTGGCTTAAATCAATACCCCCCGGCTTCGCCGGGGGGTATTGATCATATCTCTTCTTGAAAAGCAGCATCAGGTCAAAGACAGGTCCAGAATCCTCTGGCACAGCTCCGGATAACTCATGCCGACCGCCGCCGCCTCCTTGGGCAGCAGGCTGCCGGGAGTCATGCCGGGCAGGGTGTTGATCTCCAGGCACCAGGCCCGGCCCTCCTCGTCCAGAAGGAAATCCGTCCGGGAATAGGCCCGCAGACCCAGGGCGCGGTGGAGCTTCAGGGCCAGCTCCCCGACGGTCTTCTGCTGGGCGGCGGTAATGGGCGCGGGACAGATCTCCAGGCTCTGGCCCGACTGATACTTGGCGGCGTAGTCGAAGTAGCTGCCGTTCTGGGAGATCATCTCCACCGCCGGGAGATATTCCTCCCCCAGGACGCCTACGGTGAGGTCCCGGCCCCGGATCTTCTTCTCCACGATCACGTGGCCGCCGTAACCCAGCATCTCCTCCAGAGCCGCCTCCAGCTCCTCCCGGGTGTCCGGCAGGGCCAGGCCCAGGGAGGACCCGCCGTTGATGGCCTTCACCGCCGCCGGCAGGGGCAGCTCCTTCGACAGCCGGGGGATATCCTCCTCCCCGTAGATCAGCTCCCGCCAGGGCAGGGTGGGAATACCCGCCCCCTCCATCACCTGCTTGGTGACGGCTTTGTTCATAGCCATGCCGGAGCCCAGATGGCCGGATCCGGTGTAGGGAATCCCCAGCAGGTCGAAGGCCGCCTGGACGCGCCCGTCCTCGCCGCACTCGCCATGGAGGCCCAGGAACACCGCGTCCGCCAGCCGGCAGACCTCCAGCACGCCGGGGCCGAAGAGGCTGGGCGACCGGTCCCGCCGGGAGGCGCGGACCGCCGCCAGATCGGGGGCCCGCGCCGTGATTTCCTCTTGGGTACACAGGCCGTCCGGGGCGTCAAAGATGTCCTTCCACTCCCCTGTCCAGGACTCAAGCCCCATGAACATGTCCACCAGAACCGCCCGGTGTCCCAGGCTCCGCAGCGCGCGACAGATCCCCTGTCCGGACACCAGGGACACCTGGCGCTCCGGGGAAAGGCCGCCGGCCAATACGATAATCTTCAAAACGAGGTTTACTCCCTTCTAAAATCTCCCGACGGCTTTTGCCTCGGTCATGGCGAAATACTCGTACTCCACCCCATAGCGCTGATCGCCCCAGGTGGTGTCAATATGGTACGTTTCTCCATCCAGCTCCGCTACTGTCCAGATGTGCTTGGCTGTGGAATACGTGCCGCATTCAATACCCTCCAGCTTCAGCAGCAGGTTGTAAGCCGCCGTATAGCCGTCGCAGACGGCCAATCCCGTGGCAAAGGCCTGGTAGCCGCTGTGGCTCATGGAGCTGTTTCCATGGTCATAACGGCAGTGGTCACAGATCCAGGTGAAATACACCCTGGCCTTTTCGTACTCTGACATATCCTCTGTAATTCTGCCCTCCGCCCACATCTGATCATGAACGGCAATGGCATACTCCATGGTTTCCTCCCGATACCGCTCTATCTGCGATTCATCATAGAGGCTGCTGGAAAAGGTAATCTCCACGTTTTTGCTGTTGGGATAGTAGAGGACGGTGACATTGTTATAGGTCTGCTCCACATAATTGCGCACCACGCTCAGGAAGGCGTTCATCAGCTCGTTCACAAACTGCCTGGTTACCGTCCCCTCCGGATACTCCAGCGAAAGCGTCCGCTCCCCGTTGGCCAGCATGCAGCGGACGTCGGCGTCCAGCTCTTCCCTGTTGTCAAGAGCCGGGGAGGGATAGAAGGTCCCGTCGCTCTTCACCATCGCCTCCAACGTAGAGCCTCCCCTGCTGTAGGAGGGAAGGATGTCCCAGTCCAGCTCCATGCGAAGCGCCGGATAAGCCAGACGCGCCACCATGGCAGCCGCCTCACTGCGGACAATCCGGCTGTCGGGATAAAAGGACCCTCTGTCATCTGATCCGCCGGCCACGCCCCAGTCGTACAGCAGGAGAATGTCGTCCTGATAGGGCGTATCCTCCTTCACGTCCTGAATATAGCGGCCGCTGTCATAGCCGGAGGACACCGTCTCCCGGTTGATGGGGTCCAGCAGCTCCTGCGGCAAAGCACCGGCCAGCACATGGGCCATCTCCGCCCGGGTGGCCGGGCGGTCATAGGTCCCCTCCAGCTCCTCGCCGATGATCCCCTCCGCGATCAGGTGCCGCAGATAGGGCAGATACCACTCCCCTCCGCCGATGCCGTACGTGTCCCGGGCCGACTCGCTGCTGCCGGTCTCATAGAGACTGCGCAGCCGGGACGCCATGGTGATCACCTCTGCCACCGTCAGCGCGCCGTTGGGATCAAAAAGATCTCCGTCCCCCTTGCCCTGGGCCAGTCCCAGCTCGTACAGGGCCTTGACGTCCTCATAGTACCAATCACTCGCCGCCACGTCGGAGAACTGGTTCTCGTAGACCGCCGAAGGGACAAAATTCTCCGCCGCCCGGGCCTGGACGGGCAGGACCGCCAGCAGCATAGCCGCCGTCAGGACCAGTGTATATATGCGCTGCTTCATCGTTCTCCGCCTCCTCCGTCACGGCACCAGAATGCTCATATCTTCCAGCGTCAGCTCCCGCTGATAGGGATTGGCGCAGGAATTGACCAGCTCCAGGACCGCCTCCGGGTCCAGCACGTAGTAGGACCCGCCCTTGTAGTAACCCGCGCCGTCTCCCGGCAGGGTGTGGAAGGTGATATTGTCGCTTCCCGCCGTCAGGGCCTGCTCCCCGAGCCAGATGAGATTGGCCAGCTCCAGGTCCGTTTCCACCCATTTCTGGAAAATTTCCGCGTAAGAGCGGATCTTGTCCCAGTTGGAGACCTGAAGCATCTGTTTGGCCGCCGTCATTAAAAAGGCCTGCTGGGTGCCGATGCGGCCGATGTCGGCGGTAGCATAGCCGGTACCGTCGTTGTTCTGCCGCCAGCGGACCACCTTCAGGGCCTCCTCGCCGTCCAGATGCCGGAGGCCGGCGGGGAAATGGATATGCAGATCCTGCTCGGGGTCGTCGTAGTCCATCTCCACGGGGATCTCAAAGTCCACGCCGTTGATGGCGTCCACCAGCTCCACAAAGGCCCGCAGGTCCACGGTGACGTAGTGGTCCACCGGGATGCCCAGCAGGCGGGACACCTCCGCCATGGTCTGGGTGATGCCCCCGTGGTGGTAGGCGTTGTTCAGCTTCTTCACCGGCCAGGACACATCCAGCAGCGTGTCCCGGGGCAGGCTGATGACGTCGATCTTCCCGTTCTTGGCGTCCACCGCCACCAGCAGGTTGGTGTCGCTGCCGCCGTTCTCATCGTCCAGACCGCCCAGCAGGATGGTGTGGAACTTCTCTTTCCGCTCGGAAGCCACGTTCTTCGCGGCGGCGGCCCCGGGCTCCATCGCCCCCGCCTCCCCGGCGGGCAGCGGACCGCCCACCGGCTCCGGCTTGGGCGTCGGTTCTTTGGAAAAGCACTTGTACAGCCCCAGCAGGGCGGTCATTACAAACAGGATGCAGACCGCCGCCACAGCGGCAGCCTGCAGGCCGCTGGTTCTTCTTTTGCTGCGCCTCATGGACTCCATGCTCCTTGTTCTGTCCCAGAGTTTGGCGCGCTCCCACCGCGCCGGACCCTATTATACGCCCAAAAAGACAATAACACAAGCACGGCGGAAATTTTGTCACCATTTGTTTACTTTGTATCCGAGTTGTCACGTTCCAGCCGCCGCAGCACCTCCTCCAGCTGCTCCGACTGGCGGGAGAGGGTCTCCAGAATGCCGCCGAGGACGTCCTCCATAGGAGAGCGCGCCGCCGGACGGACGGTGCGGATGGGGTGGACGTAACGGTGGATCGCCGCCGGCGGCGGTCCGGATACGCTCCGGCCGCTGTCCGGGGACTGGCGGCGCGTGGGCTGATGCTGTTTTCGGCATGACTTCATGACTGCTTCCCTCCTGATGGCTGCTCTTTGCCGGCGGGACGCTGCGCCTCGCCGCGGTATTTGCGGCGGGTGGCGATCCCCCCGCGTATGTGCCGTTCCGCTTTGTTCTCCTCCAATACTTCCTTCACCTGCAGATAGAGGTTTCTGTTGTAAAGGGGCAATCGCTCCTGAATATCCTTATGTACGGTGCTCTTGCTGATGCCGAACCGTCTGGCGGCTTCCCGCACGGTGGTGCGGTTTTCGATAATGTAGGCGGCCAGCTCGCAGGCCCGCTCCTCGATGTTTCCCTTCAAGGCCCAACACTCCCTATCCCGATATGCTCCATGTATATGCACGGAAGGGAACGAACATGCGGACCTCGTCAAAAAATGCCTGCCGTCCGCCTTCTGATGGGCGGACGGCAGGCATTTTTCCCGCAGGCGCTTACGCCAGCGCTTCCTCCAGGGCCTTAAGCAGGCCCTCCTTCTGAATGGGCTTGAAGAGGAAGGTCTTCGCGCCGATGGACTCGGCGTCCTGAATGGTGTCATCGCAGACCAGGGAGGACACCATGACGACCCGCGCCTCCGGGTGCTCCTCCAGGATCACCTGGGCGGCCTCCAGGCCGTCGATGCCGGGCATAATGATGTCCATGGTCACAATGTCCGGCTGGACCTCCTCGTAGCGGGAGATCGCCTCCTCGCCGTTCTCGCAGTATGCAGCCACTTCAAATTTGGAACCTTCCAGGAGCTTGCGGATCTGCAGCTCCATGACACGGGAATCATCTACCACCATGACCCGCTTTTTCATAAATCAGTCCACTCCTTCTGATTGATTCTGCGCAGCCGCGCCATACACGCCCTTCTCGGGCACGCAGTGGATCAGCTGCGCTTTTTCCTTTTGATCGTCGGAATAGGTCAGAACAATATACTCCACGTGCCCCTCCGGTACGTACCGCCCGGGGTAGAACGCGGGGACGCTGAAACGGACCGGCGTCTTTGCCGCCGGAAACAGCCTGGCGGCGATATGCCCGCACAGGATGTTGAGGTACTCCATCGCCACCGCTTCCATGTCCTGAGGGGAGACATCCTCCTCCATGATCATGCACTGGGCCAGCCGGATAAACAGCGCGCGCTCCGCACAGAAGCACAGGCTGGTGCCGAAATGGCCGTCAAACATGATATGCACCGTATACAGCTCCTCTTCCGGCGCGGCTCTGCCGGGGGTGAGGGCGATCCCCACCGTCTGGCTGGTGATCTCACGGACGGCCCAATCAAAAATCTCTGTCAGCCGTTCCCTCGGTATAACACTTATCACAAATGGCCTCCTCTCTGCCGGGCCGTCGGAGTTACGTTATCACGATCTCACCCTTTACCAGTGAGGCGGCGCATTTGCGATGCTCGTGGCGCAGGCGGATGGTCTCGTCGCCGAAGCTGATCTCCGTCCCCGGATAGGCAATGCCGCACTCCAGCCGTCCGGTGTTGCTCTCCTCCGTCTCGATGCGGATATCCGCCAGCTCGCTCTCCAGCTGCTTCAGCTTCAGCTCGGCCACCGACAGCTTCATCCGGGTCTTTTCCAGCATTCCCGGCTTTCCGCCGGCGTCGATCTGACACTCCAGCTTTTCCAGCTCCATCTCCAGTATTTTCAACTCCCGCTGGACAAGCTCGTATTCAAAATTCGTACAGGGCAGTCCCCCCAGCATAACGGAGGTCCTGCACTCCGAACGGGCGCCCACGACCAGCGCGTTGATCCGTTTGGCCGCCCAAATGCGCCCGCCTATGATGGTCCCCCGGCCGGAGAGCACCAGGACCTCCCCGTCGCTGTAGACCCGGCTGTTGACGATGCAGTCCGTCTGCAGATTCTCCCGCACGTATATGGTGGAATTTTCTATGTACTTGGAGAAAATGCTCCTCTGGCCCCGGATGATGGTGCTCCCGTCCCCCAGGATGCCCTTGACCACCACCAGGTCGCCGCCGGCCTCCACGCTGCTGCCCGCTTCCACCACGCCGCCCACCTGGATATTGCCCATGGCGCGGACGGTGAAGCCGCTGAGCACGTCGCCCCGGATGTTGACGTCCCCCAGGAAGTTGATGTTCCCCGTAGAAAAGTCCACGTTGCCCGGCACATCCAGCACGGGCTTCACCTGGAAGCTGCGCCCGGTGAACTCCACGTCACCCGCGATGGAGGCCAGCAGGAGGGTGCCGTCCTCGCTGATCTCCGTGTTCCGGCCCTTGGGCAGGGGCACGGACTGGCCGGCCTTGGCGGGGATCTCCGTGTCCAGCACCGTCCGGCCCGGCTCGCCCTCGGTGGGCTTGATGAGCCGACAGATCTCCTGGCCCTGCTTTACGTTGTGGATGAGGTTCAGGTTGGTGTAGTCCACCCGGTCGAACTCGTCCACCTCCACCACCCGGACCGGCTCCCGGGGAAAGCTGTCCACAATGTTGCCGTTGGTCCCGTCAAAGGCCGGCTTCCCCACTGCGGCCAGGAAGAGGGTGAAGTATTTCTCCCGGTCCATGGGCAGGTGGTCGATCACACGGCTGTTCACACCGTAGAGTATCCCGTTCTCCGCCAGGGCCTGATAGAGCATTTCCCGGGACAGCTCCATCCCATAGCCCACCGGCGGGAGCACGATGCCCCAGGCGTAGAGCTTATCCGCGGAGAAGAAGAAGCAGGGCTGGGCGTCCAGGACCAGCTGATCCTCCTCCTCCTCGCCCGCCTCGTCCTTCTTCTTGGCGTTTTTTTTCGGCTTTCGCTTGGTCTGCCGCAGGCGCGCGGCGCACTTGGCCATCAGGAGCGTTTTCAGCCGCTCCCGCTCGGCCTGCACCACCTCCGGCGGCAGAACGCCGTCCTCATCCAGGCAAAGGCGCGGCGTGGGCAGATACCCCGACTCCTGCCGGCGAATATTGTACAGCCGGTACAGGGGGTGTTCCGACGGCAGCTCCAGCATTGCGGGGTTGAATGCCGTCACCGTTTCCGCCTGCTGGGCGGATTCCGCCGCCGGTGCCTGGGCGGCGGCGGGGTCTTCCTGAGGCGTTTCCTCCGTCTTCTGCCTAAACAGCAGCTCTGTCAGCTTGCCCTTAAGTGACATATTGTGACACCTCTCTTCTCAATCATCCCTGGCGTCGCAGATGGACACAGGACAGTATGCCCGCCCTGCTCCTCCATGATAGCAATATTATATCCGGTGAACGGCGTTTTGGCAAGACGGAATTGCGCGGAGCCGATAAAAACGCCAAAACGCCGTCCCGGCGTCTCCCGCGCCAGGACAGCGTTCAGCTCTCAGATATGCTTGACCCGGTCCCGTTCCTCCGCCGCCTTGGCATTATTCCAGTGGCTCATGTCTCCCACCAGATAGCCGGTGATCCGGCGAATCCGGCTGAACGGTCTGGGCGCCAGGCGGTAGTGCAGATCGACATAGTCCCCGTCCACGTGAATATCCAGCGCCTGTACGGAGCCAATGGCGTATCTGCTGTTGGCCCGGGCGATATAAGCGTCCAGCTCCTCCTTGCCGATGCTCCCTCCGGTCACATTTACCTGCATCATGATTGATTTCCTCCAATGTATATTCCCCTTCAAATTGGGTCTTTACTTTTGTACGGGACAAGTATATCATAGGGAACAGGAAAAATGATGTTGCATCAGCAACAAAGCCGGAAAAGATTTCTATATTTTGTGCCGCCCGCTTCCGGCACCCCACAAGATATCGGGCGGCCCGGGAGGGAACACGGTATGGATTACAGCGAGCTGGCAGTCTTCCGGGGCATCGCCAACGGCGAGGTGGACGCCATGATCCACTGCTTCTGTATGCGCCGGATGCGGTACGAATCCGGCCAGACCATCTGCACCTACGGCGAGGGGGGCGGCGAGGTGGGCGTTCTGCTCCGGGGATACGCGGAGCTGGTGCGCTACGACTATGCCGGGACCCGGACCATTCTGGAGCACATCGGCACCGGAGGCGTGTTCGGCGAGGCGCTGGCCTTCACGCCGGAGCTGGGCGACTGCGTGGAGGTGGTCAGCGGCGGGGAGAGCGAGGCGCTGTTCATGGACTACAGCCACCTGATGAAGCGCTGTGAGAAGGCCTGCTCCCACCACAGCAAGCTGGTCCAGAACATGTTTCAGCTGGTCACGGAGCACACCCGGCAGCTCAGCCGCCGGGTGGAGGTCCTCAGCCGCCGGAGCATCCGGGAGAAACTCCAGTGCTATTTCCGGATCTGCCGTCTGGAGGCGGGGGCGGACACCTTCCCTCTCCCCTTCACGCTCAGCGCCCTGGCGGACTACATCAGCACCGACCGCAGCGCCATGATGCGGGAGCTGAAAAAGATGCGGGAGGCGGGACTGGTGTCCATGGACGGACGGCTGGTCACCTGGCGGGAGGACGGGGAGGCTACAGAACGTTCTTGATGCCGCCGTTCTGGGTTTCCGCCAGCAGCCGCAGCTGGTTGATGAGCTGGGCCAGCAGGGTGTGGAAGTCCGCGCCGTCCTCCTCCCTGCACACGGCGAAGGCCCCGGCGAATAAGTCCTCCGCCTTGTCCAGCTCGTCGTGTTCCATGATGGTGTGGAAGAAGGTCTGGCTGCTGTCCCAGTCCTCGTAGGCCCGGTCCAGCCGGTCCGCGGCCTCCGCCCAGTCTTCCCGCCGGGCAGCCTCCTCGGTTTCCTCCAGCAGTGCGGTCCAGTGCTGGGTGCGCTGCTCCACATAGCGCCCCGTCCAGAGGGAGAAGCCCAGGATGAGGGCCAGGAGCCCCACAGGGATATAGAACGCCTTCACGCCTCCGCCTCCTTTGCCACGCATGTCACGGCCCCCGTCTCGTCCACGGTCATGAAGAACACCTGCCGGGGGGATGTCAGGCGGCGCTCCTTCAGCTGCTTGTCCAGCCACACGGCGTCGCGTCCGCTGGCGGCCAGGTTCTCCGCCATGATATGGCCGTCGTTGATGACCAGCACCGGCAGGGTCACGTCGTCCTGGACGGTCATGTTCATGACCTGGGGGGTCGCCGGGCTGTCCTTGGTGTAGGGCAGGATGGACACCTGGCCGCTGGTCTCCAGGATGGCGTATTTGACGGCGGTCAGGTCGCTGTAGCCCTGGCTGCGCAGCTGTTCCAGCAGTTCGTCCACGGTGAAGCGGTTGCGGGCCATGTTTTTCTGGAGGACCTTGCCGTCCCGGATGATGACCGTGGGGTAGCCGCAGACAAGGCCCCGGAAGCGGATGGATTTGAGGCTGAAGAAGCTCAGGAGCATGGAGACGCACAAAAGGGTCACAATAGGGAAAACGCCGTTGACCAGCGGGATGCCGAAATCCTGCATGGGCACGGCGGCCAGGTCGGAGATGATCAGCGTCAGAACCAGCTCGCTGGGTTCCAGCTCGCCGATCTGGCGCTTTCCCATCAGACGGAGGCCAATCATCAGGATAAAATATAGAATCAGGGTACGGAAGAAGGCGGTCGTCATTTGGTCACTTCCTTTCGGAAGCAGTATTTGCAGGCAAAATGGGTTCTATTCCTGGGCAGTTCTATGCCGCCCTGCGGGCGGCAGGGCGGCCGTTTCTATATGCAGCCCCGGGAGCTATCCGCCCCCGGACTCCGGACTTACTTTTGGCCCGCGCCAAAAGTAAGCAAAAACGCGCTTAAACCTTGCGGTTTAAGAATCCCTTATTTTTTGATTAGTTTTGCGCCCAAGGCACAGTCCGTTTGGTCTAAACTTACTGCCGTCCGCTTCGTTCCTCAACAGCGTCTATTTCAGCATTCTTGTCGGTGCCCCCTACCGTATAGCGGGGCTAACTCCCCGGGGTGCGTGATGGGGGCTTCCCCGTTTTGCCGGAGGTCCTGGCGATGGACGAGCACTGGTTATAGAAGCGGCGCAGCAGTAAGCACTTCCGTTAGAATCCGTGGGTAGACGCAGAAGTCCGGCAGGTTCTGATGCGAGTCAACAGGAGAGTGGAGAACCAGGTTGTGCAAATAAATTCTCCCGTAATCAGGAGGATTCTCAAGGAACGCAGTTCCTTGAGCGACCTTTTGCTTCTTTTCGCTCGCGCGAAAAGAAGGCCCCGCCCGGCAGGGCGAATCTAAAATAAGATTTATGCCGAAAGCGGACCGGGGAGAGTTCTACTCTCCCCGGTCCGCTTTATCGAAGCATCAACCCGGAGGCCAAGTCATATCTCTTCCGGCCAACACATGAAAATGCAAATGCGGCACAGTCTGCTGGCCCGCCTCGCCGATGTTGGACACCACCCGGTAGCCCGGCCCCGCAAAGCCCAGCTCCTCCGCCAGCTTGGCGATGACGGCGAAGATGTGCCCCACAATATGGGCGTTCTCCTCCGTCACCGCGGAGACGGACTGGATGTGCTCCTTGGGCACCACCAAAAAATGCGTAGGCGCCTGGGGATTGATGTCGTAGAACGCATAGCACAAATCGTCCTCATAGACCTTATTGCTGGGGATTTCCCCGGCAATGATCTTGCAGAATAAGCAGTCAGACATAGAAAACCTCCTCTTTTATTGTACCGGCACCACGGCGAAAAACTCCAGCAGCGCGTCGCTGTCGTTGATCAGACTGTGGCTGTGTCCCTTAGGGCAGTAGTGGCAGCTCCCGGCGGCCAAAGGCTCGTATGCCCCATCACAGAGCACCTTCCCCTCCCCCGCCAGGATATAGATAATCTCGCTGCTGGTCTCATGGGTGTGCAGGCCGATGGAGGAACCGGGCTCCAGCGCGCCGCGCATGATCTTGCCCAGCTCGTCCACCCGCATTCTGGTATGGAATGTGCCCTTCCCGCCCAGGAAACCGGGAATGACCTGTTCCTCCATGGCGGAAAAATCAATCAGCATCAGGACCGTCTCCTTTCATTCCCGCTCGATGCCGAGCGTGTCGTAGTATTCGTCGGAAAACTTCAAAGCATCGGGATTAAAGGCCGCCTGCAGAGCCTTGACTTTCTCGAAGGGTTCCACCGGAGCAATGCCGAAGGTTTCGGCAATTTGTGCCAGGGCTTCGTCCTTGGCCTTGAAATAAGTCTCGCTTCCCGGCCAGCTTGCGGCGGCATCCTCCGCCAGCAGATTCCGGAACCGCTCCTCCGACATCCACCAGATCTGGCTTAACGGGTTGGCGTCCCGGCAGTAAAGGACGAAGGACAAAAACTCCCGGAAATCCCTGCCCACCGGGAGGACATACTTGCCCTCCTCTCCCATGGCAGGGTCCACGCAGTACACCGCCTCGTCTCCCGGCAGGAGGACGAAGTGGACGCCGTCGCACCCGATACGTCCCACAAATTCCGCGTCCACCGGCGTACAGAAATAGGCGAAATCATCCGCCCCGCCTTGAAGCAGACCGATGCTGTCAAAGTCAATATCCAATGCCCGAAAAGTTTTCAGATCGTCCCTGGTCATCTCAATCCTTCGCCCTCTCATTGACGAAATCATCCAGCGCCGCCAGGGCGTTGTCCAGCTTCAGCAGGTCGCTGCCGCCGCCCATGGCGCTGTCGGGCTTGCCGCCGCCCTTGCCGCCGCAGATAGGCGCGATGGCCTTGATGATATCCCCGGCCTTGACGCCCTTGGCCACGGCCTCCTTGCCGCAGACGGCCAGGAAGGTGATCTTCTCCTCGTTGACGCTGGCCAGCAGGGCCACCACCTTGGGCTCCTTGTCCCGGAAGAAGTCGCCCATCTTCCGCATATCGTCCGCCGTCAGGCCGCTGCGGGAGAAGGACACCACCTTCAGCCCCTTCACCTGCTTGGCGTTGAGCAGGAACTGGTCCGTCTCGCTGACGAACTCCTTGGCCTTCATCTTCTCAATGGTCTGGCGCAGCTCCCGGGCCTCAGCCATCATCTGCCCCGCCTTCTCCTTGAGATCGACAGGCTTCACCTTCAGCGCCGCCGCCGCCTGGAAGAGCATATCCTGGAACCGGTTCATCTCCTCCAGGGCCCGCTTGCCGGTAACAGCCTCGATGCGCCGCACGCCGGAGGCCACGGAAAATTCGCTCTCGATGTGGAACAGCCCCGCCTTGGCGGAATTGTCCAGGTGGGTGCCGCCGCAGAACTCCACGGAGTACCCGTCCCCGATGTTCACCACTCGGACCACGTCGCCGTACTTCTCGCTGAACAGGGCGATAGCCCCGGTCTTCCTGGCCTCCTCGATAGGCATCTCCCTGGCCTCCACCGGGTAGCCCTCCAGAATGGCGTCGCTGACCACCCGGGCCACCTCGCCCAGCTCCTGAGCCGTCATGGCGGCAAAGTGGGTGAAGTCAAAGCGCAGATAGTCCTCCTCCACCAGGGAGCCCGCCTGATGCACATGGTCCCCCAGCACGGTGCGCAGGGCCTTATCCAGCAGATGGGTGGCGGTATGGGCCCGCTTGACGGCATTGCGGCGCTCTGCGTCGATCTCCGCCGTCACGGTATCCCCCACCTTGAGGGAGCCGGAGGTCAGCTTGCCGTAGTGCATATACTTGCCGCCCTTGTTCTTCTGCACGTCGGTCACGTCGAACCGGCACCCGTCATTGCCCAGGACGCCGTGGTCCGCCGTCTGGCCGCCCATTTCAGCGTAGAACGGCGTCTTGTCCAGCACCACGATGCCCTCCACGCCGCTCATGAGCACCTCGGCCAGCTCGCTTTCCACCACCAGGGCCACCACCTTGGCTCCCTCGATGGCGGTATGGTCATACCCCACGAACTCGGTGGAGGGCACGTCCTTGCCGAACTCCACGCCGGCCCAGCCCAGGTCGCCCAGAGCCTCCCGGGCCTTCCTGGCCCGGACCCGCTGCTCCTCCATGAGGGCCTTGAACGCCTCCTGATCGACGCTCATGCCCTCCTCCTCCACCATTTCGACCGTCAGGTCGATGGGGAATCCGTAGGTGTCGTACAGCTTGAAGGCATCCGCGCCGGAGAAGGTCTTCTCCCCCTTCTCTTTATGCCCGTCCAGCATCTCGGTGAAGATCTTCATACCGCCGTCGATGGTCTTGGCGAAGCTCTCCTCCTCCATGCGGATGACACGGGTAATATAGCTCTCCTTCTCCCGCAGGTCGGGATAAGCGCCCTCGTTCTCCTGGATCACCGTGCCGCAGACCTCGTACAGGAAGGGGCGGTCCACCCCCAGCAGCTTCCCATGGCGGGCGGCCCGGCGCAGCAGGCGGCGGAGCACGTAGCCCCGGCCCTCGTTGGAGGGCAGCACACCGTCGCAGATCATCATGGTGGCGGAGCGGATATGGTCGGTGATGACCCGCAGGCTCACGTCGATCTTGTGGCTCTGCTCGTACTTGGCCCCGGTGATCTCGCTGACCTTGTTGGTGATATTCATCACCGTGTCCACATCGAAGAGGGACTCCACATTCTGGCTCACGCAGGCCAGGCGCTCCAGGCCCGCGCCCACGTCGATGTTCTTCTGCTTCAGCTCGGTATAGTGGCCCTGGCCGTCGTTATCGAACTGGGAGAACACGTTGTTCCAGATCTCGATATACCGGTCGCAGTCGCACCCCACGGTGCAGCCCGGCTTGCCGCAGCCGTACTCAGCGCCCCGGTCGTAGTAGATCTCGGAGCAGGGGCCGCAGGGGCCGGAACCGTGCTCCCAGAAGTTGTCTTCCTTGCCGAATTTGTAGATCCGGTCGGCGGGGATGCCGATCTCCTCGTTCCAGATGCGGAACGCCTCGTCATCGGCGGGGGTGGTCTCGTTTCCGGCGAAGACGGAGGGATACAGGCGGTCGGCCTCCAGGCCCAGCCACTCGGGGCTGGTTAAAAACTCCCAGCACCAGTGGATGGTTTCCCGCTTGAAATAATCTCCGAAGGAGAAGTTCCCCAGCATCTCGAAATACGTCCCGTGGCGGGAGGTCTTGCCGATATTCTCGATATCTCCCGTGCGGATGCACTTCTGGCAGGTGCAGACCCGGTGGCGGGGAGGCTCCACCTCGCCGGTGAAGTAGGGCTTCATGGGGGCCATTCCGCTGTTGATTAACAGCAGGCTGGCGTCGTTTTGCGGGATCAGGGAAAAGCTGGGAAGGCGGAGATGCTCTTTGCTTTCAAAGAACTTTAAGAACATTTCGCGGATTTCATTCAGGCCATAGGACTTGTGCATAGCTTTTATTTCTCCTGTTTACGATAAATTTTTCTCCCGCGCCTTCAGGCGCGGAGGTAAGTTGTTTCTGTTCGATACCCCGGGGGCTTCTCGCCCCCGGACTCCTCGCCTACTTTTTGTGCGAACAAAAAGTAGGCAAAAAATCGCTTAAACCTGGCGGTTTAAGAATCCCTTGATTACGGGGGTATTTATTTTACGCTACGACCTGGCAGACTGGCTCTCCCGCGCGGCGCCCTGGGCCGCCAGCGGCGCGTACTCCTGCGGTTGCGCCCTATTGGCAGGCGAAGCAGCGGGGGGCTACGGTCCATCCTCGTCTCTACAGGGTGCGGCGGTCGTCGCTTCTGCCAAGCAGATAGTCGGTGGATACGCTAAAAAAATCTGCCAGCAATTCCAGCGTCAAGGACGGAACGTTGACGTGGCCGTACTCGATTTGTTGATAGTGCGTTGCCGTACATTCCAAAAGCTGTGCCATTTCCACCTGTTTGATATGTTTTTCCTTTCGAAGTTCTTTTAGCCTCTCAGAAAACTTCGGCATTTTAACGATTTTCATAAATCCCTCTTTCTTCTCTTGACACAAACTTTAAAATAGCATACAATAATGCCAACTAAAAGTTAGCATCAAGGAGAACTTCATCATGCCAGATACATACACCCAACTCTTCAACAGCTACGCCCATGACGTACAGCGGCATCTCGTAATGTCGGAGAAAGAGACCCTTGAGCAGCTTGTCCAGCTCATTCCCATGTCGGACGAGAACAGAGTCGATCTGACGGACCGGCTTTCTGACTTCCGGGCGCTTTGCTGCGCCGAGAGCCTTGCCCTGGGCATAGAGATCGGGCTGCGCCTCAACCGGGAGATCACGGCTTTTTGACCTCCATCCCGATCAGTTCATAATTGACGTCAAAGGCCAGCCGGAACATGACATTTTTCTTGGAATAGTTGCAGTAAAACACCGCCACACCATAGCTTTCCCCATCGGAGGACTGGCCAGTCGCCATGAAGCTGTCAATTTGCTTATAGGTCCCCGCGCCGTCCGTCTGCTTGAGGACCAGCGCCTGAATATCCTCCGCCGTCACATCCGCTGCCACGTCCTCCCGCATCCGCTCCAGGACCGCCCCGTAGTCCCCGCCCGCCAGCAGTATGGTCACTTCCCTGCCGTTTTTCAGCAGCGTCTCCTCATCCATGCCCTCCGGCAGTGGCTTCCCCTGGCAGCCGCACAGCAGCAGAACCAGCAGCGCCAGCGCGGCAAAGGACCGCGTTTTTTGTTTCAATGCGTTTTCACTTCCTCCCTATGCGGCTTTGTGCAAAGTTCTTTTTTCGTTACCGTGCGGCGGACTTGGGGCAAGCAGACAGTAAAGAGCGCATTGGCCGTCGCCCAGGACCAAAAAAAGAAAACCCACGCCACCACATAGGGGCGAAGGTCTCGCGGTACCACCCTAATTCATCCCCCAAAGGGGACGTCTCGTCAGCCCGGTAACGGGGGCAAAACCGTGCGGCTCCTCGCCGCCCGCTCGGAAGTGGCCGCGCCATGGGCTCTGCCGCGGGGCTCCCACTCTCCCCCGCTCGCTTGGGCCGCCAAAATGGCGCTCGTTTCCTCAACGCATTTACCTGATTTTATTATATCACGCTTTTTTATGGCTTGTCAAGGCAAAACTGCGGAAAGTCCCAGGAAAGTCCGGAAAACACACGCGAAAGAACGTTGTGGAAAACTTTGTGGAAAACATGTGCAAATTGTGGAGAACAATGTGGAAAACTCTGTGGAAAACGCAGGCCGGATGGTTTCCCCCACACCCCTTTCCATTCTCTGTTTCCTGTTCCAGAAAAATTTTCTGTTTCTTTTTCTGTTTCATTTACATTTACTGTTTCATTAGGTTAGCAAAAGAAAAACCACCGGTTATGATTTGAACCGGCGGCTTTTCCTTCTTCTGTTCCCGGACGGCCCGCTTTTCCGCCGCCGGGGTTTTTTCTCGTTTACGTCATTCTTTGCGTACTTCCCAGCAGTCTGCGCCGGGGTGCTTTTTCTTCCAGAAGGCACAGCACATTGTCCGGAATCCGGTCGCTGTAGCTGACCTCCATGAGGATGCGGCCCTCCTGCCCCATGGTATCCCGCTCCAGCAGCTCCGGGTCCAAAAAGTCCATATGCTGGAGGGACGAACGGATATCGGTATCCAGCGCCACCCAGAGGTCCAGTCCGTCGGCGGCATAGACCTCCCTGTGGAAGGTCAGCATCATCTGGGGCAGCAGCATCCGCTCCGTCAGTCCGTCATAGAACTCCTGAAACAGCGGGTCATGGCGATTGAGCAGCCAGTCCGTCTCCCCTGCCAGCAGGGCGCGGCACTCCGCCTCCGCCACCATAGCGCTGGTCCGCTGTCCATTCTGGCGGCGCTCAAGGAACACGTAAGTGGGGTCGCTGTCGTAATAATTCAGGGAAAAATGGGGCTCCGTCTGCCCCGGGGCGGCAAGATTTTCTTCAAATCCCATTGGGATCTGATTCCGGTAACTGGTAAAAAACATGGTATGAACATTCCCCGCCTTCTCCGCCTCCGTCTTAGCGGACAGGCAGGCGCGCAGCGCGGCGTACTCCTCCGGCGTGATCTGATAACGCATCCGGCGTAGATGGGGCTGTTTCATCGTCATGAGGCATCCTCCTTTAGCTGTCATCAATATAACCAAAGAAAAAGAACTGGTTATGACGTGAATTTGAACAATCTGTTAATACCCTGCCGATTCCCCCGGGGAAAGCGGGGAACGTCTTGCATCCCTCGCGGTTTCTTTTCTTGACACAGGCGAGATTGCCTTGTAATATAATGGGAGAGCAACCAAGGTTGCCATGTTTTTGAAGCAGAGGAACCCCTTATGTTAATGGAAACCCTGTCCGCCTATCAGAAGCGGGACCCCGCCGCAAGGAGCAAGCTGGAGATCTTCCTCCTCTACGCCGGCGTCCACGCCACGATCTACTACCGCCTTGCCCACTGGCTCCATCGGCATCAGTTCTGTTTTCTGGCCCGATGTATCTCCCAGTGGGCCCGGTTCTGGACCGGCATTGAGATCCACCCCGGCGCGGCCATCGGCAGAAGACTGGTCATCGACCATGGCGCGGGTATCGTCATCGGCGAGACCACCGAGATTGGCGACGACGTGCTGCTCTACCAGGGGGTCACCCTGGGGGGCACCGGCAAGGATATCGGCAAGCGCCACCCCACCCTGGGGAACAACGTCATGGTAGGCTCCGGCGCGCGGGTCCTGGGCCCCATCACCATTCATGACAACGCCCGCATCGCCGCCGGCGCGGTGGTGCTCCAGGACGTGCCCGCCAACGCCACCGCCGTGGGCGTTCCCGCCCAGATCGTCCGTATCAACGGCGAAAAGGTCCGCCACTACGCCGACGAGGTGGACCAGACCAACGTGGTCAACCCCACCCTGCAAAAGATCGAGGCCCTGACCCGCCGGGTGGAGGAACTGGAGAAAAAACTGCAAGAGGCTGAAAATAAGCCTGATTAAAAGTTTCGCCAGCCTTTTCAAAGGCTGTGGAGTCCAGAGGCAAAGCCTCTGGCCGCGCTCCGCAGAGTGCGGAATCCCCCAAAAGCCGCGCCCTAAAAAATCTTCTTCATAAAACAATCCCAAAACCGCGCGGCTTTAGCGCGCATTCACCGCTTCGCGGTGAACAGCGCCGGGAGTTCCCGTCAATACACGCAAAAAATCCTGATTAAAGGAGATCATCAATATGTATCTGTACAATTCCGCCACCCACCGCAAGGAGGAGTTCGTTCCCAACCATCCCGACATCGTGAAGATGTACACCTGCGGCCCCACGGTGTATCATTTTGCCCATATCGGCAACCTGCGCAGCTATATCATGGAGGACGTGCTGGAGAAGTTCCTGCGCTACGAGGGCTACAACGTCAAGCGGGTCATGAACATCACCGACGTAGGCCATCTGTCCAGCGACGCCGACACCGGCGAGGACAAAATGCTCAAGGGCGCCAAGCGGGAACACAAGTCCGTCATGGACATCGCCCATTTCTATACTGACGCCTTTTTCGCCGACTGCGCCAAGCTGAACATTAAACGGCCCGACGTAGTGGAACCCGCCACCAACTGCATCGACGAGTATATCAAGCTCATCACCAGACTGATGGACACCGGCTACGCCTACAAAGCCGGGGGCAACGTCTATTTTGATACCTCCAAGCTGGAGCGCTACTATATTTTCAACGACCACGATGCCGAGGACCTTGCGGTAGGCGTCCGGGAGGGCGTGGAGGAGGACACGAACAAGCGGAACAAGAACGACTTCGTCCTCTGGTTCACCCAGTCCAAATTTGAGGACCAGGCTCTCAAATGGGATTCCCCCTGGGGCGTGGGATACCCCGGCTGGCATATCGAATGCTCCGCCATCTCCATGAAGCATCTGGGGGAGGACCTGGACATCCACTGCGGCGGCATTGACAACGCCTTTCCCCACCACACCAATGAGATCGCACAGAGCGAGGCGTATCTTGGCCATAAATGGTGCAGCTTCTGGATGCATGTGCTGCATCTGAACACTAATTCCGGCAAGATGAGCAAGAGCAAGGGCGAATTCCTCACCGTCTCCCTCCTGGAGGAAAAGGGCTACGATCCCCTGGCCTACCGCCTGTTCTGCCTCCAGAGCCACTACCGTAAGAGCCTTGTGTTCTCCTGGGAGAACCTGGACAACGCCCAGGGGGCATATAATAAACTCATCGCCCGTGTCGCCGCCCTCAAGCCGGGTGACGGAGAAGTCGATCAGGAGGTCTTTGCCGCCCAGAAGGAGAAATTCCGCAAGGCCATGGGCAACGACCTGAACACCTCCCTGGGCGTCACGGCCCTCTATGACGCCCTGAAGGTCCAGGCCAACGATGCCACCAAGCTGGCCCTGCTGGCGGACTTCGACCAGGTCCTTGGCCTGAGCCTCATCGAGAAGGCCGCCGCCAAACGGGAGGCGGACGCCAAGGTCCAGTCCTCCGCCGCAGCTCCCGGCGGTATTGTCATCACCGGCGAAGGCGACCCCGCTATCGACGCGCTGGTCCTCCAGCGAGCGGAGGCGAAGAAAGCGAAGAATTTCGCAGAAGCCGACCGCATCCGGGGCGAACTGAAAGCCCAAGGCATCGAAGTGACCGACACCAAGGACGGCGCAAGCTGGAAACGGGTATAAAAGGCAAGGCGGGACGCCTCTCCGCGGAGAGGCGTCCCGTTTGATTTCTATCTGTTTTCCCTGTCCATTTTTTTCAAACTTTCGTTCAGCATCCACCGAATATAGCCTGCCAGCGTGCGGTCCGCTTCATTTGCCAGGTCCAGCAGCCTGTCACGCATTTCGACCGGCAGCGTCAACGTGACCTGTGTTTTTCCTTTTGCAGCTTTCACCTTTACCCCACCTTTCACAAAAATAGTATCACATAAGCACTCAATTGTCAATAAATGTATTCAGAGCAAAGCTCACTTTATCATACCATGTAATCTGAGGTGATAAAATGAGTGAAATGCAGCTGGATTCCGCGATTGTCGGAAAAGTGATTGCTCAGTTCAGAGAAAAGAAGGGCTTGACACAAGAGGTACTCAGTGGGTTAGCAGACATCGGGAGAACACACCTGAGTATGATCGAGCGCGGAGACCGTAAGCCCACCATGGAGACATTTTACAGGATCAGCCGTGCGCTGGATGTCAAAATGAGCACGATCATCATCGAAATCGAGAACGAGCTGGAGCAGGGGAACTAACTTATGAAATATGTGTAAACCACTCTCCTCACCGCTTGACAAAGCAGGAGCGAACAGCTATAATAAACGCAGAAAGGGCGGCTGGACATGACGGTCAGCCTTTACAGTCGGATGTAAGCAAAAGCCTACGTTGACCGCTTGGGGGCCTTCCGAGCGGTCAACACGCTTTTGTGGTCAGTAAAACCAACATCAGCACTGTCCAGAACAGAATCAGGAGTGCTTTCATCAGTTTCTTTTTCCACACCAGCCATCCCCCCTTTCGGGGATTCTGCACAGCCCTTTAACGGGGCCATACAGAATCTCGGGAATCGCTGACCGCCAATATGTACCAGCCGCCCACCAAGGCAACCGCCTTGGCAGCGAAATCGCTTTTCCGTCCGCCCTGACCGGGCGGCTTTTTTATTATACAGCACCATGCCGCATTTTGTCAAATAAAGAAGCTCCCTTTTCCCCTGCCCCTCTTGCAATTTCCCTCCGGATATCCTACAATATAAAAAAACAGAAACCGGAGAAACAACATGACGCCGCAGCGCAAAAACGACTTCTCCCAGGGCAGTATCGCGAAAAACATCCTGTCACTGGCCATCCCCCTGACGGTGGCCCAGCTGACGGTGGTCCTCTACAACGTGGTAGACCGGGCCTTCATCGGCCACATCGACGCCGTGGGCCGGGACGCCTTTACCGGCATCGGCCTGGTGATGCCGTGTACTTACATCATTACCGCCTTCGCCAACCTCTGCGGCACCGGCGGCGCGCCCCTGTTCTCCATCGCCCGGGGGCAGGGCCGGGACCAACGGGCCTCCCGGATCATGGGCGTGAGCTTCACCCTCCTGATCCTGCTGGGCGTGGCGCTGACCATCGGCTTCTATCTCTTCCAGACCCCCTTCCTCTACCTGGTGGGCGGCAGCGACGAGACGGTGGTCTACGCCAGGAGCTACCTGCAAATCTATCTCATCGGGGTCATCCCGGTGATGATCGGCCTGGGGATGAACCCATTTATCAACGCCCAGGGCTTCGGCAAGGTGGGCATGACCACCACCCTCTTAGGAGCGGTCATCAACCTGATCCTGGACCCGGTGTTCATCTTCGTCCTGCATATGGGCGTCCAGGGCGCGTCCCTGGCCACGGTCATCGCCCAGACCTGCTCCGCCGTATGGGTCCTGGTCTTCCTGACGGGCAAAAAGGCCGTGCTGCGCCTGGACCGCGCAAGCCTGGGCCTGGACGGCCCCATCCTCCGCCGGATCTGCGGCCTTGGGCTGACGGGCTTCACCTTCTCCATCACCAACAGCCTGGTCCAGGCCCTGGGCAACGCCCAGCTGCAAGCCTACGGCGGGGCCTCCGGCGGCGACCTGTACGTAGCGGCCATGACGGCCATCGTCTCCGTCCGGGAGATCGTCTTCCAGCCCATCCGGGGCCTGACCCAGGGGGCCCAGCCGATCATCGGCTACAACTACGGCGCGGGCAAGTACAGCCGGGTCCGGGAGAGCATCCGGTTCCTGACGGCGGCCTGCCTGGGGTACAACGTCCTGGTCTGGGCGCTGCTGCTGGCCTTCCCCCGGGCGTTCATCCTGCTGTTCAACGACGACCCGGGCCTGCTGGCCGTGGGCGTGCCCGCCATGCGGGTCTACTACGCCGCCTATGTGATGATGAGCTTCCAGATGATCGGCCAGAACACCTTTGTGGCCCTGGGGCGGGCGAAGAGCGCTGTGTTCTTTTCCCTGTTCCGGAAGGTGATCCTGGTGACGCCTCTGCTCCTTCTGCTGCCCCGCCTGTGGGGACTGGGGGCCTACGGCGTCTTCGCCGCGGAACCGGTGAGCGACATCATCGGCGGCGCGGCCTGCTTTATCACCATGATGTGTACCGTCTGGCGGGACATGAAACGCCCGGATGAGCCTGATGCCTTGCAAACAGAAGAATAAGGGAGGAAAACCTATGACCGCATCGGACATGCAGCAGATCGTAGAAAAACAGCGCGCTTATTTTCAGACCGGGGCGACGCTGGACCTGGATTTCCGCCTCCGGGCGCTGGAGCGGCTTTCCGCCTGCATCCGCGTCAACGAGAAGGCCATCCACGAAGCACTCCGCCAGGACCTGGGCAAGAGCGCCTTCGAGGGCTATATGTGCGAGACGGGGATGGTGCTCAGCGAGCTGCGCTATATGCGCCGGCATCTCCGTTCCTTCGCCCGGGAGCGGACCGTCCCCACGCCCCTGGCCCAGTTCCACGCCCGCAGTTATAAGAAGCCGTCGCCCTACGGGGTGACCCTTATCATGAGCCCCTGGAACTACCCCTTCCTGCTGACCATGGAGCCGCTGGTGGACGCCATTGCCGCCGGGAACACCGCCGTGGTCAAGCCCAGCGCCTACTCCCCCCACACCAGCGCCCTGATGGCCAAGCTCATCCGCAAGTGCTTCAACGAGGAGTACGCGGCGGTGGTCACCGGCGGCCGTGCGGAGAACGCCGCCCTGCTGGAGCAGAAATTCGACCTGATCTTCTTCACCGGCAGCCAGGCCGTAGGCCGGGAGGTGATGGCCCGGGCGTCGGAGCACCTGACCCCCGTCATCCTGGAGCTGGGCGGCAAAAGCCCCTGCGTGGTGGACCGGACCGCCAATCTGAAACTGACGGCCCGGCGGATCGTCTTCGGCAAATATCTCAACTGCGGCCAGACCTGCGTGGCCCCGGATTACATCTACTGCGACCGACAGGTGAAGGACCAACTGGTCCCCCTGCTGAAAGAGGAGATCTGGAAGCAGTTCGGACCTCATCCCCTGGAAAACCCAGACTACGGAAGAATTGTCAACGAAAAGCACTTTACACGCATTTTGAGCCTTGCGGACCCCAATAAGGTGGTCCACGGCGGCGGCTCCCGCCGGGAGACCCTGCAAATCGAGCCCACCGTGATGGACAACGTAACCTTTGCGGACCCGGTCATGGGCGAGGAGATCTTCGGTCCCCTCCTCCCCATCCTGACCTACGATACCCCGGAGGAGGCCATCGCCGAGATCAACCGCCGCCCCCACCCCCTGGCACTGTACATCTTCACCGGCAGCAAAGCTGTCGCCCAAGCGTTTACCACCCGCTGCGGCTTCGGCGGCGGGTGCGTCAACGACGTGATTATCCATCTGGCCACCAGCGAAATGGGCTTCGGCGGCTTCGGCGAGAGCGGTATGGGTTCCTACCACGGCCGGGAGGGCTTCAACGCCTTTTCCCACACCAAGAGCATCGTGAACAAGAGCACCTGGATGGACCTGCCCATGCGCTATCAGCCCTACCGGAAGCTCCACGAAAACATGATCCGCCTGTTCATGCGGTAGCGGCAGGCATCAAAAGAAAGGAAGATTCCCAACATGAAAACAAAAAAGTGGATGATACTGCTCCTCACCGCCGTCTTTGCCCTCAGCGCCTTGACCGGATGTTCCGAGGAGACGCCCACCGGCTCCTATTCCTCCTTCACCGCCGGCACCCTGGACGGCGGCACCTTTACCCAGGACGACATCAAGTCCAAAGACCTCACCATCATCAATTACTGGGGCATGTTCTGCGGCCCCTGCCGGTCCGAGATGCCCGACCTGGCGGCCTATGCCAAAGCCCTGCCGGACAACGTGCAGCTCATCACCATCTGCATCGACGCCCTCAATGATATCGACGGCACCCGGGAATTTCTGAATTCCTGCGGCTATGAAGGCGTCACCCTCGTCAGCGGAGACGAGGCCCTCGCCTCCGTTGTAAACCAGGTGCAGTCCTTCCCCACAACGGTCTTCGTCAACAGCAAGGGCGAGGTCACAGGCGAGACCATTATCGGGACGCAGCCGGACCTGGCGGCGGCATTTACCGCGGCGGCCAACAAGGTGCTGAAAGCGGAAGGAAAGGCGGAGATCAGCGTTGCGGAGTAAGATACGCTGGCCGTCTCTGGCCCTGCTGGCGATGGCCCTGGCCTTTATCGCCATAGGCGCCCTTAACGGCGAATACCGGGAGGTCCTGGGAAAGGCGGTGCGGATATGCCTGGAATGCATCGGAATCGGGTAAAGAAAAAGCCCCGCCTCTCCTTCCAGCGCACCATGCAGCTGCTGGCCGCCATCCTCTTCAATGGCTACGTCATTGGTTTCGGGAAAGGGAAAATCTTCACCGGCGGCAGCAAGGCCTTCTGCGTCCCGGTGCTGAACTGCTACTCCTGCCCCGGGGCCCTGGGGGCCTGCCCCATCGGCTCCTTACAGGCGGTGCTGGGCGACCGGCGCAGCGGCTTCCCCTTCTACGTGCTGGGGACGCTGATGCTCTTCGGCGTGGTGCTGGGGCGGGCGGTGTGCGGACTGCTGTGCCCCTTCGGGCTGGTCCAGGACCTGCTGCATAAGATCCCCGTGAAAAAAGTCAAGGTCCCCACCCTCATCGACCGCCCCGCCAGATACGGGAAATATGTGGTCCTGCTGGTGCTGGTAGTCCTCCTCCCCGCCTTCGCGGCGACGGAGACCGGCCTCGCGCCCCCCTATTTCTGCAAGTACCTCTGCCCCGCCGGGACCCTGGGCGGCGGCATCCCCCTGCTGCTGGCCAACCCGGGCCTGCGGCAGGCGGCGGGCGTCCTGTTCGGATGGAAGACGCTGGTGCTGGCGGTGATCCTGATCGCTTCCATGTTCATCCACCGCCCCTTCTGCAAGTACCTCTGCCCTCTGGGTGCTTTCTACGCCCTATTCAACCGGTTCAGCTTCTATCAGATGCACCTGGACAGAGATAAATGCGTGAACTGCAAGAAATGCGAGCAAACGTGCCCCATGGACGTAGAGATCACCAGGCAGATCAACTCTCCCGAGTGCATCCGCTGCGGGAAGTGCAAAAACGTTTGTCCCACCGGAGCGATCTTCTCCGGATTCACCTGCCATACAGCGAAAGAGCGCGAAGCGCGGTCCGGCGAAAGCTGAGACCGCGCTCTCTTTTTAACCGGCGCATATCTTTTCAAAAACGCGGCACAACTATGGTATTCCAAAAAACAGGAGAGTCTTGACATGAATGTAAATCCGAGAAAAGCGGCCGTCATCGGCTGCGGCTTTGTAGGCGCGTCCATCGCCTTCCGGTTCCTCCAGCAGGGCTTGTTCTCCCACCTGGTGCTGCTGGACGCCAACCAGGCCAAGGCGGAGGGCGAAGCCATGGACCTCAGCGACGGCCTCCCCTACGGCGCGGCCATGGAGATCACGGCGGGCACCTACGACGACATTGCGGACTGCGCCCTGGTGGTCATCACCGCCGGAGCCAACCAGAAGCCGGGAGAGACCCGTCTGGACCTGATCGGGCGGAATATCGCCATCATGGAGTCCATCATCCGTGAGATCACCGCCCGGGACTTCGGCGGCATCCTCTTAATTGTCTCCAACCCGGTGGACGTGCTGACCTACGCGGCCTGGAAGATCTCCGGCTATCCCAGGGAGCGGGTCATCGGCTCCGGCACCGTGCTGGACACCGGGCGGCTCAAGCAGCTGCTGGGCGAGGAGCTGCGGGTGGACAGCCGCAACATCCACGCCTTCATCATCGGGGAGCATGGGGACAGCGAACTGGCGGTGTGGAGCGAGGCCAACGTCTCCGGCCTGGCCCTGGAGGACTTCTGCCGGATCCGCGGCCAGGCCCTCAGCCGTCCGGACATGGACCGTCTCTACCGGCAGGTCCGGGACAGCGCCTATGAGATCATCAAGCGCAAGGGGGTCACCTGCTACGGCATCGCCATGGGCGTGGGGCGCATCGCGGCCTCTATTGTCCGGGACGAGCACGCGGTCCTGCCCATCTCCGTGGTGCTCAGCGGACAGTACGGCCTGGACGGCCTGGCTCTGAGCATCCCCTCCATCGTAGGCCGGAACGGCCTGGAGGAGATCCTGGAGATCCCCCTCAGCGGCGAGGAGGAGAGCGCCCTGCGCTCCTCCGCCCAGCAGATGCAGGAGGTCATCTCCACCTTAAAATTGGGCCGGGAACCGGCCTATTCCAAGTAAGCCAAGACAGGAAAAGGCGAGCCCGTGAGGAATGCTCACGGGTCCGCCTTTATTTATAGTGCGGATCAAAAGCTGACGGGAACTCCCGGCGCTGTTTGCCACTTCGTGGCAAATGCGCGCTAAAGCCGCGTGTGTTTGGGATTGTACTGCAGGGAAGATTTTTTTAAGCGCGGCTTTTAGGGAATTTCGCGCCCTGCGGGGCGCGACCAGAGGCTCTGCCTCTGGTCTCCGCGGCCTTTGAAAAGGCCGGCGAAACTTTTATTGATCCGCATTGATACTATCCTTCCATGCGCAGCTGGGGCGATTCACCCCGGTTGATTTCCGCCCGCAGGGCCTCCCGGACACGGTTCATCTCCGTTTTCCAGTCCGCGTCCCGCCGGAAGCTCACCGCCCGGCCCTCCGTAATGCGCCGTGACGCAGCGTCCAGCCGCAGGGGCACGAAGCGCAGGGGCTGTGTGGAGACCTTCCTCCAAAAGCGCTCAAGCAGCAGAAAGCCATCGTAGACCTCCCCGATGCCGCTGGAATCGTCGGTGTAGTCCACATCCGGGAAGATCAGCACGCTCTCCCCCCTCTGCAGGGCCGCGATGGTCTCCCGGAAGGTATGTCCCAGCTTCACCGTGCCCCGGTAGACCGGAATGGCCCCCATGGACCGCATCAAACTGCTGACATACCCGGACACCCCCCAGGCCCCTATGGCCGCCAGAGGCTCCGGCATTCCGAACCGCTTGGAGAAGGTGTACTCCTGGTACTGCTTCCGGCAGGTCTCCTCCTCCAGAAACACGTGGAGCACCCACGGCCTCACGTCAAAGGGGAGCCAGCACAGCGCCGCCAGCGGCCCCAGCATATTGTTGTGGCTGCATACATACACCGCGGGCCCCTCCGGCTCCGAGACATTGACGGACCAGCGGCCCACCCCCAGCCGGACGAAAAAACGGCTGAAATAAAAGAGTTTACCCCGCATGGGGCGCCTCCTCTCGAAAGACCCAGTGCATCTGGATCTGATAGCTGCAGATGGCCAGGATGATATCCCCCAGCGCCTTGTTCACCGTGGGCCAGATCCCCGGCAGCAGCCAGTTCAGCGCCAGCAGCAGCAGATAGGAGCACATGAGCTGGCAGCCCCACAGGCAGTAATACCGCAATATGGTCCGCACGCTGGGATTGCCGCCGAATACATACCGCCGGTTCAGGGAATAGTTCAGTGCCGAAGACAGCGCCCGGGCCGACAGGGTGGACCACCAGTAGCAGTAGAGCTCCGGCAGGGGATGAAAGACCACCGTACTGCACAGCCAGAAGGCCGCCACGTCCGTCACCGCCGACAGCGCGGAGGAGGCCGTATACCAGCCCAGCCCGGAGACCAAAATCAGGAACACCCGCCAGGAGTCCCGCACCGCGTGGAGATGGGTCCCCTCATTGTTGTTGTAGTAGATGACCTGGATGCTCACCTGCCGCAGCGGGACCCGGTCCCGGGCGGCCCGGATGAGCATATTCATCTCATACTCGTACCGCTCCCCCTTGATCCTGCCGCACCAGTCCAGCAGTTCCCACGGGATGCCCCGCAAGCCGGTCTGGGTGTCCCCCAGCCGGGGACCGTACAGGGTCCGGAAAGCCCAGCTGGTCAGCCGGTTGCCCACCTTGGACCGCGCCGGCACCTGGGGCAGGGTCAGGTCCCGCACTCCCAGCACCAGCTGGTCCGGCGCTTCCAGCGCGGCCCGCCCCACGGCGCAGATGTCCTCCACGCTGTGCTGTCCGTCGGCGTCCGCCGTCACTACGGCGCAGCCGGTCCACCGCTCCTGTCCGGCGATGTAGGCAAAGGCGTCCTTCATAGCCCGGCCCTTGCCCTGGTTGACCTGATGGCGCAGCACCGTACAGTCCGTCATGGCCTCCAGCTCCCGAAAAATGCCCCGGCAGCCTTCTCTGCTGCCGTCGTCCACCACGACCACCTGCTCCGCGCCCCGTTCCAGCAAAGACGCCGCAAAACCCGGGAGCGTCCCGTCCGGGTCCAGCGCCGGAACGACAATCACGCAGCGGTTCAAAGCGCCCGCTTCCGTTTCCACACACATACACACATCCTCCTGTCTGTCCTCCAGTACAGAAGATATCCACCGGGCGGTATACCGCCCGGTGAAGCGGAGGGCCCTCCGCTTCCTGTTTTATCCATCATACCCATCATAGAGCAAAAAGTTTAAGTTCAGTACAGAACAATTTTAAATAATTGTTTAAGTTTTCCCTATTTCACATCCCGCAGCGTCCACAGCCTTTCAAAGGCCGCAGACATACCGTCTGCGGCCTTTGGCACAAGCTTCGGGTTCACAGCGTTCCCGCCTATGATATACCCTTGCTTCTCATTTGTCAATTTTGATTTTTAAAAACTGCCTTCTCTCAGTACGTCCCCCGCTGCTTGCGCTGTACGGCGAAGATATTCTGAGTGATCTTCTCCTGGTCGTTCTCGTTCAGCTCCAAAAACCGGCAGCCGTACTCGTACACGGAATTCCCCTTGTCGATGATACGCAGCACCTGGCAGAACATGGCGGAGATGTCCCGGTCGTCCATCAGCTTCACCTTCAGCAAAAACTTGTCGCCCTCCCGGTAGGGGTATTCCGAGCCGATGCACGCGCCCCCCACGCTGATGTTCAGCAGCCGGCAGGGCTTCTCTCCGGCCCCGATGCCCCCGAAGGTGGTAACGGTGGCCTCAATGTCGGTGCTCAGGCGGAAAAAGGCCCGGTCGTTGCCAATCCTGGTCACCACCAGCTCCTCCACCTGCCAGATGTGCATAGGGCCGGGGGAGATGGTCCCCTCCATATAGACGGCCTTCCGCTCATGGTCATGATAGCCCCGGATGCGCACGCGCATGGGCTCCGTATCCGGCGGAATATCCGCCTCGGAATACTGGTACAGCTCCGCCATGCTTCCCCGCAGCCTCTGCAGCTTGGCCACAAACAGGAGGCGGCCGTCAAAGGTGGTCACCTCCACCCGCATACCGGAGTACGCCTCCATATCCTCTATGGGGTCCGGCTTTACCACAGTCGGCTTCTCTTTCTCAGATTTTTTAAAGAAATCCAGGAATCCCACGTGTTACCTCCTCACAGCGCGCCGCGTCAGCGCACTCTTACAATGCACTCCAGGACCTGCTCCTCGGCGGAAGCGGTAATGACCGTCGTCCCCCTGCCCACCTTCTCCACCGCTCCGGTTTCGCTGACGGTGACAACGGAGGGATCCTGGCTGGCCCAGACCACCTCGCCCGTATAGGCCTCCTTGGTCCCCTTGATCCGGACCTTCATCTGAACCGGCGTCGGGTCTCCGGGACGGATGGTAAAGTCCGTATGGTTCAGCGCCAGCTCCGGACGGCTGACAGGCGGCGGCTCCTTCACTGTCACCGTGCAGGACACGGACTCCTCGCCGGCGGAGGCGGTGATCCGCGCCGTACCGGCGGCCTTGGCCGTTACCCGTCCGCTCTCCACGGAGGCCACCGCCTCATCGGAGGACGTCCAGGTCAGGCTGTCGTAGTCTCCCGAGACAGTCAGCGACGCCGTCTCCCCGATCTCCAGCGAAGCCGCCGTCGGCGCGATGGCCAGGGGCTGCTTTACGGGATCTTCCGTCGGGGCCGGATCAGGCTGCTCCGCTTCTTCCTTCGGCTTTCCGCACTGGGTCAGGAGCATCCCCAAGATCGCAACGCACAAAAAGAACGCAGCGCCTCCCACAAAAATACGGGAGCTGTTCCGCCGCAGGTACTCCAAAATCTGGCTGAGCGGACTGGCGGGGCGGCGGCGCTGTTCATCCCGCCGCTGTCCTGAGCAATAGGGACATCTCCGATAGGAGGAAGGATACCGTCTGCCGCACCGCGGGCACCGCTGGCTGGTCACTGCCGCCACCCTCTTTCTGAACAAATTGCGGGTCTTTCTTAAACCATATCACAAATTGTCGAAATATGCAACTCCATGATGAAAAAATCCCGAAAAACAGCCTGACCCACCCATCATCTTATAGTCAAAGCAGTTGAAAAGAAGTAAAAGACTTCTTTTCAACTCTGCGGCGTTTCACGCCGCAGGAAGCCGCCAAAGCGGCTTCTGCTGAAGACTTCATAGTCAACACAGCGGCGCATACTGTGCGCCAATGGGCCAGCGGCCCATTGATTGAAAAAGCGCACATGCGCTTTTTCAACTGTGTTGACTATATGCGGCAAACGCCAAAAAAGAGCGCGAAGCCTTTTGCTCCGCGCTCTCTCCGCCTGCCGTCTCACCGGCAGTCCTTCCTCAGGAAGGCCGCCTGGGCCGCCATCGCCGCCAGCGTGTCCCCCAGCTGGACGAATACCGCCGCCAGCACCGCCAGCCGCTCCGGCGGCAGGCTCTCGTAGAGTCCGTTGGCCACCGCCGAAACGAACAGGTTCAGCTCCCTCGGGTCCATCTCCACCCCTCCCTTTCTCCCATCCTATGCCGGGAGCGGGAGGGCGTCCCCATTAAATCCTGTAAAATCCCGCCGAATTGGCCGGAACGCTCACCTTTCCGCCGCCAAAGACGGCCTCGCCGCCGAACCGGTACAGGGTTTCCGCCGGCTTGAAATCTCCCGGGAAGGCCGCCTCCTTCATAGAGGGATTCAGGACCACCAGGATCTTCTCCTCCCCGGCGGAGCGTACATAGGCCAGCGGATAGGTCTTCTCCTCCGCGTACACAAATTCGATCCCGCCGTTGCTCTGGAGCGCCTCATGGGCCTGCCGCACGGCGATCAGCCGCCGGATCTCGTGGTAGAGGGAGTTCTCATCCGCCATCTGGTCCTCCGCGGTGGGGCGGTCCGCCGCCTCATCCTGGCAGATGTACAGCCGCTCCTTCGGCGCGGCGCTGAACCCGGCGTTGACCGAGTGGTCCCACTGCATAGGCGTGCGCGCGCCGGTGCGGTTGTAGCCGCCCTCTACCGAGGTCAGCCCCTCCAGGTAACGCATCCCGATCTCGTCGCCGTAGTAGATGAAGGGCGCGCCGGGCATGGACAGCAGGAAGGCGAAGGCCTGCTTCAGCTCATCCCCCTGAAGCAGGGGGGCCAGCCGGGCCGTGTCATGGTTGCCGGAGGGGATGCAGATGAGCCCCTTTCCGCCGGTTTTCTCCATGTAATACCGGTAGTGCTCCGCAAATCCGGAGGCGTCGCCCTTCCCCCTGCTGGAGAAGAAGGGCTCCTCGCAGCGGAACAGGTCGTCATAGTGGGACGGGCCGCCGTGGAGCAGAAAGTCCATGTGGAAGCCTCCCGCCAAGGACTTGTCCGGCTCGCCCCACTCGGCGATCATGCCCGCCTCGGGGAACTCCTCGTCCAGGAACCGGCGGACCTCCTGCCACAGGGCGATGGTGCCCTTGCTCTCGGGGTCGTTCTTGACCAGGGACATGGCCATGTCCACCCGGAACCCGTCGCACCCCATCCGGAGCCAGAAGCGCATGACGTCCTTCATGGCCTCCAGGGTAGCCCGGGGGCCGGGGGCGTCCACGGGCTGCTGCCAGGATTTTTCCACCTTGTAGTAGCCGTAGTTAAGGGCGGGCTGGTTGGAGAAAAAGTTCACCGCGCAGGCGCCGTTCCGCTGGGAGATGGCCCGCAGGCAGTCCATGGTGCCGGGCCGCTCCCAGATATTGTCCGTCCAGATGTAGCGGTCGGTGTATTCATTGCGTTCCGGCTTCATGGACTCCTTGAACCAGGGGTGCTCCAGGGAGGTGTGTCCCGGCACCAGGTCCAGGAGGACATGGATGTTCTTTTCATGGGCTGCCTTAAAGAGCTGCTTGAGGTCCTCATTGGTTCCATAGCGGGGCGCGGCGGTGTAGTAGTCGGAGACGTCGTAGCCCGCGTCCCCGAAGGGGGACTGGAAGCAGGGATTGATCCAGATGGCGTTGCAGCCCAGCTCCCGGATGTAGTCGAGTTTTTTGATGATCCCCTGGAAGTCGCCGATTCCATCGGCGTTGGTATCACAGAAGGATTGGGGGTAAATTTCATAGAAGACTGCGTTGTCCAACCATTTAGGCATTTTTTTACTCCTCCTCGTATGTTTTGCTTTTATTCTCTGCCTGGCGGCAGGGGGCAGCTATATCTATTCGATGGCCCGGGGGCTTCTCGCCCCCGGACTCCTCGGGTACTTTTTGTGTGAACAAAAAGTACCCAAAAAGTCACTTAAACCTGGCGGTTTAAGAATCCCTTATTTTTTGATTAGTTTTGCGCCCAAGGCACAGTCGGTTTTGTCTAAACTTACTGCCGTCCGCTTCGTTCCTCTCCAGCGTCTATTTCAGCGTGGTAATCGGCAGCCCCTACCGTATAGCGGGGCTAACTCCCCGGGGTGCGTGATGGAGGCTTCCCCATTCACCCATAGTTCTGGCGGTGGACGAAGACTGGTTATAGAAGCGGCGCAGCAGTAAGCACTACCGTAAGGACCCGTGGGTAGCCGCAGAAGACCGGCGCACCAACGAAGGTATTAACGACAGAACAAATCAAGGTTCGTCGGAGGGAAACTAATCACCCCCGTAATTCAGGAAGGTCCTTAGGAAACGTAGTTTCCTAAGCGACCTTTTGCTTCTTTTCGTTCGCACGAAAAGAAGGCCCCGCCCCGGCAGGGGCGAATCTAAACGAAAGATTAGAGCCAGGGCCGCCGCTGCGCGGCGGCAATTAGTTCATAGCCTCCACCCCGGAGGAAAACATCTCCTCGACCCGTCCCGCCGTGGCGGGACAAGAAATCAATTCAGGATCTCTCTCCAGCAGCTCCATCGCCGCCCCCTGGGCCTCCTTCAATAAAGCCATATCGCAGGTCAAATCCGCAATTTTCAGCGCCGGAAGTCCATGCTGCCGCCGCCCGAAGAAATCCCCCGGCCCACGCAGCCGCAAGTCCTCCTCGGCAATTTTAAATCCATCCCCCGTCTGGGTCATGACCTTCAGCCGCGCCCGGGCCTCCTCGCTCCGATTATCCGAAATCAAAATACAATAGGACTTGTGGCTCCCCCGGCCAACCCGGCCCCGGAGCTGGTGGAGCTGGCTGAGCCCGAACCGGTCCGCGTCCTCCACCACCATCACGGCGGCGTTGGGCACGTCCACCCCCACCTCCACCACCGTGGTGGAGACCAGAATGTGGGTCTCCCCGGCGGCAAAGGCCGCCATGACCTTCTCCTTCTCTTTGGGCTTCATCCTCCCGTGCACGCAGGCCACATGCAGATGGGGAAACACCTTCTCCTGGAGCATCTTCGCATACTCCGCCGCCGCCTTGCGGTCATCGGGGATCTGGTCGTTCTCCTCCACCATGGAGCAGATCATGTAAGCCTGCCGCCCCTCCGCGATCTGCTTTTCAATGAACCGATAAATCCTCTGCCGGTAGCTGCCGGGGACGGCGAAGGTATCAATATTCTGCCGTCCCGGCGGAAGCTCATCAATGACCGAAACATCCAGGTCTCCGTAGATCATCAGCGCCAGCGTCCTGGGGATGGGCGTAGCGGACATGACCAGCAGATGGGGCCGCTCCCCCTTGGCCGCCAGCGCTCCGCGCTGGCCCACGCCGAACCGGTGCTGCTCGTCCGTCACCACCAGCCCCAAGTCCCGATACGCCACATCCGCGCTGATAAGGGCGTGAGTGCCAATAACCGCCTGCACCTCCCCGCTCTCCAGCGCCGCCAGAATGCTCCTGCGCTCCTTCGCCTTCACTGCCCCGGTGAGCAGGGCAGTGCGGATGCCCAATTTCTCCAGCAGCGGGGCCAATCCCTTGTAGTGCTGCTCCGCCAGGATCTCCGTGGGGGCCATCAGCGCCGCCTGCTTCCCATTGGCGGCGGCGCACACCATGGCGGCAGCGGCCACCATGGTCTTGCCGGAGCCCACATCCCCCTGGACCAGCCGGTTCATAGGCCGTCCGGCGGTCAGGTCGGCGCGGATGTCCTCAATGGCCCGCCGCTGGGCCCCGGTCAGATCAAAAGGAAGCTGCCCATAAAACCCTGTCAAATCCGTGTTCTCCCAGGGCGCGCAGGTCAACTGATCCCGTCTTCCCCGCAGCCGCCGCAGCCCGATAGCCAGCAGGAACAGCTCCTCGAATACCAGCCGCCGCCGGGCAATGGCCAGTTCCTCCTCGCTGTCCGGAAAATGGATCTGCTCATAGGCATAGCCGATGCGGCATAACCCATGCTCCTGCCGGACCTCGTCCGGCAGCGGGTCCGGCAGCAGGGTCCGGCAGGCGGCCAGCCCCTGCTCCATCGCCTTCACCAGCATCAATTGGCTGATACCTGCAGTGAGGGGATAGATAGGCATAATCCGTCCCGTCACAAGCCGCCCGCCCTCCTGCTCCACGATAGGATTCGCCATGGCGCGCCTGCGCCCCGCGGCCTCCGCCTTGCCGAAGAAGGTGTAGGTCTCCCCCGCCTGGAAGCTGTCCTTCCGGTAGGTCTGATTAAAGAAGGTAATATCCAGAGTCCCGGTCTCGTCCACCGCCCGGAGCTTCACCAGCTCCAGCCCGGCCCGGATACGGTTCAACGTCGGCGGGGCGGCCACCATGGCCTCCACGCAGGCGTTCTCCCCCTCCTCCAGGTCCCGGATCTTCTTAAAGGTCCGCCGGTCGTCGTAAGCCCTGGGGAAATAGGAGATCAAATCCTTCAGCGTCCGTATCTCCAGCTTTTCCAAGCTCTTGGCCCGCTGTTCCCCGATGCCCTTGACATAGCGGACGTTGGTTGTCAGCTCCGGCATGGGCTCTCCTCCATTCTCCGCCCCAGCCGCCACAGCAGTGGCTCGAAGTCCACGCCCTCTCTCCGGGGCGTCCCCTCCTCTTTCGTCCGCCGGGCGCATTGGCTGACGAACGCCGCCGCCAGTCCCGCCGCCTCCGCCAGGGACCATCCCCGGACCAGACCGCCCGCCAGCACGCTGGCAAACAGGTCCCCCGTCCCATGGAACTGCCCTTCCACCAGCGGCGCGGAAACAAACTCCACCGTCCCCCGGTCCCGGTCGAAGCAGGCGGCCCCTACGGCGTCCTCCGCCAGGGAGACCCCGGTGAGCACCACGGACCGCCGCCCTTTCAGGCTCAGCGCCCCGCACCACTTCCGGCAGTCCTCCTCCCTGTCCAGCCGAAGGTTTTCATAGTCCTCCCCCAGCAGCAGCGCGGCCTCGGTACGGTTGGGGGTGATCACATCCGCCTCCGCCGCCAGCTCCGCCATGGCCCGGCACATTTCCGCCGTGTAGGTCCGGTAGGCCCGTCCGTCGTCCCCCATCACCGGGTCAATGAGAACAGGGGCCCCCGTCCTCCGAAAGCTGCGGATAAACTCCGCCGTCCGCGCCATCTGCTCCACGGAGCTCATAAAGCCGGTGTAGATCCCGTCGAAGGTCACGCCCTCCTTCCTCCAGTGGGCGGCCACCGGCCCCATCTGGTCCGTCAGATCCAGGAAGGTGTTGCCCTGGAATCCCCCGGTATGGGTGGACAGCAGCGCGGTCGGCAGCGGGCAGCACTGCACCCCCATAGCGGAGAGCACCGGCATAACAATGGTCAAGGCGCAGCGGCCGAAGCCGCTGAGGTCATGGATGGCTGCAATTCGGGGCATAGTTCTTTTTTCCTTTCCCAGCGGAATAGTTGTGCTCATTATAATAATAGGAGGGGGAAGCGTCAAGGGGAAAGATAGAAAAATCATCTCTGCCGCGCTCCGCGCGGCACGGTACTTGTTTCTATTTGCCGCCCCGGGGGCTGCGCACCCCGTGGGGCGGCCTCCGGCCGCCTTAGCTGCTAGCCGCCGCAAAGAAAAGCGGAGGGCTCTCGCCCTCCGCCCTTCTCTGCATTAAACCCCGTGCTTTACCCGGTCTGCCTCTTCGGCGGACTTGGCGTCATTCCACTGGTCCATGCTGCCCACCAGATACCCCGTGATCCGGCGGATGCGCTCAAAGCCCTCCGGGCAGGAGCACTCCTTCCGCCCGCAGCCGGGGCACTCGTCGTCAATAATTCCCGTATACCCGCAGCAGGGGTCCCGGTCCACCGGATGGTTCACCGAACCGTACCCGATGCCCGCCTCCTTCATGCACCGGACCACCTTCTCGAAGGCGTCCAGATTCTTCAGCGGGTCGCCGTCCATCTCTACGTAGCTGATGTGCCCCGCGTTGGTCAGCGCGTGATAGGGGGCCTCCAGCTTGATCTTCTCAAAAGCGCTGATGGGATAGTACACCGGAATATGGAAGCTGTTGGTATAGTAATCCCTGTCCGTCACCCCGGGGATCTCCCCGAAGCGCTTCTTGTCCATCCGGATGAACCGTCCCGACAGCCCCTCGGCGGGGGTAGCCAGCAGGGAGAAATTGAGCCCCGTCTTCTGGCTCTCCGCGTCCATCCTTGCCCGCATCCGGGCGATGATTTCCAGGCCCAGCCGCTGGCTGCGCTCGCTCTCCCCGTGGTGCTGGCCCGTCAGCGCCACCAGCGTCTCCGCCAGACCGATAAAGCCCACCGACAGCGTTCCATGCTTGAGCACCTCCCGGACCTCGTCGGTCCAGCCCAGCTTCTCGCTGTCCAGCCAAACCCCCTGCCCCATGAGGAAGGGGAAGTTGTACACATGCTTCCGCGCCTGGATCTCAAACCGCTCCAGCAGCTGGTCCACGCACAGGTCCATCTTCCGGTCCAGCTCGTCGAAGAAGACGTCCAGATCCCCCTTGGCCTTGATGGCGATCCGGGGCAGGTTGATGGAAGTAAAGCTCAGGTTCCCCCGCTGGTTGCACTGCTGCCGGGAGGGATCATACACATTGGAGATGACCCGCGTCCGGCAGCCCATATAGGCGATCTCCGTCTCCGGCCGCCTGGGGTCGTAGTACTGCAGATTGAACGGCGCGTCAATAAACGCGAAGTTGGGGAACAGCCGCTTGGCGGAGCACCGGCAGGCCAGCTTGAAGAGGTCATAGTTGGGCTCGCCGGGGTTGTAGTTGACCCCCTCCTTCACCCGGAAGATCTGGATGGGGAAAATGGGGGTCTCCCCGTTGCCCAGCCCCTGCTCCGTGGTCAGCAGCAGGTTCTTCATGACCATCCGCCCCTCCGGGGAGGTATCCATGCCGTAGTTGATGGAGGAGAAGGGCGTCTGGGCCCCCGCCCGGGAGTGCATGGTGTTCAGGTTGTGGATGAACGCCTCCATGGCCTGGAAGGTGGCCCGGTCGGTCTCCTTCTCGGCGTAGTGGACGGCCATAGCCTGGGCCTTCTTCATCCGCTCCTCATCGCCGTACTTCTCCACCAGATGGGGCAACTCCTCCGCCATATAAGCATCACAGTGCTCCAGATGGGGATACTTCCCGGTCTCCTCCTCGATCTTCTCCCGCAGGGCCTTCAGATCATTCTCCGGGTCCTCCATGTCGTCATGCCAGAGCATCAGGGCCTTGGCCAGATTCCGGGTGTAGTACCGGCGGAAGGTCTTCTTCACGCCGTCGGCCATACCGTAGTCGAAGTTGACGATGGCTTGTCCGCCGTGCTGGTCGTTCTGGTTGGACTGAATAGCGATGCAGGCCAGCGCGGCATAGGAGGCGATGTCGTTGGGCTCCCGCAGGTAGCCGTGGCCGGTGGAGAACCCGCCCTTGAACAGCTTCTTGATGTCGATCTGGCAGCAGGTGGTGGTGAGGGTGTAGAAGTCCAGATCGTGGATATGGATGTCCCCCTCCTGGTGGGCCTTGGCGTGCTCAGGCTTGAGGACGAACATCTGATAAAACTGCTTTGCGCCCTCGCTGCCGTATTTCAGCATGGAGCCCATGGCGGTGTCGCCGTTGATATTGGCGTTTTCCCGTTTCACGTCGGAGTCCACCGCGTCGGAGAAAGTGATGTCCTCGTAAGTCTTCATGAGCCGGGTGTTCATCTCCCGGACCCGGCTGCGCTCGTTGCGGTAGAGGATGTATGCCTTGGCTGTCTGGATATATCCGTTGTCCATAAGGACCTTTTCCACCAGGTCCTGGATATGCTCCACCTCCGGGGCCGCCGCGCCCTCCACCTCCAGGATGGACAGCACCTCGTCCGCCAGGGCTTCGGCAACATCCTCCTGCCCCGGCTTATAGGTGGCCTCAAAGGCCTTGGCAATGGCGCCCGCGATCTTCTCCTTATCGAAGCTGACCACTCGCCCGTCCCGTTTTTTCAACTTTTCGATCGTCATTTCCCCGTACTCCTCAGTATATCAATGAAATTCAAAACTGTGCCCAGGCGCAGGATCTTAGCCGCCCCCAAACACAAGATATTGCGCTCCAGTCCGCAGCGCGAACATACATATAGTACAGCCCCGGAGCGGTCCTGTCAAGTGATAATTACCACTTTGCAGAAAAAATTTGGCGGACCGTTTCCAGTCCGCCAGCGGGACACAGATCACAGCTTTCGTGCCAGCCTCCCGGCGATTTCGTCCAGAAATTCCTCGGAATTCACCGCCCGGGCGGAAAATCCCGGCTCCGCCAGGCCCACCAGATCTTTGGTCATAACGCCTGCGTTAAGGGTGTCGAAGCAGGCCTCCTCCAGCTTCCCGGCGAACCGGACCAACTCCTCCAGTCCGTCCAGCTCTCCCCGCTTCCGCAGGGCGCCGCTCCAGGCGAAGATAGTGGCCATGGGGTTGGTGGAGGTCTTCTCCCCCTTGAGATAGCGGTAATAGTGCCTTGTCACGGTGCCGTGGGCGGCCTCGAACTCGGTAGTGCCATCGGGGGCGGCCAGCACGGAGGTCATCATCGCCAGGGAGCCGAAGGCGGTGGAGACCATGTCGCTCATTACGTCGCCGTCGTAATTCTTGCAGGCCCAGATATAGCCGCCTTCCGAGCGGATGACCCGGGCCACCGCGTCGTCGATGAGGGTATAGAAGTAAGTGATGCCCAGCTCCTCAAATTTAGCCTTGAAGCTCTCATACTCCTCCTCAAAGATTCGTTTAAACTCGCCGTCATAGACCTTGGCGATGGTGTCCTTGGTGGAGAACCACAGGTCCTGCCGGGTATCGACGGCGTACTGGAAGCAGGAGCGGGCGAAGGAGCGGATGGACTTCTCCTTGTTGTGTGCTCCCTGCCAGACGGCGGGGCCGTCCACCTTCTGCACGGCGACGGTCTTCTCCTCGGTCCCGTCGTCGCTCTTAAAGGTCATGGTGCAGGTACCGGGCTTCTCCGTCACGAAATCCACGCTCTTGTATACGTCGCCGTAGGCGTGGCGGGCGATGGTGATGGGCTTCTTCCAGTTCTTCACCACCGGCTTGATGGCGTCGATGCAGATGGGCGTGCGGAACACGGTGCCGTCCAGGATGCTCCGGATGGTCCCATTGGGGCTTTTCCACATCTCCGTGAGCTGGGGGTATTCCTCCATCCTCTGCCGGTTGGGGGTAATGGTGGCACACTTCACCGCCACGCCGTATTTTTTGGTGGCGTTGGCGGCGTCCACCGTCACCTGGTCCTTGGTTTCATTCCGATGGAGGAGGCCCAGGTCATAGTATTCTGTCTTTAAATCCACAAAGGGCAGGATCAATTTTTCCTTAATCATGGCCCACAGGACGCGGGTCATTTCATCGCCGTCCATCTCGACGAGGGGGGTGGTCATTTTGATTTTTTCCATACTTGAAACCTTTCTTTCCCGCCGCCCTTCGGGCGGAACGGCAGCGTTTTCTCAAACCAGCCCGAGGGCTTCTCGCCCTCGGACTCCTCGGGTACTTTTTGTGTGAACAAAAAGTACCCAAAAAGTCACTTAAACCTAACGGTTTAAGAATCCCTCAAATTACGGGGGAAATTATTTTTCGCTACGACCTTTAGTCTGATGGGTCTATCTCCAGTGCACTATGCCGATGCCAATGCTTACTCCTGCGCACAGTTCTATCGAGGGTACGGGTTGCCTCGCGGCACTCGGCACGAAGGTCTGGCGTTTGGTGCTTTTTTGAGTGCCTGCTCCTATTTCAGCACTGTAGCGGCTGTTTCGACGGCAACTCCGGTTGCACGGGTGTTTCACGTGAAACATTCGTTCTATACCGTTCCGTCAATCCTTCCCATACCCCGCCGCGTAGTAATTCATAAGGCACCCCTCCTGGAGGATCAGCCGCTCATCGGCGGTCAGCCCCGCGCACTTGAGCGCCAGCTCGCAGACCGTACCGTCCTTCCGAATAACCTTGGCGGGAATATCCTCTGCTCCCCCGGCGATGGCCTTCTTCACCCCGGGAACGTACACCCAATCCCCCTCCTCATAGGGGAACCCTGCGGCGGCGTCCATGGTAAAGGGCACGATGCCCCAGTTGATGCAGTTGGAGCGGTACCGCTTGGTGGCGTACTCATAGCAGATGTTGGCGAATCCTCCCAGCACCTTCTGGCAGGACGCCGCCTGCTCCCGGGCGGAGCCGTCGCCGGGCTTGTTGGCGAACACGCAGGAGCCGATGGTGGTGCGGGCCATATCGCCCCCCACCTTCTCCAGAATCGCCGCCGCCTCGGCGGGGACTTCTCCTGCCTCCCGGGCCTCCTCCAGCGCGCGGACGGCCTTGCTGCGGCCCACGTACTCCGGCACCCGGCGGCTGAGAGCGAACTCGCTGAGCCCAATGGGGTTGGACCGGTAGGAGCTTGTCTCTCCGGAGGGAATCAGCTCGTCGGTGGTAGTCACCGGGTCGTGGATGACGGCGCACAGCTTTACCAGCAGGTCTTCCTCCAGCCTGGGCATATGGGGCCAGTCCTTGATGTTGGGGCCATAGCGCAGCTCCGCCGTGGGGTCGGCCTTGCCGAAGCCCTCATAGCACCGCTTGGCGTAGACGCCGCCGTCATAACGGTACTCCAGCTCCTCGGGCGTCGGGGACGCATATTCAATATCAGTAGCCGCAGTCAGCACGCCGCCGTTCCGTGCGGTGGCGGCGATAGACCGGGCGTCCATCAAAGCCACGGCGGAGATCTGACCGTTGCCGGGCTTGCTGCCCTCCCGGTTGGCGAAGTTCCGGGTGGCGTGGCGGATGGAGAGCGTATTGTTTGCCGGGGTGTCCCCCGCCCCGAAGCAGGGCCCGCAGAAGGCGGGCTTCATCACGCATCCGGCCTCCATGAGTTTGGCCGCCGTGCCGTTTTTAGTGATTGCCAGGGAGATGGGCGTGGAAGACGGATAGACGCTCATGTCGAAGTACCCGTTGCCGATGCTCTGACCGTCCAGGATATGGGCGGCCTCCACGATGTTCTCATACATGCCGCCGGAGCAGCCCACGATGACCCCCTGGTCGCAGGTCACCTTGCCGTCCACGATGTTCCGGCGCAGGTCCATGGTCACCTTGCCGCCCAGCTGCTTGTTGCAGGCGGCCTCCACCTCGGCAAAGATCCTCTCCGGGTCCGCCTGCAATTCATGGACCGTGTAGGCGATGGATGGGTGGAAGGGCAGGGCGATCATGCACTCCACCTTACTCAGGTCGATCCGGACCACGCTGTCATAGTACGCGCCATTCTGAGGCTTCAGCTCCTTGAAGTCCTCCGGCCGTCCGATGTTCTCGTAGTACTTCCGGATAGTCTCGTCGGTCTCCCAGATGGAGGTCAGGCAGCTGGTCTCGGTGGTCATCACGTCGATGCCGATGCGGTAGTCGGCGCTGAGCTCCTTCACGCCGGGGCCCACGAATTCCAGGACCTTGTTCTTCACGTCCCCCTTGGGGAAGGTGGCCGCCACCAGGGCGATGGCCACGTCCTGGGGCCCCACGCCCTTCCGGGGCTTCCCGTCCAGCCAGACCAGGACCACCTCCGGCGCGGGAACGTCGTAGGTGTTCTCCAGCAGCTGCTTGACCAGCTCGCCGCCGCCCTCGCCCACGCCCATGCAGCCATAGGCCCCGTAGCGGGTGTGGGAGTCGGATCCCAGGATCATCTTGCCGCAGCCCGCCAGGCGCTCCCGGGCGTACTGGTGGATGACGGCCTGGTTGGCAGGGACGTAGATGCCGCCGTACTTCTTCGCCGCCGAGAGGCCGAAGGCGTGGTCGTCCTCGTTGATGGTGCCGCCTACGGCGCACAAGGAGTTGTGGCAGTTGGTCATGGCATAGGGAACCGGAAATTCCTTCAGACCGGATGCCTTGGCGGTCTGGACGATGCCTACAAAGGTGATGTCGTGGGAGATCAGCGCGTCAAATTTGATGCGCAGCTTCCTGGGGTCCGCCCCCTTGTTGTGGGCGCGGAGAATGGAGTAGGCGATGGTCTTTTCTCTCGCCTGGTCGGGGGCCAGACACTGGTCGGGGGCCAGACACTGGTCCGGAGCGGGCTGCCCCTGGGCCTGGTTGGCGGGGACGATCTGTCCGTCCAGCAGGTACGCGCCCTGTCGAATGATCTCTACCATAAATTGGTTCCTCCGTTCGGATGCGGCGGGCCTCCTGGCCGACCGCCGATATAACGGTTAAAGTGTACCACATCCGCCCCTTTTTGTGAATAGTGGATAGGAATAAAATTGCATTTCCATAAATTTCCCAAGACCGGCAATTTCATGGAAAAGGCGGATACCGGCGGCGCCGGACTGTCGATCAGAAACTGTACGAAAGCCGGGGAGTCTTTTTCCGGTTGTAATCTTTCCAAAATGTGGTATACTCTTCCTAACGAAAAGGATGCCCCGCGCCGCGGGGCGAGGAGGGACCCATGAAACTGATGGTCATCGACGGCAACAGCATCGTCAACCGCTCCTTTTACGGCGTCCGGCCCCTGACAACACGGGACGGACTGTACACCAACGCCGTCTACGGCTTTGTCACCACCCTCCAGCGGCTGCTGGAGGAGGAGCGCCCCGAGGCTCTGTGCGTTACCTTCGACCGGCGGGAGCCCACCTTCCGGCATCTGGAGTACGAGGGCTACAAGGCCCAGCGGAAGGGTATGCCTGAGGAGCTGGCCCAGCAGATGCCGGTGCTCAAGGAGGTGCTGGACGCCATGGACATCCCCCGCTACGAGCTGGCGGGGTACGAGGCCGACGACCTCATCGGCACCATCTCCCGGAAGTGCGAGGCCGCGGGCTGGCAGTGCGTGGCGGTCACCGGGGACAAGGACAGCCTCCAGCTCATTACCGGCCAGACCAAGGTCAAGCTGGTGTCCACCCGTATGGGACAGACCACCACCAAAGATATGACGCCGGAGAGCTTCCGGGAGGAGTACGGATTCGACCCCATCCACATCATCGACCTGAAAGCCCTCATGGGGGACTCCTCCGACAACATCCCCGGAGTGAAGGGCGTGGGGGAAAAGACCGCCATGGCGCTGGTACAGCGGTATGAGACCATCGACGCGCTGTACGCCGCCATGCCGGACATCGAGGCAAAGCCCGGCGTCATCAAGAAGCTGGCGGAGGGCGAGGAGAGCGCCCGGATGAGCTACCATCTGGCCACCATTATTACCGACGCACCCCTGGACTTCGACCCGACGGAAAACCTCCGCCGGCCGGCGAAGCCGGAACTGTACAACATTTTCCTGCGGCTGGAGTTCAACAAGCTCATTGAAAAAATGGGCCTCACCGCCCAGGAGGCTCCAAAGGCGGAAAAGCCCGCGGAGGAAAACGCGGACTGGGAGACCCACGTGGAGCGGGTGACGGACGAACACCAGGCGGAAAAGCTGCTGGAGACCTTCCGGCAGGCGGCGTATGTGACGGTGCTGGCCCTGCCGGACCTGTCCGCTGTTGCTGCGGAATGCAGCACCGGCGAAAATTCGTCCACGGCGGGCGAGTTCTACTTTAACCACTACAGCGGGGACTGGAACAAGCTGCTGGCCGCCCTGTTCTCGGCGGACATCAAAAAAGTCTCCCATGATGTGAAGGACCTGATGCGGACGCTGCTGGAGAACGGCCTCCCGGCGGAGGGGTTCATCTTCGACACCGCCCTGGCGGGATACCTGCTGGACGCTACGGCGGGGCATTACGACATCGGGCGGCTCTTCGCCTCCTGGTTCCGGGAGGAGCTGCCCAAGCCGCTGTATCTGGAGCCGGACGCCTTCTCCATGCTGGGGGATACCGTCCAGGTAGAGGCCACCTTTTTAAGCTACATGTCCGCCGTGTCCGCGCTGTATGACGCCATGCTGCCCAAGCTCAGGGAGACGGGCGTGGACTGGCTGTACTTCAACGTGGAGCTGCCCCTTTGCCGGGTGCTGGCGGAGATGGAGAACGCGGGCTTCCGGGTGGACGCCAGGGCTTTGCAGAGCTTCGGCGAGACGCTCTCCGCCGCGCTGGAGACGCTGGAGGAGAAGATCTACTCCTACGCCGGGAAGTTCAACATCAACTCCCCCAAGCAGCTGGGGGAAATCCTCTTCGACAAGCTGGGAATGCCCGCCTACAAGAAGACGAAAACCGGCTACTCCACCAACGCGGAGGTCCTGGACAAGCTCCGGGGCCAGCACCCCATTGTGGGCGAGGTGCTGGAGTACCGGCAGTACGCCAAGCTGAAAAGCACCTACGTGGACGGTCTTTTGAAGGTCATCCCACCCGACGGGCGGGTGCGGACCAGCTTCCAGATGACTGTCACCGCCACCGGGCGGCTCAGCTCCACGGAGCCCAATCTGCAAAATATCCCCACCCGGACGGAGCTGGGCAGCGAACTGCGCCGCATGTTCACGGCGGAACCCGGCAAACTCCTGGTGGATGCGGACTACAGCCAGATCGAGCTGCGGCTGCTGGCCCACATTTCCGGGGACCAGGCCATGCAGGAAGCTTTTCTCTCCGGGGAGGATTTCCACACCGTCACCGCCGCCCATGTGTTCGGGGTGCCCATCGAACAGGTGACGGCCAACATGCGCCGGGCGGCCAAGGCGGTGAACTTCGGCATCGTCTACGGCATCTCCGCCTTCTCCCTGTCCCAGGACCTGGGAGTCTCGGTGGCGGAGGCCAAGGAGTATATGGACGCCTACTTCACCCGGTTCCCCGGGGTCAAGGCGTACATGGACAATGTGGTGAAGAAGGCCCGGGAGGACGGGTATGTGGAAACCATGTTCCACCGCCGCCGGGCCCTGCCGGAGATCAAGGCCAGCAACTTCAATACCCGCTCCTTCGGGGAGCGCGTGGCGCTGAACATGCCCATCCAGGGCGCGGCGGCGGACATCATCAAGCTGGCCATGGTGAAGGTGTTTGAACGGCTGAAAAAAGAGGATCTTCAGGCCAGGCTGATTATGCAGGTCCACGACGAGCTGATCGTCGAGTGCCCGGAGGATGAGGCGGATCGGGTGATGGCCCTTCTTACGGAGGAGATGGAGGGCGTATACGCTCTGTCGGTGCCCCTGACGGCGGACGCCCACTGCGGGAAGAACTGGCTGGAGGCGAAATGAAATATGAACTATCAGATCGTCCCTATGACCGCCGCCCACCTGGACGCGGTGGCGGATCTGGAAAAAATCTGCTTTCCGGAGGACCCCTGGTCCCGGCGGATATTTGAGGAAACACTGTCGAACGAGAATACCACTTCCCTGCTGGCTCTGGCGGAGGACGGGAAGGTTTTGGGATACCTCTTCTTTTCCGCCGTTTTGGACGAGGGAGGCGTGGACAACATCGCCGTCGCTCCTGCGGCCCGGCGGCAGGGCATCGCGTCCGCTCTGCTGGAGGAATTCCACCGCTATGGGCGGGAACATGGTTTGGCCAGTCTTTTTCTGGAGGTGCGTCCCTCCAATACGGGAGCGGCGGCCCTCTATGAGAAGCTGGGCTACCGGGAAGTGGGCCGGAGAAAAAATTACTACCTGGACCCGAAAGAGGACGCTATTATGATGAAATTGGAGCTTACGACATGCACTTGAGAATTCTGACCCCGGAAGAATTGAAACGGGTCTACGAAACCGATTTGACGGAGGCCTTCCCCCCTGCCGAGCTGAAACCCCTGTGGGCAATGGAGCGGATGCGGGAAATGGGGATTTACGACCCGCTGGTCCTGGTGGACGACGGGGGTGAAATGGCGGGGTACATCCTGCTGTGGAAGCACTCCGGCGGACGGTTCGTCCTGATCGACTACCTCTGCGTCCCCGCCGGGAAGCGGAACGGCGGGGTGGGCGGACGGCTGCTGAAAGCCGCCATTGCTTACTATCCGCCGGACACAGTTTTCATCGGAGAGACGGAGGCCCCCACCGGAGACCCGGAGCGGGATGAGATGATCCTGCGCCGTCTGGGGTTCTATGCCCGGAACGGGGCAAAGACGCTGGGGTACGACACCGCCCTCTTCGGCGTCCACTTCAAGACCATCTGCTGGGCGGACCCTATGCCGGAGGAGGCGGAGGTGCTGCGCAGGCACCAGGAGATCTATCTGGAGCGGTTCGGGCAGGCAAAATATGACAAATATATCCAGATCCCCCTGCTTCCCGGGGAGAAGTGTTACGAAGTCACCGACTGGACGGAATAGAAGGACGCGGAGGCCAGGGTGTCTTCCCGGGTCTCCGCGTCCTCTTGTACTATTTTCTTGATTCTTTTTCTTTCAAGAAAAAGAATTACCAGCGGCTGTTTTCGCCGTCGGTCAATACGCCGTCCATATCATGGACCCGGGCGTTGTCCAGCATCCGCTGAAAGGTGGTGGTGCTGGTACCGCGGGTGACGGCGTTGCGGGTACCGTCTACCATGCCGGTCACCGCGTCGCCCACGTCGTCCGCCGCGCGGCGCAGATCGTTGCCTACCCGGCTGCGGCTCGTGGTGTTGTCGTTGGTCCCGGTAACGCCGTTGTTATCGGTAAGGGACCCGCTGCCGGTGATGGGGTCGTTGCCGGTGGTGGCGCCGTTACCGGTGGTGGCGCCGTTACCGGTGGTGGTACCATTGCCGGTAGTAGTGCCGTTGCCGGTGGTGGTGCCGTTCTGATCGTGGGAGCCGTTGACGTTCCCGTTGTCCGTGGTGGTGGTGTCATTGGGACGGTTGTTGGAATTGTTGTTGTCCCGGTTGCCGCAGGCCGCCAGGGTCAGGACCATCGCTAAGGCGGCTGCAAGGATCGCTGCTTTTTTCATCTCAAATCTTCCTCCTTCCTGAAATCGCGCAAGTTGCGCTGGAGGTAGTATTTGCGGCGAATTAAATTTTACTTCTGCGAGTTTTTGCATATTTTTCGGAAATTTATATCAAAACTTGGGGGGATACTATGTGAAGCTGGTATTTCTGATCGGCAACGCAGCAGTAGGGAAAATGACCGTGGGACAGGAATTGATGAAAATTACGGACCTCAGGCTGTTCCATAACCATATGGCAATCGAACCCGTCATTGAGATCTTCGGCGGCTTTTATGGTGCGGCGATCAACCGTCTGCGGGAAGTCGTTTTTGAGGAGTTCGCCTCTTCCGGGCTGTATGGAATGATCTTCACCTATATGTGGGCGTTCGACATGCCGTCGGACTGGGCGTATATTGAACATGTGAAAAACATCTTCAAGGAGAGGTGCCCGGATGTGGAATTCTATTATGTGGAGCTTGTGGCCGCAAGGGATGTCCGGATGCAGAGGAATGTCAGTGAAAACAGGCTGAAAAATAAAGCCTCAAAACGGGATATCGCCGCTTCAAATCAACGGGTGATAAATGACGACGCCCGATACCGTCTGGAGAGCCATGAGGGGGAAATTCCCTTTGAAAACTACATTAAAATCGACAATACACATCTTTCACCGGAGGATGCGGCAAGACAGATAAAAACATATTTTGATTTGTAAGCAGACAGGAGGATATCTTATGAGTGAACTCTACGATGTCATTATTCTGGGCGGCGGCCCCGCGGGGCTCACCGCCGGACTGTACGCCGGGCGGAGCCGGCTGAAAACCCTGCTCATCGAAAAGGGGCCGGACGGCGGGCAGATCGCCCTCAGCGCCGACGTGGAGAACTATCCCGGGCAGCTGCTGGAGGGCGAGACCGGGGTCACCCTGGCCGCCCGGATGGCCGCCCAGTGCCAGCGCTTCGGCGTGGAGCGGAAAAGGGACGATATTCAAACGGTCCAGCTGTCCGGCGAGGTCAAGCGCCTTGTGGGCGGCAGGGAGACCTATGAGGCCCGGACGGTGATCCTTGCCGCCGGTGCGTCCCCCCGTCCCATTGGGTGCGAGAACGAGGCAGCCTTTGTCGGACGGGGGATCTCCTACTGCGCCACCTGCGACGGCGCCTTCTTCCGGGGATTGGACGTATATGTGGCCGGAGGGGGCGACAGCGCGGTGGAGGAGGCTATTTTTCTCACCCGGTTCGCCAGAAAGGTCACCATCATCCACCGGCGGGACCAGCTGCGGGCGGCAAAATCCATTCAGGAGAAGGCCTTCGCCAATCCGAAAATCAGCTTTCTCTGGGACAGCGTGGCGGTGAAAGCAGAGGGGGCCGATGTGCTGGACACGCTGACGGTCAAAAACGTGAAAACCGGCGAGCTGACGGTTATCAAGGCCGCCCCGGAGGACGGAATGCTGGGGCTCTTCGGCTTTGTGGGCTATCTGCCCAACACCGGACTGTTCGCCGGCCAGCTCCCCCTGGAGAACGGGTACATCCCCACCGACAGGGATATGCGCACCGCCATTCCCGGCGTTTTCGCCGCCGGGGACGTGCGGGTCAAGAGCCTGCGGCAGATGGTCACCGCCGCCGCCGACGGGGCCATCGCCGCCGTGCAGGCGGAGCGGTATCTGACAGGGCTGGCTTGAATAACGAAACAGCTCCCCCTATGCCATGCCCGGCACAGGGGGAGCTGTTTATCTTTTTTGCAGGATTATCCAATCAGGTAGCGGTAGCGGGTCAGGACGGTGTAGATCAAGATCTCAAGCCCGGCGGGCAGGCCGTTGGTCTCGTCCAGGTCGATCTCCTCCACCTTCCCGTTCAGGCGCACCAGGACGCGGCTGCCGCCCAGGGGCAGGAAGCCCTGGTTGCCCTCGCTCTCGTCGAAGCCGGCGCGGTCGTGGAACAGGGTGAACTTATCCTTGTAGGGGGCGCTGTCGTAGGGGCAGAATACCTTGCAGTTGCCGCACTCGTTGCACATCCGGTCCACGTGCAGGATCTGGGCCCGGCCGTCGGGGAGCTTCACCACCACGTTGGCCCGGTTGGGGCACACGTCGGCGCAGGCCTGGCAGACCACGTTGCAGCTCAGGCAGCGGTCACCCTCCCGCTTGGCGGATTCGCAGAGGACGCCCTTTCTGGCGATGGCCTCCTCCCTGCCGGCGTGGGCAGAGGCGGGGATATGGGGCTCGTGCTTTGCGCCAATGACCGCTTGGGCAAAGGCTGTGGCGTCCGCGATGCCTTCCACCACCGTGGCGGGGCCCCGGAAGACGTCGCCGCCGGTGTAGACGTTCTCCAGGTTGGTCTTGAAGTCGGGGCAGCCCCGGCTGTCGGTCTCAATGCCATAGGAGGCCAGAGCCTCGGCGTCCACCTTCTCGCCTACGGCGGAGATCACGGTGTCACAGGGGATCTCCACCGTCTCGTCCGTCTCCACGGGAGCGCGGCGGCCGGAGGCGTCGGGCGCGCCCAGGACCATCTTTTTGCAGATGAGCTTCCCGTCCTTCTGCTCCGCCGGGGACACCAGCTCCAGGAATTTTACGCCGTCGGCAATGGCCAGCTCCAGCTCCTCGGCGTCGGCGGGCATGTATTTTTTCGTGCGGCGGTAGACCAGGGTGCTGCTCGAAGCTCCAGACCGGAGAGCCAGACGGGCGGCGTCCATGGCGGTGTTGCCGCCGCCGATGACGGCCACATGGCCCAGAGGCTCCGTCTTACCGGCCTTCACGTCCCGCATCCATGCGATGACGGGCTTCACATTGCCGTTCAGCCGGAGGTTTCCTGCCTTCCACGCGCCTATAGCGAAGAAGATGTGGGTATAGCCCTGGGCTTTCAGTTCATCCACCGCAGGGGCGTGGGTGTTCAGCCTGACCTCCACACCCATTTTGCGCATGAGAGCCGCGTCCTTCTCGATGGCCTCGTCGCTGATGCGGAAGGAGGGGATCACGTGGCGGACGACGCCGCCCAGAGCGGCCTCCTTCTCGAAGAGGGTGGTGGGGATCCCGGCCCGGGCGCAGAAGTAGGCTGCCGCCATGCCGGTGGGGCCGCCGCCGATGACGGCTGCTTTCCTGCCGTCCGTGACGGGAGCGGCGGGCTTGAGGGCGGGCAGAACCTGATCGTAGCCACGCTGGGCGGCCACTAGCTTGGTGGCGCGGATCTGGACGGAACGGTCATAGAAATTCCGGGTACACTTGTCCATGCAGTGATGGGCGCAGATGGTGCCGGTGATGAAGGGCAGGGGGTTCTTCTCCAGGATGACTTCCAGCGCCTGGGCGTACTTGCCCTGGCGGCAGAGCTCGATGTACTCGGGGATGTCCTGTCCGATGGGGCAGCCGCCCTTGCAGGGGGCGGTGAAGCAGTCGATGAGGGGGACCTTTTCGTAGAGCTTCCGCCGGGGCAGGGGCTTGACGGCCTTGACGTGGTATTTGTCGCTGCGGATGGCGAGGGCGAGAGCTTCTACCTTTTCTGTATCAACGGCTGTAAAGGGTTCAAACTTGAGAGCTTCCAGCTTCTCGCCGATCTGCTTGAAGCGCTGGTAGCCGCCGGGTTTCAGCTCGGTGGTGGCCATGGTGATGGGCCAGATGCCGCACTGGAAGAGCTTGTCGATGTTGAAATAGTCCGCGCCGCCGGAGTAGCTCAGGCGCAGGCGGCCGTTGAACTCCCTGCTGATGCGCCGGGCCATTTCGATGGTCAGGGGGAACAGGCTCTTGCCCGCCATGTACATCTCCTCGCTGGGCAGTTCGTTCTGCTTTACGTCCACCGGGAAGGTGTTGGAGAGCTTCAGGCCGAATTCCAGACCCTTCTCCCCCGCCAGGGCCAGCAGGCGGCGGAACATGGGGATGGCGTCGGCGTACTGCAGGTCCTCGTTGAAGTGGTGCTCGTCAAAAGCGATGTAGTCGTATCCCATGCCGTCCAGAATGGAGCGGGCGGATTCGTAGCCCAGAATGGTGGGGTTGCACTTGACGAAGGTGTGCAGGTGCTTCTCCGTGAGGAGGTAGGAAGCGATGCGCTCGATCTCGTCCGGCGGGCAGCCGTGGAGGGTGGAGACGGTGACGCTGTCGGAGATCTGGGGGCCGATGGCGTCGATGAACGCCGCTTCGGCGGAGAACATGTCTTTCAGGACCCGCTTGCACTCCTGATAGATGGGGGTCTGGGAAGCGTCCTTCATCTCGGTGAGGTACTTGTCGATCTTCGGGCCCTTGATGCCCTCCAGGTCATAGCCCACGGACATGTTGAAGATGAAGCCGTCCGGGTCGCCCAGGCCGTAGACCTTCGCCAGGATCTTGCAGGCGAACCAGGCTTTGACGTACTCCTCATAGGCCTGGGGGACATAGAGTTCTGTGGACCACTCGCAGTTATAGCATTCATCCTCCGCCAGGATGCAGGGACGGTTGACGCAGGCGGACAGCTCCGCGCCGTCCATTTTCTGGACGGTTTTCAGCTCGAAGAAGCGGGCTCCGGCGAAGTAGGCGGAAATGATGTTCTGGGCCAGCTGGGTATTGGGCCCCGCGGCGGGGCCGAAGGGGGTTTCGATTTTTTCCCCGCCGAAGATGGGGAGGGATTTTTCTCCCCCTATGTAGGGGCGGTGGACGCCGAAGACGCTGCCTTCTCTGTCGTACTCGGCGGTGAGCCAGTTCATCAGCTCCTTAAAGGGAATGGGGATCATTAACTCTGACATAATCTTCTCCTTCCCGCGCCCTGCGGGCGCGGCTATAAATTTTTCTTTTCTTAACTTTGCCCCTGCCGGGGCGGGGCCTTCTTTTCCCTTGTGGGAAAAGAAGCAAAAGCACCCTCAAGGAACTACGTTCCTTAAGAATCCTCCTGATTACGGGGGTAATTATTGGCGCTCCGACGTACCGGGGCTGATTCTACCCCAGTCTCTTCGTTGGTGCGCCGGTCTTCTGCGTCTACCCACGGGTCCTTACGGTAGATTTCGCTGCGGCGCCGCTTCTATAACCAGTGCTCGTCCATCGCCAGGACCTCTGGTAAAACGGAGAAGACCCTGTCACGCACCCCGGGGAGTTAGCCCCGCTATACGGTAGGGGCTGCCGACACGCACGCTAAAATAGACACTAGAGAGGAGCGAAGCGGACGGAAGGACGGTAGACAAAACCGGCTGTGCCTTGGGCGCAAAACTAATCAAAAAATGAGGGATTCTTAAACCGCTAGGTTTAAGTGACTTTTTGGGTACTTTTTGTT
>JAETNP010000053.1 GCA_021768185.1 Oscillospiraceae bacterium
TTCCAGCACGATTACATGAACATCCTGCCGGATATGAACCGGTACGGGGAGTATTTCGCCACCAATGAGGAGTACATCCGGAAGTACCGCTTCGCCAACGCCTTCCACCCCTTCCATGGCTTCTCCATGATGAGCTGCGGCCACATTGCGGAGATGAACACCTCTGCCATTTATATCGTGGGCGCTCAGGAGCCGGGCATCGCCAGGGGGATGGGACTCAAGACCCGTGCCACCTTCGAGGAGGCCCTGGCGGACGCCATGAAGAAGTACGTGGGACCCAACCCCAACATTCTGGCCCTGCCCAAGACCTTCAAGGTGGGCGCAGTCCATCTGTGCATGAAGGATGAGCCCTACGACGGGACCAACGGGCACAGCGGCTGCGGCTGCTGACACCGTGGATCATAGCAGATCAATCATGGAGAAGAAATGAGAGAAAAGGATGGTGTCCAATGAGCAAGCAAGCAAAGAGGCCTCTGACCCAGGCGGAAAAGCGCGCCAAGCTCATCAGCTGGGGCTGGCTGATGATTTCCCTTGCGGCAGCTCTGGTGGTGTGGTTCTGCCTGTCTATCGGCGAAAAGACCGGCCGCAGCTTCCCCTTCATCCCCGCCGTCATCGACGGCATGAAGACCATGATCGAACGGGACGCGCTGTGGAGCGACTTCTGCAGCAGTATGATTTCCGTGGCCGCGGGCTTCGCGCTGGGTTTTGTTACCGCGCTGCCGGTAGCGTTCCTCATGGCGTGGTACACTCCGGTGCGCAAGATCATTGAGCCCTGGATCAACTTCATCCGCAATATCCCCGCGCTGGCTTACGCCCCCCTGATCGTCATCATGCTGGGTGTAGGCCGGGCCCCCTCGGTGGTGCTGATCTGGATCTGCACCTTCATGACCATGTGCATCACCATCTTCCACGGCATCCGCAACATCGACAACACCCTGGTCAAGGCCGCCCGCGTCCTGGGGGCCAACGACATGGACATTTTCTTCCGCATCACCCTGCCCGCCACGGTGCCCTTTATCCTCACCGCCGTGCGGCTGGGCCTCAGCGCGGGCCTCACCACCCTGCTGGCGGCGGAGTCCACCGGTGCCCAGGCCGGCCTGGGTATGCGTATCCGCACCCTCCAGACCACCTTCGAGACCAACGCCATGCTGGGCTACATCATCCTCATCGGCATCATCGGCACGCTGCTGAACACACTGGTGAACTTTATTGAAAGGAGGCTGACGTCATGGCAGGAGAAGCGGGAAGAAGCGTAAAGATTCAGATCAAAAACGTTAAGAAGGAATACCACGGCGATCACGGCACCACGGTAGCCCTCAACGGGGTCAACCTGGACATTATGGAGAACGAGTTCATTTGTGTGGTAGGCCCCTCCGGCTGCGGCAAGTCCACGCTGCTGAACATTCTGGCGGGCCTCCACGAGGCCAGCAGCGGCGAGTGCTACCTGGACGGCGAGCTGATACAGGGCACCGACGTGAAGCGGGGCGTGGTCTTCCAGCAGTACGCGCTGTTCCCCTGGCAGACGGTGATCCAGAACGTCATGTTCGGGCCCCAGATGAAGCGTATGCCCAAGGCCCAGTGCGAGGAGATCGCCCGCAAGTACATCAAAATGGTGGGGCTGGAGGATTTTGAGAATTCCTATCCCAAGGAGCTTTCCGGCGGCATGAAGCAGCGGGTGGCCATCGCCCGGGCTTACGCCAATAATCCGGAGGTCCTTCTCATGGACGAACCCTTCGGCGCACTGGACGCCCAGACCAGGGCTCAGCTCCAGACGGAGCTGCTGAAGACCTGGGAGGAGGAGAAGAAAACCTGTTTCTTCATCACCCACGACGTGGATGAGGCCGTGCTGCTGGCCCAACGGGTGGTCATTATGTCCGCCCGGCCGGGACGTATCAAGAAGGTTGTTGACATTGATATTCCTTATCCCCGGGATCAGGGGACCAAGAGCGAGCCCCGGTTCATGGAGCTGAAGGCTGAGATCTGGAATGAGGTGTATCAGGAGTACCTGGAGGTCAGGAAGTAAGCCGCTTCTGACCTTTGGCCCGGGGGCTTCTCGCCCCCGGACCCCGCGGATACTTTTGCCCCGCGGCAAAAGTATCCAAAAACGCGCTTAAACCTGGCGGTTTAAGAATCCCTTATTTTTTGATCATGTTCGCTACGACCTTTAGATCACCGGCCTACCTCCAGTGCATGGGGCCGATGCCGGTGCATACTTCTGCGCACAGTTCTATTGCTACTGCTGGTTGCCGCGCGGCACGCGGCACGAAGGTCTGGCGTGGGGTGCATAATGGGGCCTCCCCATTCTAACGCACTTCCGGCAATGGTGGCAGATTGGTTATAGAAGCGGCGCCGCAGTAAGCACTCCCGTAAGGATCCGTGGGTAGATGCAGAAGTCCGGCGCACCAACGAAGAATCAAACAATAGGATTAGCCAAGGTTCGTCGGAGGGAAACTAATCACTCTCGTAATCAGGAGGATTCTTAAGGAACGCAGTTCCTTAAGCGGCCTTTTGGTACTTTTCCCTCGCGGGAAAAGTATGCCCCCGCCCGGCAGGGCGAAGCTACCGTTCAAAGGAGCGTCCCCCGCTCTTTTGATATAACAACCATCTAAATTGGATTGGAGGAACTGAAAATGAAGAAACTGACCGCGCTGCTGCTGGCGCTTGTGATGGTCCTGGGCCTCGCGGCCTGCGGCGGAAACAACGACAGCGGCAAAGACAATCAGACCACCGAGCCCCCCGCACAGACCGACAACACCCCCAGCGAGCCTGCCAAGGACCCTGAGCCCGCACCCGCTGAGCCCGCCGGTCCCGAGCCCATCACCCTCCGCATCGGCTACATGCCCAACTACGCCTCCCTGTGGGGCGTGCTGTCCGCCATCGAGCAGGGCTGCTTCGAGGAAGAGGGCATCACCATCGAGCTCACCGAGTTCCCCGACGGCCCCTCTGAGATCGCCGCTATGGAAGGCGGCTCCATCGACTTGGCTTACATCGGCAAGGGCGCTCACCGCCTGTGCATCCTGGGCAGCGCCATCATCTTTGCTCCCAGCTCCGTCCACACCGTTGACAAGGTGGTCTGTATGCCCGACAGCGGCATCCAGAGCGTAGCCGACCTGAAGGGCAAGACCATTGCCTTCAACTCCGGCTCCTCCTCCGAGTCCACCTTCAACAACGCCCTGACCGTGGGCGGCCTCACCCGCGACGACGTGACTGGCATGGACCTGAGCATCGACAACATCGTGCCCGCCGCCGTGTCCGGCTCCATCGACGCCGCCGTGTGCTGGAACCCCTACTCCGGCCAGATCCTCCAGCAGGTGGAGGGCTCCTATGAGATCGAGTTCGCCGACGGCTCCACCAACATCTCCAGCTGGATCTGCCTGCCCAAGTACGCTGAGGAGAACCACGACACGCTGGTCCGCTTCACCCGCGCCCTGTTCAAGGGCATGGACTGGGGCTCCAGGGAGGAGAACTATGAGACCGTGGCCCAGTACTGCGCAGACCGCACCAAGACCGGCCTGGACGCCAACCTGCTCCAGGTGGGCGACGCCCACTGGTTCAACCTGGACGATCTGAAGTCCGGCGTGGCCGACGGCACCATCAAGGGCTACTACGAGGGTATGCAGAACGACATGGTGAAGGGCGAGAACATCAAGCCCGAGGAGGCCAAGGAGGATGTTGGCGAGTTCGTTCTGTTTGACGTCATGGAAGAGGCCCTGAAGTAAAACACGATACCCCCGTTCCCGTGGAAAAGGAATGGGATGGGCCCGGTGGAGCTGCGTTCCATCGGGCCCGTTTTTTAAGGAGAAAGAATGAGGATCAAAATTACCTGGAGCGGGCCCGGCGAGGAGACGCTGGCCTTTGCCGCCGGAGAGCTGAAGGCGTACCTGACGCGGATGCTTCCGGCGGACGGCGCGGACCTTATCGTGGCGCTGCGCGCGGGGGACGACCCGGACGGACGGGAGGCCTTCGCCGCGGCCATGACGGAGAGCGGCGGGTCTATCACCGGCAGTTGTCCCCGGGCGGTGCTGCTGGGGGTGTACGATTACCTGCGGCGGCTGGGGTGCCGTTTCCTGGGGCCGGGAGAGCAGTGGGAGGTCGTGCCCGCCGTCGCACGGGAGAAGCTGGCGGCGGACTATGAGAAGCGGGCCTCCTTCCCCCACCGGGGAGTGTGCATCGAGGGGGCCGACAGCCGGGAGAATGTGCTGGAGTTCATCGACTGGCTGCCCAAGGCGGGATACAACAGTTTTTTCTTACAGTTCAAGACCCCCTACGCCTTTCTCAAGCGCTGGTATCACCACGAGAACAACCCCCTGCGGGAACCGGAGCCCTACGGCGAGACCGACGCAGAGCGGGACATGGCGGTCTTCCAGCGGGAGCTCAAGCGCCGGGGCTTGCTGCTCCACAAGGTGGGCCACGGCTGGACCGGGGAGGTCCTGGGCTACGAGGCCCTCTCCTGGGACGCGGACCCGGCGCCTCTGGCGGCGGACCGACGGGATCTGGCCGCGGAGGTCAATGGCGTGCGGGGGCTGTGGCAGGGCGTACCCGCCAACACCAATCTGTGCTTTTCCAACCCCCGGGCGGCGGATGCCCTGGCCTCCCTGGTGGAAGACTATGCCCGGAAGAACCCCGATGCGGACTATATCCATGTATGGCTGGCGGACACCTTCAACAATGTGTGTGCGTGTGAAAACTGTCAGAAGACGACCCTGTCCGACCAGTACGCCGCCGTCCTCAACGAGATCGACCGCCGCCTGACAGCGGCGGGGCTGGGGACCCGGATCGTGTTCCTGCTGTACCAGGAATTGCTGTGGCCCCCGGTGAAGGAACGGCTGAACCACCCGGACCGGTTCGTGCTCATGTTCGCTCCCATCAGCCGGACTTTTGAGGCCTCCTATCAGCTGGACGGCCCGGAAAAGCCCATTCCGGCATATGTCCGCAACCGGATTGTCCTGCCTACGGATCTGGGAGAGAACCTGGCATTCCTCCGGGGCTGGCAGAGGATCTTTGACGGGGACAGCTTCGTCTATGACTATCCTCTGGGCCGGGCCCACTATGGGGACATGGGCTACGTCCACATCGCCCGGGTCATTGGCAGCGACGTCAAAAAGCTGCGGCGGATGGGGCTGGACGGCTATATCAGCTGTCAGGAGCTCCGGGCTGCTCTGCCCAACGCCCTGCCCAACTACGTGATGGGATACACTCTGCTGGACGAGAGCGCGGATACGGAGGCGCTGGTCCGGGAATACTTCCAGGCCGCCTACGGGGAGGACTGGGAGCGGGTCCTGACGTACCTGTCGGAGCTGTCCCGCCTGAGCAGCTGCGACTATCTCAACGGCAAAGGGGACCGGATCAATCCGGACATCGCCCGTCGGATGAGGGAAATACAGGCACTCTGCCGGGACTTCGCGCCTGCACCGGAAAAAGGGCAAACGGACGGCCCCGGCTGGCGGCTGCTGGGCTATCATCGGCAGTATGCTTCGGGGCTGGCCCGGACGCTGGAGCTGCTGGCGGAGGGAAAAAATCAGGAGAGCCTGGCGGCCTGGCGGGCCCTGGGCGGTTTGATGCAGGAAAACGAGCCGGAATTTCAATCCTGCCTGGATGTATACCGGGTGCTGGAGGTTACGGCAAATTATACCGGCTTCCGTGAGCTGGAAGCGTGAAAGAGGGAACATCATGCGTCACGAATATTACTACTATGACAAGGAACAGCTTCTGGCTGCGCCGAAGCTGCCCATTACCGTTATGGCGGACAACGCCGCCGTCTTTCAGACCATGGCCCGGGAGATGGCCGATGAGATCAAGCGGAAGAACGAGCTGGGGGAGAAGACGGTTTTCATCTGCCCCGTAGGCCCCGTGGGCCAGTACCCTTATTTTGTGGACATTGTCAACAGCGAAAATATCAGCCTGAAAAATGTCTGGTTCCTCAATATGGACGAGTACCTCACCGATGAGAAGGAGTGGATCGACAAGTCCCATCCCCTCAGCTTCCGCGGCTTCATGGACCGGGTGGTCTACACCAAGGTCCGCCCCGATCTGGTGATGCCGGAGGACCACCGGGTGTTCCCGGATCCCAAGGACCCGGAGAACATGCGGCGGACCATCCAGGCCCTGGGCGGTGTGGACATCTGCTTCGGCGGCATCGGCATCAACGGGCACGTGGCCTTCAACGAGGCCCAGGACGAGCTGACGCCGGACCAGTTCCGCGCTCTGCCCACCCGGGTGCTGTCAATTTCCAGGGAGACCAGGACCGCCAATGCCATCGGCGATTTCAACGGGGCGATCGACGACATGCCCAAGTGGTGCGTCACCATCGGCATGAGTGAGATTTACGGCGCCCGGAAAATCCGCCTGGGCTGTTTCCGGGACTGGCACCGGGCGGTGGTCCGCCATGCCTGCTACGGCGAGGTGTCCGCCCATTTCCCGGTGACCCTGCTCCAGGAACACCCGGACGCCCTGCTGCGTATGACGGAATTTGTGGCGAACCTGCCCGAATAAGGGGAGACGGTTATGGACTATATCATCAACGGTCAGGTGTATATTGACCACTGCTTCCAGAGGAAGACGGTGGCCATGGAGGAGGGGAAACTCCGCCTGCTGTCCCCGGACGCGCCGGTATCCGGCGAGGTCTATGACGCGGCGGGGAAGAAGGTGGTCCCCGGCTTTATCGACATCCATACCCACGGCGCGGTGGGAGTGGACGTCAACGGCGCGTCCGCTGCCAATTTGGAGAAGATCGGGATGTTTTTTGCCGGGAACGGCACCACCTCCTGGCTGGCCTCCGTCCTAACGGACACGGAGGAGCAGACCCGGTGGTGCATCGACCGGTACAAGGAGTGGAAGAAGGAGGCCCGGAACGGCGCGGAGCTGCTGGGCGTCCACCTGGAGGGTCCCTTCCTGGCCTCCGCCTACAAGGGGGCCATGCCGGAACACTTGCTGCGGACGGGGGACGCCGGATTGCTGCGCTCCTATCAGGAGCAGGCGGAGGGGGGTATCCGCTATCTCACCGTCTCTCCGGAGGTGGAAGGAACCGTTGATCTGATCCCCGCCGCCGGGGAGCTGGGCATCGTCACCGCCATCGGCCACTCCGGCGCGGATTATGACACCGCCATGGCGGCCATCGCCGCCGGGGCCAAAGCGGCCACCCACACCTTCAACGCCATGCAGCTGCTCCACCAGCACCGGCCCGCCATTCTGGGAGCGGTGCTGGAGAGCGATGTGTACTGCGAGGCCATCTGTGACGGGCGGCACCTCCATCCGGGAATCGTGCGCCTGCTGCTGAAAACCAAGGGGTTGGACCGCGTGGTGGCTATCACGGATTCCATCATGGCCGCCGGCCTGCCGGACGGGAAGTACCATCTGGGAGTTAACGAGGTGGTAGTAGAGGACGGCGATGCCAAGCTGGCCTCCGACGGCACCCGGGCGGGGAGCACCCTGACTCAGAATACGGCTCTTAAGAATTTGCTGAAATTTACCGATAGACCATTGGAAGAAGTTCTTCCGCTTTTGACGGAAAATCCTGCCCGGCTCATCGGCGTTTTTGACCGGAAGGGGTCCATTGCCGGCGGCAAGGACGCAGACCTGGTGGTACTGGACGGGGAAAACAACGTGGAAACTGTGTTCCTGAAGGGGCGGCGTTTCCAGAAGTTTTAGAGAGGGGAGGCGGCTGGTTTGCGGTTTGAGCAGGGTGCGAATCCCACCCGGGTAAAGGCGGGCAACCAGGCCGCCATCCTGAAAACCATCTACCACTGCGGGCCCATCAAGCGCTCCGAGATTGCCGGGCGGTTGGAGCTGACGCTGCCTACGATCACCACCAACGTCAACAGTATGATGGCCCGGGGGATCGTCCGGGAGACGGGCTCCGAACCCTCCAGCGCCCGCTTTGCGGGCCGGAAGGCCCATCTGGTGGACATTGTGCCGGAATCCCGGCACTTTGCCGGCGTGGAGATTCAGGGTATGCGGCGCACCGTCTGTCTGTTGGACTACCGGGGCAGGGTCCTGTATAAAAAAGAGCATATCGGAGAAGAGAGGGAATACGGGAAGAACATTGACCTGGCCTGCGGCATGGTGAACAGGGCGCTGTCCGCCTGCGGCCTGCAGCCGGAGGAGATTGCCGGCATCGGCGTGTGCCTGCCGGGGCTGGTGGACACCCGGCAGGGCGTGCTGGAGGTGCGGCCCAGCTACAACTGGACCCACAAAAATATTCGGGAGGACATGGCCGCCCGGATAGGTTACCAGGGACCCATCCACGTGGAAAACAACGCCTGCGCCCGGGCTTACGGCGCGCAGCTTTTCCGCCGGGAGGACCTGGGGGACGCCCAGACCTTCGCCTATCTCTTCATCAATCAGGGCGTAGCCTGCCCCCTGGTGCTGAATACCGCCATCGACTTCGGCTCTGTGGTAGGGGCCGGCGAGGTGGGGCATATGGTCATGGTGCCCAACGGGGCGCCCTGCAGCTGCGGCAACCGGGGCTGCCTGGAGGCCTACGCCAGCGACACCGCGGTGCTTCACAGCTGCAGCCAGGCCATCGAGCAGGGAGAGGCCCCCGTCCTGCGCCGTCTGCGGGGAGAGGGGGCGCTGACGATGGAACAGGTCCTGGCCGCCCAGGAGGCGGGCGAGGAGGCCGTCGTGCAGATCGTTGGGCAGGCAGTGCATATTCTGGGGGTGGCGGTGGCCAACATCAACAATTTCGCCTGCCCCAGCCTGATGCTCATTGAGGGCCGGCTGTTCAGCCGGCCGGAAAACTGGGAACATCTGCTGGAGGTGGTGCGGCAGAACCTCTGCGGCGTCATCCGCACGGGCACCCGGTTCCTCTTCGTGGAGCCGGACCCCTTCAGCGGGGCCACAGGCGCCGCCGCCATGGCCATCTGCAAGGACCTGGAAACCTATATCGAGCTCTAAGGAGGGGATTCCCACGCTGATCTTTTTCCTGGTCAGTCTGCTGGCCAGTACAGTGGGCGCTATCTGCGGCATCGGCGGCGGCGTCATCATCAAGCCGGTGCTGGACCTGTTTCATCTGGAGACGGTGGCGGCCATCAGCTTTCTGTCCGGCTGTACCGTGCTGTCCATGAGCTGCTATTCGGTGGGCCGGGCCATGCTGGCGGGGGAGCGGCGGGTGTCCCTGTCCACGGGAACGCCTCTGGCCCTGGGGGCGGCGGCGGGCGGCCTGCTGGGCCAGCAGCTGTTTTCCGCCGTGAAGGCCATGTTTGAAAACCCCGACGCCGTGGGGTCGGTCCAGGCCTTCTGCCTGGCCGTCGTCACCGCCGGGACGTTGATCTACACGCTGAACAAGGACCGGGTCCACACCCTGCGGGTGGAGAACAAGGCGGCCTGCGTGGTTATTGGTCTGGCTCTGGGCTGTATGTCCAGCTTTTTGGGCATCGGCGGAGGCCCCATCAATCTGGTGGTGCTGTATTTCTTTTTCAGTATGGATACCAAGACCGCCGCGGCCAACAGTCTGTATATCATTTTCTTCGGCCAGCTGTTCAGCCTGTTCGCCACCCTGGCGGCCCGCACGGTGCCGCCCTTCCAGCCCCTGGTGCTGGCCCTGATGGTAGCGGGGGGCATCGGCGGCGGCATCATTGGCCGAATACTGAACAAGAAGATGGATAACCGGCTGGTAGAGCGGCTGTTCATCGTCCTGATGGCGGTCATTATTTGTATCAGCCTCTTTAACGGCGTCCGGTACGCCGTTGGATAAGCACAGAAACCGGCCATAAGGAACCGGCCGCCGGCGCAGCTTAACGCTGCGCCGGCGGCCTTGCTGTTATTGATTGGGGTAACTGCCGGCTGGCCTGCCGGTCTCCTCTCTATGCCACTGCTGCCGGCTGGGGACGCCGGCCTGAAGCCGGACGCTTCGCCGCCGGCCGTCAAAAGCGGAGACGGATACCGTCTGCTCAATTTGAGAAAGCAGCACGGCCTCGCATACATCATTTTTCCAGGTGATGTCCACCCGCAGCGTTCCCTTGGCCCGCAAGCCGGCGGCATGTCCGCCGGTCCAGTCCGCCGGCAGGGCCGGCAGCAGGTCCAGGCATCCCTCCCGGCTCTGCAGCAGCATTTCCGCGATCCCGGCGGCAGCGCCGAAATTCCCGTCGATCTGGAACGGCGGATGAGCGCAGAACAGATTCGCGTAGCTGCCGCCGCCATGCAGATGGATGCCGCCCTCCTCCACCAGCCGGAGCTGCATGTTCAGCGCCCGTACTGCGCGCTCTCCATCGCGCTGCCGGCTCCACTGGCACACCTTCCAGGCCAGGCTCCAGCCCGTCCCCTCATCCCCGCGCAGCTCCAGGGAACGCCGGCAGGCCTCCAGCAGCTCCGGCGCGTCGTCCCGGTTGATCTCCTCGCCGGGGTATACGCCGTACAGGTGGGACAGATGGCGGTGGCGGGGCTCTGTCTCCTGATATTCCCGGGACCACTCCAGCAATTGCCCCTGCCGGCCGATTGCATATGGGGCCATTCCGTCCAGCGCCTCCTGCAGCCGCTGAGAGAATCCGCTGTCGATATCCAATATCGCACATGCCTTTATGCAGTTATGAAAAAGCTCCCGGGTGATCGCTATCGACATGGCGGCGGTGCGGTCCAGACTGCACGGTTCTCCCTCATACCGGAAGCTGTTTTCCGGAGAGGTGGAGGGCGACGGAATCAATTTACCGTCCGGCCCAGGCGTCAGGATATCCAGCAGGAATTTCGCCGCCCCCTTCATCAGCGGGTAGGCCGTATCACGGAGGTACTCTTTATCCAAAGTATAGGCATACCGGTCGAATAAATGCCTGCACAGCCACGGAGCGGCCATGTACCAGAAGGCGTATCCCGTGCATCCCTCCGTACGGCCGCCCACCGGCCAGGCGAAGCGCCACAGGTCCGTATTGTGGTGGCAGACATAGCCCTCCGCCCCGTATAATTTCCGGGCGGCGTCCGCTCCCGTGACCGCCAGCTCCTTCACCAGCCGCTCCAGAGGCTCCTGGAATTCCTCCAGATTGCATGGCAGAGCGGGCCAGTAGTTCATCTGGGTGTTGATGTTCAGCGTATAATTGCTGCTCCAGGGCGGACGCACTTGGGCATTCCAGATTCCCTGCAAATTCAAAGGCTGGGTTCCCGGCCGGGAGCCGGAGATCATCAGGTACCGTCCGTATTGGAAGAGCAGCGGGTAAAGGCCCATATCCGGGCGGTCCGGGTCAAACTGCCTCAGCCGCTCGTCCGTGGGCAGGTCCTCCCGGCTTGTCCCTTCCAGGTGAAAGTCCACACGCTCATAGTAAGCCCGATAGTCCTCCTGGTGGGCCCGCCGCAGCTCGGCGTACTCCGGAGCGGAACGCAGATCCAACAGGCACTGCTGTCGCAGCTCAGACTCCGGCGTATCCGGCAGCTTGTCGAAGCCCCGGTATCCCGTCCGGATCGCCAGATAGAGGGTGGCGCTGTCCGCTCCCGATACGGACAGGCGTTCTCCCTCACACCGAAGCTGTCCGCCTGTCAGCGTGACGCGCAGTCCCGTCAAAGCCTGCATTCCCTGTTCTTCCGGCGCATCGCTGTACTGCACCGGCTCCGGAAGCAGATCGCTGTAATTGGGCTCCACCAGAGAGGGGGCCCTGGTAAGGAGCCACAAAACGCCGTCATCCGCCCATGTGCGGCAGTGCAGCGGGCTGTCAAAGCTGGCGGAAAAGGACAGCGCGCCGGGGCGGCTCGCTTCCAGCCGGACGGCCAGCACCTGATGGGGATAAGAGGCCAGCACCTCCCGCTTAAACGCCGTTTCCCCCGCGCGGTAAGATACCCGCGCCGCCGCGTCATCCAGGCGGAGGCTCCGCCGGTAATCTTCCACAATCCCCGGGCTCTCAAAAAACAGATGCAGGTTCCCCACCGGCTGATAGGATTCTCCGGGCGCGAAGCTCATTTCCCGCTCGAATAACCGCTGGGCCTGTCCCAGCCGCCCCTCCATCGTCAGGCGGCGGATCTCCCGGAAGCTGTCCTCCTTGCTGCCGCAGGCCAACGCCCGGGGATAGCCTGACCAGAAGGTATCCTCGTTCAGGCAGATGGTTTCCTTTTCCACGCCGCCGTATACCATAGCCCCCAGCCGTCCATTTCCCAGGGGCAGCGCCTGTGTCCAGCTTTCCGCCGGAGCGCGGTACCAAAGCTCCATTCCTTCTCCCTCTCTTTTCATTCCGATTTCGGCCCAGGTCAATCTCTTTATGCCCTTCCAGCCGGGAACATCCATTATTCCGGCCCCATTGTAGCATTTTTACTATTGCTGCGCAAGGGGCAGCCGGCGGTTTCTGCGGGTCGCAAACCCCTATGCCGGGACCATCGACCCGAATGAGATCTGGACGGAGGGGCATTCCACCAGGGGAGAGGGCCGGGGATTGGGACTGCCTGGCTGCCAGCGCATTTTGACGGGATATCCCGGCACCGCCGCCTCCACCCTGACGGCGGGCTGTGGGATGTGCGTTCTGGTGGACGCGGACGGCAAGCCCATTGTCACCCCCATGAACTGAACGGACCCGAGCAAGCAGCAGAGCAGCAAATCCATCCCGGCTGTCTGCTCCAGAACATAAAGAGGCAGAAAAAACAGCAGACGGTCAGCCGAAAGCATCCACCACATCCGCTACCGCGCCCTCCAGGCAGTGGCAGACGGTGGTAACGCCGGGGGCGGTGCGGACGGCCTCGATGGCGTTGGCGGGGGCGAAAGCCCGGTCCGCCGCCTGGAGCATGGGCAGGTCGTTGGCGTGGTCGCCGATACAGATCAGCATCCCGCAGCCCGTAAGGGATTTCAGCTCCCGGGCCATGGTCCCCTTGTCCGCCCCTTTGGCGGTGAGCTCCATCAGATGGTCGCTGGAGTAGATCATCTCATAGCGCGCCCCCCAGCCCTGTGCCTCCATGAAGTCCCGCAGGCGTACCAGCTGGGGCATCTCCGCGATAAACAGCGCCTTGGCCAGGGGGGCGGCAACGGTCTCCCGGTTCAATGCGGGGATCTCCTGGAACCCCAGGCCGGTGAGCTTTGCGTGGTGGATGTTCTGCTGGGTGGGATGCAGGGCGCAGACGCAGTCGCCGGTCAGGTAGAGCTCCATGGAGGTGCCCGGGAAGGCCGTCTCTACCGCCGCCAGGTCCTCCAGCGCCCCTTCCGGGAGCAGGCGGCGCAGGACGTACCGCTCCGCCGCCAGATCGTACAGCCCGCCGCCGTTGTCTACGATCACCGGCGCGTTGATGGGAATCCTTCTCGCCTGCTCCCGGAAGGCGCCCAGGGCCCGCCCCGTGGCGATGGCGAACCGCCCGCCTCCGGCGATCCAGCGCTTCACCGCCTCCAGATTCCGGGCGGGAAGAGGCGGCACGGCTCCCGCGCCGCCGGCCTCCAGGGCCGACTCCGTGTATTGAAAGGTGTTGTCATAATCGCTGACCAGCAGCATACCGTCAAATTTTCCCATGAAATTCTCCTCGCGGTCCTCAAATTTCGCAGCACCTATTATAATGCTTTTTCCTCCAGCGGCCTTGAGGAAAATCTCACAAAATTTGTCTTGCAAAGCGCCCGGAAGTTTGGTATACTGTACATAGAAAAAGCACCGCTCATATAATTTCGCGGTTATGGCGCGAAAGTTTCTACGGGGCCGCCTTCGGTCCTGCTATGAGTGTTCCGGACCGGCCCGCAAGGGGCGGTTGGGAGCGCTTTTTTCTTTGCCCCAGCGGGGAGGGTTGGGCTCCGCCCAAACCCGGCAGGGCGCCGCCCTGCACCTGCCGCCTTTGATACTTTTTCTTGAAAGAAAAAGTATCAAAAAGAACTTTAAATTCGAGCCTAAGCCCATTGCTATTCCTGAATTTCTGCCCGGTGACGAAATTGCACTTCTAATCGAGGAATAGTATGAAAAGTCGGGCGAAACTTTTGCCCGCGCCCACTGTCAGAAAGGAGCTGCGCTATGACTGCGATCTTACACGGCAACATCATCCACGCCCCTTCCTTCGGATCCCTGGAGACCATCCCCAGCGGTTATCTCATTCTGGAGGACGGCGTCCTCCAGGCGGTGGCCCCCACCCTGCCGGAGCGGTATGCCGCCTGCCCGGTGACGGACTACGGCGATGCCCTTATCATGCCCTCTTTCGCGGACCTGCACCTCCACGCGCCCCAGTACCCCATGCTGGGCATGGGGATGGACCTGCCCCTGCTGGAATGGCTGGATACATACACCTTCCGCACGGAGGCCCGGTTTGAGGACGAGGCCTACGCCCGCCGGGTCTACCGGCAGCTGGCCCGGGACCTCATTACCTCCGGCACCACCCGGGTCTCCGCCTTCTCCTCCCGGCACACCGACGCCACGCTGATTCTCATGGAGGAGCTGGAAAGCGCCGGCGTTACGGGTTATGTGGGCAAGGTGAATATGGACCGCAATTCCGGACCCTCTCAGGAGGAGACGGCGGAATCCCTGTCGGAGACCCTCCGCTGGCTGGAGAACTGCCATTTTCCCCTCGTCAAGCCCATCCTGACGCCCCGTTTCACCCCCTCCTGCACCGACGGACTCATGAAAGAGCTGGGAAAGCTGGCGGCGGATCGGGACCTGCCGGTCCAGTCCCATCTGTCGGAGAACACCGGCGAGATCGCCTGGGTGAAGGAACTCCACCCCGACTGCGCCCAGTACTGGGAGAGCTACCGCAAATATGGCCTCTGGAAGGACCGGACCCTCATGGCCCACTGCGTCCACAGCGACCAGCGGGAGCAGGAGGCCATGGCCGCCTCCGGCGTCTGGGCAGTCCACTGCGCGGCGTCCAACGTAAACCTGTGCAGCGGTACGGCCCCCGTCCGGGAGCTGATCGAGCGGGGCGTCCGGGTGGCCCTGGGCAGCGATATCGCCGGCGGGGACCAGCTGGCCATGAACAAGGTGACCGTCATGTCCATCCGGGCCTCCAAGCTCCAGCAGATGGAGACCGGCAAACCCTTCCTCACCGTCCCTGAGGCCTACTACCTGGCCTCCACGGCGGGTCATCTCTACTTCGGCGGCGGTGCGGGCTTCCAGCCGGGATACAAGCTCCACGCCATCGTGGTGGACGACAGCACTCTCCCTGAGCCAACCCGTCCCCTGACGCTGGCCGAACGGTTCGAGAGGAGTATCTATCTGATGGAAAAGCGGCATATCAAGGCCGTCTACAGTGAGGGCGTCAGCCGGATCTGATCCTGTTTCCTGCGATCTGAATGCATCAACCGCCCAAGCCTCTTATGCTGCAGCAGCTTCAGGGGCTTGGGCGGCGTTTGGTACATGGAAAATAAGAGGGACCTATTTCCCCACACAGAACCGCTCAAAAATTCGGGCGGTCAGGTCCTCCCGGAGGGTCTGGCCGGTGACCTCCCCCAGGGCGTTCATAGCTCGCTCCACGTCGGAGAGGACCGCGTCCGGCGTCAGTCCGCCCTCCAGGGCGGCCCGGGCCCCCCGGAGGGACGCCAGGGCCCGGGACAGGGATTCCGCCTGCCGGGCGTTGGTGAGAATCTCCCCCCGGGGCGTTCCGTCCTCCGGGAAAAGCCGGGCCACCGCCGCCTCCAGCGCCTCCAGCCCGCCGCCCTCCCGGGCGGAAACGGACAGCACCAGCCCCAGCTCCGCCTCCAGGGCGGCGGGGTCCCACTGCCGGGGCAGATCGGCCTTGTTCTGCATGGCGATCACCCGGGGGACCTCCCGGGCGGTGCGGATAACCTCCCGGTCCTCCTCCGTCAGGGGCCGGGAGCCGTCCAGCACCAGCAGGGCCAGCTCCGCTTCCTCCGCCGCCCGCCGGGCGCGCTCCACTCCCAGGCGCTCCACCGGGTCTGCGGCGTCCCGGATGCCAGCGGTGTCGATGAGCCGCAGCAGCACGCCGCCCACCACCGCCTTTTCCTCCACCGTGTCCCGGGTGGTCCCGGCCACGCCGGTGACGATGGCCCGGTCGTAACCCACCAGGGCGTTGAGCAGGGAGCTCTTGCCGGCGTTGGGCTTCCCCAGGATGGCCGTGGGCACCCCCCGGCGGAGGACCTGCCCCCGGCCCGCGGTGGCCAGCAGGGCCGACAGGGACGCCTCCGCCCGGCTCAGGGTCTCCAGAATCTCTTCCCGGCCCAGGTCCGGGATGTCCTCGTCGGGGTAGTCCACCACGGCGTAGAACTGGCTGGCAATGTTCAGCAGGCTGTCGTACACCGGCCGGAGCTTCCGCCCCAGCGCGCCGCCCAGCTGCTCTACCGCGTTGCGGGCGGCCTGGGCGGTCTCCGCCTCGATGAGGTCGATGACCGCTTCCGCCTGGGTCAGGTCCATCCGGCCATTGAGGAAGGCCCGCTTGGTGAACTCCCCTCGGCCTGCCTGCCGCGCGCCGGCGGCAAAGAGGGATGCCAGGGCTTCCCCCAGCACCACCGGGGAGCCGTGGCAGTGGAACTCGGCGCAGTCCTCCCCGGTATAGCTCCCCGGCCCGGGGAACCGGACGGCCAGGCAGGAATCGACGGCTTTCCCCTCCCGGTCCAACAGGCGGCCCAGGACCATCTCCCGGGGGCGGGCTTCGGAGAGGGGCCGCCCCGACAGGGGACGAAAGACTTGATCGCACAGGGCGAAGCAGCCCTCTCCCGACACCCGGACAATACCGATGGCGGAGAGGGCGGTCCCGGTGGATATGGCGGCGATGACGTCCATGGACAAGCACTCCTTTCAAAGGGGGCATAGCTGTATTGTTTTATATTATCCTTGAAAACGGGCATTTGTCAAGACGTCTGGCAAGGCAAGGCCGCCGCATGGAAGCCTTTCCTTTGACTTTTTAGCGGATTTTCAAAGCAAAAGCACAAGGGCGCAAAATGCTCCTTGTGCTTTTTACTGAAATACTATGCAGCCAGCATATTGTATTCCTGTTCTAATTGTTCTAATATTAAGCGTAGCTGTATTTGTTCCGTGTCTGGCTACTCGATTTCCAGATTTTGTACTCCGTGACGGAGGATGATGTTGATGAGCTCATTGCGTGAGCGGTTTGTTTCCGCCGCGATTTTATCCAGCGCTTCAAGGGTATCTTCTCCGATCCGGACGGTAATCACCTTGTTCCCATCCTCGCCGCGCCTCTTGATCTTTAAGGGTTCATTTTTCATATCGCCGCACCTCTCAATCTGTAATAATTATAGCTTGACAAAGAGGAGCAAAATATAATACAATTAACTGTCGTTATAGCTATCACTTTATATTACAGAAAGGAACAAAGAAGGAAGAAACATTTAGCACTCATGCCTGCGGGGGAGGAGGTAGATAGCAGAAGACAAAGTGGGAAAGTGAAGCGCATTTTTCAGTGTTAAGTAAATGATCCGCTAAATGCGGCAAAAAGAAAGAATTGATACCTATGGAATTTGTTATTGCTGGATTGTTGGTTCTTGCGATTACAATTGGGGGGTAAATCTATGCGTATCATTCTCGACACAGACAAGCGCGAAATCACTGTACCATGGAACTATCAGGACAAGCTGAACGAAATCAACCGGGTTATCATGGACGCAACCCAAAACCCCAGCAAGAAAAAGACGTTCATGGGCTACATTGACGAGATTTGGAAAGAGGCTATTGCCGATTCCGACAAGTGCGCTAAAACCGGGAAAAAGCCCGCAAAGCAGGAAAAAGCTGAACAATTAGGAGGTTTTTGTAATGGGACTTGCTGAAGTTTGTGAAATGTGCGGTGAGAAGTTGCCACTATTTACCGTAGTAGTAAATAAGGTTTCAGACATGAATGGCAAAAAACACACTGTGTGTGTTGACTGCGTGAAGAAAGTAAAAGCTGCTGGAAAAACGATCAAATTTGATGAAGAAAATCAGAAGCTGATAATGGTTGACCAGGCCGATAGAGAAATCAGGAAAAAATGCGACACTTGCGGTTTTGTTTTCTGTTATGACCCAAACGATGTGGCAAGAAATAAAGCCAACTCCAGAAATTCGACTCTATCCGCCTTGGCAGGATTAAGCGCGGCAGTTGACGGAATGTATACGGCAAGTGCTGTTCATACCGCGAATAGTGATAGGGCCAATGCTAATATTGTGGACTTCAATAAATGTCCGAAATGCGGTTCCAGAGTTTTGCGTGTTTTGAGCAAAGAAGAATTTCAGAAAGAAATGCAAAAAAATCAAAATGGTGTGCCTGCTACCTCAACCGCTGACGAGTTGAAGAAATACAAAGATTTGTTAGATAGCGGCGTTATCACGCAAGCTGAATTTGACGCAAAGAAAAAGCAGTTGTTAGGGCTGTAATGCGTACATAACAATGGGGCGGGAGTAATCCCGCCCCGCGTCATTTTTGCACACTAAGAGGGGGCGGCACATTAACGTGCCGCCCCCTCAAAAGGTTCCCTATTTCCCGCTCAGTCCAGAATTTCCATCAGCCTGCCGCAGCAGACGGGGATGGGTTCTCCGGCCTTGATGTGCTCGGTGCGGTTGCAGAGATAGCAGTAGACGTCGGTGTCATAGGGAGCCAGCACGGTGGGCTGAGCCTTGGCCTCCTCGGCGGTCAATCCCTCGATGTGGAACTTGGCCGACTTGTCCTCGCTCTTCATATAGGTCCCCATGGGCTCCAGACGCTTGGTGCCGCCGGTGCAGTTGCCCATCTTGATCCACAGGGCTTCCAGCTCCGCGGCCTCGGAGCCGTGCTCGGGGATGATCTCGACGATATCCTTGTCAATACGGATTTTCATAGCACGATCCCCCGCCTGCTCTTACTTGAAATAACGCTCCAGCAGGCCCTTGAAGGCCTTGCCGTGTCTCGCCTCGTCGCGGGCCATCTCATGGACGGTGTCATGGATGGCGTCCAGGCCCAGCTCCTTGGCCAGCTTGGCCAGCTCCACCTTGCCGGCGGTAGCGCCGTTCTCGGCATCAACGCGCATCTCCAGGTTCTTCTTGGTGGAGTCGGTGACCACCTCGCCCAGCAGCTCGGCGAACTTGGCGGCGTGCTCGGCCTCCTCATAGGCGGCCTTCTCCCAGTACAGGCCGATCTCGGGATAGCCCTCGCGATGGGCCACACGGGCCATCGCCAGGTACATGCCCACCTCGGAGCACTCGCCGTTGAAGTTGGCGCGCAGACCGTCGATGATCCGCTCGTCAACGCCCTTGGCAGCGCCGACCACGTGCTCGGCAGCCCAGCTCATCTCGCCCTTCTGCTCAGTGAACTTGGAACCGGGGACGCCGCACTGGGGGCACTTCTCGGGGGGCACGTCACCCTCATGAACATAACCGCAAACAGGGCAAACCCACTTCTTCATAGTAAAAATCTCCTTTTCAATTAAATAGCCTGAATGAATTTTATAGACGCCTTTCCGGCGTAGCTAACAAAGTTTTTCCGCCTCCCGGCGGCAGTCCGGGCACAGACCCCGGTACATCACGGCGCAGGCCTCAATGAGGAATCCGCCGTCTCCCTCCGGGGGGCCCACCTCTGGCTGGGGAAGGTCCGCCATAGCGCCGCACATACGGCACCGGACATGGCTGTGGGCACGGATCTCGCCGTCATAGCGGCTGTCGTCCCCCGCCAGATCCAGGCGCAGAATTTTCCCCTCCTCCGCCATCCGGGAGAGCACCCGGTAGACCGTGGAACGGCTGATGGTAGGATGGTCCTGATGCACACGGTCATATACCAGAGCGGCGGTGGGATGGCAGTGCAGGCCGCAGAGGGTCTGGTAGATGATTTCCTTCTGGATGGTGTTTCTGTCCGCCATCGGTCTCGCTCCTTAATAGGATTAAATCCTAAAAAGGATTATACTACATTTTTGCTTAAAGTCAAGTGAATTTTTTGTGAACGGGCCTCAGGTTTGAGCCGGTTCTATTCGATGGCCCGGGGGCTTCTCGCCCCCGGACCCCGCGGGTACTTTTGCCCCGCGGCAAAAGTACCCAAAAACGCGCTTAGGAAACTACGTTTCCTAAGAACCTTCCTGAATTACGGGGGAGTTTAGTTTTGCGCCCGAGGCACAGTTTGGTTTTGTCTACCGAAAGTACCGTCCGCTTCGTTCCCCTTCTGCGTCTATTTCAGCGTGGTCATCGGTGCCCCCTACCGTATAGCGGGGCGAACTCCCCGGGGTGCAGTCTTGCAGATTTGTCCGTTAGGACGAATCCCCGTAGATGGCTCTACCCCTTTGAAAGGGCGTCAGCCGGAGTTGGTCAATTACCAGTCCACTAGATTAGATGCCCGTAGGACCGTTAGTTCACGTGGCACCGCAACTCTTCACTTCCACCGAACCCTCGCAAACCCCTCGCCGAGGTCCCTGCCGAACAGGCGGGACCGAGAAAGGGGTCCAGGACCATGGGTCCTGGCGCGTTTTTGCCTACTTTTGCCG
>JAETNP010000054.1 GCA_021768185.1 Oscillospiraceae bacterium
ACTTATTCGCTGATAAAACCTGCGATTTGTGGCAATATTTGCCTTCTCCGCGGATTATTCTGCCACGATTTCAATCCATCCCTGTATTTCCTGGCTTTATTCAGAGGTTCCCTAATCTGGCGTTGATGCGGTTGTCCAACTGGCACAAGCAGCGTGGTGATACAGTAGAATGGTGGACCGGATTTACCCACTATGACAGAGTCTACATGTCGAAGGTGTTCACATTCACACCGGATTTCGACACTGTGATCAATGCAGAAGAGATCATCACAGGCGGCACAGGCTACAAAAATTTCGGCAGTCTGCCGCCGGAGGTGGAAGCTTGCCCTCCAGACTATACACTGTATCCCAATTGGAAGCCTGCTGTCGGCTTTCTTACACGGGGTTGCTGCAGATGTTGTGATTTTTGCATAGTTCCCCGCAAAGAAGGTGCAGTCCATCCAGCCGCCACCTGGGAGGAGATCAAACGACCGGACAGCCGGGAAATGGTCTTGCTGGACAACAATGTCCTGGCCTTAGACTACGGACTGGACCAAATCGACCGCATGGGCCGGGAGCAGGTATGGGTGGACTTTAACCAGGGATTGGACGCCCGGCTGATCACTCCGGAGATCGCCGGTATGCTGGCAAGGCTGCACTGGATACGGTTGATCCGTCTGGCTTGCGATACATCGGAGATGCTGCCGGTGATCAGGCAGGCCACCTCCTACTTGAAGGAAGCCGGAGTGTCCCAGTCCAGATTCTGGGCCTACGCGCTGGTGCGTGATGTGGAGGAAGCCCACCGGCGCGTTATGGCGCTGCGGGAGATGGGGGTGGAACCCTTCGCCCAGCCTTATCATGACTATGACGGCGGAGAACCGACAGAGGAACAGAAGGCTTTCGCCCGGTGGGTGAACCGGAAATCGTTGTTCAAGAGCTGCACCTGGGAATCCTACAAAAAGTAAATATTTTAAAATTAAGAGGCGCCTGTGCCGGTTCCGGCAGAAACAGGCGCCTCTTTTTTATTTTCACTGAAAGGACAACGGAAAAATGACCAGATTTTTTGAACGCGGCACAGCTCTTGCGGAAATGGAGCGGCAGATGATGATGGTGCCGAACTTCGCGCCACGCGGCTACGGCAGCGCGGTCCTCTGCCGCTATCGCCCTACTGCGGCGGATGTGGACTGCCGGAACTGCCTGGAACACCGCCGTCGGGGCTGCCGCAGTCTGACCTGCCTCTACCTCTCCGAACGGCTGGAGGCCGGTGCGGTGACGATGGAGGAGCTGATCGCGGAGACGGTCCGCCCCTGGAAGCATCTGCCGCTGAAGCAGCGGGCCATAGGGTTGGCCTGCCGGACGGAGAACTTTCACTTTGACGGGCAGCTCCACATCATGCGGATGATGGAGATGACCAAGGGCGAAAAGGAGTACGTCAACAGCCGGTGGCTGGCGGCGGTGTATCTGCTCTCCGCCCATGCGGCCCTCTGGCAGAAGACCATCGCCGCAGTCAGGTCGGATCAGATCAACTTCGCCAGCGTCCGGCTGGGCGACTGCCCGGTCCAGGATTACGTCCTCTACCGGGCGGCAAAGGGGATCTGTTCCGGTGTGTTGGGAGCGACATCGGAGGAGCTGGCCGACCCGGAGTTGGTCAGCGACGACACCCTGCGGCTGATCCTCTGCGCGGCGGCCGCCGCCCGGTACGGGCCGGAAGCCATGCGGATCGGGAGGGATAGAAAATGCTGAAAGCTGTGTTGAGCTATCCCATGCACCCGGAACACGGCGTTGTTACGATTCCCTTCCCCATCCCCGAGGAGGACTATGACCACACGGTGGAGCTGCTGGAGGGGATAGATATAGGTGATGTACTGCGGCAGGACTGCTATGTCGTAGAGCTGGACAGCCGGTATACCATCCTCAAACGTCTGGAGGGCTCTGCGGTCAATGTGGACGAGCTGGACTACCTGGCAAAGCGGCTGGACAGTTTCAATGAAAGCGAGAAGTCCCAGTTTCAGGCCATGGCCCACAAACTGGAACTGGCTGACATCAAAGATTTTATCAATCTGACCTTCTGCTGCCAGCAGACCACGGTCATCACAAACTTCTCCGATTTGGAGGCCATTGGCCGCGCCCACTATATGAATATCCACGGCGGCTGTACCGTTGGCGAGGAACTTGCCAACCTGGATGGTTGTGAAACAGCTCTGCTGCTGATTGACAGCGGAGAGGGGGGCGTTACCCCCTACGGCGTGGTCTATGACAACGGCATGAAGCTGGAGACGCTCTATGATGGGCGGCATTTTCCGCCATACCTCTACAAATCGCCGGTGGTGGCGCTGGAAACTGTGTCGGGAAGCGGCGCGGAGGGGTATTTCTGCCTGCCCATGCCTGACCGGCAGATACGGCGGATGATCGAGCGGGCGGGACTGGAAAATCAGAGTGTCCCTCTGAGGATCGAAATGGATGAGCTGCCGGAAAGGGCTGCGGACGCGCTGGATCTGGAGGGGCTGACGCTCGACGATTTACCCGCACTCAATCGGCTGTGCCGTGCCATCGAGCCGCTGAAGGATGCCGATAGGGAGAAGCTGAACGCGATCGTGCTGACAGCGGAACCGGGAGATATTACGGCAGTCTGCTATTTGGCGGAAAATCTGGATCAGTTTGATTTCGTCCCCGACATCCATACCCCAGAAGAATACGGCAGATACATGATCCAGAGATCCGGGAAATTTGCGTATGACGAAGATCTGGATGGTTTCTACGAATACCGGCTCTATGGAGAACGGTGCGTCCGCAAGGAGGATGGGCACTTCAACGAGTGCGGCTATGTCGCCTACCATGGGATACTGACAATAAAGCAGCTGATGCAGATCGCTTCTGCGGAACAGTGTCCCCAGGAGCCGGGGATGCAGATGATGTAAAAGTTTTAGTAGACTTTTGCCCGGAAGTGTGATATTGGTTGTAGCTGCCAACACAAAGGAAGGAGTGTGAAACCATTGCGCTGCAACATTTACAAAGACCAATTCCAAAGCGCGGAGCTGTTCGGCAAGCCGGTGCTTTACACCGAAAAACAGATCCAGCGGGAGGATGTCCCGGAAGGGTGGTACTGTTACGATCTGACCGGCACCGACCGCGAGCCGGACAAACCTGCTGCTCTGGAGGACAGAATGCCATGGAACCGTATCGGCTCCGTTCTGTCCCCTGTCTCACTGAAGCGTAAAACCACCTTGGCCCGCCAGATCAAAAACAGTTTCCATCTGCATGAGGAACTGTTGGATCTGGCGGGTTTCTGTGAGAAAAACCGTATGTCCTGCCCACAGGATCCCCGCAAATTCATTCTGCGCCCCGCTTCTCACGAAGAAGCGGGGTTGTTCTATTCCCAGATGGATAGAGAGGAGGACACGGCTGCTGCCACGGTAGGCCATCTGCGGATGGACTTTGGCGGCGGCAGGCTCCACCACTCCTGGTGGCCCCACAACGATGACCGGTTCAACACGCCGGAGTTCAAGGCGGTCTTCCAGGAGTTCGTGGACGAACTGCGGATTCGTGGGCCGCTGCAAAACGATGCCGCCATGCGCCGGTGGTGCTATGGGTATCCGGAGGGCGAGATCGGACGGGATCATGTTGGGTTTGTGGCGGAAACGGAGGATTACCGCTTCTGCCTGCGCTGCACGACCGACCGAAGCGATCACAGCTACATCTACTGCTACGATCTGAACCAGCAGAGGATGGCGATGGGGCAGACGCCGCAGATGGGTCTGACAGAACAGGGACAGCAGAGGCTTAAGGATACGGCAGATCCCAGATTCCCCCACAGCTACAACTGGTATGTGATGGAATCCTGCAACACAGCGTATGCGGCGTTTACCGACGGATTATCCCTGGAGGATGCCATCCAGCGTTACGCTGCCAGTGAGAATGAAAGCAAACGGCTGGGCGTCACCAAAGACGATATCGCCGCTGTGGATCTGTTGATCCGGCACGATGGCCGAGAGTGGGTCTCGGAGGACTGGACAAAGTCGGAGAGCTTTGCGCAGGACTCGACCATTGCGGACGCCGCTGCAAAAATGCGGCAGCTCCTGGAAGATCAGGCGCCCAACCAGAGCATGACGATGGGGGGTATGACTTAATGCGGGAGACAGTGCAATCGCCGGTTTCCAGGAAAACACTCTGCGCGCGGCTGGAAGACCAGCGCGGCATTTTTATGGATATACAGACAAACGACGGTAGCGTCCTGACGCTCTACGACGATACGCTGTTTCCGGAAATCAGCGTCCTGTTCGTTGGAGATGCGGGGAAGTTCAACGACACCGTGGAGGTCTGCGGGATGTATGACAAAAAGGCACACGAGTTCCGGTTTGTAAGCGACCGGCTGGCATCCATTGCAGACGGCATATCGGACATGGAGCGCTGGACAGGTCCCCATACAAGCGAGGATGTCTACGCCAGGATCAGCAGTTACGCGAAAGAAACTGTGTTGGCGAAAGGCTACCGGTTTGAGAGCGAAATGCGGGAACAGTTTGCGGCGGTACGTCAGGACGCGCGGTCCGCGCTCTCCGCCATGATCGATTACGCGGCAGTGCTTGCTGCAAGGGGCGAGGCGGATGCCGTGCTGGACACACGGGATCTGGCGCGGGAGATGTCTCGATTCTGGCGTGATCCGGTCTATGACACCTACGAACGAGGCTATGAAAAAGTGGAGCGGCAATACCTCGAACAGTTTGACCAGGCCGTGTCTGCGGCAATGAGATCCGGGCAGGCCCCCGCATTCGGCAGCGGCAAAGCGTACAGCGTCCTTCGTGGGCTCGCTGTCCATGCGGAGGAGGTCACGCAAAACGAGGATGCGTTCTCCGTATGGGAGTGCTGCCGGTTAGCCAGGCGTGTCGCCGGAGATCATCCGGATCAATGCGAGGTGTTCAACGGCGACTTCACTGCGGACTACAGCGAACGCTTCACCAAGTTCGGCAGTCAGGACTGGGAGCATCTGCAGGAAGGCTGGATGCTGGGCAAATATGTGCTGGTCTTTAACAGCCCGCTTCCGGACGGGCAGATCCCGGAGGGCTGGCACAGCTACCATCTGACCGGAAGGAATCTCAGCCATGTAGACAGGCTGCTGAAGGCTGTGCCGGAAAAGGACTATGTCGGGACAGTGCTGTCCCCGCACGTCCTCATACGCGCCAGCTATCAGAGCCGCCAGTTCCAGAACCATTTCGGGTGGTATGGCGGCTGTGTCAGTCTGGCGGAATTCTGCGAGAAAAATCATCTGCCGCAGCCGGATGTGAGCGGTGTGGCTTTCGGGCAGCAGGAGCAGACGGCAGCGCCGCAGATGACGATGGGGGGTATGTGCTGATGAAAGATCTGTTTCCTGGCGCCGTCGTCCGCGATGAGTTCCAGCGCTGGCTGAATATCGGATATGGTCCCTTTACGATCTGGCAGGGTGAAAAGGCTTTGGTCATGATCTCCAGCCTTGAGAAAACGCCGTCTGTAAACTATCTGTACCGGATATCTCCGGCACAGGACAACAGCATCTCCTGGGATAACAGCTTACTGTTCTGCGGTGTGTACGACACGGAACACGGAGCACTGTATTTGACGAAGGATTCGCTGAGTGTCTTCACGGGCGGGGAATTCCCTCCCGTATCAGAAGTTGGGCCTTCCGTGGCCGATGAGATCAGCAGCAGGATCAGCCAACTCGTTGAGGATACCATCGCCAACGACCGGAACAATCTCTCCGTGCGGGAGGTCACCGGCTGGCAGGCGGCGCGTGACCTCCAATACTATCAGGAGCATGGCGCGCAGGGGGAAGCCCTTGAGACATTCTTTGACGGCAGGGAGCTGGATGGAGGGTTCCACAGCGGCTACACAATGAACGAGCTGCCCGAGGCTGCATTTATGGCATGGCTGCGGGACCCGGAAGGCTTCGTCCAAACGGAGGCGGAGATATATATCAAAAGCCACCAGGAGGCGTTTCTCCTGCAATTTCTGAAAAATGACGCGCTGGTGAAGGAATATCAGGCGTTGACACAGGATACCGGCAGCGTCATCCACCGGATGAAGGCCATCACGGATGCGCTCAAGGACTGCGGCGCGAAAACGGTGACGGTCACGGTCCAGAAAGCCGGAGAGGAATTGAGCTTCAAGACGGGTACCAGCTGTCTGCGGGGATACCGCAGCTCCTACAGTGCTTATCATATCGCGGCCCCAGACCGGCGGGAGTTTGAACGGCTGTTTGGCCGACATTCGGATTACCATGTGGAGGACATCACCAGGATCACTTACGGGAAAAAGACGATTTATGAGGCCGCGCCCGTGCAGGCAGAGGAGCCTGTGCAGGAGATTGGAATGGGGGGAATGATGTAGATGAATCAGGTACCGAAAGAGTGGCTGGACTTTCTCCGGGAGCAGTTCCCGGAGGGCAGCAGGATCAAGCTCAGAGAGATGAAGGATGACCCGCAGCCGGTGGAACCGGGTAGCATGGGGACATTGCAGTATATTGACGACCAGGCCACCTTCCACACGGCTTGGGACAATGGCCGGGGCCTTGGCGTGGTGCTGGGGCAGGACAGCTTCTCCGTCCTGCCGCCGGAACCGCAGCTACTGAAGCTGTTCATGCCCCTGACGGCCGATTATTACGAACCGGACGAGTGGGGCGGTATGTCGGAGGAGAGCGAGCTGCTGGACGGTCGGGAGCTTTTAGCATACGAGGACAGCATTCTGGCTTCCCTGCTCAAGGAACGCGCTCCGGAGGAAGCGGAGCGCGGCCTGATGCATTATTACCGGGAGAATGACGGAGTCAGCAAGAAGGTCAAGTCCTATGTATTCACAGTGGAGGAACGGGAGGGACAGCTCTGGGGTGTAGCGGAGTGCAAGGTGCAGGGCAAACTGACGCCGGAGGAACTGGACCGGCTCATTGAGGCCGTTTCGGGACAAGCTTCGGACGGTCTAGGTGAGGGCTACGAGCAGCGGCCCATCCGTGTCGGAGACGGAGAATTGTACGTCCATCTGTGGAACAGCGATGACTGGAGCATTATGACGGAGCAGGACCGCTTTGACCCCCAATTTGCTGAAAAGCTGCCAAGTATGTGCTATTCCACGCTGCCCAGCGATGGCAGCCTCATCCTGCTCAAGCGGGGCGAGAGCGGGTACTTTCAGACAGAATGGAACCGGGATAAGCCGGAGCAGAACCGCCGTCTTGCGGATCACCTCAATCAGCAGCGCGGTATCTCCAAGGCCCAGGAGGAAGCAATGAGCTTTGGCTCAATGTTTGGCTGGAACAAGCCCGGTGCAGATCCGAAAACCTATATGCAGCAGAAAGGAGACATGACCTTTGGATAAAATGACGAATATCCCCAGTGCAAATCAGTGGGAGGGGACCGCGAGCCCTGAAATGGCAGATGCGATGGCAGCTGTCAATATGCTGGTGGAGTATGCGGCGGTACTGGCCAAAAACGGCGGGCGGGAGTTTCTTCCCGATCTGCGGGACATGGTGAACGAGATGCTCTGGGTATGGGCCCCGGAGGACGCCGCTGACTCCCTGCAGGCGCCGACGGAGCTGCAGAAGGAGTATCACAAGAGGATCAACGCAGCGGTGAAAAGGAGGCCGTCGGAGACGGCCATCGGCGCCGTCCAGACCGAGGCCATTGTCCGCGGCCTCAGCATCCACGCAGAGGAGATGAACGAGCAGGGACACCTGCTCTCCATATGGCAGTGCTGCCGTCTGGCGAAAAGGCTGCGGGAGGACTTCGCCGGACAGGCGGAACAGGAACTTATTCTTCGTGGAAATTTCGAGGTAGATGAAAGCCCCCGGTTTATGAAATTCGGAAGTTCGGACCGCGGCCATATGACGGAGGGCCGGCTGCTCCAGCTTCCCGCCCTGGTATTCAACAAACCCGTTCCCGCCGAACAGGTACCGGAGGGATGGCAATGCTACCATCTGTCGGGCAGAAATATTCAGGAATCGGATCGGATGTGGAACTTCTTGCCGCGGCATGATTATACGGGAAGCGTCCTTGCACAGGCCGGATTGATCCGGACGGCGCGCAATATGATGCGGATCGACGGTCAGTTCGTGATGAGCAGAGGAACTGTCAGTCTGGAGAGCTTCTGTCAGCGGCACGGCTTTCAAGTGGAAAATTTTGACCGGCTGTTTCCCAAGACGGCAATGGAGCCTGCACAGGGAGGGATGACCGTTGGCTGATATATTCCACGTCTATGCCTCTCGAAGCATAACCGACTACACAGAGCTGGACCTCCCCGCCAGTGACTATGAGATACTGGACCTTATGGAACGGCTGCGGCTGAAACCCGGCCAACTGCTATACGCGGAGGTGCGGAAAATCTGTGAAGAGCACAACTATCTAAGCAAATGTATCTGGGATCCGGTGAACCTCTATCAGCTCAACGCACTGGCAAAGAAGCTGTCAGAGTTTACAAGTGTGCAGGACAAGGCGGTATTTGAGGGACGGATCAGGAAAGAAATCGGGGACAAAGCACGCAGGATCCCCCTTAACCGCCTCATAGATATTGCCTACAGTACAGAGAAGAGTCCTGTAGCGGAGAATGTAATGACAGACTATCAGCTGGGAAAATTTCTCGTGGAAAATGATTTCATTGAGGAAGCCAACGGCCTGCCGGATTCCACACTGGCGCTGCTGGACTATGGGAAGATTGGCAAAGAGCACCGGGAAGCCGAGGGCGGCGTATACACGGGTTTCGGCTATGTGGAACCGCATTCAGAACCGCATTGCGTCAGCGAAACCATGGATTACCAGATCCGGAAACCGGACTATACCATCCTGGTCAATATGGAGGCAATACCCTTGATGATAACGCCGGGCAGGCAGGAGGATATGGTCCAGCTGCGGCTGCCCGCTTCGGAGGAACAGATGAGGGCGGCTCTGGAAAAGCTGGGCAGAAGGGATTGGAACGATATTATATTGTCAGTATGTGACAGCCCCATCCCCTGTCTGAAAGATATGATGTGTTCTCATGGCGAGGTGCTGCAGCTTCTGGAACTGGCAGAATGCCTTCAGATACTGGATGCGGCTGGCGAAATGCCCAAATATAAGGCTATTCTGGAGACAGAAGAATGTCAGAATGTGTCCCTGATGCTTTCCCTCGCCGGAATAGTGGACAAATATCTCTTTAACCCACAAGTCAGCAGTCCGGCGGATGTGGCGTGGGAGAAGCTGAAAGTTCTTATAGGTGATGAAGACGCGAGGACGTTCATGCCGTACATCGACCTCCGCCGCTGTGGCCGTGTTCTGATGGAACGGGATCACGCCGTCATTACGGAGTACGGCCTGGTGGAGTGGGCAGGCAGAGAGCAGATGCAGGACATGGAAGAACAGCCCGGTCCGGGTGGAATGGAGATGATGTAACCGATGTATAACGATATTTATGAGAGCAGCATGTCCACAGCAATACTATTTGGACAAACGGTGTTGATCTCCGACGGCCCTGTCCCCCGCAACATCGTACCGGAAGGCTGGTACTGTTATGACCTCCAAGGTACAGAGGAGGACCCCTGGCGTCCGGAAACGCTGGTGCGGGAGGATGACCGGTATCACTGCGGCGCCGTCCTCTCCCCTGTCCCGCTGCTGGAGGATGGGATCGAGCAGAAGCCGGTAGACGGAGAGTTTGAAGAACTGGACGGGAAACTGACATTGAACGAATACTGCCGGAGGCACGGCCTCGCACAGTCAGAGGACAGGCGGCGGTTCGTCCTCAGCCCTGACCCTCTGCCGAGCGCTCCGCCCGGAATGGAGCAGGTCATGCGTGATACGGTGGCAGCCATTACGGGAAGCGATTTGTACCGGCAGTTTCTCCGCGAGGGGCTGGAGGACTACTACCGTATGGAGCTTATGTATATCCTCTCCGCCCCGGAAGGGACTGCGCCGGAACGGTTCTCCGCTGTGACGGTGTGTCTGGGCGGAGACGGCGAACCGGAGGATGAACACAGCTATCTGTTCCGCCCCCGTACAGACGAAAAGCCCATCCAGCTGTGGGGCTGCAATTTTGACCGGGACCTTTTCGATGATCTGGCCAATGGCAGTGATATCCTCTATATGTCGATGAACTGCCACGCCGCCGTATGGTGCGAATTGGAGGAGAGCGGAGCGGATTCGGCTGGGGCGGCGCGGTATCTGCAATACTGTGCGGACAATGGAATCACACCGGAGACGATGCTGGAGGAACATCCGTATCTGGAGGATACGGTGGAAGCCGTAACCCAGCTTATGAAGCAGGATGGGGGAATGACCTTTGTCTAAGGTATTCCGTATCTACGCCTCCCAGGGCCGAGACAACTACGCGGAGCTGGACCTCCCCGCCAGCGACTACGAGATGCTGGACCTCATGGAGCGGCTGCGGCTGGAACCGGGGAAGCCGCCGTATGTGGAGATCCTGGAGTACCTGGAGACTTTCGACTACCTGGAAAGATGCCTTCCCGGACAGCCAAACATCTACCAGCTCAACGTGCTGGCGAGGAAACTGTCGGAGTTCTCTGGCACTCAGGATATGGCGGCGTTTGAAGGCTTAGTGGGGATGGAGATGCAGAAGGGGTCCGCTTCCATAGAACTCACCCGGCTCATTGACTTTGCCCACAGCACGGATCGCTGCGTCATAGCGGAGAACGCCATGACAGACTTTCAACTGGGGAAATTTTTGGTGGAAAACGAGTTTATAGAGGAGGCCAATGGTCTTTCGGACTCCGCGCTGGCGCTGCTGGACTATGGAAAGATCGGCAGGGAGCACCGGGAGGAGGGCGGCGGCGTATACACAGGCTTCGGCTATGTGGAGCAGGCATCAGAAATTTACTGTGTCAGTAAGGCCATGGACTTCCAGCCCCGGAAACCGGAGTATGCCATCCTGGTCAACATGGCGGCGATGCCGCTGACAGGAGGCAGGATCCAGAAAGAAGATATGGTCCAGCTGCGGCTGCCCGCCTCAGAAGGAGAGATGCAGGCGGCTTTGGAAAAGCTGGGCAGGAAGGAGCGGAACGATGTTGCGGCGTCCGTATGGGACAGCCCCCTTCCCTGGCTGAACCATACGATTTACTTCGAGGAGGAATTGCCGCAGATCCTGGAGCTGTCCACACGCCTGTCCGAACTGGACGGGCAGGGCCAGCTGACCAAGTACAAGGCCATCCTCGCGGCAAATAACTGCGAGGATCTCTCCCGGGCGCTCTCCCTCGCCGGTACAGTTGACGAGCACCTCTTTGAGCCGAAGGCCGGCAGTCCGGAAGATGTGGCGCGGGAGGAGCTGGAGGTCGTTATCTGTGAGAAGGACGCGGAGACGCTCATGCCGTACATTGACCTCCAAGGCTATGGCCGCGCTCTGCTGGAACGGGATCACGCCGTCATCACGGAGTACGGCCTGGTGGAGCGGTCAGGCGGAGAACAGGTACAAGGAATGGAAGAACAGCCCGGTCCGGGCGGAATGGAGATGATGTGATGGAGTGCGGCTATGATGAATCGATCCTGCGTCTGCCTGGAACGGCGGCAGAAAAACAGTGGCTGACCGAGCATCTGGAGGTTCTGAGCGTCCGGGAGCGGATCATCCTCTCCGCCGCCATGGCCCGCGAACCTCCCCAGGATATGACCGGGGCGGTAAACTGTTTGCTGTCTCTGGATGGATATGAGGTGCGTGGCCATGTGGGCAGCTATGAAGCCCTGGGGGAATTATTCCTGTCCGAGCAATGCGTTCCACAGGATCAACGGGCGTACTTCGATATGAACGCGCTGGGCCAAGCATACGAGGACCAGCACCCCGGCCTGTTTATCGGTAACTGCTATGTGGAGTATCCCGACAGTCAGCCGGTCATTGCCTATGATGGACACGATCTCCCAGGGGCAGAAGCCGAAGGCTGGAGCGTCCGGCTGAAGCTGGCATCAGAGGCCGTCCCTGACGGCGTATGGGTGAGGCTGCCGGACTATAATGAAGTCAATGAGGACGGGCCGGGTGAGATCCGCCTTGCGTTGGACGAACTTCGCGTGAGGACCATCCAGGAATGTACCTTGCTGGATGCCCGGTGCATTCTGCCCTGCGTTCATGATCTTGCCGGCCAGTACAGCGATCCTGCCGACCTGATCTACGATGGGCAGAATCTGGGATTCCTGCTGGATGAACGGGGACAGGGCAGCCCGGATTTCCTCGAACGGTTCGCCGCCGCGCTGGAGTTTGAAAGCTGCCGCCGCCTGAGCGATGCGGTGAATATTGCCGATGGCCTGAGCGGCTATGACGTCATCAGCAGGGACAAATTCCTGGACAATGTCACTGAGGAGCTGAGCAAGCAGGCGTGGGCCAAGGGCGGCGACGCGGTCAAGGGCTGCTTTGATTATGCAGCCTACGCCGCCGCGCTGGCGGAGCAGCAGGGGTACCAAGTGACAGATGATGAAGGCTATTACATCCGAAAAAGGGATTCCCCCGTGCTGGAACAGCAGCAGGGCGGGATGACAATGCAATAATTTTTGACGAGGGGCCGTTTCTCCGGAGGGACAAGCGGCCCCTCTTTTTTTGTGTCCATTTCCGGAGGGCAGGCCCGGAAAGGACAGAGAATGGCAAGCGAACAGCTGAGAATTTATCTGAAGGAAAACTGTCCGGGCAGGAAGAAGGCCGTCAAAAGCCCGGAGCTGGAGCAGACGATGGGCGTCAGCGGCAACGAGCTGCGGCGGCAGGTCAACCGCCTCCGGCGGCAGAAGGTCCCCATTTGCAGCGGCGCGGAAGGGTACTTCTACGCCAGAAACGCCGGCGAGATCTATGCCACCATCTGCGGCCTCAAGGACATGATGTTCGGTCTGGCACAGGCCATCGACGGTCTGGAGGCGGCGCTGGAGAACTTCGGGGAGGAGACCGGCGGAGGTGGTTCCCCCTGAACAGCTTCATGAGCTGGATCGGTGGGAAGAAGCTCCTGCGGGATGCGGTGCTGTGCCGGTTCCCGTTGGACTACGACCGCTTCATCGAGGTGTTTGGCGGCGGGGGCTGGGTGTTGTTCCACAAGCCGCCGTGGAACGATTTTGAGGTCTACAACGACTTCAACGTCCTCCTGTCGAACCTGTTCCGCTGTGTCCGGGACAAGCCGGACCTGCTCATCACCGCTCTGGAGTATGTCCTGAACTCCCGTGCGGACTTCGACTATGTGCGTCTGGCCCTGCGGCAAAAGCACACCACCGACGTTCAGCGGGCGGCGTGGTTCTACCAGATCATCCGGCAGAGCTACGCCTCCGGCCTCACCAGCTTCGCCAGCCAGCCTCACGATCTATGGGACGATTTCCCCCTCATCAAGCAGGCCAGCAGGCGGCTGAAGGATGTGGTGGTGGAAAACCAGGACTTCGAGAAGCTGATCAAGCACTACGACCGCCCGTCGGCGTTCTTCTACTGCGACCCGCCCTACCATGCTACCGAGGGGTACTACAAAAATGTGGGAGAAGACGGATTCAGACGGAGAGACCACTACCGGCTGCGGGACGTTCTGCTGGGGATCGAAGGCAAATTCCTGCTGTCCTACAACGACGATCCCTTTGTCCGCCGCCTGTACGACCGTCCCGGCATCATGATCCAGGAGGTCACCCGTCCCAACTCGATCAAGCTGCGGTATGAGAACGGCGCGCAGTTCCCGGAGCTGCTGATCGCCAACTACGATATGAACGAGCGGATGCGGGCCACCTCGCAGATCGCGCTATTTTAATCAGAAAGGGTACTGATCTATGCAGAAATTTATCAAAGAAACTACCAAGAAGAAGCTGGTCATCCCCAACGCCGTGCTGGAACTGAGCGGCCTGGAAAAAGGCGAGCCGGTGGAGATCCGCGTGGCGGACGACGCAGTGATCATCCTGCGGAAGAAGATGACCGCCATGGAGCTGCTCCGCGCCATCGACAGCATCCAGGATGCGGCGCTGGCGCTGACGCTGCATATTGTCAACGCCTGCGGTCCCTGTGAGGATTGCAGCGGCGACGAGGAATGCCCCGCCGACCCGTCCCGCACGATGACCGTCATTCCCGATGAGGTGCGGAAGGAGGTCCACATCCCGGAGGATGCCAAGCTCTGCGCATGGCCGGGTGATAAGCCGGGGACGGTGACGGTAGGACAGGCGGACTACCGATACGACCTGACGGATGTTCCGGCATGGGAACTGGAGATCCTGGCCTCTCACGGCGTGTGCCTGGGAAGCCTGGAGGAGATACTCATGGCGGAGGACGTCGTCTATGGAGCATGATTTTCCGTATCTCTACTATGGCTCCTATGGAGACGCCAAGCGGTATGGCGAGGAGAAAAAATATGACGCCAGCTTCCGTGAGAACGTGGTCTGCTCACGCGCCATTGAACAGGCTGTCCGCGACTACTCTGACGAAAACGGCGGACTGACGGAGGGCTGTGCTAAAAAGGTGCTGGAGCAGTACGGCTTCAAGCGGGTGAACTTCGTCCTCGCCAACTCTTTGCAGGAAATGGGCTGTCCCTACCTGATCAGCGATGAGGTGCGTACTTGGGGACAGAGGACGTATATTCCCCAAGACGGTAATAACCGCTATTTTGCAGTGGATACCGCCGCGGCTTCGCTGGAGGCGTTCATTGGTCAGGCCAGGGCGGAATATCAGGCGCTGGGCCTGTTCGGACCGGAGCACTGTATCAATGACCAGAGTGGGCTGGACTACACCGGCAAGGTGCTGGTGATGAGCCCGGACACACTGAGGGAAAGCTGCTGGAGCACACATGATCAACTCTGGCTGGCCCAGGGGGGATTTGGCTGCTCCCCCACCGCCTCCGGGCGGGCCGTGTACGCGACCTGCCTGGGAGATGGCGAGCAGACACGTTGGGATCGCGCTGACTTCATCGGCGTATTGGACGATCAATTTTTGCCGGACTGGGCGCGGGAGAAGCTGGAGGAGCTGCAAGCGCAGAAACAGAGCGGCCCCGCCATGGGCGGTATGAACTGAAAGAATTGGAGGTTTTATGGAGATCAAAGTAAAAATTCACAGCCTGCACCCGGAAGGCGGCAGGCTGGCGGACGCTTCAGTCAGTCTGGACGGCTGCTTCGCCATCAGGGGCGTGCGGGTCATCAATGGAAGCAATGGACCCTTCGTTTCCATGCCCAGCTACAGATCCGGAGACCAGTACCGGGATGTGTGCTTCCCCTGTACGAAGGAGTTCAAGCAGGAGTTTGACCGCGCCGTACTGGACGCCTATCAGCAGCAGCTCACACAGCTGCAGCGGCAGGAGGCTCCGGAACAGGGCGGCCCTACTATGAATATGTGAAGGAGTACATCATGAAACGAACAATGACTTTGCTGCTGCTGGCCGTTGTGCTGGCAGCAGTCACTTGTATGTCCCCAATCGCACTGGCGGCGGAGGTGTGCTACCCCACCGCTGTCGAGGAGAGCGAGGACGGCGGGGAGATCCGGAAGGTCTATGACCTTGAGCCGGGGCAGGACCCCGCTGGGATCCCCCGCTCGGATTTCGAGCAGAACGGCATCCACTATACCCTGACGGACCTGCTCAAGCAGGAGATGCCGGAGTACCAGGAGCGGCAGCACACCGAGGAGGTGTCGCTGGAGAGCAAGAACAAGGACATGGCCTCCATCCTGGCCCTGCTGCCCCAGCAGAAGGAGTTTGTCACGGAGGACGGCCTGTCCGGTACGCTGACCCTCCAGCTGGACACCGTCCAGGTGGAGACGGCGGGTTACGGGAAGTCCACCAAAACCGTGACCACCACCCGGCGCTACCCTAATCTGGGCAGTCAGGACACCAGCTACATCCCCAAGACGGTGGAGGAAAACGGCAGGACGATGACCCTCCAGGACATCTCCTGGCAGACGGACAACACCGCCAACATGGACGACTACGCTCTGGGCGACCGGTACACCGCCGTGGCGACCTATTCCGGCACGGCGACCAGCAGCTACGTCACCGGCTACACGGTGACCGCGAAATATGAAGGCACGGTCAGCAGGATCGCGCTGGACCGGGTGCGGTATGTAGCCATCTTTGAGGGGACGGAGATCAAGCCGGTGGTCACGCTCCCAGAGATCGAAGATCCCGCCGCTATGCCGGATAAAACCAGCACAGATGGCGGCTTTTCTTTTAACTGGGGCTATATTCTTATCCCGTTGGGCGTTGTCGTCCTGATTGGCGGCGGCGTAGGTGCGGCGCTGTTCCTGAAGAAACGAAATGAATCTGGAGAGGAGTCTGCATAATGAAAAAGTTTGTAACATCCCTGCTGGCTGTCTGTATGCTGCTGGCCCTGGCGGTTCCGGCCTGTGCGCTGGAGTACACCTTTGACGAGGACGAGCAGGACGGCTACGGCAAGCCCACCTCCGTGGAGCCGGTCGTGACGGCGGACGGCGGCGCGCAGAAGAACGAGGACGTCAGCAAGAACGCCGCCCTTATCCCGCCCGGCTTTGGTACACCCACCAGCAACACCCTCAACACCGGCGAATATCTGACGCCGAACCTGGCGCCCAACGCCATGCCCGCCACCGGCGCGACCATCAACGGCGATTTTGTCGTAGTATTCCCGCCGGACATGAGCGGTCTGTCCGCTGAGTCCGTTCCCGCTGACCTCTCCGCTGGCAGCACCATGGTACCGGGCAGTGCGGAGGTCACCGTGACTACGCCGGAGGCCACAAGCTCCGGTTATACCGAGGTCACAGAGGATATGTACTACAAAAACGGTTCCCTTGGTACGCTGGAGATCCCGGCCATCAACCTCAAGGTGGGCATCTTCGAGGGTACGGACGCCTCCACGCTGAAGCTGGGGGCGGGCCACTTCGAGGAGAGCAGTATCTGGGATGGCAACGCCGCTTTCGCGGCGCACAATCGCGGGACGAACGCCTACTTCGGCAAGATCCACACGCTGGAGCTGGGCGACAGGATCACGTTGACCACCAAGCTGGGGACCCGTACCTATGAGGTGACGAGCGTGTCCAAGGTCAGCGAGACGGACCGCAGCGCCCTCGCCGCCTCCCAGTCCAACGTGATCACGCTGTACACCTGCGTCCGGGATGAACGTGACTTTCGTTGGTGTGTCATCGGACAGGAAATTGTGTAAATTGCTTCGTTTGGGCCGCTTTTCTTCTCCATAGGTTTGCAGTTGTTTCGCTGGACTTGTGACGCTTTCTTCGGTATTGTAGTGCTTGCAAAGAGGCAAACCATTACAATAAAGGAGGAACGATCATGAGCAGAAGAAAAGAAATTGCCCTGGTAACGGCGGGCATCCTGGCGGGGATCGCCGTCAGCGGACCTGCGACTCAGGCAGCGGCGGGCCTCATGGCCAACCCCAGCAGTCAGCAGTTCTATGTCAACGAGCAGCGTATCCCAATGCAAGCATACGAGATCAACGGCAGCAATTACGTCAAGCTCCGGGATGTGGGACAGGCAGTGGGATTCGGTGTCACCTACGATGCCGCCACCAACATTGTCACCATCAGCCCGGACAAGCCTTATGAAACGGAGGTGATCCAACCTGTATCAACCACGCCCACCAGCCAGACCGCCCCCTCCGCACCCAGCAAAAATGCAGATGGTTCCATCAACGTCCCGCAGGACGGCAGCCGGTATGTTCCCCAAGCTGGGGATGTGATCCGCTGCGATGACGGTACAAACTACACCATCACGGATGTGAGCCGCTACGACAAAAACTACTTCGCGGACGGCCCTGTCGGCCCCCTGCCGGAAGCCACCTGCGACTGGAGCCAGTTCGACCAGCCGGAGCTACCCAGAGCGGAAGTAAGAAGATTCAATGATCCGGACGGCGACTACATCTTCATCCGCAACCTGTATGAGACGCGCCGGATGCTCTACAGCCTCTACAATGCCATGGGTGAGGACGACTGGATCATACAGAACGGCAGTCCGAGGATGCGGGGAGACGGTACCCCGTGGGTACACATCCATCTGACGCTCCCGGAGGATAAGGTCGGCACACCCTTCTGGCCCTGGCGGGAGGAGGCGGTACCAGAAGTGCTCCACTCCTGCCCAGGTGGTGATTACTATCTGGAGGTCTGGGATGTGTTCAAAAACGGAAAATTCATCAGAACAGAATATAACCTGCGCTGACGGTCAGCGCACAACATCAGGTGGTGTGCCATGCAGGCGCACCGCCTCTCCTATTGGCGGAAAGCGAGTATTCTTCATGGAATACTCGCTTTTCTCATACAAAAATTTCAAGGAGGAAGTTTCATGAAGCGAAGGATACTGGCCCTGCTCCTGGTACTGGTCACAGTGCTGGGAATGTTCCCGGCCACGGCGCAGGCCGCCTCCAGTGAGGAGGAGGCCCTGGGCGAGATCGACATCTATTCGGACGGCACGGCCCTCGATTACCTGTCCATCAACGGCGCGGCCCGGACACAGAAGTACACCTATTACAACTACAAAGATCAAACGGGCGCAACCAATGAGATACCGTGCTACTGCGTGAACCCGAATACGAAGGGTGTCCCGCAATCTGTCCCTGCCGGCACCGGTATCGAATATCTGGCCAATCAGAAATGCACGGATACCAAGGTGCTGGGCATCGTAGCCTCCGGCTATCCCCATGTGGCGCTGGACAAACTGGGCTTGAACAGCAAGTACGAAGCCTACTACGCCACCAAGATGGCGCTGTGGTGCCACCTGCTGTCCAACTGGAGCGTCTACGACCTGAAGGTCAACCCCGCCTGCTCGGATCAGGCGGCGGCCCAGCGGGTACTGAAGGCTGCAAAGGAGATCTACCAGACCGGCATGTATTGGACCAAGCCCCTCAGCCCCAAGCTGACGGCTACCCCGGATCAGGCGAACCCCTACCCCGTTACCATTGACGGCAAAGGATATATGCAGCAGGTCTACCAAGTGGTCAGCGAGACCTGGGTGGACGGAGGCTGGCTGCATGTGGATTTTACCGATCCGTCCTCTGTTCCCACCGGGACCCGGATCATTGACAAGGATGGCAATGACTGCACGCAGATCAGCTGCATGGAGAATACCGGCAACGGCTTTGGCGGTCAGTTCACCATCCTCATCCCCCAGGAGGCCATGGACGAGGGAGATGGCAGCGTCCAGGTGGAGATCTCCGGTGTGGGCCACAACTATGCCATTTTTTACGCCACCTGCGCGGAAACAGACAAGTATGGCAACCTCCAGAAGTATATGGCGGACACCGACCCCCGGCATCCCATCAAGGTCGATGTGATCGCCAACTACAGCAAGAATCCTCCCCCGCCCGATCCCGACCCGGATCCTGATCCCGATCCTGACCCCGCCCCGGAGCCGGGCGACCTGCTGATCATCAAGCGGGATGCCGGGACGTTGGATCTGCTGGATGGAGCAATTTTCGAGGTTGTCGGCCCTAATGGGGACACCATCGGTTCTTTTTCCTCTGTGGGCGGCAAGGTTTCTGTTCCCAATCTGGAGCCCGGAAATTACACGGTCTATGAGCGGGTACCGCCCAAGAATTATCTGCTCAGTGACGAGCCTGCCCGGAACGTCACGGTAAAGACTGGAGAAACCGCCACATTGACCTATGACAATGAACCCTATGGCGACCTGCGTATCGAGAAGATCAGCGACACCGGCGACCGGCTGGCGGGCGTGACGATCCAGATCAAGCACATCGAATCCGGCAGGACATACACCGGCGTCACCGAGGACACCGGCGCTATCGAGTTCACGAATCTGAAGCCCGGAGCCTATGAAGCCCGTGAGATCGCCGGAATCAAGGGCTGGCAGCTGGACCCGGAGGATGTGAAAACTGTCACCGTGGTTCCCGGTCAGCCTGCTTCCATCACGTTTACCAATAAGGAACTCCCCGGCCTACGGATCATCAAGTACGACAGCAGCAACAAAAAGGTGCTGTCCGGCGTGACCTTTGAGATCTGGCGGGATGGCGAATCCATGGGTACGCATGAAACTGGCGAACTGGGAGAGATCCTGCTCACCGATTTGCAGCCCGGAACCTATACCGTTAAGGAAGTTTTTGTAGATGACGAGCATGTCATCGACAGCACTCCCCAGCAGGTGGAGCTCCACGCCGGGGACGGGATCAAGTCCCTGACGTTCTACAATGATAAGAAGCCCGGCATCCATCTCATCAAGGTGGACGCGGACGATCCCTCCAAGGTCATCCCCAACGCCAAGTTCACCATTCGCTCCGTGGCTGGGGATTACGGCCCGGAGGAGTTCACCAGTTGGACGGCAACGAAAATGCCGAGTTCGTTTTCACGAACCACATCAAGCCGTCCATCCGGGTCATCAAGAAAAGCTCGGACGGTTCCCCTCTGGGCGGCGTTCACTTCCGCATCGCCAAGATCGAGGATGGCACTCGGTACCTCGACCGGATCACCAACGATCAGGGCGAGATTTTGATCTCCGATCTGGAGCCGGGTGTGTACAGCGTGAAGGAAACCGCCACGACCTCCAATCACATCATCGACATTCGGGAGTATCATGTGGAGCTGTTCCCCGGCAAGACTTCCGAGATCACCATTGAGAACCAGAAGCGGCCTAACCTCATCGTCTACAAGCACGATGCCGACACCGGTGCGCCAATCTCTGATACGGTGTTTCTGGTCAAAGCGGCGGACGGTCATTCCGTAGATGAGATCAAGACCGATGCCAACGGCAGGGCGGAACTGAAGAATCTGTTGCCCGGTGTGTATGAGGTTTCGGAAAAGACCGTCCCCGCACCTTGGCTGCAGGACGCTCCGGCGCAAATGGTCACTCTCTACCCCAACCGCGACCATACCCTCTACTTCAAAAATCACAAGAAGCCCACCCTGACTGTCAACAAAGTGGACAGCGTGACCGGCAGTCCTATCAAGGGTGCCAAGTTCGAGGTGTGGTACAGCAGCAACAACACGACCACCGGCGAGCTGAACAGCCTCGGCACCTACTTCTCAGACGCTAATGGTCAGTTCAAACTGGAACTGCTCCGGGACGGCTGGTATCGGGTGACCGAACTGGAGCCTGCGGCTGGCTTCACTATCAAGGAACCTGCCACCCAAGAGGTCTATATCAAGGGCGGCGAGAACAAGGTGCTGACTTTTGAGAACGTGCCGCTCAACGCGATAGCTGTTGAGAAGTACGACAGCGTCACCGGCGAGGCCCTCCCCGGCTGTACTTTCCAGCTGCGCTATCTGGCGGGTGCTTCCGGTACGGGCGGCAACGTCATTGGCACGAAGGTGACGGGCAAAAATGGCACTGCCCTCTGGACGGGGCTGAAGCCTGGAACCTACATTCTCGAAGTGCGCCCGTAAGAACGGCACACTTGCTGTTCGTGGGCGATAGAAATACTGCTGTGAGCAAGCGGCAGGTAAAAGCATAGCGCGGC
>JAETNP010000055.1 GCA_021768185.1 Oscillospiraceae bacterium
AACCTGACGATCCCTGCATGGCTCAATACCTTCGCAGAGCAGCAGAAGGTCAACTTTTCTCAGGTGCTGACCAACGCGCTGACGGAAATGTATCAGGGCTCAATACAATAGCCCCCCTCCGCCCGTGATTTTGTACGGACATTCGACGTGTCCGTTGCAAAAATCACGGGCGGCTTTTTTCGTCTACAGCGCCACGACCCGGCTCCTTTCCATCTCCGCCCCACAAGGGGGCGGAGATTTACGATATGGAGAAAGCGGGGCGGACACCGACGGAGATGCTGGCGCTGAGCCAGTTGTTAAAGCCGCCGGCGTCCACGCGGGCGAAGCCGGACGCGCTGATTACGTCGCGCAGCCAATAGTAGTTTCTTTCTTTTTGAATAAATTCCGGCGCAAGCGCAAACAGAGGGAATTGCGTTCTGTCGTAGGTAAGCCATCCGGGACCAGCGGAACCGTCATTGCATTCGGAGGACATGATGGTCTGCCCGTATACGTTCCGTTCGCTCATGAGAACGACATCCTGATTCACAGTCGTAGCCCCCGTAACCTTTCCGTTTGTCGCGGCGTTGGACAGATAGAATTGGTGCGTCAGCACGTGGCCGGAAAATGCGGTGTTGACCTTCGTTCTCGCTGTCGCAAGGTAATTCGTGTACATTTTGGAGCCAACATACCCGCCGGTAGTCACGTTGGTATCGTTCATCTTTTGGGTATCAAGATTCGTATCCGGCACGATGACGGCATGGTGAGTGGTCAGCGCGGTACTGCCCGTTCCGAGGTAGTAGTCGAAGGCAGCGATTCGCCAGTTGACGCCGTTGATCACCCAGTAGTCGCCGATGAACAGGTCGTCAAATGTCCCTGCGGCGATTGCGGCATACTGCGCGGCGGTGACGGCGGTCCCGAGGTTTTTCCCGCGGAAAATGCTGTTGTGCGCCCCAGCGTTGGAGGCGATGGAGAGGGCTCCAAGATTGGCGAGAGCGGCAGCGGCTGTCGTTGCGCCCGTCCCTCCTTTGGAAATAGGCAGCGTCCCCGTCACTCCGGGGGTCACGTTTCCAGTCCCATCAAAGACTGCGGCGGTTGAAACAGAGAGATTGACCTGAAACGACTGGGCATTTTTCAGCTTTGTAGCCGCCGCAGCGGTTCCCTCCAGCGGCAGCCACGGCCCGGTGCCCAACAGGGCCGTGAAATCCTCCTCTGTGCCGGTGTAGCCGCCGTCTACGGCGTACTGGTAGGCGGTTTTGCCGTCTGTACCCGGAGGTCCCTTGATGTTAACCGGTTCCGGGTTGGGCAGTCCGCCGTCGTTGGTGAAGCTCAGAACACCGGCCTGGGAAACGGCAGGTGTAAACGTCGCTCCGTTTGCTCCATCGGCCCCATCTGCACCAGCAGGGCCTGGGCCGCCATCCGCTCCATCCTGCCCCGCAGGCCCCGGAGGTCCCTGCAGGCTGCCGATATTGGTCCACGCCGCCGTATCGACGTCCCACAGATAGATGTCATTATCCGTGGCGCTGCCAACAGCCCAGGCATCACCTTCGCTGCCGGTGGGGTGCGCGGCCTGTAGGTCGGACAAAGTGTCATAGCGTCCCAGGATCGTAAACGACGTGCCGTCCGCGCCGTTGTATACGCTGAAGGTGCTTGTGCTGCCATTGGTGAGGGTAATTGTGTAGATATCTGTTGTTCCTGGGGAGCCGTCCCCTCCGGTGTGGGCAATGCTCTGGATGCCGACGCCGGGGTCGCCTTTCTCCCCGGGGTCTCCTTTTCCGCCTGGTGTGCCAGGGTCTCCAGGATCTCCTTTTCCCCCTTTCTCCGCCACCAGCATGTAGGACGCCCCATCCTCCGGCGTCACACCGGTAACCCCATCCGTCAGCACGAGGTAACTGGAACCCTCGTACTCCACGATGTCCAGCCGGTTGTAAGTCGCGGCGGCGTCATACGACCCGCGCGGTACCAGGGACACCCGCCCCAGTTTTGTGCTCGTCTCAGCCATAATTCAACACTACCTCCAAGTCTCCGTCGACCAACCGGAACTGCGGCCCGGTGTATTCGTCATCCGTTACCATATACAGGTCCCCGGTCGCCGCGTCTATGTAGAACGTGGCGTACATTAGGTTGCCCCGCGCCGCTTCGCCGGTATCCACGTATTTCTGCGCCGCTGCGTTCCAGGTCCACCAGGTACCGTTCTGGATGATAGGCGGCTTGCCGGAGTACTCCTTTGCGGACTGTGCGCTGCCGGCAGCATCCTCCGCACTTCCTGCGGCCGCCGCCGCTGACTTGGCCGCTGCCGCCGCACTGCCTGCCGCTGCGGACGCGGCGTCTTGAGCACTGCCTACATAGCCCTCTACGCTTGCCTGGGCGTACTTCTTCCACTGCCGCCCGGTCATATGCCGGGCCTCGCCCTGCTGCTCCACGGGAAGGAGCGTATCATCGTACAGGTCCGCGATACCTGGCAGGCTCCCTATTGCAGCCTCTGTAACGGCAGTCAGCCCGCCGGTGGTCTTGTCAGCCATCCTCGGCCTCCTGCTTATCCGCCTGCTTGTGCGCTTCCCACAGCGCAGACTTATCCCCGGCCAGCTTATATGCCTCGTTGAGTGTGGACCTGGCCGCCGTCATCACCTCCACTGCATCTCCGCTGACAAGAATCATGGATATCATCTGGTGAACCATCTTAATCTTCTTCTGAATGTCGTTCATGATGCCAACCCCCTTTCCAGCTCCGCCACCCGAGCCTTAAGCTGCTGTATCTGATTGATGCACATGGCGATGAATTCCCCGTACCGCAGCGCATAGTCGTATCCGCCGTCCGCCCGCGGGGACTTGATAAACCCCGCGAAATCTTTGTTTTCCAGCCCGCACGCCTCCAGCGCGGCCTCCACGTCCTGGGCGATCATGCCCAGATGCCGCCGGCCGCTCGTACCGTCTTTCAGGCGGTAGCTTACCGGCTTTAACGCGGAGAAGAGCTGGTCATAGACTGAAAGGTCATAAGAGGTATCCTCCTTTTTGTTCCGGTCCGACGTAATGATTGCATCGTTTTCCGCATAGACATCCGACCAATAGAGGCCTCCCGCCCCCAGAGAATATCTGCCGCTGCTGTATGGAACGCAATTGTTTCCGCATACAACGCCTGAGTCTATAATGCCAAATACGCCATAGTATGCGTCAACCCAAAAGTTTCCGGACGCGTTGATCCGGATGCCCCCGGTGTTGGATGACAGTTCTATGCCGTATCCGGTGGAAGTATAGGCGATAGAGATCCCGCCGACCGTCCGCTCACTGCTGTCTAATAAGCCTACATAGCCACCCAGCAGCCGAGAGGCCATAACGGTGCCGGTCATAAGCTTCGAGCCGTCAATGTAGGTAGTGCCCCGATACATCCACGCCGACAACTGGTCGTTGGCGGTGTCGGCAGCGTTGGCGGCACTGTTGGCGGCGTTGAGCGCGTCGCTGGCAGTGCTGGCAGCGTTGTTGATGGTACTTCGGGTATTCCAGTCCAGGTCCCCGAAGGTGATGGCTCCGGTGAGGTTCAACCGCTCAGCGGAGATAAGGCCGGTCTTGATGCAGGCACCGTCGATGATTGTGGTTCCGTTGGCAAGGCCGGTAAAGCTTACCAGCCCCTTCATTTCGATCGTCTTACTGGAAATCGTCGCGCTGCCGCTTTTCAGTGTGATCTGGCTGGATTCCGAGCCGTTGGCCACCTCCAGGGTGATGTCGTCCACGTACTGCTTGATGCTGGACACCTGACCGTTTGTCTTTGTGATCTCGCTGATAAGGCTGGATGCCGTCAGCTCCAGCTTCCCCGCCAGTCCTTCTATCTCTTTTTCCACCAGCAGCGTGATGGCCTCCGCGGTCTTGGTGATAGACGACCGGATCTTCGCCAGCTCCCGCTCCGACTGCCGCTGCGCCCGGGACTTGTAGGGATACTCGTCCTCCACCTCGTCCCCGCCGGGGGCGGCGATGTCCGCCGAATAGAGCCCGTCGAAGGTCACATCCGCCTTGGCCAACACGGAGTACACTCCGCCCGCTGTGACCCCGTCCCCGATCTCCGCCGCCGGGTCCAATAGCGCGTCCTCTCCGGAGAATGGCAGGTATGTTACGCTCTGCAATTGCCTCAGCACACTCTCCGCCATGGCCTGGGTGGCCCAGGGGAGGCTCTTTTCCACTGTCCGCCCGGTATCGTCTCCGGCAGTGTAGGCGTTGGCCCCGTCCACCATCAGCGTAACCCGGCTGACCCGCTCCGGAGGCGTCCCGGTGTCCAACTTGGACACGCGTGGCCCCACAAAAACCTTATCCAACAAGAATCCTCACACCCCCCAACGTGATAGCCCTGCCATGCTCCGTTACCAGATAGCTGGTCTCCGGCGGGATGTCCCCCAGCACCAAAAGCAGCAGTTTCCCCTCGTCAGTGATAACCCAGTTCCCGGCGTTGCACACGGCGATGATCTCCAGCACGTCCTGCATGGCCATATCTCCGTTTTCGTCCACAGGATACCCCACCGGGAAATTGTTGGACAGCACGGTCCTGTGGTCCACTTCCACGCCCATCTGTCTGGCAATGCTGGCCACGGCTTCCTGCTGGCTCATGGGCCAGTTGGCGTGAGGATCGATGTCCCACACTTCCCCGGCTCGTCGCATGGCGTCAAAGCCATGGATATCCAGCACGCCGGACACTTTGTCCAGCTTCCGTGTGGAGATAAAGAAAACTCCCTTGGGAATCCATTCCGAAAACTGATCCCCCACCGCCAGCCGGACGAAAATCTTCATTTCCGCGCTGCGGGGGATGCTCCCCGGTTTCCGCAGGGACAGATCGATCTGTCTGGAGGCGCAGCATCCGATATCTGGATCCTTGAACACCCCTCCGGATGTCTCCAGAGACAGCAGGGCATCCTGTCCGTAGTCTGTCCCCGCGATGCTGACCCGCATTTCCTTCCGATGCCCAGGGTCCCGCAGGAGCTGCCGGTACAGTTCGCTTGTCTGGTGCATCACTTTTCCTCCAGCTCGAAGCTGCCGCCCGTAAAATACGTGTGCCCGCCCCGGACGGCCTGCGCGGCGGCGGTGGGGCCCGTTACATAGAATGCCTTGGTGACATCTCCCATCCGGTCATCCATGTACCGCGCCTGCACCGGGCGGTCACACAGGGCCTCCAGCATCCGCCGCCATTCCGTGTCTTTCATGTCGATGAGCCCCACGGACAACCCGCGTTTAATAATCTCCTCCCGGTAGGCCGTCCCGTCCAGAGCGACCACGCTGCGCCCCTGCCGGGGGATCTCCGTCTGCTGTAAGCCTCCGGAGCGAAGATAGGGGCTGAAATCCGTACCGTTGATGATAAGGATAGCGCGCATATGGCTCCACCTCCTATACGCCACGCGATTTATCGCTGCGGTCCTGCCATTCGGTGACCAGCTCGCCAACTTTCCTTTGATTCATGTTTACCGATACGCCGGCCATGGCATCCCGCACGGCGGCGGCGATGTCTGCGGCAGAGACGGACGGCATCGCATTGCTGCCCAATGCGCTCCGTACCGCCGCTGCAATATCAGACGCTTGCTCCACTGAGCTGTAGGCTATACGCGGCTCCACAAAGGTAGAGGGCAAACCGCGCTCCATACTATCCAGCGCCGTTCTAGCCATATCGGCATAGGCCGCGCTCAGTCTGGACTTTTCCTCCTCCGCGCCCTTGATAATGCCCTGGATGTCAAATCGCCCTGTTTCCTCAAACGCCTTGGACGGAGATGCCTGCTTGACCTCCCGTTTATATGCCGCCAGCGCAGCCTTGCCCATCTCAGCGTATTTCTGGACCAGAGCCTGTTTCTGAGCGGCGGTGCCGTCAATAAGCCCCTGAATATTGTTCCATCCAGCTTTGTAGGCGTCATCTTTCAAATCCATATTCTTGATGGCGTCCTCCATATCCTTTTGAAGGACTTCCATCTTTTCGTCAAACTCGGTTTCCATCTCAGCCACCGTGGCAGAGAAATTCTCCTTACCCTCCTCCACCTTAGCCAGCTGCTCATTCAGGGCCGCAATATCTTCCGTACCGCCCTTGACGATGGCGTCCAGGATCTGCGCGGATTGCTCGCTGCCGTCTGACAATTTTTTGATAAGGCCTTGATCCACGCCCATCTCCATCGCCTTCAGGATGTTCTCGTTGTAGGTCTCCATATAGGCGACCTGCCCCTTGAGCGTTTCGATCAGGTTGTCAACAGAGGTCTTGGCGGTGCCGTCCATCTCCTGGAAAAGCCCGATCTGAGAGTTGATGCTGTCCATAGCGGCCTTATAGCTCTCGTTATAAGCCTCCTCCAGCGCCTGGATTTCCGCGATAAGGCCTTCCATTCGGGAGGTCATATCATCCGTCTGGGAAGCCGCTTCTGCCTGCTGCTGGCTGTAAGCTGCGGCGGCCTCCTCCAGAGCGATGATCTGAGCCTCATTCTCCGCCTGTGCCGCCGTCAGCGCGTCCACACCGCTTTGAAGCTGACCCACGGCTACAGCGGAGTCATTCATGGCCCCACCAAAACTGTCCCACTGGGCGTTAGCCAAGGCTTCATCCAGCTCAGTCTGCGCGTCCGTTAGCTCCCGTGTAATGGCTTCTTTTTCTTGGTACAGCTCATTGAGCCGATCCAGCTGGGCCTCGTGCTCCTCCTGCTCCCCGGCGGCGTCCGCCATATGCTCCAGCGCGTCGGCAGCCATGTTGATGGAATCGGCAGCCGCGTCGTAGGCAAGGCCCAGATCAGGGATTGCCTGATTCAGCTCCTCCACCATCTGGAGGATAATAGACTTCTGCGCTTCGGTCTTGTTATCATTTGCCAGCAGGTCCTGGAGCGCACGGATGGTGTCAGCCACGGACGTTTTCTTCGATTCAATGGCATCCACCAGTTCCTGGTATTCCTCCTTGGAATCCTTAATGGAATCCGTCAGCGTTTTGATCCCCGCGTCCGCCGCCTCGCCCTGTGCGGTGAGTGCGGCAAGGGCTGTCACCACGCCCAACGCCGCCGTTGAGAACAATGTCATTGCCGTAGCGGCTGCGCCAAACGGAGACGCCGCCAGCGCCGCAGTGAACGCCGTGATCATCGGCTTGATAGCATTCACAATGGACAGCCCGGCCATAGCCGCTGTCAGCGCCCCTACTGACACCACCAGCCCCGTCAGTACGGCGGAGAGCTCGGGGCAGACCTCCAGCAGCTCCGTCAGGCCGGAAACAGCCGTTGTGGCCCCGCTGGCAATATTTTTCAGCAGCGGGGCGATCTGCTCGCCTGCCGCCAGTTTCAGTCCGTCGATAGCGGAGCTGAGCAGTGTGACCTGCCCCGCGTAGTTGTCCAGCTTGGTCTGGCTCATCTCAGACGCCGCGTTATTGGCGTTATTGATCGCCTTCGTCAGATTCTGGTAGTCCTCCTCGCTGGCGTTGACGATGGCCAGCAGGCCGCTCATGGCCTCCTTACCGGCAATTCCAGCCGCATATTCTGCCTGCTGCGCCTCTGTCAGCTGAGAAAACCGATCCCGCAGGATACCCATCAGCTCTGAGAGGGAGCGCATTTGCCCCTGGCTGTCCGTCAGGGATACGCCAAGGGCTTCCATGTACTCTGCAACGTCCTTACTTGGCTTGGACAAGTTGGTCAACGTACTCCGCAGCGCAGTACCCGCTGAACTGCCCTTGATGCCCGCGTTAGCCATTAGGCCGACAGCCAGGGCCACGTCCTCGATGGAGTACCCCAGCGCACCCGCCACCGGCGCGGCGTACTTGAACGTCTCGCCCATCATCCCCACGTTGGTGTTGGCATTGGAGCTTGCTGCCGCCAGCACATCGGCAAAGCGCCCGCTGTCGGACGCCGCCAGCCCGAAGGCCGTCAGCGCGTCCGTAACGATGTCAGAAGTGGTCGCCAGACTTTCCCCGGAGGCGGCGGCCAGGTGCATGACGCCCTCCAGGCCGTCCAGCATGTCTGCCGTTTTCCAGCCCGCCATCGCCATGTATTCCATGGCCTGGCCCGCTTCCGCCGCCGTAAAGGCGGTGGTGGCACCCATGTACTTGGCTTTTTCCGCCAGTGCCGCCATATCTTCGCCGGTGGCCCCAGAGATAGCCTGGATAGCGGACATCTGGGCCTCGAAGGCCGCGAAGGTGTCCACACAGTCATATAGAGCGGCGGCGATGTCCTTCACCTTTTCCGCCACCCCAGCCGCCACAAGCGCCTGCGCTAGGGCCTCCACCGCGCTGGTCGACTGGTTTCCAAACTTCTCAGACGCCGCGCCGGCCTCCTTGACCTCCTTGCCGTATTCGTCGATGGAGTGGGCGCACTGGTCCGCGCTGCCCTTCGCCTCCTCCAGATACTGGTTGTTCCGGTCAATCTCATCAGACAGATCGTTCAGGTCAATTTTGGCGTCATTCAGCTGCTTCTGCCACGCCTGCACGCTCTTTTCGGCTGCGCGGCTGGCGGTCTCCGCCTCGCTCTGGACGGTCCCCCACTTCTCGATCTCCGCCGTGAGCTCCGCCTGTTGCTGTTGGGTGTCGCCGGCGGACTCCTTCAGCTTGTCCAGCTCGGCGCTGTACTCCGCCACCTTTTTGCTGGCATCTGCGGCGAGATCCGCATAAGCCGCCTGGTGCTCCTGAGCGTTAGCCAGAGCCTTCTCCAGCTCCGAAACCTTTTCCTTCTGCTTTGCATACACGGAATCCAGGGCGGAGGATTTCGCCGTAAGAGCCTCCATGCTGTTGGCGTTGTTCCGAAATTCACTTTCCACCAAGGATAGGCTCGATTTCAGTGAGGACAGAGCGCCGTTGCACTCTGAAATCGCTTTCTTATATTGCGCCTCGCCGTCAATGGCAAGTTTCGTGGAAATCGTTCTGACAGCCATCAGTCATCCTCCCGCCTTTTTCTCACCCCGTGGGCCTGCAAATACAGCTCCCACGCGTCGCTGATCTCTCCCGGGGAGGCCAGCAGCGTCTCTTTCATGGAGAAGCCGCTGGCCATCCCCATCCTGAGGAAGTGCGCCCGTCTCACATTGTTTTTTTTTGCTCGTTCAGCTCCGCCAGACCGATGTCGACCTCATCGTTGTCCGGCTCGATCTCCCTGCCGAACCCAAGGGAGATGGCGGACGTGATCGCTATTTTAAGCGCCGCAATCTCGCTGGGGGCGGTGGTCGCGGCAATTTCCTCCGCAGAGGGAATGGGAGCGCAGTCATAGCCCATATGCCGCCGCGCCAGCTCTCCCTGTTCCGCCAAGACGGACGCCGCCTGACAGGCGGTTTGAAATCCTTCCCGGCTGTTTGCTGAAACCGCTTCAAGCAGCTCCTGCGTTCCGCCGAAACGCTCCTCCAGAATGAACATGGCGTCCACCGTAAAAGCCAGATGCCGCTCCCTGCCCGCAAGGGTGAGCTTTACCGCTTTCATACGTCGTCCTGTTCGCCGGTGGAAGCGCCGGAGGTGTCCGTGGTGGTCAGCACGGACTTCACCCACGCCAGGGCGTCTGCCTCAGCGTCGAACTCCTCCGTATGCCGCCAGTCCCCGTTGTTCGCGTTGGAGACGGTAAACGTAGTGGAGCTGGTGCCAAAGGTGATGCTGTCCGCCTTGGTCTGGGCGGTGTCGTTACCCAGCGCGGCCTTCACCCGTGGATAGAAATAGCCCTTGAATACCAGCTTCCCCCGGCGCATCAGCTTCTTGTAGTAGGACAGCCCGCCGGGAGGCGGGTTGTCGCTGGTGTTGTAGACCACGGTTTTCTCCGTCACAGTTGCGCCGTAGATCACGGACGCCACCGAATCGAGGACGTCGTCCGTCTCCATGGCGATGGATCCGCTGACAAACTCCTCCGCGCTCTCCGCCAGTTCATCATCTGCGTAGAGCTTGCCGGAGGCCATGGTCAGCGTCAGATCCGATTTCACCAGCCGTCCGATTTTTACCGGCTCCCCCTCGTATACGGGGAGCTTTCCCTCCGGCTCCGACTTGATTGGAGCGAAATAAGGGTTCTTTGCGCCAAAACTTGCCATAATATGTCCTTTCTGCTAGAATCCCATGGAATCCAGCCACTTGTCGTATATTTTTGCCGCCGCCTCAACAGCAGCATCCGCGCATTGTTCATTTGCCGTTTGGATAAAGGGACGGCCCGGCTGTCCCCGCTTTCCGAATTCATTCAAAAACGCAATTTCCGCATTGCTGGTCGTATGGATCTTCCGCTTCCCTCTGGTGCGGGACCCCTTGAAAATGATGCTGATGGATTTTCCGTCCCTGGTACGCTTGATACGGCCCTTCCCGATGGACCGCGCCAGTTCGCCGGTAGAGTACCCTTTGTTCAGCATGGAACCAGCGGTCCTTTTCTGGGCCTCCACGGCCACATCAGCCGAAGCGTGAAGCATTTTGTTCATCACATTGTTGGGAATGCCTTCGGCATTGATCAGATCGTTGAAATCAAAAAGCCCTTCGACCTCAAATTTCGCCATCCGGCTCCACCTCCTCCACAGTCTCGCACTCAAACACGAAATGCCTGCCGTCCTGGTCGCTGGCGTCCTCACAGCGGGGCCAGGTGAAGCCTGCCCGGAACAGCGCCGATTTGGTTTTCTTCACCCGTTTCACCACGTTCTCATCCAGCGGCGCGAAAAAGTGGATGGACACCTGCCACCGTTCGCAGTCCGGTTCGTCGTCTCCGAAATCGTCCCCGGAGGAGGAGCAGGAGAACGTGTAGTACCTGGGCGGCAGGTCCTGCGCCGCCGCGTACAGCAGCGCGGCCTCTATCGGGTCCCCGAAGGGGGCCAGCGCCGCCACGATCCTGGATTCCACGCTCACCGTGCCGCCCCCTTTCGCTGGACCTTGATTTCCAGCCACTTCCCCCGGTCCTCCACGTTGTCCACGCTAATGATTTCATAGGGCTGTGGGTCTTCACGACGGTAGACCAGCAGGGTACTGTCGATCTTAGGCGAGTACCGCATGGTCAGGGTAGCCGGTTCCCTCAGCTGCATTTGCATGGCTGTAAAGGCTTCCGTGCCGTGGGCGTTGATCCACTTGCAGTGGACGGGGATATCTTGCCCACCGCCGTCCCGGCCGAAAACGGGTTCTTCATCTTCCGTCTTCGGGTATCCTTCTTCATCCGTTCCCCGGATCACCCGCCGGAAATAGACCAGCGTTCGCAGCTCCCCAGCCCTCGCCTGTTTTGCCATAGCTTATATCTCCCCTTCGGGGAATGTGTCCAACTTGGACACATTCCCCGGCTCCGTCAGCTTCAGCTGGTTCACCATCCGCCGGAAAGCCGGATTGTCCACTGTCACCGTGCCTACATAGGACGTCTCCCGATTCTCCCAGCTGTTCAAAACCATATGGTCGACGCACAGATCATACTGCGCCCGCCGGGGAGAATCATCAGGTGGCAGGGAAATCCCCGCCTGGGTCATATACCCAACCGCTGCGCGAAAAAATACAGGGATTAGCGCCTGCACCTCCGGGTCATCCTGAAATTCCGCCAGCTTGCAGTAATTCAAAAGCGCTGACATTCTCTCGTCTGTCAGCATGGCGTCAGCCTTCTGAACCGCTTCTGGCAGCCAGGGTCACAAACGGGCTGCGGGTCCGGGTACTGTTCTTCAGCTTCACCGGCGCGGTGACTTTGGGGGTCCCGTTGCAGCGCAGCACCATCCGGAAGCAGTACTGGTCTGTCAGGAATTCCACGTGTATGGACCAATCCTGCTTGGCGGTGCCCTTGCGCAAAAGCATGTACTGCTTGAGATCCGCAAGGATCACGTCGCCCTTGGCCCCCATGGCCTGACAGTTGTCGTTGAACAGCACCGGACGGCCCAGAATGGTCTGATACTGGGCCCCGGAGATACCGCCCTCCGGCATCCATACCGGTTTGTCCCCTAGCACCAGCTGGGGCAGCTGGTCCTCCAGGTCCGGATGAATCAGCCACACGGCGTTGCGCCGGCCGGTGAACAGGGCCCGGCTCCACATTTTGAGGATGTTCTGTGTGTTCAGCGTACCCGCCGCCTGGCTGGCCTCCGCATCCACCGCGATGAGTGCGCCGCTGTTCAGGATGCCCTTGGGCTTACCCTCTCCGTCTCCGGAGATGATGGAATCCTCCAGCAGCCGGCTGGAGGCCACGGTGAAAGCCGTGCCGAAGAAGCTGCTCATGAAGGCCGCGTCCTGAAGAAGCTCGTCGGTGGCGTAGGCGAAGCCCATCATCTTTTCCAGATCCAGCTTCAGTTCTTTGAACTTAGGCTTGCTGGCGGTGACCGTGGCCCCCTCCGCCGCCCAGTACATCTGTACGCCGCCGAACACGCTGGCGCTCACGTCTGTCTCATCGATCATCAGCCACCGCGCGGCGTTGGAGTTGGACCCCACGGTGTAGCTGTCCACCCGGGAAAGGATATCGCCGGTGGAGACCGCCGTCTCCAGAATCTTCCCCGCGAAATCCTCCTGAAGGGCATAGCCGCCGTCCGCGTCCACGCCCTCGCTGGCCCCCTTTACCGCGTTGTTGACCTGGAGCAGCCGCTTGTCTGCGGTATGGGTCTTGGCGGCGGTGACGATGGCCTGCAGCTGCTCGCCCAGACTGGCGAAGGGCTTGCCGTTGGGGGTCACCTCCACCTGGGGATTTCCGCCGTCCATGGGCTGGGCGTTCTCCTGGCTGCGGCGCATCAGATTCTCCGTGGTAGAGATCTGTGCGCACAGGGCTTCCAGCTCCTTGTCCAGGGCGGCGGCGTCCTCCACCTTGCCCTCCTTCAACAGGGCCTCTGCGGCCGCCAGCTTTTCCGTCTTCTTCTGGCGGAGTTCGTTCAAAACCTTTGCGTAATCCATGTTGTCCTCCTAAGTCAGTAATGTTTTTTCAGGGACAGGGAAACCTCCAGCTTCGCCTGGTCCACAGGTTCCTCCGAGGGATCGTCTGCCGGAGTGGTTCCGCCTTCCATAGCTGCCTTTTTTACCCGAAGCTCTGCCGCGCTGGGCAGTCCGCCCGCCCCGCTGAGGGCCCGCAGGCCTCCGCCCACGGCGTTCATCACCTGGGAAGGGATAATAGAGTCCCCGCCGCCGATGATCTCATCCACCAGACCAGCCTCCACCGCCTCCTGGACGGTCATCCACGTCTCCGCGTCCAGCATGGACGCCAGCTCCTCCCGTGACCGCTTGCCCCGGCACTTGATCTCGTAAGCGTTGAGGAGGGACTGGGCGAACTTCTCCAGGTCCTCCGCCGTCTTGTAGTGGACGTGCTGGTCGCCCTGAGCAGGGAGGGAAGGGTGGTGGATCATCACCTGGGCCACCGGCGTGGCCTTTACCCGCTGACAGCCCAGCATGGCCACGCTGGCCGCCGAGGCGGCGAGGCTCTGGATCTCCGCCTCCGTGGGGCACTGGGCCCCCTGCAGGACGGAATATATCTCAAATCCTGAAAACATACTTCCGCCGGCGTTGTTGATCTCCACCGTCAGTGTTTCGCCAGGGGGATTGTCCGCCAGGGCCTGCCGGATGTCCTGGGGAGAGCACACCTGGTAGCCGAACCAGCGGTAGATCCAGGCGTCCTCATCGGCCACTATGTAGCCGTTCATCTGCGTCCTCATGTTCCGCCTCCTTCTCCGGACACGATGTTTTCCACCGTGTCCAGGTTCTTTGTCATGAAAAACCGTGACCCCAGCCCACCGGGCAGCGGGTTCTTCTCCTCCAACGCCCGGCAGTCGTCGGGGCAGTATATAGCACTGGCGACCATCTTCTCATAGAACCGGCTTCGGCTCTCGTTATCCCCCCGCAGCCGCGCTGCCACGTTCATCCGGAGATACAGTCCCGCCGCAAGCTGGTCTGTCCGGAGCAGCTTATACTGGAATTCTTCTTCCCACTGGGTCACAAAAGGCTGGAGGGTGGAAATCACGAAATCCAGCTGTTGCTGTTCGTTGGAGGAGTAAGCTTGCTTTCCGCTTTGCAGCATATACTGGGGAATCCCGGTGAACCGGCTGACCTCCTCCACGGAGAAATTCCGGCTCTCAATAAACTGGGCGTCCTTCTGATTGAGCCCGATGGGGGTGTACTTCATGCCGTGATCCAGCACCGCAACCTTGAACATGTCGCTGGCAGCATATTGCTGAAAGTTTTCCTTGACCTTGTCCCGCCCATTCTGGCCCAGGTCTGCGTCCACCGATACGATGCCGCTCATCCTCGCCCCGTTCTGATAGAACTTCCGGGCGTATTTCTGAGCCCCGGCATCCGCGGCGATGGTGGACCTTGCCAGTGCCAGAAGCCCCTTGCCATAGAGGCCGTCGTAGGTGTCGAAAAATACGATCACCAGCTCCGACGGGGCAAAAGTTTTCGTCAGACCGTCCACGGTGAAGTCGTACCACAGCTGCCCGCTGTCCGGGTCCTTTCGGATGGTCCGGTCCTCAGTGGGGAGGGGGATCAGGTCAGTGATCCGGCCCCGCTGGTCCCGGAAGATCCCCAGATACCCCTCCCCGTGCCAGAATGCCTGGCTCATCAGCACCTTGCGGCACAGCGCGGGCCCCATCCGGGCATTAGGCCGGATCTTCAGCAGGTAGTCCAGCTCCGGCAGGGAAACCGGGTACCGTCCGTCCTCCCGCCGCTGGTAGACGGCCATGGGCATGACGCTCATGGCGTTGGTGAGGATACGGTGAGCGGCGGCGATAGGGGATTCCTGCTCCGCCGTCCGCTGACCGGTGGGCAGATCCTCTCCGGAGAAAAACACCTGCTGGAACCATTTCTGCACCTGATCCCAGTCCAGCTCCCGGATTTCCACGTTGTTTTTCACCCGGCCCGCCATGGATCGTGAAAAGATCACGGCTTACCGCCTCCCCTCTTAGACCGCGCCACGACTACCCCATACCCCAGGCAGCAGGTTCCGGCCACCGCCAGGGCCGCGCTGGACCCAAAGGCCCGGTCTGCCGCCAATGTAAAGCACACCCCGGCGGCGATCAGCAGCAGGTCGTCCAGATACAGCCCCAGCCAGGACACAAAAGCCAGCAGCAGGGGCCGCGCCCTGGTCCAGAAATTCCACACTCGTTTTTTCATATCAGATACCCCAATCGTCTGACAAAATATGCTCGTTGATGTCGCTCCCCGGTGCCGGCGCTACCAGCGCCCTTGCCAAGGCGTTCATGACAGCCGCCAGCGGGTCGATCCGCTGGGAATCGTCCTTGTGCTTCTTGTTGAGCTTCACATCCCCGAAGTTGTTCTGCACCTCAATGGCGTTGCCCAGGCACCAGATGAGCAGCGGGTTTTCCTCGATCACCATCCGCCCCTGGAGCAGCAGCTCCCTGAATCCCTTTACCGCCAGATTCTGCCCCGCGCAGGTCTGGGCCACCTCTACGCAGAAATCGGCGTTGTTCCGCTCCTCGCACATCCGGATGGCCAGATCCGTGGCGTTGTGGCCGTCATAGTCCACTTCGTCCACCTTCCATCCGTGATCCCGCTCTCCGGCGCAGATCCAGTTGTCCACATAGCCGTTGTCCGTCACATCCCCCGGCGTCAGAGTGCAATACCCGCCTCTGGCCCAGGCGATATAGGGGACCCGGTCCGTGTGTTCGTGCCGCTGCGCCGCGTTCTCCGGCAGGAAGCCGTGGGCCTTGACGCCATAGCGACCGTCCGGCAGGGGGAACACCGCCCCCGTTCCGGAAAGGTCGATCCGCTTTCCCAGGTCGAATCCGCAGAGGCACCGCCGCCCGTCCGTCAGCTCCGCGAATTCCTCCCGGGATACCTGGGCTTTCCTCGCAAGCTCCATCAGTCGGGCGTCCAGGTAGCTGTTGACGCTCTCCGCCTGCCACTGGCACATCCGCCGGGTGAGGAACTTACTCAGCTTGGCCGGGTCTCCGGAGCCATAGGCGGCGGTGTATTCGCTCTCGATCTCCCCCAGCAGCGTGGCACTGTATTCGTTGGGATACCGCAGCACCGGGTTGGCCAGCAGCCACAGCCGTTTGTCGTGGGGGTTGGCCTCCGGTGGCAGCTCCCGGATCATCACAAAATACCGTTCGTCCTCCACCTCGCCCCGCAACACCTGTTTGGCGTACTGCTCCTCTCGGAAGCAGGGCTTCGATTCCGCCCCGTCTCCTGCGGTGGTGATAACGTCCAACAAGGACTGTACTCGTTTGCCGAAGGAATCCTTGCCCAGGTCGTAGATATCCGAATTCAAGTGAGCGTGGTATTCGTCTACCTCGAAGTAGGAGGGTGCGCCGGAGTCCTTGTTCTTGGTGTCCTTGCTCAGAGCCCGCATGAACCCTCCCCGGGTCTTGTGGACGACAGGATTGGACCGTGGGATCAGCAGCCGCTTGGCGATATTGGGAGAGGCCTGGGCGATCTTCTTGGCGTCCCCGAACACCCGCATGGCCTGGCCCCGGTCCACCGCCGCGCACTCCACCTCCGGCTCCATCTCGAACTTAGCCAGCTCCGGGCGGTAAGGCGGATACACCGCGTCGCCGCACATGTGGTACAGGCACTTACAGCTGACCTCCGTGCTCTTGACATTTCCCCGCCCCCGTTTGCAGTAGCTACGGTTGAACCGCCGGGCCCCGGTGTCCCGGTGGACCCAGCCATAGAGGCACCCCTGGTCGAATATCTGCCACGGCTGCGGTTCGATGGGCTGTCCAGCGTAGACGCCACGGACCTGGATGCACTGCCCGAACCAGCGGATGATCCGGTCCGCCCGGGTAGTGTCGAAGACGTAAGGAAATTCGTCCGTCCCCTGCCGCTTCAAATCATCCAAGTGCCTCTGACACGCCATGATCTCAAACGGACAGCACATCTCCCGTAGCTTTCCCTGCGTTACCTGCTTGGCGTACACCGAAACCGGGTGATGCAGCCCGCTTTGCCATCTGGTCCCCATATCAATCTCCAAACAGATCGTCATCCGGTTCCGGCTCTGCCGCCGCCTTGGCTCGCTGCTGGGCCAGCCGTACCCGCCCGGCAGGGGTCAGCCCCAGCTTCTCTGCGTATTGCAGAAGATTCCGCTCCAAAGACTGCAGACGTCCAGTTAATGTGTCCAACTTGGACACAGCCTCGATGAGCTCGTCCGGCGTCATGTCCGGAGGAAGTGCGGAAGATTCTTCCCACTCCTCATCCGTCATATCTGCCGGATATTTCTTCCTGGCCTTTTTCCTGTCCACAGCGCCCGCCACGCCCAGCCGTTCTCTGAGTTGATTAGTCAACAGGATCGTCTCGTCCCGCCGGGCCAGCATGGAGCAGTATCCCGCCAGCATCTCGCTGTCCAGATCGTCCAGCAGGACCAGCCCCTTCATGCGTTTGAGGATCTGGTTCCAGTAGGCGTTGGCCCGCTTGTTCCCGGAGATGAACGCCGGTTTTTTCAGTTTGCGCTGCTCCCGCCGGGGAAGAACCCCCTCCTCTGCCTGCTGGCGGGCCTCCCGCTCCGCGCTCGTCAGGTGTTTGGTCATGTTCGTGCTATTCTTCACCGCCTCCGGCATGGGCCGGCCTCCTCCCTGATCCCCGATGGGGGAATATTTCTTGCAGACGAGGGGGCTCGCGGTCTGTCCCGCCGCCCCGCAAAACTTTTTTGGGGCGGGGGGAGGGGCAAGGAACCCCGCGCGCCTGCGCCCGGCGCCACCCGTGCGCACACCGGGGCGCGGACGTAGCTTCCCGGAAAAATTCCGCTCAAAAATTACGCCGTTTTGGCCCCATTTCCCTCGCCGTTTTCCGGCTGTGGCAGGAGTGGCACAGGCTCTGGAGGTTCCCAGGGTCGGTGAACAGCTCCCAGTCCCCCTTGTGGTCCCGAATGTGATCCACGTCGGTGGCCTTGGTCCGGATGCCCCGGCGGTCACATTCCTGACAGAAGGGCTCCCGAAAGAGTTGCCCGGGTCTGAGGTCGTCGGTCCAGATTGGCAGCGAGTACCAGCGTCGCCATGTGGAGGACTCCCGGGACCTGGGCGCGGGCTTGGGCTTGTGGAGAGGACAGTACCCCTCCCGGGTTAACGCTCCGCAGCCTGGACGCCGGCAGGGCCGCAGCGGTTTCAGTACCATCGGGCTATCACCTCCGGGGCAAAATAAAAACGCCAGGGTCCATGCACATCCGCTGGGGATGTCATGGGCTCTGGCGTTTAACGCTCTGGCCTCTCGCAATATCCAGGATGATCTCAGTCCGGCATGTCCGGCAATAGACCGGCATGTTTTTGGCCTCAGTGTCGTCTCGTATTCGGAGCAGTCTGTGATTTCGCTGACATACCGGACAGGTAATCCATCCGTCCTTTACGACCAGTTTACCACGTCTTTCCACCACTTGCAATAGCCTCCTTCGATTTTGTCAGTTATTCAGCTATATTCCAAGGTTGAGATTCATATTTAAAATCGTCTGCAAACGCTGTTTTCTGCGCCTCGATATACCATGCGTACCGGTACTCCCCGAACTCGTTGGCGGTATGATAGAATCCCTTACACCGGACGTCCTCCGGCACCGGGATAAATCCCTCGCTGTCCCGCCAGCACTCCGCCGGCGGCAGCTGCCGCACCAGGGACCGGGAGCAGACCCACGTCCGCCCGCCGATGGGGATGACGATCCCATCGGTGGCCTCCTTGTTGAAGTACTTCGCCGTCCGCCGGTAGCTGTCATGTGGATGCCGCAGCAGAGGCTGGTCATCCACATCGCTGCCGAATTTCCACAGATGCCTGACCTCCGCCGGGGAGAAATCGCTGTCCCGCAGCACCAGATGAATGTGATATCGGTGGTCCCCGTGCCGCCCCTCGATGAGGTACACATAATCGAACCCCCGCCCCTTCCACTTCTTCAGTTGGTACAGGAAGCTCCGCCACGCCCGGCGCACATCCTGGAATTTTTCCGGCTCGTGCTCCCGGTCGAAGGTCAGCGTATAAACGCTTCCCTCATACCCGAACAGCGCCAGCCTGAGCTCCAGCCGGTCCACCCTTGTCCGGCAGACGGCGGAGTCCCGGGGCGGGCGCAGGATCTTGTTCTTCTCCGCCTGCTCCCAGGGCGAGTCCCTGGCGGAGAGCCGGGGCCGTATGCTCCGGCTCTCCTTCACCAGCGCTCCCGCCCGCTGGCGCACGCAGTACCATCGGTTTTCAGTTTCCATGGGCTTCCTCCTCCAGAACTTCCACCGCCTCCCGGATCACTGCGCAGCCATGGATGGAGCAGTTATGTTCGT
>JAETNP010000100.1 GCA_021768185.1 Oscillospiraceae bacterium
CGGGAGGAGATCGAGGACAGCGTGAAGGACGCCCGTGAGCTGGCGGAGGTGTTCTCCACCATCGCCGGCATTTTGGAATCGTTGCTGCCGGGAGGTGACGGCGATGCCGGATGAACTGTCTGTCCGCCAGTGGCAGGAGCAGTTTCGGGCCGGGGCTTTTAACCTCCAGGACAGATACACCCAGTGCAGGGCTGGCTGGTATGACTGGTTCTGCCAGGACCACGCCCTGGCCGGACGGCTGAAGAAGATAGGCCGGGTGGTCATGGGCATCACCGATCCCTTTATCCTGGACAACTACTACGTTTGGTTCAAAAATAACTGCCCCTTGAACGGGCCGCTATATGACGATGTCCGCTTCGAGCCGCTGTCCGGGAATCGGGATGGGAAATATTTTGTGATCTCCTTGGACAGTCCCCATGAGCGCATGAAGTGGGCGCTGGTCACGGAGCGGTACGGCTTTGACGCGCCGGAGTTCGACTGTCGAGATATCCGGGAGATGATCCGCTACGTCAACAGTATCGGCCCAGAGCTGCAGAAGGGCGTCATTCCCCCGTTTATTGCGGAGAAAGACGCTGTAACCGCCTACGCCAGACTGCGCGGGGAGCCGGAGGGCCTCCACATCTACCGGGACGGGGAGCATCACTACAGCTACACCTCCCGGAAGGACCGGCGCAAACGGACGGTGTTGGCGGCGGCCAGCCTGGAGGATGCGCCTGCCGGTTTTGTTTCCGAGCAGGCCCATTCTATCAAGGGGATGTATGTCTACTGCTCGGAGGATGCAGGTATTCCGCTGCCGGAGCATCCCAAAAATATCAAAAAATATCGTGAAAAGAAAGGGGTGGAGCGATGAGCAAACAGCAGCCCGCGCGGGCGGCGGGGCCTCCCAAGCCCCTCCTGCCCCCCGCGGCGGAGGACGAGATCATGGACGTGCTGTCCGCCAATATGCGGATCAGCTCCGGGGAGATCGCCGCCATTTTGAAAAAACACGGTGTGTCCGGGGACGCGGAAGCCCTCCAGAACAGCTACCGAAAGCGGCTGGGCCAGCGGCTGATGTCCAGCATCCGGGATGAGAACGGCAGACGGGAGGTGCTGGCCCGCGGCAGCGAGTACATCGTGATAGAGTGCTGCAGCGACCGGCAGGACCTCAAAGCCATCCGTTACCGCATCCGGCGCCAGATGAAAGGGCTGGACGTATCCTCCGGGAAGGTGCGGGGCCGCATCCGTGTGCTGGATCAACTGCTCTCCCGGTTCCGAAAGGCGGGGTGAGGATGGGACTGAAAGACATCATCCGGGCCATCCGGGAGTACCCCGCCGCCCGCGCCGAGCTGGAGACCGCCCGGTCTGAGCTGCGGCAGGCCCAACAGGAGCTGGAACAGAGCGAACAGGAGCAAGGCTCACTGCGGCTCACATTGGAGGAGCAAAAAGACTACACAAAGTTCCTGTCCAGCAAGGCAGAGGCGCTCCAGGACGCCCTGGAGGAGTTCTGCCCCCGGCTGTCCACGCCGGAGGAGTTGAAACGGTTTTACGATACCATCTCCCCCGACATGGACCCCAGCGGCTTCACGCTGTACCGCATGGCAAAGGAGCTGACGGGAATTGATGTGCCGTCCTGTTTCCCTTATGAGGACAACCGGGGACTGTTTGAGGAGATGAGCGGCCACAGCCTCTTGGACTGGCTGACCGCCGTCCACTTCCAGGCGGTGGATTGGGATATCATCCCCGGCACCACCTACGAGGCCGCCACGCTGCGGGAGGTGGATACCTCTACCCCCGAATACCAGGCATTTGAAAAGCAACTCTATGAGAAGGTGCTGGGGCGGATGGGCTTCCAGGACCTTTTAGAGCCAGATCGGGATGGGCCTGCGAGGACGCCCGGCCATCCCCCGCCCCAACCGAAACGAGGTGA
>JAETNP010000056.1 GCA_021768185.1 Oscillospiraceae bacterium
ACGCTGCCCCGGTAGATGTAGGCCCCGGCCACGTCGCTCTTCTTGGCGAAGCTGTCCGCCATGGCCAGGGGGATGGCCCCCACCTCGGTGGCGGTGTAAGCGGGCTTCTCGGCAGCCTTGGCCCAGGCGGGGACGGTGGGGTCGGTCTCGGTGAAGGACTGAAGGGCGCTGTCCGCCTTTGCCAGAGAAGCCTTGACGGCGGCGTCCAGGTCATCGGCGGCAATACCGTCCTTGAACGCCAGCGCGCCCATATCGGCCAGATACTTCACGACCTTGCCAACGATGACGGCGATGGTCTCGCCGCTGGCGGGAGCCGCGCGGTCAGCCGCAGGGTTGAAAGAAACGGTGGTCTGGGAAGCATCGCCGGTGGTAGCCAGTCGGGAGGTGTCGGTGGGGTGGACGTGGTCGCCCCGGGCGAAGGCGTTCTCAGTGCCGGCGGCGGCGGTACCGTCCATCTTGGGCACGGTGGTGGACGCCGCCGCGCCTTCCGGGACATCTGCACCTGTAATGAAGCCGGAATCGTTGGTCAGCTGGCTGGTCCTGGTGATTTTTAAAATTTCCGAGACGGACAGCATGTTGTCCGTCGTGACCGTGTGTTCCAGACGGCCGGCAAGGCTGTTTACGGCCTCTCCGGTCGCATATTTTGTGTCAATTTTTTGGGAGAGTTTTTTGAGATCACTTAATCTCACAACTTTTTCTGCGTGGTTGTCCATAATGATCCCTTTCTGCCGGAAACTGCAAAACCCGCTCCTGTTTTGTTCAGGCAGCGCGTACGCTGCCGGGCCTGACGGCCCCTTGACAAAACGGGAGCGGGTGGGTATAATAAACAACAGAAGGGCGCTGTTACAAGACGGTCAGCCCCTCAAAGTCAAGTCAATCTATGTTGACCGCTCGGGTGGCTTCCGGGCGGTCAACACGCTTTTGTGGTGAGCAGCAGCGCCGCCAGCACCGTAAAGATCACGGTGAGAACAGCTTTCAACAGCTTTCTTTTCCACATCCGCACCACCCGTGGGCCGCGCTATGCGCGGCTTAGGGCTGGGGTTGCCCGTAGGGCAACCTAACGCCTCCTCCCGAATCAGATCGCGAGGAAATGAGCTGACCGCCATATGTAACAGCGCCTGGGCGGCGCGTGCGCCGCCCATCTGACCGTCCCGGCTGGACGGCGTGTTTATTATACTATGGTGCGCTGTGTTTTGTCAAATGCTGTCGGTTGATGCCGTCCCTGAAGGAGTGGCTTTTTTAGTTTAATTAAATGTGACTGTTCCTGTACCATTTACTCCTACAACTCTAATTCTACCATTCATAGTCCCCAACCAGTTGCATTCCCCGGTATAAGTTGCTAGATTATAATTTTCCGCGTTGAGGTCAACTACAAATGCACCACCAACCATGACAGCCACACCATATGAACTTTTGGAATTAAGGCCAATAGCTGGTTCATCAAGTAAAAATATGACAATATGGTTATTTGTGTTATTTGTTATTGTAACAACTACCCATTCTTTGCTATCCATTGTTCCCGTCACGCCAAAGATACTAACCCCGCTCCTGATATTCCCCGCCACCAGATTGGCGTCCCCCGCCACGGTCACGGCCCCTGTGGTCAGCCTTCCGCTGGCGACAGCCGTCTGGGCATAGGTCGTGGGGGTAACGGTCTTGCCCGCCTGGGTGGGGATACTCAGCGTTTCCGTGGTGGTCCCTCCGGAGGTATAACCGGCGCTCTGTACATGCTGGGCGGTGACCGTCCCGCCGCTGCGGCTGATCGTCGGCTTGGGATGCGCGGCGGTGGCCACGCTCTTGGAGACCTGGCTGGGATAATACCCGGCGGGGACGATGACAGATGCCCCGCTGGCTGTCAGATCGGCGGCAGATTTCTGGGGCATGGTCCCCGTCAGCGGATTCCCGTACTGGTCCACCAGCTGCTTCCCCGCCAGCAAATCAGCGGCAGAGCCGGGATTCTCCAGCTCCGGCAGCTTCGTACCCTGCTGGTACAGTATCGGATTGACGATCATCTCTGCACCTCCTGGATCACAACATAGGCGGAAATATCCCCGCCCGGCTTCTCCTGGGCCTCGAATGCCAGCGTCCCCGCCCCCTGCCCGGTACACAGCACCCCTGCCTCCTGCCACAACCCCCGGCTGGCGGATGCCGGGACTGCCTGCACCATTTGGCCGGCCTCATCTGCCCGGACGCCCGCCACAGTCACCGTCTGGGTGTACGGTCCGGAGCCCGCCCAGCCGGCCGCCGCCAGCGTGACGCTCCGCCCCGCCGGCAGCCCGGCGGCCACCTCCCCGATGGCGTCCGCAGCGGCCCCGGCCACCTCCGCCGCAAGCCCCTGACAGGCCAGAGCGGTCTGCCGCAGCTGGTCTACGCTGGTTATCTTATCGCTCATCATTCATCCCCGCTTTCCCGCAGAGGGCCGGTCTCCCGGCCCTCTGCTTTCGTCTTACGCCGCCGCAGTTGCGCCAAATACCTCGTCCAGCATCTCCTGCACCTCCGCGTCGGTGGCCAGCTCCAGACCCGCCAGCTTGGCCTTCTCCTCATCGGTGAAGTCATTGGAGCTGAGGCCCTTGCCCTCCACCTTGTCCACCTTCCCGCTCAGGTCCACCTTGGTGTTGCCCACATGCTCCACCGCGCCGTCCAGGACCATGTATTCGTCATACTGGTCGTCCTCGTCGGAGCCGGTCTTGGGCACCATGTAGATGTACTTGTCCGCGCCCTCCGCGGCAGGGTCGATGGCTTCCTTGCTGGCCACCTTCTTCCGCTGGAGATGGTCCGCACCAGCCACGGCGGCGGCAATGGACGGCCCCACATCCACCGCCTTGTCGGTAATGGGCAGGGCAGCGCCGTCCACCTTCACAGCGGTAATGACATTGGGCTCGCCGCCGGCAGTGACCAGGCCGTCCACTCGGGCCTCCAGATCGTCTACGCTCTTCTTGGTGGCGAAGTCCTCCGCGATGCGCTGGGCCAGGTCCTTCAGGTGCTTCACCCGGGACAGTTTGTTTACGTCATAAGCCATGTTCGTTTCCTCCAAAATGTTATATTTACTCGTGAACTCCAAAGACTTCAGCGAGCATTTCACTGATTTCCTCATCGGTTGCAACGCCGTCCGGCGGCTCCTCCGCCGCGCCGAAAACCTCCTCCAGCATCTCGCTGACCTCCTCGTCCGTGGCGATACCCACGCCGCTTCCTCCGGAGATCTCCGCACGGTTGGCGGCGGCCTCGGCCCTTCCGGCGGCGTTCAGGGCGTCGGCCCCGGCCCGGATGATCTGCTCCAGATAGGCGCTCCAGTTGTCCGTGCCGCAGACACAGCCTCCGGACAGCCCCTCCGCCACGAAGGTCACATAGGTCCGGGATTTCACAGCCTGTCCCTCTATGCTCCAGCGCAGCTCACACCGCCCATACCCGGCCCGGGCCGTATCCGCCGCCGTGACCGGCCATATAGCCAGTCCGTCCTCTTCGGACAGCACCACCGGATAGGCGGGCGCGCAGGCCCCGGGAGGCCTGACCAGCAGCTGCGCCGCGCCGCCGGGGAACTCCTCCGCCCAGGCGGCTGGCTCAGGGAAGGCAATTTCCCGGCTCAGATTTTCCCCCTGCTTTCCCAGCTCGACGGCCCCGGGCTTGTCCATAATAATTCTCACGCAGTCGTACCTCCTTTACGCGCTGTCTGCACCGATGCCAGCAGCGCTATCGCCTCCTCCGGCTTCTCGTTGGCCTCAAAGGTCAGCGTCTCCGCGCCCTGCCCGGTGCATTCCAGCCCGTTCCCCACCCAGAGCGCGCGGTCTGAAGGCTGGATGTAGATGACCTGCGCCGCCGGGTCCGCCAGCACTCCGGGAAGGTCAACCGTCTGACGGTAAGGGGCCGCCTCCCCGGTCCAGCCCTCCGCCTTCAGAGTCAGGGCGTGGACCACCGGCAGGAGCCCGTCCGCGTAGGCGAACACGTCCCGGGCCATGCCCTGGGGGTCGTAGACTGCCGACCTCATATCCCCCGCGCCCTGGCCGTCCGCGCCGTTGCGGACCTGGAAGGTGGTGGTGGTCCCGTCCGTCAGGGTGACGGTGTAGGTATCCACCGTCCCCGCCGCGCCGGTCCCGGCGGTGCGCTCGATCTTCTGGATGCTGCTGCCGGGGTCGCCGGTTTTGCCCTGGGCTCCCCGGGGAATCCCCAGCTTGAGACATACATGCCCCTCCTGGGCCGTTTTCTCCACGCTGGCGGGCTCTCCGGCGGGAAGGGTGTCCACGGATACCTCCAGGTCCTCCACGGCCTTCTGCGCCTTCTCAGCGCCCGCCTGGGCGGTCTGGGCGGCGTCCCGGGCGGACTGAGCCTCCTCCACCGCCGCGCCTACATTCTTCACGGCCTCCTGCGCAGCCTCTGCGGCCTCTTTGGCATCGGTGACGTAGTCCTCCACCCCTTCCCGGGCGAAGCCCTTTACTTGCGCCCCGGAAAGGCTCATGGCCGCCCCCTGCTGCTCCATTACCAGCAGGGAATCGTCATAGAGTCCCGCCGCCTTGGGCAGGGAGCCGATGGTCCGGTCAGCCATCCGCCGCCTCCTTCTCCGGAGCCGCCAGCCGGTACGCCTCCCGCAGGTGGATCTTCACCGCCGCCATCATGTCCACCACGTCCCCGCTGACGGACAGGGCGGACAGCATGTCCAGCGCCGCCTTGATCTCTTTCTGTGTTTCGTTCATGATGCGAGCCTCCTTTTCAATTCCTGCACTTCCCGGATCAGAAGCGGGATAAATTCCCCGTACCGCAGGGCATAGTCGTATCCGCCGTTCTCCCGGGGGGACTTGATCAGCCCCGCGAAATCCTTTGTGGAGATGCCCAGCTCCTCCAGCGCGGCTTCCACGTCTTGGGCGATGAGGCCCAGATGGGTACGTCCGCTCTGCCCGTCCTTGAGCCGGTACCGGACAGGCCGCAGGGCGTCGAAGAACGCGCTGTAGGCATCCAGAGAAGAGGAAATGTCTTCCTTCTTCTCCCGGTCCGACATCTGGATGGTCCCGTTGTCCGCGTACACGTCCGTCCATGGGAAGCGGCTGCTGCCCAGGGTATACCGGCTGCTGGCAAGGGGAATGAGGTCCGCTCCGCACATGACGCCCAGGTCATTGATGCCGAACGACCCGTAGGCGGCGTCCACCCAGAAGTTCCCGCCAGGATTCAGCCGGATGCCGCCGTAGCTCGTGGAAAACTCCAGCCCGTAGCCCGTGGACGTGCCGGAAATGCTGATGCTTCCCACCAGATTCTCCCGGTAGTCCAGCAGGCCCACGGTCCCGCCCAGCAGCTGGGAGGCCTTGACGGTGCCCGCCATGATCTGCTCGCCGTCGATGTAGGTGGTCCCCCGGTAGCACCAGCCGCCAACGGTGCTGTCCAGGTCGTTGACTGCGGACTGGGCGTCCTCCGCCATGGACCAGGCATCGTTGATCTCGTTCCGGACATCCGTTGACAGGTCCCCGAACCGGATGGCCCCGGTGAGGTTGAGGTACTGTGCGTCAATGATCCCGGTCCGGATGCACCCGCCGTTGATGGTGGTGGTGCCGTTGGCCAGCCCCGTGAAGGTCACCAGACCATTCATCTGGATCGTTTTGCTGGCAATGGTCACGGAGCCGCTTTTCAGTGTGATCTGGCTGGACTCCGAGCCGTTGGCCACCTCCAGGGTGATGTTATCCACATACGTCCTGATCGACGCCACTCGGCCGTCCACAGCCTCCACCTTCAGGGTGATGGATTCCGCCGTTTTGAGGATCTGGGAGCGTATCCGCGCCAGCTCCCGATCGCTCTGCCGCCGGGCCCGGGACTTGTAGGGATATTCGTCCTCCACCTCATCCCCGCCGGGGGCGGCGGCATCTGCTGAATAGAGCCCGTCGAAGGTGACCGCTTCCCGGGCCAGCACGGAGTATACCCCGCCCACGGTGATGCCGTCTCCCAGCTCCGCCGCCGGGTCCAGTATGGCGTCCGCGGCGCTGAAGGGCCGGTAGTCCACTTCCCGCACCCGGGCCAGGATGTGGTTTGCCATGGCCTGGGTGGCCCAGGGGCAGGTCTTCTCGATGGTCCGCCCGGTGTCGTTCCCGGCGGTATACATATGCTCGCTGTCCACCAGCAGGTTGACCCGGCTGATCCGGGCGGGCGGCGCATTTGTGTCCAAGTCGGACACGCGGGTACCTACGAACACTTTACCCAACAAGAATCCTCACCCCTCCGAACGTAATGGCGTCCCCGTTCTCGTCCACCAGATAGCTGGTCTCCGGCGGGATGTCCCCCAGCCGCAGCAGGAGCAGCTTTCCCTCATCGCTGATGACCCAATTCCCCGCCTCGCTGACGGCGATGCCCTCCAGCACGTCCGCCATAGCCAGATCCCCGTCCTCATCCACGGGGTAGTCCACCGGAAATCCTCCGGACAGCGCCGTCCGGGGATCCACTTCCACCCCCATCTGCCGGGCGATATCCGCCACGGCCTCCTGCTGGTTCATGGGCCAGTTGGCATGGGGATCGATGTCCCATACCTCCCCGGCCCGCCGCATGGCGTCGAAGCCGTGGAGCTCCAGGTAGCCGGTACGCGTGTCCAGCCGCCGGGTGGAGATGTAAAATACCCCTTTGGGGATCCATTCCGATGCCTCGTCCTCCAGCACCAGCCGGACGAATACCAGCATTCTTGCGCTGCGGGGAATGCTTCCAGGGTTCCGCAGCGTCAGGTCGATCTGCCGGGAGGCACAATTGCCTATGTCCGGCTGGTCGAAGACGCCGCCGGAGGTCTCCAGGGAGACGATCCGGTCCTGCCCGTAGTCCTCCCCGGCAATGTTGACCCGCATTTCCTTCCGGTGCCGCGGGTCCCGCAGGAGCCGTTGATAGAGTGCGCTTGTCGTGTGCATTACTTCTCCTCCAGACTGAACGCCCCGCCGGAGAAGTAGGTGTGCCCGCCCCGGACGGTCTTCGCGGCGGCGGTGGGACCGTCTACGTAGAACTGCCGGATCACACGCCCCAGCCGGTCGTCGATATACTGTACCGTAGCCGGGCGCACGCGCAGGGCGTCCATGAGCCGGTACCAAGTCCCGTCCCGCAGCTCCACAAGGGATACGGTGATCCCCCGCTTGACGAGCTCCGAACGATACTCCGTCCCGTCCAGGGTCACCACGCTCCGTCCCCGCCGCACGATCTCCGTCTGCTGCAAGCCTCCGGAGCGGAGCCAGGGCGTGAAATCTACGTTGTTGATGATGAGGATGGCCTCCATGGAATGTCCTCCTATACGCCCATGGCCCGGGCGTTGTTGGCCTGCCACTGGCTTGTCATTTCGCCTACCTTCCGCATTTGCAGGTATACGCCCATTCCCTCAAATTCCTTATGGACTGCTTCAGCGATCAGCGCGGGCAGCTCCGCCAGGACGCTGCTGCTGATACCGGCCTCCTGGGGACCGGCCACGTTGCCGGATACCCTGACCGTGGCGGAGGCGTTCCCCGCCAGCTCCGCCATGGAGCGGTCCAGCTTCCGCTGCACGTCCCCAAGCTCGCTTTGGAAGTCCAGGGACCGCCCGAAGGCGTCCTTCAACAACCCCGCGTTGTCAGTGATGCCTTTCGCGAACAGCTGCATCATATCCGGGGCGTAAGTGTGGAAGTTGCTTAGCGGCCCCTTCTCCGGCTCGGAGAACCCCAAAAAGTCCTTCACCGTGCTGGCCACGTTGGAAACCGCGTCCTTCACTTTGCCAATGGCGTTCTTGATGCCGCTGACAAAATTGTCGATCAGGTCCCTGCCCCATTGCGCAGCACTGGCGCCGATGTTCTTGATGCCCTCGCCCACTTTGCTGGCAAGGTTCTTGCCCGTTTCCAGGAGGTTTTTGTAGTAGTTGGCAAATCCGGCGATCAGGGCCCCGATCACCTCCGGAACAGCCTTTACCAGCGTTGGGATGTTCTGGATGACCCCTGCCGCAAGTTTTACGATGAGCTCGATGCCGGCCTGCAGGATCTTGGGCAGATTTTCCGCGATGGCGTTCACCAGCTTCTCAATGATGACCGGGGCCTTCTCCAGCAGCCTGGGTAAGGCCTCGATCAGTCCGTCCGCCAACGCCAGGATGATCTCCAGTGCCGCGTCGATGAGCTGATCTGCGTTGTCAATGAGGGTCTCCACGATCTGCAGGACCACGTCCACGATCGTGGGGATCAATTCAGGCAGGGAATCCGCGATGCCGCCGGCCAGCGTAACAATCACCGCCAGCGAGGCATCCAGCAGCAGAGGCAGGTTTTCCGTGATCGCCCCGGTCAGTTGATCGACAACATCCACCGCCACCGCCGCCAACTCCGGCAGTGCGGCGGTGATCCCCTCCACCACGCCTGTCAACAGAGTCATACCCGCATTGATCAGATCCGGCAGGATGCCGGAGACGAGGGGCGGGAGCTGCTCCACCAGAATGGGAGCCAGTTGCTGCACCGCCTGCCCGATGCCAGCCAGGATCTGCTCAACGGCGGGGATAATGTTGTTCCCTGCGGTAGTCACCGCGTCTACAAAGTTTCCTGTCAGCTGCTCCAGGTTGGCGTTTTCGTCCCCCAGCCCGGTCACCAGGTTTGTCCATGCGGACTTTGCAGCCGAAACGCTCCCCTGGATGGTAGTGGCTGCCTCCTGGGCCGTGGTCCCGGTGATACCCATCTCCGTTTGCACCACGTGGATGGCTTCCGCAATATCGGCGTAGGAGGAGATATCGTATTCGACCCCGGACAGCTTTTCCGCGTCTGCCAGCAGCCGCTGCATTTCCTCCTTGGTGCCGCCGTAGCCAAGCTTGAGGTTGTCCAGCATATTGAACTGGCCCTTGGCAAATCCGTTGTAGGCGTTCTGAAGCGATTCCATGTCCGATCCCATCTTGTTGGCGTTGTCGGCCATGTCGGTGATCGCCATATCGGCCACCTGCGCCGCCTTCTCCGTGTCGCCGCCCAGGCTCTGCAGCAGGGAGGCGGAGAAACTGGTCACCGTTTCCATGTACTCATTAGCGGACAGACCTGCGGTCTTGTAGGCGTTGTTGGCGTACGTCATCACCGTATCCGCGCTGCCCTTAAACAGCGTTTCCACACCGCCGGTCAACTGCTCATAATCCCCAATTCCCTCCAGAGAGGACTTGACCAACGCGCCTACTGCCGCCGTGGCCGCCGTCACCGCAGCCGCTGTGGCCGCAGCCGCTGCCTTCGCCGCCCCGGACAGGCCGCTTTTCAGCTTCTCACCGAAATTGGTGGTTTTCTCCGCTGCGCTGTCCAGCTCCCTGCCGTTGTTCTGAAGAGCCTGGCTGTTCTCCGCCAGTTCCCGCTCCATGCTGTTGAGGTCCGCCGTGGCCTTATTGACCGTCTGCTGCCACCGCTGGGTCTTCTCGTCATTATCGCCGTACTTTTCAGCGGAGGCGGCAAGCCCCTCCTGGAGCTTCGCCAGCTTCTCCTTTTGGGCGTCGATCTGTTTGACCAGGACCTGGTTCCGGGCCGTCAGGGCGGCGGCGCTCCTGTCGTTGGCGTCGTAGGCGGAGGTCACGGCCAGCATTTCCGTTCCCAGGGTCCTGATATTCGTGTTGATGTTATTGATGGCCCGGCGGAACTCCGCTTCGCCGTCTATGCCTATCCTTGGGCCGATATCATATGACATACCCTCACCCCCCGAAATACTGTGTCATCTGGCTCATCAGCGAGCCCCTGGCCGCTGTCTTCTCCGTCGCGCCGCACCGGGCGATCTGATAACAGGCGATCTGATCGAACACCCGCCCAATAGGCAGATGGTCAACTTCAAACCGGGTCAATCCCGCCTGCGCGCCGCTGTAGTACAGCCACGCAGCGCCTACGCTGGACTCTGCGCGGCCTCCCCGTTTGGGGGGACTGTCTCTACCTCCCGCTCCGTATCTCCGGTCACAGTGGAGAAGATTGCCTTGACCGCCTCGCCGTCCGTTACGTCGATGAGATCCGACGGGGAGCAGGGCAGCTCCTCCGGGACCTCCATGCCGCTGGCGGAGGCGTAAACCCGCCCGGCCTTCAGCAGGATCTCCAGCGCCGTGTTGATGGCCCCGGCCTGCTGGGCGAGGCTGCCGCCCGTCATCCGCTCCGACAGGTTGTCCAGGCCGCCAAAGGCCTCCTCCATCTCCGTGGCCGCCGTCAGGGAGAAGCACAGGGGGTATTTCTTCCCCAGCAGCTCGATAGTGGATACTCTCATGCCTTGCCCTCCGTTTCGTCAGCGGGCAGCTCCTCAGAGGGCGGCTCCTTCTCCAACTCCTGCTTGATGAAGGCAATAGCCGCCGCCTGGGTGGGGAACACCACGGACCGGTACCAGGGCCGCGTTCCGTCCCCCTCCATGCCGGAGACGGCGGCCTCCAGCTCCGGGGTCTGCCACTCGATCTTTGCACCCCTGGTCTGTGCCTTTTCGTTGGGCATGGAGTAGACCACACGGCGGTACAGCACCACCTCATGGCTGCGCACGCCGTCCTCCTGGTTCTCCCGGATGTAGGCCACACCCACGGGAGCGGACTGTTCCATGCCGGTGTAGTCCAGGGACTGCCCCTTGACCTCCTTCTCACCGACCTTGACGGTGACCTCCTTCGGTTCCAGACCAAAGAGGTCAGCGGCTGCTTCCAGTGTCAGCCGGTCCAGAGTGGTTTTCAGCGTTCCACCGGACGCGCCGGAAGCGTTGTTCTCCGCCTCGCCATTGTTGGCATAAAGGGGATCGGAATCAGCGGTGCTGGGGGTAAATTCAGCGGAGATGGCCTTGCCCATCATTTTGGCGCCGCCGGTGTAGCCGACGACCAGGCCGTCCTTCAACGCCGCCTTGGCGTAGTACACGCCGTACATGCCGATTTTTGCCATAGCGTTTTATCCTTTCATGATTTTTTCGATTTCCTCGTCGATGACACGGTTCATAGCGTCCTCAATTTCCTTCTTCTTGGCATTTACAGCCGGACGGACAAAGGGCCGCTTGCGGATAGTACTGGAACCGTGCTCCATGACAGTGGCCTTGAGCAGATTAGGAACGCCCTTTGGGTCATAGTCAGGATCACCGAAGCCGATCTTTGAGTTAAGAACGCCATTTCGATCCCTTTTGACTTTTGTAAAACCAAGGGCTTTCAACAAAGAGCCGCTGGTCTTGTTGTAATAATTTTTGAAAAGGACCGTCTTGTTTCTCGATGCGGACTCGGGATCGTTCAAATTTGCAGTAAGGTTTTTGCGGATCTCGCTTGTTAAAATGCCTGCGCCTACTCGTATTGCTTTCTTTGCGATTTTTGCGCTTGCATCAGACACCAGGGACAGCTTCAGCATGTAGTCATCCCCTGCCTTGATCGTCATTTTCGCCATCACGCCACCTCCCATGCCCATTCATAGTGCGTCAGCCCAGTATCCTCCTCATACTGGATTGAATTAAGTTCCCACGCACACACCTCATCCAGCGCGGCCTGTATACTCTCGAAGATGCTGGTATTCTCCGGATCATCCGTGAACAGATCCACCGTCCCGGCGATGGCCTGATTCTGCATCCGCCCGTTGGCCACCACCACATCCCCCGCGCCGTCCTCCGCCCAGACGATGTAGGGCGGCTTCGGCTTGTGGGCGTGGAAGTGGTAGACCTCAGCGGTGACAGCCAGCAGGGCATCCCGTATCCTGTCCAGACAAGTCATAGTCCCTCTCCAATCGTTCCAGCGTCAGGTCCATCACCGGTGGGACCACGTCCTCCGGGACCTGGATCAGGGTGATCCGGTACTGCTTCCTAAAGAGGGGAAGCACGGCCACATCTTGGGCAGATACCTCGGGCCGGTACCAGGTCCGCAGCAGCAGGTCCACCCTGGCTCCGGCACTCAGCGCGGCATAGTGCCGCCGGATGCCCACGGTCCGCCGCGAGTAGCGAAGAGAGACCTTTTCCACCAGCCGCTCCACAGGTTTTTCCCCCGGTGCAGATTGATTCTCCACACCGTAGATAATTACCAATCCATCATAGGCCAATATCATGCTGGCTCACCTCCCCCGCGATATGCAGCCCCAGCAGCTCCGAGGCGAAATCCCGCCCGAAATCCTGGAGCGCCCCCGCCCGGACGTACCGGACGTAATCCAGCAGCAGCGCCCGGGCAGCGGTACCCTCACTGTAGTCCAGCTCCACGCCCGCCGCGTGGTCCAGATACCCCATCCCCCGGGCCAGGATGCCCAGGAGTTTCACATCCCCGTCCGCATCCGCCCAGGTGATATCCAGGTAGTTCCTGGTATCTGCCAGCAGAATGTCCGGTACGTCCCGCATGGCATTACTCCGTCTCGCCGGCACCGCTGGCCGTACCGCCCGCGCTCTCGCCGGCGGGGATCTCCGTCACCTTGACCTCCAGGGCCGCGCCCTTCAGGCCGGAGATATCCAGGAGGATAAAGGCGTTCTCATCCATGGCCCTGCCGTAGCCGTACAGGAAGATGGCATAGATCCTCTGCCGCTCCAGGAACTTGTACTCGTCGGAATACTCGATCTTCCCGCCGCTCTGGGTCCCCAGGCCCATGAAGTACTTGGCGGGCAGGCCCATGACCGCCTTCCCGGCGGGCACCGCCGCCGACTGCACCACCGTGGTGGGGAAAGGGAACACGTCCTTGCTGTAGGTCCCGTCCGCCGCCCGGACGGTGGTGGCGGGGAACACCTTGGTGAAATAGTCCTCCGGATTCACCGCCAGCAGGACCTTGACGACGGGCCGGTGCTTGCCGTTGGGACCCTTGGAGAGGGTGGCCAGCAGGGGGCCGTAGGCTGCGGGGGTCAGGTCTGTGACGGCCACGGCGGTCTTGTCGGCGTACACGCCATCCACCGCGCCGGTGAGCTTCTTCATCATGCCGATGGGCGCGTCCTTGCCGTTCCCGGCGATGATCCCCGTCTCCAGTTCCACCGCCAGCGCCTCGCTGAGCAGCTCCCGGACGTACCGGTCCAGCCACGCGGGGCCCAGGTCCAACATATACCGGTTCACCGGCAGGAAGGCGGTGAGGGCCGCCAGGGTCAGATCCAGCTCGATGAAGTTGGCGCTGAGCTCCTCGGTAATCTTCTTGTCGATGGGCCCCCACTTGGCCCCGCCGCCGGTGGTGGACAGCAGGATCTTCACCAGCGCGCCGGTGTTCTGGAAATTGATCTCCGCCAGCAGGGGGTGGTTGGTGATCAAGTCCTCGAACACCGCGTCGATGACGGTCTCCGGCAGGACTTTGTTGACGTTGGTCAGGGCCTGCTTGGGGTCGTCGGACTTCATGGCCCCGATGATGGCGTCATAGTACTGCCGCTCCTCGCTGGTGAGCACCCGGCAGCCCCGGGCGGCCAGGATGCTGTTGTCCTGGGCGGCCTGGAGGGCCTGGAGGGCCTGGACGTCCCCCAGGATGCTCTGGCCGATGGCGTCCGCCAGATCGCCGAAGGCCTGCATGAACTTCTCCTGATCGTTGGCCTGCACGGCGTCCGTCATGCGCTGGAGAATCTCCGTGCGCTGCTGCTGGACGGCGTCCAGGTTCTTCATGGCGAAGAACTGGAGGCCGATGCCTTTTGTGCTGTGCTTCATATCGTTACTCCTTCCCGCCCTTGCTCAGGGCGCTCAAAAATGTGGACAGGTTTTTCTCTTCGGGTGCCGGAGGCGGAGAGGTAAGGTTTGTTGCCTCCATGGCTGCTGCAAATTGCTGTTTCAAGTTCACGAAATATTTGACCTGAGCCGCCATGCCGCTATTCATGAGCTGCACCTTTTCCTCAACCTTTCCAGGATCTGAAACCTGTCCCTCGATCCGGTCGCAGAACCCGTATTGCAGACATTCTTCCGCAGTCAGGATGGTCTCCGCGTCCATCAATTCGGCCAGCTTTTCCTCAGTCAGCTTCCCGTTGGAGCGCTGGAGATAGATCTTTCGGTTTCCCTCCATCATCCGGTCCAGATTGTCCGCCACCTGACGGTGCTCCGCCGCGTTGCCGAAGCAGGCTTCCATCATGTTGTGAATGCCCATGACGGAACCCACCGACATGATAATCTCATCCGCCGCCATGGCGATCACGGAGGCGATGGAGTTTGCGAAGCCGTCGATATAAGCCGTCACCCGGGCGGGATGCCGCTTGAGCTGGGAGTATATGCCGTACCCTTCCCGAACAGAGCCGCCGGGGGAGTTGATGTAGAGGTTGATCTGTTTGACATCCGGGAACTCCGCGAGCTTTTCACGGAAATAGTTTGCTGATGTCTCGCTCTCGATCTTTTCACCGGTCCAAAAGTCATAACCGTCACCGGAGACCTCGCTGTAGATATACAGCTCCAGGACCCCCTGCGTGCTGCTCTGCTTGAAGTCAAACTTCATTCTCTCAAATTTCACGTTTGCTCTCCTTCCACCAACGCCGTCAGCACCTTCTCGATGTCGGCATAATTCTTGGTCATAAAGTGCTTCCAGGCCCAGGGCTCGTTGATGAGCGGCTGGCCCAGCAGCGCCCGGATATCGTTGACGCACTCCACGCCGGAAGAAACCAGCTTATCGATACTCCCGGCGGCATCCAGCAGGTCGATATGCTTGATCCTGCCCGTGTCGAACTGGACGAAGTTCCCCCGCCGCAGCCCCTCCAGGCCGTTGCGCTTGCGGTTGATCTCCTCCTGGAGAGCGTCCGCCAACGGGTCCACGCAGAAGGTCAGAAACTGGTCCGTGGCGCTGTCCACGTTCTGAACCGAACCGTTGAGCAGGCACGCCGGGATGCCGTAGGCTCGGGCGGTGAAGTCCGTCACATCGTCGATCATGGCCCGGATGTCCCGGGTGGTGTCGGCGTTGTAGGTCTTGGTTCCCAGGGAGGTATACTTCATGCCTCGCCACATGGGCAGCACCGCGCTCTCCGCCTGAGCGAACTTCCGGAAACCGCTGTTCTTGATCTCCTCGAAGGTCTCCTTGAATTTCGCGTCGCCCGCCGCGTTGGTGTCCAGCTCCAGCACGCCCTTTTCTCCCCGGGACCGCTGGTAGCCCTTCATCCCGTAAGCAATAAGCCGGGCATAGGACTCATAGAGCCCGTCCACTACCCGCTTGGCGTCCTGGGCGGCCAGCTCGAAGAACAGCACCTCCGATGCGGCAAAGGTCCGCTGAAAGGTGAAATCCCCCACCGCCACCTGGGAGAACACGTCGTCATACAGCGCGTACTCCTTCCGGCTGAAGCTGTCCGCCACGTAGAGCTTCCCACCGCTCTCCACCACCAGGGCCGTCCGGTCCCGGTAGAGCCGGTCCACCAGCTTGTGCCAGAAGGCGGCGCTGGTCTGGTTCTGGTTAGGGCTGAGGTTCCACAGGTAATACTCCCGGTCTTTGACCTCCTTCCCGCCCAGGAAGGTCTTGATCTCGCATTTGCTCACGGCGTTGGCCGTCAGGTTGACGCAGCTCTGGAAGGCCAGCTCCCGGACGTAGCAGTCCGTGAACAGGTCGAACATTTCCTCCATGGTGGAGACCTCCGGCGCGTCCCTGGACCGCATCAGCCATTTGAAAAAACGAAACGCCATAGCATTCCTCCCTTTCGGCGTGTCCAACTTGGACACACGTTTATGTAATCACGCCCAGATCGAACCCGTCCGGGATGACGTCCGGGATCTCCTCCTCGATGACCATGGAGGCCGCCAGGGCCATAAAGGGGTCCGTCTTGCGGCTCTTACCCTCGATCTTGGCGTAGTAGTAATTGCCGGTGTCGGTACCGTCCTTCCGTCCGGAGCGGACCAGTTTGGTGTTGTTTGCGGCCCACCGCAGGGAGGGCGTATCCCCCCAGGTGAACAGCCGCCGGGTAAAGCAGCTGTCGATGACCGGCTGCACCTTCATGATATCGCTGGGCCGGATCAGCTGAATGTTCTTCCGCTCCGCCGCGTCGAACCCAATGCCCTCCAGGGCCCGCTTCATCAGCGCGTACCGGAAGTTATCCAGCGCGAGCTTCCGGATCACGCAGTGCTGTCCCGCCTGTGCGATGTACTCCGTCAGCAGCTCCGGGGAGATCTCCACATCATCCACCGGCGTCACCTCCGGCCAGTCCCGCCAGGGAGCCTTGACACGCCCCAGGTCCGGACTGCGCAGGCATAGCCAGGAGTGGGAAACATCAAAGCGTTCTTCCCCACGCTTAAAGTGGAAGTTCACCGACGCCCAGTCCCGCATGGACGCGAAGTCGATGCCCACCGTACACTGCCAGCCCTCCAGATCTGGCAGCTCCCGTTTGGTGGCGGCGATGTTCTCCCAGTCTGTGACCGCCACGTCTCCGTCTGACTGCGGCAGATTCATCCGCTTGGTCATGAACGCCGTCAGCTGGCCCGGCTTCTGCTTCCATTCCCGGTACTCCTTCCGGATCTCCTCCATGAGGTCCGGGCGGTAGGGCAGGGAGGGGTTGGCCTTTTGCCAGTTGGCCTCGTCGTCCACCTCCTCCTTACTGTCCAGCCGGCAGAGGAAGGGCAGCAGTCCGCCGTCCGGCTCTTCCCGGCGCAGGATGCCCTCCGCCCGCTCCAGCAGATCGTCCAGAGGGCCGCCCCGGACGTCGCCGTTGGTGGTGTAGTACGTCCGGCGCGGATGCCGCTTCTTTCCCAGGCCGGTGGTGAAGACGTTGATGTTGGCGTAATTTTCGTACTGGTGGATCTCGTTGAAGATGCACACCCCGGAGCGCAGGCCGTCCTTGCCCTTGGGGCTGTTGGTCCGGCCCTTCATGACGGACTTGGTTTTCAGCCCCGTCACCTGCTCCTTGGTCCAGTAAAAATGCCGCTTCAGCTTCGCCGTCTGACCGGGGGCCTCCAGGGCCTCGACCACGTCGAAGAGAGGCCGCATGGCCTGCTCCTCGTTGTTGGCGCAGATGTCCACGTCATACCCCCGGATGCCGTGGTAGGGGGACAGCAGCGCCATGCTCTCCAGGGCGATGCACCCGTCCTTCCCCGCGCCCCGGCCCAGCATCACCAGCGCGTCCGGCCACCGGGGCATCCCATCGGCGCGGAAGGTACACAGGTGGAGGGCAAACAGGAACGCCTCCCAGGGAAACACCGTCTCGAAGGGGAAATACCGGGCCAGTCCCAGGTATTTCTCCAGCTGCTCGCCGTCGGTGCGGAGAGGCTCCGTCTCGAAGCACCGGCGCACGTAGGCGCACAGCAGCTTCTGGTCCTCACAGGCGCGGATTGTCCCGCTCTCCACCTGCTCCAGGTAGGTGAGGATCCGGGGGTTCAGCTCACAGCTCATCGTCCCCGCCCGCGCCCATGAAATCACCGGGCTTGAATCCCAGGGCGGTGAAGAGCGCCATCATCTGCCGGGACACCTGGACGGACAGGGACACGCTGCGGTTCTCCGTCTGCCGTCCCCGATCGTCCGTCACCGTCAGGCCCCGCTGGGCGATGTCCGCCTTCAGCTCCTGCCGCAGCGCCCAGAAGTCCATGTACTCCTCCACCTTGTCGGTGTAGGCGTCCTGATCCAGCCCCCGCGCCGCCAGATTGTCCAGCAGGGCCTGCTTCAGCGTCCGGAAAGCCTTTCCCTGACGAAAATTCCGGGGTTTCTTCTGTTCAGCCATTTGCGCCGCCTCCTTTCTTCGCGAAACTTTGATTTTTATCACGCGGGACGCGCGCCGCCCCGCGTGAGAGCCGGTTTTTCTCCCTTGTCTTGCACCCTGTCGAGTAGGACAGGCCGAAATTAAAACGCGAATTTTTTCGACCGGGGGTGTCACCACCGCTCCGGCGTCAGTGGCTCCTTTGGCGGCTCCATCGCCATCCGCTCCGGGTGACAGACCGTCTCGTGGCACTCCCGGCACACGGTCAGCAGGTTCCGTTTTCGCTCTCCAGTGGCCGGGTCGTCCACCCAGATGGACAGGCCGAAGGCCGGATGCTTGTCCAGGTGGTAGACATGGTGGACGATGACGCCAGGCGTGTGCTTGTGCTGCGCATAGCATATCTGGCATTCGTTGTGGTCCATAGCCATGACCTCCCGCCGGACCTTTCGCCAGGCGTAGCTGTCGTAAAAGCCGATTGCACTCATGATTTTTCCTCCTTGCCGCTTCGCTTTTGCTTCCCAGGCTATCACCTCCGGGAAAAAGCAAAACCGGCACCGATGTCTGCCCCCAAGGGGAACAGATCATCGGCACCGGCTAAACTCGAAGCACTGGCCACGGTCGATATTCACGAGAAGTTTTGCTTTACACGTCCGGCACCAAAGCTGCAAATTCTGCGCCACGGTATCCGGTCTGACGAACTGGTTTGTCTTGCACTTGCAGACGGGACAAACAACATATCCATCCTTTACGACCAGTTTACCACGATTCGATTCCACCGTCAACAGTCCTTTCCGTTTTCGTTGGTTATTCAACTATATTTCAAGATAGAGATTCATATTAAAAACGTCCGCACACGCGCCCTCCGGGGCGGCCGCTTCTATGTACCACGCGTACCGGTACTGTCCAAATTCATTGGCCGTGTTGTAGACCCCGTGACTCCGGACACCTTCCGGTATCGGGATATCTCCGCTGCTGTCCCGCCAGTACTCTGTAGGCGGCAGCTTTTTCGAGAGGGATCTGGAAGGGACCCACGTCCGTACGCCGATGGGGATTCTGATGCCGTCGGTGGCCTCCTTGTTCCAATACTTGGCAGTCCGTCGGTAGCTGTCCTTGGAATACTTGAGCAGCGGCTCGTCATCCACGCCGCCCTGCCCCCACAGCCAGCGCACCTCCGACGGGGAGAAATCGCTGTCCCGCAGGACAAGGTGGATATGGTAGCGGTGGTCTCCATGCCGTCCCTCAATCAGATAAATATAATCAAAAGGGCGCTTCCGCCATTTGTTCAGCCGGTACAGGAACCGCCGCCACGCCAGGCGCACATCTTGGAATTTCTCCGGCTCATGCTCCCTATCAAAGGTCAGCGTATAAACGCTTCCCTCATACCCGAACAGCGCCAGCCTGAGCTCCAGCCGGTCCACCCGGGTCCGGCAGACGGAGGAATCCCGGGGTGGGCGGAGAATCTTATTTTTCTCCGTCCGTTCCCAGGGCGAATCATTGGCGGAGAACCTGGGCCGGATGCTCCTGCACTCCTTCACCAGCGGGCCCGCCCGCTGGCGCACGCAGTACCATCGGTTTTCAGTTTCCATGGGCTTCCTCCTCCAGAACTTCCACCGCCTCCCGGATCACTGCGCAGCCATGGATGGAGCAGTTATGTTCGT
>JAETNP010000057.1 GCA_021768185.1 Oscillospiraceae bacterium
GGCCGCACCAACCTGGAAGTTGCTGAGGATGATATCCGCAGCCTGGCTATCTCCACCGAGATCACTGACATCGGTGAGAGCCGCTACGCTTACATCACCGGCTCCAAGGTCCTGGCCATGGGCGACACCGGCAACAACAAGGTCACCGAGACCGGCGCTGCCGTGGACATCAGCACCACCTCCAAGTTCAACGCTGTTTCTGAGATGACTGCCGCTTCCGATATCGAGTTCTATGTGGACTTCGAGCGCAGCGGCTACTGGACCTCTGACTACCGCGTTGAGTACGAGCTGTATTTTGGCGCAGTCGATGCCGAATACCGCGCTGAATATGTTGCGTTCAATGGCGGCGAATTTAGAGAGACTCCTGTCGGCAGTGGCAACTACACCTACTACAAGCGGATTCCTGCCACCAATACCATCACCGACCTGGACTACAGCAACATCCGTGGTATCTTCTACTTCTCCAACGGCAAGGTAGAGGATGATGACAAAACCACTCCCAACCCCTATGACGGCAAGGTCTTCGTTGGCACCCAGACTGGCAAGGATGTTTCTGACGAGATCTCCTTCAACCATTTCGTTGAGACCTATCTGAACGAGAAGATCTACAACGACAACTGGGGCCGCTCCTGGAACGGCGAGTGGGTCAAGTTCGTTGACAACAACGGCGACGGCAAGGTTGAATATGCCTTCCGGACCACCTCCTGGCTGGACGAGGCCATTGATGCTCACACCAACAAGGACGGCAAGACCATTACCTACTTCAGCCGCGTCGATGACGACAACGATCCCCGCTCCATTGACGGCGACTATCAGCTCCGCTACATGGACGGCGAAGCTCCCGCTGTTGGCACCAAGGTTATCTGCTCCTGGATCGACAATCAGGTCCTGGTTGAGCCCGCCAACCACGAGAACGTCACCGTTACCGATTACAACTGGCGCACCGACATTATCAACACTGACAAGGGCGAGTACGGCCAGTCCGGCATCGGTTACGAGGAACTGGGCCTGCAGTACTTCATCAACACCATGGAGATGAAGACCGAGTACACTGTGTACTTCGACCACTTCGGCTATGTTCGCGCTTACGAGCTGCCCGGCGGCACGCAGTATGCCCTGGTCACCGAGATCTACGCCCGCAACAACGCCAACGGCAACATTGTCCGCGATTGGCCCATGACCGTTGAGCTGAAGGCCGGCGAGGCTGACACCGCTGAGTACAGCCTGAACGGCGGCAGCAACAACATGTTCGTTTCCGACATTGCTTGGACGGAAGTCAACAACTACGCCTCCGTTGGCAACTACTACAACTGGCTGAAGCCCGCCGTGGCTCACCTGGGTGTGGCTGCTGCCACCAACTATGGTCCCACCGTGGCCGCCGATGTCGATCTGGGCGACAGCTACAGCTTCTGGGACAAGAACCGCCAGGTTGCTTACGATGTTGACAGCATGACCGCGAACGACACCTTCGATTACGGTCCTGTCCACGGCAGAACTACCGCTAACGATGATCCTCTCACTCCTGGTGTTGACGAGCGCAAGAACACCGCCAGCACCAGCTTCACCAACGTGGCCGTGGTCAACATCGACGGCGAGACCGCTACCCTGGATGGCGCCGCCCGGCTGCGCCGCGACGGCAACGGCAATGTGATTACCTGGGGTCTCGGCCAGGCCCGCTATGCTGTGGACTATGTCCAGCTGACCAAGGATAACACGGTTGCCGGTCAGACCCGGTATCCCATTGATACCGTCAACTACACCGGCTGGGTTGGCAACGGCGGCAACAACTACGTCAGCGCCACCCACGACACCGAGTACTACATCGTCTACAACGGCGGCGTGTACTACTTCACCGACTACACCAAGATGCCCAAGCTGACCATGGACGACAACGTCATCCATGCCGCTTACGCCGTGGCCCGTGACACCTCCGCCGACAACGCCGAGCAGCCCTACTGGGTCGCCGACGTCATCGTCTACGAGGTTCAGAGCTACGTTGACACCAGCAAGACCAGCACCGCTCTGGTGTACTACAACCCCAGCCGCAACGACTCCCAGATCCAGCGTCTGAACGTTCTGGACAGCGCCAACGGCAAGGTGGACGCCATTCCCGCTAACATCGGCTGGAACGCCAACCTCGGTTACTACAACAACTTCGCTGATTATCAGGGCCTGGGCTTCTACCAGTTCTGGGACGGCGAGATGAATGAGGACGGCGACCTTGCGGTCGGCGGCATCGTCTACATTGACGGCCGTAACTACAAAGGCACCGGCACCCACGGCGACGCCGACCTGCGCTTCAATTCCAACCTGATCTACGCCGGTACCGTTGTCAACGAGGTTGACGTTGCTACCAGAGGCACCTACCTCAACGTGGATACCGACGGCGACGGCAACACCAACGTCTCCCTGCTGGTCAAGAGCAGCGACGAGAGCAACGTTTACAGCGTCACCCGCGACCAGGAGGTCAGCAGCCGCTGGGAGTACAACGAAGCCAATGAGCTGCGTTACAACAACATCCGGACCAGCGAGATCAAGGCTGGCGACCGCATCATCTGGGTCGGCGGCTCCGCGATCAACGTCAAGGGCAACAACAACACCCAGTCCGCTTCCTTCGTAGTTGACCTGGGTCACCATGACGAGACGATCAACAAGACCTACACCATCTGGCGCGATACCGCCCTCTTCCTGGCTACGTATCCCGCTTCCACTGCTATCAATCCCGATCCCAATCCTGTCGCCGGCCTGTGGCTCAACATCATGACCGAGCAGGGCTCTAATGCAGCGGTGGACGGCAATTCCAGCGCCAAGGAGCTGACTGATGCCGCTGACATCCTGCTTGCCGATCTCGATGCCACTCCCGAGGAGATCACCGACCTGCTGGCTCTCATCACCAACCGCATTGCGCACCCCCTGGACGATGATACCGCCAAGGAACTGGCCGATCTCACCGCTAAGGTGGATGATTTGAAGGAGTATCGCTACGACCGGGCCAAGGCCATCGCCAAGAAGGAAGTTGCGGACTACGCCGCTGCTGCCAAGCTGCTGGTTGACGCCAATGACACTGCAGCCATCGCTGACATTGATACTGCCGTGCGTACTGCTGAGGCCGCTATTGATGCTATCAACCAGACCGCCTACGAGGCTGCCATGGAGACCGCCTTCGACAGCGCTATCAACACTGCGAAGACCTCCATTGACACTGCTGTTGCGAGCGCAACGGGTCCCTCCGGCATCATTTCTGAGGATCCCCAGGTCGTGGTGACTCCCGGAGAGGCCGATCCCAGAGGCTACATCCCCGTGGACGTGACCATTGGTGCCAACACGCCCGTTGAGAACGGCAAGCTGGCCCGCGACATCAAGGTCGAATCCGGCTACACCCCTGAGTGGAACCGCGACACCGCTGGCGGCAAGATCACGAATGTCACCTTCTCTAAGAACCAGGTCGCTTCTCGGGCCGCTGCCGCCGACTTTGTCACCTGGACCATGACCATCACTTTCAATGTGGAGATCACCCAGGCTGGTAAGGTCACCACTGCGATCACGGCTGAGGGCCTGATCCAGTTGGCTCCCGAGACCCCCACTGAGACTTGGAACGTCACTGTGACCGGCGAGAATATCACCGCTGCGGCTCAGTATGTTGCCAAGGGCGGCCAGCTGACCTCCGTGGACTTCGAGATTGCCAACGGCTTTGAGTTTACCTCCGCCACTGTCAAGGTGGGCGCGGCCGATGCCGCTGCGGCTGCTGGCACCTACGCCAACGGCACTCTGACCTTCACTACTCCCGTTGAAGCCACCGCTGACATCACTGTGACCGTCACTGTGAGTGCGGTCGTTGAGAAGGTCAACGTGACCCTGGCTGGCGCTGGCGCTGAGAATGTCACCTGCGCTACCACACAGGTGAATAAGGACTCTGCGCTGACTTCCCTGACCATCGTTCCCAAGGCTGGCTTCGTAGTCAAGACTGTGTCCGTCACTGTTGGTGCTAGTGGTTCTCCGGTGAATGGTACGGCGGGCGCGAACAACGTTTGGAACTTCTCTAATGTGACCGCCACTGACGACATCACCGTTACCGTTACCACCGCTGCTACCCACGCCGTGACCCTGGTCTCCAGCGAGGGTGAGAGCGCCGCTGTGAACGCTACCTGCGAGACCACCGCAATCGAGGACGGCACTGATCTGACTTCCCTGACCATCGTTCCCGATGTCGGCTACACGGTCACCGCCGTTAGCGTCAAGGTTGGCGCTAGCGGGACCCCGGTGAATGGTACGGCAGGTGCGGACAACGCTTGGACCTTCACTGGTGTGACCAATGTCCAGGACGATGTAACCGTGACCGTCACCACCGAGCAGGTCTTCACCGTGACCGTTCCTGCGGGCTTCACCGCTAGCAAGACGACTGTCACCGCGACTGAGGCGGGGAGCGATGTGGAGATCACTCTGACGCCCAAGACTGGAACCACGGTTGCTGATACCGATACAGTTGCCGTATCGGTTGGAGGAACGGAACTTGCTGAGGAGACCGCGAACTGGTCCAAGGTTATTACACCGACTAATACTGGAAATAGCGAGGCTGGGAAGATCGTGATTACGATCAAAGCCGACAAGATCACCGGCAATGTTGACATCACCGTTACTGCCGCTGGAAATCCCAGCTGATCCCACCCCTAACAGTTAACAGTCAAAACTCCAAAGGCCCCCAAGGGCTTCGGCCCTTGGGGGTCTTGCAGAATTCGGGCTTGACAAACATGGCCCGGTTGGGTATACTAAAAATAGAAACAGGGCGCTGCGATAAGCGGCTGGCCCAGACAGCTAGGTTAGTCTACGAAGACAACCGTCACCGTGCCGGGTGGCGGTTGTCCTGCTTTATACGTATCGTCACGGAAAGTCCGCAAATATGAAACGTAATTGTCACAGGCATACATACACCTCCTTTCGGAGGATGTAGCCAACCGCCTACCGTTTATGTATCAGCAACCCTGTTTCCGTCCCATTCCGGGGGCTGATTTTATTCTATCAAAGTAGATACATTCTGTCAATCTTTTTCAAAAATCCCCCAAGGGTGGTCGCCCTTGGGAATCTTGCGAACTCCGGGCTTGACAAACATGGCCCGGTTGGGTATAATAAACATAGAAACAGGGCGCTGCGATAAGCGGCTGGCCCGATTAGTGATTAAAAGCTATCAGTAAGACTGACAACCGTCACCTGCCGGGGTGGCGGTTGTCCTGTTTTATACGTATCGTCACGGAAAGTCCGTAAATATGAAACGTAATCGTCACAGGCATACATACACCTCCTTTCGGAGGATGTAGCCAACCGCCTACCGTTTATGTATCAGCGACCCTGTTTCCGTCCCGTTCCGGGGACTGCCTTTATTCTACCAAATCCGTATACTTCTGTCAACCTTTTCAAAAAATCCCCCAAGGGCGGTCGCCCTTGGGGGATTTTTCCGTCCGTCAGAGGAGCGTCACGCCCCAGTCGTACAGCTCCAGCGCGCCGCCCGTCCCGCAGGAAAACTGCAGCCGGAGGGTCTCGCCGTTTTTCACCTGTTTGTTCCGGCGGAAGACGATCTCCCGGTCCCGTCCGTTCTCCGCCGTCCTGGTCCACCAGGCGGGGATCTCCTCACTGCCGATGAACAGTCTCGGCTGGGCGCAGTCGCCCGACGGGGCGTAGTTGGCCGCCGCCACCAGACCCAGATTGCTCCCGGGGTCCTGGAAGGTATAGCTGGCGGAGGCGGTCCCTCCGGTGAACAGCCTGGTAAAGGTGAGGCCGTAGCTGATAAGCCTGATATGCAGTTCGTTGCCGATTTGAAGCGCCGGGGTTATCTCCAGCCGGTACTGGTGTCCCTGCCGGATGGGCAGTTCCAGGTCATGGTAGTGGTTGCTTGTTCCCGGAGAAATAAGCCAGGAGAAGTCGCTGACCACCCGGCCCTCGGTCACGTCGGTAATTTTCGCCGGGAAGGGATGTTCCCGTGCAAGGCTTTCGTCGCTGTAGTGGTATATGCCCATTTTGTGGATAATGCCGCAGAATGGGGCAGTAAAGCTGGCGATCAGGGGCTGCTTTTTAGAGGTGGTGTAGTATAAGTCCTGCTCCTGCCGGATGAGGGCGTACAGTCCCGCCGCATCCATGCTCGCCGCGTTGCTCATCACATACCACTCCTGGAAGGGGACCATGTTCGTCAGTCCCTCCCCGGACAGTCCGGTGTTCTGGTAGAAGATGCCCGATTGCTGGGGCAGCGGGGAAATCTTCTGAACCGCCTGGTAATGGTTGTAAGCCAGCCGACAGATCCGGTCAAAGGCCCGGCTTTCGGCCTCCGTGGAGACCCGCGCGGCTTCCGTTCCGGCTTTGGTACTTGCGGCTGCGGCCTTTGCGTCCGCCGCGGCGGCGCTGGCAGCGTTTTGGGCCAGTCCCGCCTCCATGTCCCTGCACATCTGGTTAAAGTCGTCCATCATGATCCGGTCCTCTTTGACCCACTGGGGCAGGTGATAGTTCTTTGTGTAATTCATGCAGCATTCTCCTTTTCGTATTATGCTTCCGGCAAAAAAACCGTTACACCTAGGGGTGTAACGGAGGGAAAGTTGCTGTATTTCGTGCAACGGCAGACTACACGAAAAATGAGCAGAAAACGAAAGTATTTCTCAGCTTCGGATTGTGCGTCCTGCACAATTTTCCCGTTTGTTTTTTGGCAAGTCTACAAAATTGCAAATTTGCAGCAATTCCCTCTTGCATATTCCCGGAAGTGTGGTATGATGGTTTTACTGGAAACGTTATCGGTAACGTTTCAGGAAAATATGAAGGTTAAGGATGAAACAGGAGGAAACAACATGAAGAAAAAGGTTTTGGCTCTGGTTCTGGCCCTTGTGATGGCCCTGGCCCTCGTGGCCTGCGGCGGCAATGGCAACGCCCCTGCCGACAACGGCGGGCAGACCCCAAGCACCGACAATCAGACTCCCAGCACTCCCAGCAATGACGACAACGCGGCCCCCGCCGCTTCCGGCCGCGTCTACTGGCTGAACTTCAAGCCCGAGTCCGACGAGGTCCTCCAGAACGTCGCCAAGATGTACACCGATAAGACCGGCGTGCCCGTGAAGGTGGTCACCGCCGCCGCCGGCACCTACAGCCAGACCCTGAACGCCGAGATGGGCAAGAGCGAGGCTCCCACCATCTTCGTGGTGGGCAACCAGGCCGGCGTCCGCGATTGGACCGACTACGCTCTGGACCTGAACGGCACCGCCATTGCCAACGAGCTGAACACCGATGCCTACAATCTCTACGATGAGAACGGCAAGCTGGTTTCCATCGGCTACTGCTACGAGAGCTATGGCATCATCGTCAACCCCGACCTGCTGGAGAAGGCCGGTCACAGCTTGGACGAGATCAAGAACTTCGACACCCTGAAGACCGTTGTGGAGGACATCCACAGCCGTGCCGCCGAGCTGGGCTTTGACGCCTTCACCTCCTGCGACATGGACAGCTCCTCCTCCTGGCGCTTCACCGGCCACATGGCCAACCTGGAGTATTACTACGAGCAGGAGGGTACCCCCTGGACCGAGTGCCCCGCCACCATCTCCGGCAAGTATATGGACAACTTCAAGAACCTCTATGATCTGTGCATCAACAACAGCCTGACCGCTCCCACCGATCTGTCCGTGGGCGGCCACGACGCCAGCGATGAGTTCCGCACCGGCAAGGCCGCCTTCCAGGTCCAGGGTTCCTGGGAGTACGAGGGCATGAAGGAGCAGGTCCCCAACGCCACCATGATCCCCTACTACTGCGGCGTTGCCGGTGAGGAGAAGGCCGGTCTGAACTGCGGCACTGAGAACTGCTGGGCCATCAACTCCAAGGTTTCCGCCGAGGATCAGCAGGCCACCATGGACTTCATGGTCTGGTGCGTCACCGATCCCGAGGCTTCCCGGATGCTGGTTGACACCTTCGGCGTCATGCCCTACAAGAACGCCGCCGAGTCCACCAACGCCTTCCTGGCCGACGCCAACGAGTACAGCAACAACGGCTGCTACGTCATGAACTGGGCCACCAACTTCCAGCCCAATGTGGACGAGTACCGCGCCGCTCTGGTGTCCGCTCTGAACGCCTACAACGCCGATCAGTCCGACGCCAACTGGGAAGGTGTCCGTACCGCCTTTGTGGACGGCTGGGCCGCTCAGTACCAGGCCGTGAACGGCTGAGCGCAAACTCCATAACACCCCAGCGCACGAATAAGTATGCAGGAGGGCGGGCGATTTCGCCCGCCCTCCTCTTATATTTTTGAAAAAGGGAGCTGATATCTTGAAACCGAAAAAAGTTACAGGACGCAACATGATACAGGCCAGTACCCGGCGCTGGTGGCCCCTCTTTCTGGGCCCGGTGGTAGTTGCCTTTGTTATTGGCTTTGTCTGGCCCTTCATCCAAGGCATCTACTTGTCCTTCTGTCAGTTCAAGCTCATTGCCGATGCCAAGCCCATCGGTTTTGGCAACTACATCCGCGCGTTCAAGGACGCCTCCTTCACCCACGCCTTCTGGTATACGACGCTGTATACCGTGGTATCCCTGATTCTCATCAACGTGCTGGCCTTCGCCGTGGCCTACGCCCTGACTCAGAACATCAAGGGCAGCAACCTCTTCCGCACGGTGTTCTTTATGCCCAACCTCATCGGCGGCATCGTGCTGGGCCACATCTGGTCCATGATTTTTGACGGCATTCTCAGCAAGTTCGGCACCTCCATCGTGATGGACTCCAAATACGGCTTCTGGGGCCTCATTATTCTGATGTGCTGGCAGCAGATCGGCTATATGATGATCATCTATATTGCCGGGCTCCAGGCGGTGCCCGAGGACATGCTGGAGGCGGCCCGCATCGACGGCGCCACCAAGGCCCAGACTCTGTTCCGGGTCACCATTCCCAACGTAATGCCCTCCATCACCATCTGCACGTTCCTGTCTCTGACCAACGGCTTCAAGCTTTTCGACCAGAACCTGGCCCTCACCGCCGGCCAGCCTATTCTCACCCAGCCCGGCGGGACCGCCATCAAGACCACTGAGATGCTGGCGCTGAATATCTTCACCACGTATAACAACTCCAGCGCCAACGCCCACGGCACAGCCCAGGCGAAGGCAGTCATTTTCTTCGTTCTGGTGGCCGGTCTGGGCCTGGCCCAGCTCGCCTTTACCCGTAAAAAGGAGGTACAGCAGTAATGAACGGCTCTCTGACCAAGGAACGCAGGAACAAAATGATCCTGTCCGTTATCCTGGGCATCGTCTGCGTGATCTATGTGCTTCCCGTGCTGGCGGTGCTCATCAACTCCTTCAAGCTCAACACCTTCGTCAAGACGGATACCTTCGCCCTGCCCACCGGTGAAATGTGGGCTGGTATAGACAACTTCGTCAAGGGCATGACCTTCGGCAACTACCCCTTCTGGAACAGCGTGAAGTACAGCGTGGTCATCACGGTGCTCTCCACGGCGCTGATCCTGGTCGGCACTTCCATGGCCGCCTGGTATATCGCCCGGGTGAACTCCATTTTCTGCAAGGCGCTGTATTTCCTGTGCGTGTTCTCCATGGTGGTCCCCTTCCAGATGGTGATGTTCACCTTGTCCAACACGGCGGACAGATTGAAGCTGAACACCCCCTGGACGATCCCCGTGGTCTATCTGGGCTTTGGTGCTGGCCTGGCGATCTTCATGTTCGTGGGCTTCGTCAAATCCATCCCCCTGGAGATCGAGGAAGCCGCCGCCATTGACGGCTGCGGGCCGGTGCGGACCTTCTTCACCGTGGTGGTGCCCATGCTGAAGCCCACCATGATCTCCGTGGGCATCCTGGAGATCATGTGGGTGTGGAACGACTACCTGCTCCCCTACCTGGTACTGGACCTGGAGAAGTACCGGACCATCACCATTCACATCCAGTATCTGAAGGGCAGCTACGGCACGGTGGATCTGGGCGCTACCATGGCGCTGATCCTGCTGGCCATTATCCCCGTCATTATCTTCTACCTCGCCTGCCAGAAGCACATTATCAAGGGTGTGGCTGCCGGGGCGGTAAAGGGGTAAGGCTTGGACTTCTGCATACAATTTGCGACAGCCGCCCTGGAAAGAAGGTTCTTTCATGACCATTAAAGACATTGCCCGTCTGTCCGGGTACGGTGTAGCCACCGTATCCCGGGTGCTCAACAACCACCCCGACGTCAGCCAGGAGACCCGGCAGAAGGTGCTGGCAGTGGTAGAGCAGCACGGGTTCCAGCCCAACAATAACGCCAAGCATCTCAAGCAGCAGGCGGGCACCAGTATTGCCGTCATCGTCAAAGGGACCCAGAATATGCTGTTCGCCGATCTGGTGGAGCGCCTTCAGTCCCTGCTGCGGGAAGCCGGGCGGGACGTGACGGTCTACTACCTGGACGAGGATGCCGACGAGGTGGCCTACGCCGTTCAGATGTGCCGGGAGCGCAAGCCAGCGGGCATCCTTTTCCTGGGCGGAGACCGTGAGCTTTTCAGCAAGGAGTTCGGGGACATCGCCATCCCCTGCGTGCTTCTGACCAACATCGCCGGGGACCTGGGCTTTGACAACCTCTCCTCCATTACCACCGACGACCAGGAGGCCTCCCGTCAGGCGGTCCACTTCCTGGCCGGCCGGGGCCACCGGCACATCGGGATGCTGGGGGGCAACTGGTCCTGTTTCCAGATCGGGCACAGCCGGTTCCTGGGCTGTGTACAGGCCTGTGAGGAGCTGGGGCTGCCCTTCGACGGGGAGCGGCAGTGCGAACCCTGCCGCTACTCCCTGGCGGACGGCTATACCGCCGCCCGGAGGCTGCTGGAGCGATGTCCGGAGCTGACGGCCATCTTCGCGGTCAGCGACGTCACCGCCATGGGGGCCATCCGGGCGCTGCGGGACCTGGGTAAGCGGGTGCCGGAGGACGTGTCGGTGATGGGGTATGACGGCATTGCCATTGCCGACTTCCTGGTCCCCCGTCTGACCACTGTGCGCCAGAACACCCAGCATATCGCGGAGCGCGGCGTAGACGTACTGCTGCGCAACATTGAGCGAAGCTGCCAGCCCCTCCACGAGGTCGTCGCCTTCCAGCTCATAGAAGGGGAAAGCGTGGCGCGGCTGACTCCCGAAACCTGAAACCGTATCACAGAGCGTACTCCGCTTTGAAAATAAAAATTGCAAAAGGCTTTTTCTGCCTTGATCCGGAAAGGAGCGTTTTTTTCGACCATGGATCTGAAAGAACAATTGGTACAAATCACCGGGGAGCGTTTTGGACTCGCCCCGGAGCAGTGCAGCGACCGGCAGCTGTACGAGGCTCTGCTGACCCTGACCCGCCGTCTGGCGGAGAGCCGGCCCGCCCCGGAGGGGGCGCGGAAGCTCTATTACTTCTCCGCGGAATTTCTGATGGGAAAGCTTCTGGACAACAACCTGCTGGCCCTGGGCATCCACGCTGAGGTGCGGGATCTGCTGTCCGCCATGGGCCGGAACCTGGATCAGATTGAGGAGCTGGAGCCGGAGCCCTCCCTGGGCAACGGCGGCCTGGGCCGTCTGGCGGCCTGTTTTCTGGATTCCATCGCCGCCCTGGGCCTCAAGGGGGACGGCGTGGGCCTCAACTACCACTACGGCCTCTTCCGCCAGAAGTTTGCGGACAACAAGCAGATGGAGACGCCCGACCCCTGGCTGGAGCCGGACAGCTGGCTGATCCCAACAGGGAAGACCTTCACGGTTCCCTTCGGCGGCTTTGAAATGAAGGCGAAGCTGTGGGACGTGGCCATCCCCAGCGCGTACAACGACCGCGCCAACCGGCTGCATCTGTTCGACGTGGAGGAGCCCGCCCAGCCGCCGGAGGGCGGCATCAACTTCGATAAGACGGACATCGTTCACCACCTCACCAGCTTCCTCTATCCCGACGACGGGGACGACGCGGGCCGCCTGCTGCGGGTGTACCAGCAGTACTTCATGGTCTCCGCCGGGGCCCAGCTGATCCTCCAGGAGCTGGAGGAGCGGGGCTTCGGTCCCGGGGAGCTGGCGGACCACACCGCTATTCAGATCAACGACACCCATCCCTCCATGGTGATCCCCGAGCTGATCCGCCTGCTTACCGGGCGGGGCCTGACCATGGACCAGGCCATCGACCAGGTCAGCCGGACCTGCGCCTACACCAACCACACCATCCTGGCGGAGGCCCTGGAGAAGTGGCCTCTGCACTTCATCGAACGGGTAGCTCCCCAGCTGGTGCCCATCATCCGCGAGCTGGACCGGCGGGCCCGGGAGGTCTGTGCCGATCCCGCCGTGGCCATCCTGGACGGGAACGGTCTGGTCCACATGGCCCACATGGACATCCACTACGGCTATTCCGTCAACGGCGTCGCCGCTCTGCACACGGAGATCCTGAAAAAGGCGGAGCTGAAACGGTTCTACGACATCTATCCCCACAAGTTCAACAATAAGACCAATGGCGTCACCCTCCGCCGCTGGCTGGAGGCCTGCAACCCGGAACTCACCGCCCTCATCGACGGGTGTATTTCCACCCGCTGGCGGCGGGACCCCGGCAGGCTGGTGAGCCTGATGGAATTTATGGACAACGACCATGTGCTGGAGCAGCTGCTGACGGTGAAGCAGAGCGCCAAGGAGCGCTTCTGCCGCCAGCTGCGGGAGGCCCAGGGCGTGGAAGTGGACCCCAACTCCATCTTCGATGTGCAGATCAAGCGCCTCCACGAGTACAAGCGCCAGCAGATGAACGCCCTGTACGTCATCCAGAAATACCTGGAGATCAAGGAGGGCCGCCTGCCGGAGCGTCCCGTCACAGTGATTTTCGGAGCCAAGGCTGCCCCGGCCTACGTCATGGCCAAGCACATCATCCATTTGATTCTCTGCCTGCAAAGGCTCATTGAGAACGATCCGGCGGTGCGCCCCTGGCTGCGGGTGGTGATGGTGGAGAACTACAACGTCACCTGGGCCGAGCGGCTGATCCCCGCCGCGGACATCTCCGAGCAGATCTCCCTGGCCTCCAAGGAGGCCAGCGGCACCGGCAACATGAAGCTGATGGCCAACGGCGCGGTGACCCTGGGCACCTTGGATGGGGCCAACGTGGAGATCGCGGAGCTGGTGGGACCGGGCAACATCTACACCTTCGGCGCCCACAGCGACCGCGTCATCCGCCTTTACGACGACAAGGGCGGCCAGCGCTACCGCTCCCTGGACTACTACCATACGCCCAGGGTGGAGCGCCTGGTGGACTTCCTGCTGTCCCCGGAGCTGCTGGAGATTGGCGACGCCAAGGCCCTGGCGGCCCTGTGGCGGGACATGAAGGGCAAGGACTGGTTCATGGCCCTGCTGGACGTGGAGGAGTATATCTCCGTCAAGGACCTGGCCGTCCGCCAGTATGGCGACCGGAAGTCCTGGGCCCGGAAGATGCTGGTGAACATCGCCAAATCCGGCTACTTCTCCTCCGACCGCACCATCAAGCAGTACAATGAGGATATCTGGCATCTGAGCTGATAGAGCACATCGGGAGGAGGCATTCCGCCTCCTCCCGGTTTTTTGAAATTCTGTTGCCGTTTCGATGCCGGAATGATATAGTTTATTTGCAGCAGGAGAAACGCCGTCTATCCTGTATCCCCCAGAAAGAGGTGTCTGAACATGATCCGTGTCTTGATCGTAGAGGACGAAAAACCCATTTCCAATCTGATCCGCATGAGCCTGACCAAGGAGGGCTTTCACTGCACCTGCGCCTATGACGGCGCGGAAGCGGCGGATCTGCTGGAGAAAAACGCCTATGACCTGATCCTCCTGGACGTGATGCTCCCGGAGGTGGACGGATTTGAGCTGATGGAGTACATCCGGCCCATGGAGATACCCGTGATCTTCCTCACCGCCAAGGCCTCCGTACAGGACCGGGTGAAGGGCCTGCGGCTGGGAGCGGAGGACTACATCGTCAAGCCCTTCGACACCATCGAGCTGCTGGCACGGATCGACGTGGTGCTGCGCCGGTACCGGAAATGCGATATGGTCCTTGAAATCGGCGGGCTGAAGATCGACACCGCCTCCATGCGGGTCTGGCGGGGGGAGGAGGAGATCAGCCTGACCAAGACGGAGTACGACCTGCTGCTCCTCTTCGCCCGGAATCCCCGGCGGGCCATGTATCGGGAGACCATCTACGAGCGGGTGTGGGGCGGGGAATATCCCTTCGGCAGCAAGGCGGTGGACCTCCACGTCCAGCGACTTCGGCGGAAGGTGGGCTGGGAGCAGAAGCTCCAGGCCGTCAACAAGGTGGGCTACCGGCTGGAGGCATAATACTTTTTCTCGAGAGAAAAAGTATCAAAAAGAGCTTTAAGTTCGAGACTAAGGCCGGTGCTGTTCTTAAATTTCCGCCCGGTAACGAAAACACCTCTTTAATCGGAGAATAGTATAATATGAAGTTCCGGATCAAAATGACCCTTTGGATGCTGGCAGTCCTCTCGCTGCTGTTCGGGGCGGGGGGCAGCCTTCTCATTTCCGGTTTTTTCAGCGACTCCCTGGAGCGGGAGAAGGATGCGGCCTTCGCCTCCTACCGCATGGCCTGGAGCGCCCTTCAAATTGTCAACGGCCTGTCCCCCTACCTGGACGAGGAAGCCATCGTGCAGACCATGGACCAGCTCTGCCTCCAGGACGGGGCCGCCTGGACCGCCCTGCGGCTGACCACCGGGGACGGGGTGCTTTTTGAATCCGACGTCCGCTATCCCTTCCCCGAGGACAGGGTCCAGCCGGAGCCGGGGGCCTGCCTGTCCAGGGTGGTGGACGGCGGCGCCGGAGGGCACTGGCTGCTCCTCTCCGGCGCGGTGAAGACCAACGGGGAGACGCTGTACCTCCACACCGCCCACAACATCTCCGATCTTTACACCATGCGCCAAAGCCAGCAGCGCACCTATCTTCGCGCCTTCTCGGTCATGGCGGTCCTGTGCGCCGCGGCATCCTACACCATGTCCCGGCTGCTGACAGCCCCGCTGGTGGGGCTGTCCCGCGCCTCCCGGGCCATCGCCTCCGGGGAGTTTTCCAGCCGGGTCCCCATCCGCAGCGAGGACGAGATCGGCGCGGTGTCCCAGGACTTCAACCTCATGGCGGAGCAGATGGAGAAGACCGTGCGGGAGCTCCACCAGGCGGTGGAGCGGCAGGAGCGGTTTGTGGGCAGCTTCGCCCATGAGATGAAGACCCCCATGACCAGCCTCATCGGCTACGCCGAGCTCCTCCAGAGCGGCACCCTGACTCCCGCCGAGCAGACCGAGGCCGCCGGGTACGTCTACTCCGAGAGCAGGCGCTTATCCAACCTCTCCCGCAAGCTGCTGGAGCTGCTGGTGGTGAAGGAGCAGGGCCTGCCCCTGACGGAGATCTCCCCGGCGGACATGATCCGGGAGCTGGCGGACCGGCTGCGGCCCCTGCTGGCAAAGCGGAAGATCTCCGTGTCCTGCGAGTGCCAGCCGGGGACCTGCCGTCTGGAGCCGGATTTGACCTGGTCCCTGCTGATGAATCTGGCGGACAACGCCCAAAAGGCCATGGAGCAGGGCGGCGAACTGCGGTTTGCGTCGGAGATGCTCCCCGACGGCGTGCGCGTCCGGGTGCTGGATACGGGGCGGGGCATTCCGGAGGAGGCCCTGGCCCACCTGACGGAGGCGTTCTACCGAGTGGACAAGGCCCGGTCGAGGAAGCAGGGCGGCTTCGGTCTGGGGCTGGCCCTGTGCCAGGAAATCGCGGCGCTGCACAACGGCTCCCTCCGGTTCGAGAACCGGGCCGACGCCCCGGGGAGCTGCGTCACCGTGGAGCTGAGAGGAGGCCGGTCATGAGGCGGATAAAAAACGCTCTGCTGGTCCTGTTCACGCTGCTGCTGGTGGCGGCGGGGGCCGCAATGCCGGCGGCGGTATCCTATATCCAGGACTCCTACGGGTCCATTCTGGAGGAGAGCCGTTCCTTTGACTCCTTCAGCCTGACCCTCCGGGAGGAGGCGGACCTGGGCCGGACGCTGAAGCTGGTCGCGGAGTCGGAATACTATGTGGCGGAAGTACAGGCATCGGAGGACGCCAGCCTCAGCGAGGGGCAGGCTCTGGACGCGGCCCATGAGGTCCTGACGGAACTGGCGCAGCACGGCCTGCTGGACCAGCTCCCTCAGGAGCTTTCCACCCCCGACGTCTGGCCTCAGACCTTGATTTCTATGGATGGAACTGACGAGATCCCCATGTGGTCCATCAGCTGGCACAACAGGCCGGAATACATCTGGCTGGATGATGCCGCCGGAAAGGCGGTGATGATCTCCGTTGGCTGCCCAAGCTACTCCGCAAAATACGTCTTCAATGTGGACAGCGAGCCCATTTTTGCCCAGGCGGAGAATTGGCGGCAGTTCCTGGCGGACTACTACGGCACGGAGGTCCAGATCTCCGGCGAGGAGTGGTTTGATACCTCCGTATGCTTCCTCCTGACCTTCCCTCTGGGAGGGGCGGAAGATCAGGAGCCGTCGATCTTCCAGCTGGGCCTGGATATCTATTTCGCCGACGGCTTCGCCACGCTGACGCCCTATGTTTCTCCTGTTGATTTCCCGCCGAACCAATCAACCTATTCCTATGATTCGTAAGATTTCCGATGCCGGAAAGATGCCGGACAGAGGACGCTTCAAGGAAACGCCTCTCTATGATGGAGACGATCCCATTATAGAGAGGTGTTTTGCATGTACCAAAGAAGAACCGCCGTCCGCCGCCGGAAAAGCAGGCTTCCCTCCTATGCCTTCGTGCTGGCCGTCGTATCCTTTATGCTGGCCTTCGCCTTCCCGCCGGAACAGCCGGACGAACCGTCCGCCCGGACTCTGCCGGTCCGTTCCCTGTCTGCGGCGGCGTGCTCCGTTCCACCGCCGGTGAGCCAGGGCGCAGAACCATCCATCCCCTCATCAGACGGTGAAGACGGCTGGATGCTGACGCTGGTAAACCCCTGGAATCCCCTGCCGGAGGACTACGCCTGCACTCTCACCCGGCTCTCCAGCGGCCACAGCGTGGATGAGCGGTGCTATCCGGACCTCCAGGCCATGATGGACGCCTGCCGGGCGGCTGGGCTGAAGCCGGTGATCTGTTCCTCCTACCGCTCCCGTGAGAAGCAGGAGGAGCTGTTCCAAAACAAGGTAAACCGCCTCATTGCCCAGGGGTATTCCCAGGAGCGCGCCAAGGCCGAGGCGGCAAAATCCGTGGCCCTCCCCGGCACCAGCGAGCACCAGCTGGGGCTGGCGGTGGACATCGTGGACCTGAGCAACCAGAACCTGGACAGCACCCAGGAGACCACCGCCGTGCAGCAGTGGCTCATGGCCCACAGCTGGGAATACGGTTTTATCCTCCGCTATCCCAACGATAAGAGCGATCTCACCGGCATCATCTACGAGCCCTGGCATTACCGCTACGTGGGAAAGGACGCGGCGGCGGAGATTTACCGGCAGGGCCTCTGTCTGGAGGAGTATCTGGAGCAGACGGCGTAATAAGCTTTGAAGAACAAAAACCCGGCCCGGGGGCATTGCCTCCGGGCCGGTTGCTATTGGTTAGGAATTGCTGAAATTGGCCTTGGGTTCCGTCAGAAATCGTCTGAGCTTATGCCTCGGTCTCAGCCTCGGTTTCAGCATCAGTCTCGGTCTCAGTACCCTCGATCTCACCCTCTGCGGGCTGGGCGGGCTCCACGGGAGCGGATGTGCCGCCGTTAGCGGCCCACTCGGTCTCCAGAGCGGCCCAGTCGCGGTGCTCCTTGATGAGGGTCCAGGTCTCAATGGACATCTCGTCACGCTCGTAGTCGTGCTCGTTGGTGGCCTCCTGGACGTCCTCGTAGTACCAGGCATCCTCGGGGTTGTCGATCCACTTCTTCATGTCAGGCAGCATGTGGTCCGCATCGGGGATACGGTCCAGCATACGGTTGATCATGGCCATGACTTCCGCACGGGTAATGGTCTCGTCAGGCGCGAAGCGGTTGCCGCCAACGCCGTTGATCCAGCCGGCCTCTACGGCCTTGCGGATAGCCTCTGCGGCCCAGTGGCCCTCGGTGTCGCTGAAGTCGCCCACGTTCTCACCGGTGATCTCGTCGCTGACGAAACCAGCGGCGATGGAGGCGAACTCGGCGCGGGTGATGGCCTGGTTGGGCAGGAACTTCTCATCCTGAGCGAAGTGCTCCAGCGCGCCGGCCTTCTGGACGGTGGAGATGGCGTTGTTGTA
>JAETNP010000003.1 GCA_021768185.1 Oscillospiraceae bacterium
TGGAGCCTAATGCCACTATCGTGGTATCGGAAGCCAAGGCTCCGGCAGGATACATCCTGGATCAGACACCGAAGAACATCGTAGTGCGTTCCGGGGTTGCCAATTCTCTGATTTTCGATGATGAACCCGGCACTACCTTGATTATCAAAAAGTTCATCGAAGGCACAGAGAATGAACCTCTGTCCGGCGTAGCGTTCCGAGTTGTGGACGGAAGCGGCGCGGCTGTTGGACCGGATGATGGGATCTATTATACGGACCACGCTGGCGAGATCGTCCTGTCCGGCATCGAGCCGGGAACCACCGTCACCGCCAGAGAGATCAAGACGGTGGAAGGCTTCGTTCTGGATGGGACCCCGCAGAATATCCTGATCAAAGGCGGCGAGGTGCAAAATCTCACCTTCTGGAACAAGCGCGACTGCTCCCTGACCATCCTGAAGCAGAGCACAGACAAAACCCCACTGACCGGCGCGATCTTCCATGTTACCGATGAGGACGGCGCGGCCATCGGCACGAACAATGGTCGGTATACCACCGACCGCAACGGCCTCATCACCATTACCGGTCTCCAGCCGGGGCAGATCCTCATCGTCACGGAGGAGAAGGCCCCCAACGGGTTTGTCCGGGATATGACGCCCAAGACCATCAAGATCAAGCAGGGCGTGGCCAACAGCCTGATCTTCGAGAACGCCCACGCGGGCAGCCTCGTCATTAACAAACGCAGCTCCGTGGACAAGAAGACTCCTCTGGAGGGTGTGACGTTCAAGATCACCACCACCAGCGGCGAGTTCCTGCCGGACGAGGAAGGCAAGATCAGCTCCAACGGTTTGTACTATACCAATGAGAACGGACAGATCATTCTCAAGAGCGTGGTTGGCACACTGGTAGTGACCGAGCAGGATACGATCCCTGGGTACACCATCAGTGACGCCAACCGGACGCAGACTGTGGAGGTCAAGCCGGATGACACACAGACGCTCTATTTTTACAATGATCCCCTGTGCAGCCTGACCATCCGGAAGGTGGATTCCGTCACCGGGAAGCCCGTCCCCGACACGGAGTTTACCGTTAGGGACGGCAACGGAAATTTCATTGGCAAGTACACTACCGGCAAAGACGGCACGGTGACAGTCACCGGCCTTGTACCGGGGACCGCTGTCGTAGTCGTTGAAACCAGAGTTCCCAAGGGGTACGTCCTCAACTCTACGCCCCAGGTCATCGTAGTAAAAAACGGTACGGGCAACACTCTGACCAGCGGCGGCAGCTCTGGCAGCGGCAGTAGCAGTACAGGCGGCAACGGCGACAACAATCTGGATTTCGAGAACGATCCCACCACAACCCTGATCATCCGGAAGTTCATCTCCGGTACTGCAAACGAGCCTCTGGCGGGTGTGGCGTTCAAGGTGGTGGACGGCAGCGGAAAGGCTGTCGGGCCTGACAATGGGACCTATTACACCGATGCCGCAGGCGAGATCGTCCTGCATGATCTGGAACCTGGAACCACCGTCACCGCCAGAGAGATCAAGGCCGTAGATGGGTTCGTGCTGGATGGCACTCCCCAGACCATTGAGATCAAAACCGGCGAGAAGCAGCAACTTACTTTCTGGAACAAGCGGGCCGGTGCGCTGGTAATTCAGAAGAAAGACAAGCTGACCGGCAAGCCTCTGGCCGGGGTGGAATTCCAAGTCACGGACGCCAATGGCGGCTATGTTCCGGACGAAAATGGTCACATTTCTTCCAACGGACTGTACCGAACGGACTCCAACGGCGAGATCCGTATCAACGGTGTGGTGGGTACGCTGGTGGTCACTGAAACCAGGACCATTGCGGGCTATACCATTGATGAGACTGCCCGGACGCAGACCGTGACCGTCAATCCGGAGGATGTACAGACACTGGTGTTTTACAACACGCCCAACTCCACGCTGGTGATCGAGAAGTACGCTGAGGGGACCAACGAGCCGCTGAAGGGCGTGACTTTCCTGGTGACCGATTCCAGCGGCGCTTTCGTGGGTAAGGCCAACGGTGAGTATACCACGGACGAGAATGGCCGTATCGAGATCACCGGCCTCACCCCCGGCGAGACGATCACCGCCAAGGAGATCAGGGCGCTGGAGGGCTACATCCTTGACAGCAGTCCCAAGTCTATCCGCATCACCGAGGGAGAGGCGCACATCCTCAAGTTCTACAACCAGCGGCAGGGTACGCTGGTGATCCGGAAGCTGGATAAGCTGACAAAGGAACCGCTGGCAGGCGTGGAGTTCGAGCTGACCTACGCCGGGGGCGGCTATGTGGATGACGCCAACGGGCATCTGTCCAGCAAGGGGCTTTACACGACAGACGCCAACGGTGAGATCCGGATCTCCGGGATCAGCGGCACCATCGTGGTCAAAGAAACCAAGACTATCCCCGGCTACACCATTGATCCGGCCTCCCAGAGCCAGACGGTGGTGGTGAACTCCGCTGACACGCAGACCGTCACGTTTTACAACACTCCCGGCACAACGCTGACGATCCAGAAGTATGTGGACGGCACGACCGAGCCTATCCAGGGCGTGACCTTCCTCGTGACCGACAGCGCCGGTGCGCCCCTCGGCCCCAATCAGGGTGAGTATGTGACCGACAGAAACGGTCAGATCGTGCTGAACAGCCTGACCCCCGGTATGACCGTCATCGCAAAGGAAGTCCGGGCTGCGGACGGCTACGTTTTGGACGGCCAGCCTCAAAGCGTCCTCATCAAAGAGGGTGAGGCGCAGCAGGTCACGTTCTATAACAAGGCTTTTGGCGGCGTGGAGATCATCAAGGTGGATGCCGCTGACAAGACCAAACGGCTGGCGAACGTCTCCTTCGAGATCCGCCGCATGGACGGCGGACTGGTGGATACTGTCACTACCGGCTCGGATGGCCGGGTGGAGCTGGATCTGGACGCCGGCGATTACTACGCGGTGGAGATCGAGGCGGCGGACGGGTACAAGCTCGACAACACCCCGACTTACTTTACGGTCGTGGATGGCAAGCCCACCAGTATCACCATTACGAACAAGGCATTCAGCGGTATCCTCCTTCACAAAATCGACAGTGTCACCGGCAAGGGAATTTACGGCGTGACCTTCCTGCTCTACGACAGCAGCAATAAACCCATCGGGCAGTACACCACGGATAATTCCGGGTACATCTACATTGAGGACCTGACCACCTCCGGGCGGTACTACCTCAAGGAGATGGAGAACAAGGGCTACCTGGTGGACACCGAGATGAAGACGGTCTACGTCACCGCGGGAGAAACCACGTTGGTGGAGTGGAAAAACACGCCCATCACCGGTCAGATCCAGGTGACCAAGACCTCTGCCGAGTACAACACCATGAACGGCTGGCCTGCCGGTACGCCGCTGCCCAACACCGAATTTGAGATCTACGAGCACCGCTCCGGCAATCTGGTGGATACGATCAGGACAGACAAGAACGGCGTCGCCAAGTCCAGGCCCCTCCCTCTAGGCCGCTACAATGTGGTGGAATCCAAGTCCGCTGATTTCTACGGCCTGGACAAGACGCCCATCGAGGTGGAGATCGAGTACGCCGGGCAGATCGTCAAGGCCGCCATGACAAACAAGAGCCTCTACACCAACGTCTCTATCACCAAGCGCGGCTACAGTGAGGTCGTTCCCGGCCAGAGCATCAAGTACGATTTCTCTGACATTGGAAACAACTCCACCACTGCGCTGACCTCGTTCTACTGGCGCGACACCCTGCCCACCAAGGCGGTACGGCTGGATAAGATCGTAACCGGCACCTATAATGTGCCGGGGAATTACAAGATCGTCTACAAAACCAATCTCAGCAGCGAGTACCGCACCCTGGCGGACAACGTCAGCACCCAGCAGAACAAGGTCATCATCGCGTCTCCCGCTGCGCTGGGACTTGCTTCCAACGAGTGCGTCACAGAATTTATGTGCGTGTTCGGCGTGGTACCCTCCAACTTCCGGCAGGTGGAGGCCCCGGCAGTCTACTGTAAGGTCCTCTCCGGCCTGACGGGCGGCACCCAGTTCGTCAACCAGGCGGATGTGGGCGGCGTGTACAACGGCCAGTGGATCATGGCGACAGACCGCTGGGTCACCACGGTTTATAAGCCCAGCAAGCCCCTGCCCAGGACGGGCTATTGATCAAAACCCATATTACAATGCAGAGGGCTGTCCGACCAGACGGCCCTCTGCGCCTTCAGGAGGTAACTATGCGAAAATTTAAAAAATATCTGCGTCCCATTCTCCTCGCCCTGGTGGTGACGGCCATCCTCTGCGTTCCCGCCTTCGCCACCTCCGGCGGCAAGGGCAACGTGGGCGCAGTGGTGGAAAGCACCTGGAAGGACGCCGCCGGGCAGGTCAAAACAGTTGTCAATAACGTGGTTTTTCCCGCATTGGACATGATTTTAGCCATCGCTTTCTTCGGGAAAGCGGCCATGAGTTACTTCGATTACAAGAAGCATGGACAGTTTGAGTGGACCGGGCCGGTGATCCTTTTCGCCTGCCTCATCCTCACCCTCATCGCGCCCAGCTACATCTGGACCATCATCGGGATCTGACCGGGAGTACAGAGATGAATGAGATCAAAAACAGAATGGCCCTTCTGGCGGAGCAGCTCCGTGAGCTGACCCACGGAGTGTGTATCATGGGCCCTGGCCCATACGGGATCGGCGTGTCAACGGATGCCGCTTCATCGCTGCAAACCGTCCTCCAACTGTCGCCGGACCCCTTTCTGGAGGAGAATTTCGGCATGCCCGGCGAACAGGAGTGCAAAGCGGAAATACGGGGATTTATTGGGGACGATGGATGTGACAGGGAATATCTGTCTCAGGAGGAACTGCGGGAACTCAGTCAGGGAGACGACCCCGTCGCCCGCATGGTGGCGGAAGCGGTCCTCCGGATCAATGGATCGGAGCCTGTCGTTACCGTGCGGGAATGCAATGATGCGTTTGACATCCTGGCGGACTGGGAGATCAACGGACAGAGCGAACGGTCCTCTGCGGAAAAAGATTTTATTGCATCGCTGTCTGAAACTCCGGCGCAGAAAGCTGGCATGGAAATAGGTATGTGACACTAGACGAAATGCGTCAGCCAGATCCTTTCCTGCCGCAAACAGGTGGTCAGGTCCACCTTTTTGATCCCGACTTCCATGAAGGAGATGGTGGCGAAGGTCCCCTCCCGTTTGGTCAGGAGGCCGCGACCGAAAATCTTGTGGGTGACTTCCGTACCCGGAATGTAGTCCTTCATCCAGACGGCGATCTGCTCCTTGGAGGGGCCGGAGGGCTTGGCGGGCAGCGGCTTTCGTTCTGGCTCCGGCGGCTTCTTCGGTTCCTCGCCTAAAAACTGCGAGACGAAGGTGAAGGCAGCATCGGACGGCTCTCCAAATTTGTTCTCATAGCAGAGGAACTCCAACTGCTTCTTCGCTCTGGTGGCGCCCACATAGAACAGCCGCCGCTCCTCTTCCAATTCCTCGTCCTCATCCGCAGAGGGCAGCAGTCCGTCCACTGCGTCGATCAGGATGACATGGTCGTACTCCAGCCCCTTGCTGGCGTGGATGGTGGACAATACAAACGGACGGTCCGGGCGGGGCTCCAGATTCTCAATATGGTCTTTCAGCTCCCGCAGGTGCAGGAGAAACTGCCCCACCGTGGGCGTCTGATTCGCCAGGGAGAGGAGAATATCCAGCTTGGCGGTGTCGCCGTGCTGCTCCTGGATGTAGTCCCCGTAGCCCATGTACCGCACCAGCCGTTGGATGGCGGCAAAGCTGGTCAGGTATGGCAGCTTGGAATAGTGGGTCTGCATGGCCTTGACTTTCCCGATCTGCCACGGCTCCAGTTCGCCGCTCTCCAGCAGCACCTCGAAGACGCTCTTGTCCTTTGACATCCCGTAGAGCAGCTGCGTGACCACCGCTTTTTTCAGCTTCAGATCCAGCTTGTAGTAGAAGCGGAGGAACAGATCCTTGTTGCCGTCATCAAAAGCGAATTCCAGCATATCGGTGACGTCCCGCACCAGCGGACTGGTGAAGAAGAATCCCTCCCGCTGGCGGCAGGCGTAGGGTACGCCTTTCTGCTCCAGCAGGTCGATGAGGGGCAGGGCGCTGTCGTTGTTGCGGTAGAGGACTGCCGTGGATCCCTCGCAGTTCTCCGCAATTTTCAGCAGATAGCTGTACTGGCGGCTGTAATCTGCCAGCATGATCTTACGGATGGCGGAACCCTGCTGGTTCTCCGTCCGCATCCGCTTGGGGCGGCGGTTCTGGTTGCGGCGGATAAATGCGTCCGCTTTCTCCACAATAGCGCGGGTGGAGCGGTAGTTGGTCTCCAGCTTCAGCACCGACCCGCCGGGGAAAACCTGCTCAAACTCCAGAAGCGCCTGGGGCCACGCGGCCCGGAAGCCGTAGATGCTCTGATCCTCGTCCCCCACCATGAAAATGTTGCCGCTGGCAGAGGCCAGCAGGCGGAGAATGGCATGCTGGATCTTCGAGGTGTCCTGGGCTTCGTCCACGCAGATATAGGGCCACCGGCGCTGAAAGTGAGCCAGGATGTCCGGATACTGCCGGAAGATGCGGTAGGTAAAGACCATCTGGTCGTCGTAGTCCATCCGCTTGGAGCGGAGGAGGTAGTCCTGATACTCGAAGTAGACCCGTGGAAAATCCATGCCATCCACCTTGTGAGCGTGGATCTCCGCCTCCGTCAGCATCATGTTCTTGCAGTATGTAATGTGGGTACGGGCATCCTTCACCTGGAGGTCGCTGGGGAACGCCGTGCCGGTGCGGGCCAGCAGGTCGCGGATCACGCTGCCCAACTGCCGCTCATCGTCCAGCAGGGCGAACGGCTCGGTCCCTTTCTGACGGGCATAGGTCCCGATCACCACCGCGCACAGGCCGTTGATGGTGCGGAAGGTCAGCTTGTCCGCATGTTCTTCCCCGAAGAAGCTGACGAACCGGGCCTTCATATCCTTAGTAGACGCCACGGTGTAGGTCACGGTGAGGACCCGCTCCGGGCGGATGCCCTTGCAGTAGAGCATATACCCCAGCCGGGTCACCAGCACGGTGGTCTTGCCGCTCCCAGGCACAGCCAGCAGCAGAACGGGGCCTTCCGTCTGATGGACGGCCTCCTCCTGCTGCCGGTTCAGCCGGATGGGGTATTGGCTTTTGAATTCTTCGTAGGTCATGAGCGGCTCCTGCATATTTTATCCCAATCATTCTAACCAATTTGCGCCTGCGTGTCAACGCAGAGAAACGGGAGGTGACAGCAAATCTTTATTTTTGATTTCGTAGCGGACACGATCATGAGCAATCTCATGGACTGGTTCTACGGTCAGATCATCGGCTTCCTGGGCAACTTCTTCGCCATCATGGGCCGCATGGGCGTGGAGCTGTTTGAGCTGGACTGGGTGCAGTCCGTAGTGACGTTTTTCAGCCAGCTGGGCTGGGCGTTGTTCGGCGTCAGCGTGGTGGTATGCTGTTTCGAGTTCGGTCTGGACTACTCCACCGGGCGGGGCAGCATCCAGCAGACCGCGCTGAATATTCTCAAAGGCTTCCTGGCGGTCAGCCTGTTCTCCACGGTTCCGGTACGGCTTTATGAGCTGTCGGTGGACTTACAGGGACAATTTACTGCGGAGATCACCGGGCTGGGGACCAGCATCGCGGAGGTCGGAAAAAATATCATCGAGGACTTCGCCGCCGTGACCAGCCTGAGCGATATGACGGGCGCGCCGGACTTCATGATGTCCATGCTTACCAGCCCGATCATGCTGATCTTCTGCGTGATCGCTATGGGCTACGCCGTGATAAAAGTTTTTTTCGCAAACCTGAAACGGGGCGGCATCCTGCTCATCCAGATCGCGGTGGGAAGCCTGTATATGTTCAGCGTACCCCGCGGGTACACGGACGGATTCATTCAGTGGATGAAGCAGGTCATCGGCCTGTGCCTGACGGCGTTCCTGCAATCGACGATCCTGGTCGCGGGTCTGCTGGCCTTCCGGGAACACCTGCTGCTGGGGCTGGGACTCATGCTCTCCGCAGGAGAGGTCCCCAGGATTGCTGGCACGTTTGGCTTGGACACCACCACCCGCGCCAACATCATGTCCGCCGTCTACACCGCCCAGGCGGCGGTGAACACCACCAAGGCCGTTGCGGCGGCGATCAAATGACAAGGAGCAGACTATGAAACTGATCTATGTAGCATCCCCCTACGCTGGAGATGTGGAGCGAAATGTAGAATACGCGAAGCAGGCGTGCCGCACCGTCATGGAGCGCGGACACGCCTTTTTTGCCCCCCATTTGCTGTATCCGGCTGTGCTGAGCGATGCTGTTCCGGAGGAGCGGCAGGCGGGCATTGAGATGGGTCTGACACTCCTGCATCGCTGTGACGAATTGTGGGCGTTCGGACCCTGCGTCAGCAGCGGGATGCAAGTGGAGATCGCGGAGGCCGAGCGGCTGCGGATCCCGGTCCGAAGGATGGATGTGTCAGCGGGACCCATACCCGAGCGGACGCTCTCTGTGACGCTATGCGGCTGAGGGACAGGCTCCATGCCGCGATGCAGGCTTTCCGTGAGGCTCCGGGCCTCCGCGCCCAGTTGACTGCTTCCGAGTATCAGCGGAGCCTCGCGGAGCAGATGCTGGAGCTGAGGGAAAGGGAATGCGAAGGGCTGCACAATGAACTGAGAGAGCAGGATGACCGGCTGCGGTTTTGGTATTCCAGAGCAGACGCGCTTTCGTCGGCCTTGACATTGAAAGAATTTTCTCCCAGGCTCTCCACCACAAAGGAAATGAAACGCTTTTATGATGCTGTCTCCCGTGGCCTGGATCCAAACGGTTTCACGCTGCACCATATGGCAGAACGGCTGGCAGGCGTGGACACGGTAAGCCTGTTCCCCTACGAGGACGCACGCGGTATGTTCGAGGCCGCAAGCGGTCGGGAGCTGCTGAAGTATCTGACGGCGTACTGTTTCGGCGCGGTGGAATGGGAGATCGTACCTGGTACGACTTACGAAAGAGCGGTGCTGGGAGAGGTGGACACCTCCACCCCGGAGTACCAGCGATTCGCGGAGCAGCTCTATAGGAGCGTTCTGGAGCGCATGGGATTCGACGGGCTTCTGGTCCCGAAACAGGCCGGTCAGACGGCAGAGCAGGCGCCGGCGCAAAACGAGATCGAAACGATGGCTATGTGAAGCAGGAGGACAGGCAATGAAATATGGCGTCATAGCCGCCACTCGTCCGGACTCCCCGTGGGGCCGGACCGTCCGGTGGCGGTGCGACCGGTATGGCCGCCCCCTGGCTTTCGATTCCGAAGCGGAAGCCAAGGAGGCGGCCACAGCATTCAACGGCCAGCGGTGTACGTTTGAACCGAACTATGACAACACGGTCCAGCCGCTGGAGAAAGAGGAGACATCACGATGGAACATGGAAATGAGCTGACAATGGGGTCGCTCTTCGATGGCATTGGCGGCTTCCCCCTGGCGGCGGTCCGCAACGGGATCACGCCGGTGTGGGCATCGGAGATCGAGCCGTTCCCCATCCAGGTCACAAAAAAGCACTTCCCCGATATGATCCATGTAGGGGACATCACCAAGCTGGACGGGGCGCTGCTGCCGCCTGTGGACATCGTATGCGGAGGGAGTCCCTGCCAGGACTGAGCGTGGCCGGCGCGAGGGCTGGTCTGGCCGGCTCCCGCTCCGGCCTGTTCATGGAGCAGATCAGGATCGTGAAGGAGATGAGAGATGCAGACAGGCAGAGAGGACGGGCAGATGTCTCTGTTCGGCCAAGATGGATGTGCTGGGAAAACGTACCCGGCGCATTCAGCAGCGGGACGCCCAAAGGTGAAGATTTCCGCATTGTCCTTGAAGAGATCGTCCGAATTGAAAACCATCCCGTACATGTCCCTGGACCTTACCCCTGGGCATGGCAACCTGCTGGGAGAATCCTACTGGGAGATCGTTTCTCCCTCGCCTGGAGAGTCTTCGACGCCCAATACTGGCCCCGCACCCCTCAACGAAGAAGACGTATATTCCTTATCGCAGATTTTGCAGGACGATCCGCCCCGCAAATACTATTTAAGCAAAACAGCCTGTTTGGGCATCCTGCGAAGGGCGAGGGAACGGGGTAAGGAACTGCCGCCCCAGCTAAAGGCGGCGCTGACGGTGCAGGCAGGACTGGCGAGGATCGATGCCGGCCGGGATATGGATGTCCAGGCGTACCACATCAATCAGCGTAACGAGGGGATCGATCTTGGCGGTATCTCCGGGGCGCTTATGCGGACGCAGAACATGCAGATGCAGACATTTGTCACGCAGCCGCCCGTCGCCTTTGCAGCGAACCAGCGGGATGAGGTGCGGGATCTCCATGATGTGGCCGGAGCTTTGGAAGCACAGCCAGGGATGAAACAGCAGACCTTTATCGCGCAGGACTGCCTTACCCCATGGGATACCCAGCAGGCCCGCGTTTTCACTCCGGGAAGCAAAGCCCCCACGTTGACCGGAGCGGATGGCGGCGGAGGGAGGAACCCTGCCGGCTTGCTGTTCACCGCTGGATTTTGCGCCGGTGCTGGTGCAAAGGCCGGAAGTATTGGATACCAGGAAGAAGTTGCCCCCACCCTGAAATCCGGACAGAGCGGCAGCATGATGCCGTCCGTCTTCTGCCTGAACGACCAGGGCGGACAGCGTATGGATCTCACAACAGATATGACGCCGACACTCCGGGCGCAGATGGGAGGGCATCAGCCTTTGATCTGCTTGAACGACCAGAGCGGCAGCGTTATGGACTGCTCTGAAAATGTGGCTGGGACGCTCCGTGCCCAGGAGCACGGACATCAGCCTGTAGTTTTTGAGAACCACGGAGTGGATGCCCGCTACAGAGGGCCGCTGCCTATTGCGCCCACACTACCAGCCAGGGCGGGTACTGGCGGCAACAACCTCAGTCTGGTCTTGCAGGAGCCGGAGGCCAGATACGCCTCCGGCAATGCCATTGACCGCCATGCCGCCTACTCCCGACAATGGGTGGATGTATTCAAAGGCAGCGATGTTGCATCCACCGAGAGCGCCCGCCAGCAGAAGGATGCCACAGATCTGGTCTGTCAGCCAACATATCAGGAAACGGTTGGGGCGCTGGCCAGCAGCCATCGCAAGGACCCTGACGACCAGTATGTGGGGCAGGACAAATCGGCAATGGACATGCCTCTGCTCATTCGCAGGCTGACTCCGCTGGAATGCGAGCGCCTCCAGGGGTTTCCAGATTTTTGGACGGACCTGCCGGGAGCCTCCGACTCCTCCCGCTACAAAGCGTTGGGCAACAGCGTTGCCATCCCCTGCGTGGAGTATATCATGCGGGGGATCTCCCTGGTCCCGCGGGCAGGGCATTAGATGTTGTTGGTTGTGCTTCCTTTCCGACAATATCTTCGTCGGGTTTGGTGATAGCTTTCCGGCACGGTTGTCGGTATACTTGGCCTTGCAGATCGGGAAAGGAGAGAATCAGAATGGAGCCGCAAAAAAACTTGTGTGCCATGATCCCCCTCTCCCTCCACGCCAAGGTGCGGGAGGAGCAGGAGAGGTCGGGACAGTCCCTGAGCATGTACATGACGCAGCTACTCACAAATTATTACGAAAAAGGAGAAAAATCAATGGACTTTACCAAAACTTTAGCCTTCCAGGTATCGGAAGAATTGTACAATCGGATCAAAGATCATCTGGAGCGCGAGAAGCAGCGCACCGGCAAGAAGCTCAGTCAGAAGGATTTCGTCATCGGCCTCATCGAGCGGGAGCTGGAAGAAGCCGAGCGGCGGGAGACTGCGCCGCAGGAGGGGGAGGACCATGCTGACATGGAATGATACGCCCCAGAAGGATCAGGCGGGGAATATCCTCAGTGTGAGTTATACAGCCGACATCCCCCATTGGGGAGAAGCCAGCATCCACCCGCACATCGACCACCCCGGCGAGATGCTCCTGGACTGCCCAGGGCTGGAAATTAAAGAGCACTCTTTGGGGCAGGTCTTCGCAGAAGATGCGATCACTCCCGCGGAGAGGGCGTTGATGAGAGCGCTGGAGCAGCGTGGGATCTGGTGCCTGGAGGCTTTAGCTGCCATCGGTCTCCCGGAATAACAGAGCGAAGGGGACGGCGCTGCCGCCCCCTTCCCTTTTCAGCCTTTTCGCGGCAGCTTCACATTGGAGCCGGTTTGTTCTCCAATAGGCCCATGCTCCGCTTCAAACCTTTTGACACAATCCCGGATCAGAACCAGGATCTGGCTGTTGGCAGACCGCCCCTCGTAGTCGGCTACGAAATGCAGTTGGTCCAGCAATTTGTCATCAATGCGAATGGACAAACTTTTGATAGCCATAAAATAGCCCTCCTGTAAACATATTGTGACTTTATTTTGCGCCCATTTTCTGATACAATGTCTAAAGTGCGTTCAAAACATGTCTAAAATATGTTTATACAATAATAGGAGGACGAAATGAAGGTTGCTGTAATTGGTTCGAGAGGGCTGCTGGTGGACAATCTGGGAAAATATCTTCCCGATGATACGACCGAGATCATATCCGGAGGCGCAAAAGGGGTGGACGCCTCCGCGCGGGAGTATGCCTTGCGGCATGGGATGAAACTGACGGAGTACCTTCCGGAGTACAGCCGGTATGGACGGGCCGCCCCGCTGAAACGCAACATTACGATCATCGAAAATGCGGACCTTGTTCTGGCTTTCTGGGATGGGGCGTCACGTGGAACAAAATTCGTGATCGACAGTTGCGAGGAACGAAATATCCCAATAAAAGTTTATTTACTTGGCAAATAGCTGGAGGTGGTTTCAATTTTCATTTATCCCGACAACCTGACCGCAAAACCGATGCTGTGGCTGTGGGAGCTAAAGGACCTGGCGGTGGTGGGCGTGGGGCTTCTGCTCTCTGTCCTGGCGCTGGCGTCCAGCGGCTTTCTGCTGCCGCTGGTGCTGACAGTGCTGTACGCTTTTCTCAGCATCCGCATGGAGGACGCCAGCATCCTGGACTTCCTGCGAAACGCCGTGTGCTTCCTATTCCTCCACCAGCAGTATTATGAATGGAGAGCGCGGTATGAATAGAAAACAGAAAAAGGAACAAAAGCGGCTGCTGTCCACACGGCAGCTCATGGGAATAGACCAGTTCACGGAGAACGGCCTGAAGGTTGGCCGCAGTGAACTGGTCTTTTTCCTTATCCAGCCGGATAACCTGTCGGTACTTTCCGCAGAGGGCATCCGGGGAAAGGTCGTAGCCCTGACCGACCTGCTGCGGGGCGTGGAGTCCGTGCGGCTGCTGGCGCTGGATTCCCGCGAGTCCTTTCAGAACAACAAGGACTGGTACCGCCAGCGGATGGAGCGGGAATCCAATCCCGCCCTGCGGGAGCTGCTGCGGCAGGACGCCGCCCACCTGGATGCCATCCAAACCACCACGGCCTCGGCGCGGGAATTTGCCCTGGTGTTTGAGCTGGACCGGCAGAAGGAAGAAAACGCCCGCAGCCAGGTGGTCCGGCTGGAAAAGAGCATCCGGGACAAGGGGTTCCATGTGCGGCAGGCCAGCCAGCAGGACCTCATGCGGCTGCTGGCGGTATACTACCAGCAGGATGTGACCACAGATATTTTTGACAGCGTCGATGGAGAAAGGTGGGCGGATGCAGATGCCTAAGAAAAAGCAGAAGAAAACAAAGCCCGCGCCGGAGCCTCTGCCCAAGGATTTTCTGGACATGATCGCCCCGGCGGCGGTGAAATTCAACACGGATCACTATATCCTGGGCGGCGCGTATCACTGCGCCATGACAGTGCGGGGCTACCCCACCACGACCGAGGAGCTGGCGATCCTCGGCTCCCTGGGGGAACACAGCGGCGTGACGCTCACCATCTACGCCAGACGGGTCACAGCGGCGGAGGAGCAGAAGATCATCCAGAACGCCGCCAACCGCAGCCGGTTCCAGCGGGGCAGCACCAATGACATGAAGCAGACCATCACGGCGGAGGCCAACCTCCAGGATGTGGCGGCGCTGGTGACCTCCATGCACCGCAACCGGGAGCCGCTGATGCACTGCGCCGTCTACCTGGATCTGGCGGCAAAGGATCTGGAGGGCCTGCGGACCCTGCGGGACGAGGTGACCAGTGAGCTGGTGCGCTCCCGACTGGCGGCGGACCGCATCCTGCTCAAGCAGCGGGAGGGATTCCTCTCCGCCAATCCCGCAGGCCGGAACGCCCTCGGGACGCAGTTCGAGCGGGTGCTGCCCGCCAGCTCGGTGGCGAACCTCTATCCCAACAACTACTCCGGCAAGACCGACCCCCAGGGGTTTTACATCGGCAAGGATAAGTACGGCAGCAATATCATTGTCGATCTGGACCGGAGAGCGGATGACAAGACCAACGCCAGCATGCTCATTCTGGGCAACTCCGGTCAGGGCAAGAGCTTCCTGCTGAAGCTGCTGGTCTGTAATCTGCTGGAGTCCGGCAAATCCGTGATTTGTTTGGACCCGGAGCATGAGATGAGCGAATTGTGCAGCAATCTGGGCGGGTGCTTCGTGGACCTCATGACCGGCCAGTACCGCATCAACCCCTTGGAACCCAAGGTCTGGGATGTGGATGGTGAGGATGATCCGGAAGCGCCCGCCGCCTTCCGGGAGCAGTCCAGGCTCAGTCAGCACATCTCTTTTCTGAAGGACTTCTTCCGTTCATACAAAGATTTCACCGACCGCCACGTGGACACCATTGAACTGATGCTGGAGCGAATGTACGAGAAATTCGGTATCAACAATAAAACCGACTTCTCCCGTCTGCGCCCGGTGGACTACCCCATCCTCTCCGACCTCTACAAAGTGATGGAGGATGCCTACCAGCACTACGAGGATGAGAAAGATCCTCTGTACCCAAAAGAACTTCTCCAGGAAGTCCTGCTGGGCCTGCACTCCATGTGCAAAGGCGCGGAGAGCAAATTTTTCAACGGGTCCACCAATATCACATCCAGCCGGTTTCTGGTGTTCGGCGTGAAGGGGCTCCTCCAGGCCAGTGGGAACGTGAAGAACGCCATGCTGTTCAATGTGCTGTCCTATCTAAGCGACAAACTGCTGACGGAGGGAAACACGGTGGCATCCATAGATGAGCTGTACCTGTTCCTCTCCAATCCCACCACCATCGAGTATATCCGCAACTTCATGAAGCGGGTGCGGAAGAAGGACTCCGCCGTGCTGCTGGCAAGCCAGAACATCGAAGACTTCGCTCTCCCCGGCATTGCCGAGCTGACAAAGCCGCTGTTCTCCATCCCCACTCATCAATTTTTGTTCAACGCCGGTTCTATTGACCGGCGCTTTTTTATGGACAATTTGCAGCTGGAGGAATCGGAGTACGAACTGATCCGCTTCCCCCAGCGTGGCGTGTGCCTTTATAAGTGCGGCAACGAACGGTATCTGCTGGAGGTCATCGCGCCGGAGTACAAGAAGGCGCTATTTGGAGAGGCGGGTGGACGGTAATGGCGTTTTCTGTCCTCGCATACGGAGGCGGCGTGAACAGTTCTGCACTCCTGGTAGGTTTGCATCAGCGGGGCATCCCGGTCGACCTGATTCTTTTTGCAGATACCGGAGGCGAGCTGCCCAGCACTTATGCCTACCTGGCCATCATGAACCAATGGCTCATTGCCCACGGGATGCCGCAGATCACAGTGGTGAAGTATACGGACAAGAACGGCGACAGACTGACATTGGAACAGGAGTGCCTCCGTTCCGGGACGCTGCCTGCGCTGGCCTACGGATATAAAAAATGCTCCCTCAAGCACAAGATCGGCCCCCAGGACAAGTTCTGCAACAACTACCCGCCATGCCGGGAGGTCTGGGCCAGAGGGGGGAAGGTGGTCAAGTACATCGGCTACGACGCCGGGGAGGAGCGGCGCCGGGATCACGCTTTGGTCTATGACATCCAGGATACCAAATATCAAAAAGAGTACCCCCTCATCGACTGGGGCTGGGAACGGGAGGACTGTCTCGCGGCGATCCGGGAAGCCGGGCTGCCGCCTCCGGGCAAGTCCTCCTGCTTCTTCTGTCCTGCGATGAAGCACCGGGAGATCCGGACGCTGTACCACCAGCACAGGGATCTGTTCGACCGGGCCATCGCCATGGAGAACAACGCCATGCCCAACCTCACCAGCGTCAAAGGGCTGGGACGCAGCTGGTCGTGGCAGGAGTTCGTGGAGGCGGATAAAAATCAGATGGCGCTTTGTTCGCTTTTCCCGGAATCAGACATGCCCTGCGGCTGCTATGACGGATAGGAGCTTATTCGATCACCAATTCCTTCCTCGGTCCATGGCCCCCGAAGATGTGCCATTGACCGGGTCCCAACAGTGTGGGCAGTTCCTTCCTTTCTGCGGCGCACAAAGCGGGATTGGTGTCCACGCTGGTCATCAGGTAAGGCGCGTAGTGGTTGTAGTGCGCCTGCTCCACTGTCAGTTCCCGGATGTTGACCAGGATATCTCCCGTAAAGACCAGCCTCCGCTCCCTCTCCACCAGGACCAGTTCACCGGGCAGGTGGCCGCCCTGGCCCTCCAGGACCTGGAAGCACAGCGCACCGAAAGACCATTCGCCAAGCACCTCCAAGGGTTGGGCCTGGGGAGACGATACTCCGCCGATCACCCGAAGCGTTTCCGGGGCGGCGGTGCGGTAGGAGGTCAGCGCCTTACAAATGCGGATGTAGGGGGCGTGGAGCGGGTTGCGCTCCCGGAAGCCGCCCCGGCTGGTCCGCTCCATGAGCAGGGAGTCCCGGCTCTTCCGGCTGAGGTACACCGTGTCGAACAGATCCAGCAGTCCGCAGTGATCTACGTCCGCATGGGTGATAAGGGTAGCTCTGGGGGCGGCGTCGAAGTCCGGCAGCAGGCGGCGGAACAGGGCCAGCATCTCCTCCCGGTAGCAGGCGTAGCCCGTGTCAATGAACAGGTACTGCCCCTGATGCCGGAGGATGCAGGTATTGCTGCCGCAGGGCGGCTCGATGAGGATCAGGTGAAGATCCTCCCCAAAATCGTACTCCGATACACGGGGCCGGAACGCATCACCCCGGCAGGAGGCCAGGGCCTCGCCGAAGCCCCGGATGTAATCAAAGGTTTTGTGGAAGCTCTCCCCACGCTCGTCCAGCATCTGCATGACCTGGTTGGCGTCGATGACCAGCTCCATCCGCCCCTCCTCCGGCAGCGCCATCCGCTGGGCCAGCTCGTTGGCGAAGGAGACATAAAAGATGCTGTTGTCCAGGATCTTCTCCGCCTTATCGTAGTCCACCACCCGCACCGGACACAGCAGGGAGGCCGCGTTGAGAAAGTCGGAAAACTGCTCCGGCTGCTCCACGAACAGCCCCATTTTGAACAGCTGCCACGCCGTTCCATTCTCCTGGGAGCTCAGGTAAGAAATATTGAAATTGTACTGTTCAATCAGCTCCAGCACGGAGGTCACGCTGCCGGGGGTATCCCGCAGGCGGAACTCCACCAGCAGCACGGTCCCCTCATCCAGACTATTCTGAAGGCAGCCAATCTCCCGCAGGCGCTCTGTGACCTGCTCCAGCCGGGAATGGGAACCCTCCACCTCGATAAACAGGGTGTGGGTGTCAATGGCCTTGTTGTAGCTGACCCGCGTGATATTCAGGCCCAGATCCGCAATGATCCGGCTGGCTTTCAGAAACGCACCGGCACGGTCCGGCATGGTGGTGACAAAGGTTTTCTTCATAGCGGCAGCCTCCCTTCCTTCGGGAGATTTTATCACACATGACGCCTCTGCACAAGCGGAGCCAGAAAGGATGGTCTATGGAAATCATAGAATTTGAAAAGTGGAAGCCCTCCGCAGAGGATCCACACAAGCGCGAGTACGCCGGTCAGCGGGCGGCCCAGGAGGTCTTCGAGGAACTGAAGCACCGGCTGGAGAGTCAGGGTTACCTCCCGGACGAATATTTCCTCTTGGATCCCCACTGGGAGAATGGACGGGAGATCCCCAGGAATGCGGATATTTTCTGCACCACCGACTACGGCAGCAGCGAGGGGGTATACCTGGATGTTTACCTCAAATGGTACGATGAGCAGCAGAAGAAAAGCATCACCAAGAGTTTCATTACCGGCAAGACGTTAGGCGAGAACGGGAACGACCTGGACCGGATGTTCCTGATCTCCTCCGCCATCACAAAAGCTTTCCACGGCGACCATGCCACATATACCCGGTTTATGAAGATTGGCGGCGTGGAGGATGACACAGGCGGCGCGGTGGTGCATCTGAGCCAGCAGGAGCAGCGTACCATCATCAACGCCCTGGTGGAACAGCGGGAGCGGCAGGAAAATGCTCTGACGCAGACGGAGCAGCTCCTGCGGCGCATGACCGGCAGCATTACGGCGTACATCAACGAGGTGGGGATGCGCCCCCTGCGGATGAGCGATTACGACAAAGCCGTCCTGGCGATCCGAGACGGTGAGCTGGAAGCATTCAAGGAGTGCGTCGCCAAGGTTCCGTATCAGCAGGAGTCCCTCTTGGTGGAGGCGGCGGGCCGTCCGGGTGCTGTTGGCCGGAAGATGACCGTATTGCTGATGGCTGACAGAATGAATATTGATCCTGCGGTGTACTGCGAAGCCTGCAAGAAGGCCATCGACATCAATGATCCGGAGAAAGTGCTTTTTATGACGGAACAGGCACAGGCGTGTGTGGCAGGTCTGGAACCGTCCTTCTACGGCGAGATGGCCAGCTACGCCTACCTGGACCACCGCTTCATCGCCCAGCAGATCATCCACCAGTGCGATGAGGAAAAGATCGCCGCCGCGCCGTCCCGTCTGCTGGAGCAGTTCGCCATGGATCATGACTTCCGCACCCTGTCGGAGCTGGTGGACAAGGGGATCTCCGGCGGCCCCAACTCCGCTCGGACGCTGCATACGCTGACATACGAGGGCCGCGACAGTTGGATGGCAGAGAGCCTGCTGGAGAAGCGGATGTGGGTCGATCTTGATGACTACAACGCCCTCCACGCCTGTGTCCAGAACGATGCCGTGGACGCTGCCAAGCTGCTGCTGGACCACGGCATGGACTTTGAACGGTATCAGCAGTGGGCGGAGCACCGGGGCGGCGGTCATGAGGCAACCGCGCAGGCCCTCGCGGAACACTGGCAGGAACTGCAATCGCAGCAACAGCAGGAGGCCCCTGCTCCGGGAGGGATGGATCTTGCCTAACCCTGCGGTTATCAAGGCAGCGGCGGCACTGCTCTCGGATGAGCGCGCCAGGAAGGGAATCGGCTGGATCATCGCGGCCATCCTCTCCCCGCTCATCGTTCTGCTGGCGCTGCTCTGTTCCCTGTCCGCCGGTTCCGGCCACAACGCCTCGGTGGTGGAATTGTGCTTCAATGGCGGGACCCTGCCACCGGATACCCCGGCAGAGTACGCCGCTTATATCGAAGATATGCGGAGCAGCTTCGGCCTGCTGGACGGATTCATCGAGGATATCAACGGAATGACAGAAGAAGAAAAGAGCCTTGACGGAACGAGAGTCAAGGCGATTTTTTTCGCCCTGTACTTCGGCGCGGACCTCTCCGTCCCAAAGGATCACCAGCTTTTCACGGACTGCTTCGTCACCTACGAGGAACGGACGCGCACCGTCAAGGTGAAGAACGAGGCCGGTGTGGAGGTGGAGAAGGAGGAAAAATACACCGTTGCCGTCCCCATCACCGATCTGAACACGGTCTACCAGAATATCGCCTCCGCCATGGCCATCACGATCTCAGATGAGCAGAAAGCCAACGCGGACAGCGTCTACAATCTGGTCCGCTACGGCGCTTCCACCGGCGCGGGTCTCGGCAGCACGGATGCGCCGTTCATTGGCGCGGATGGCTTCTGCTCCCCGGTGGGCTCCAACTGGAGAAACATCGTGACCTCGGAGTTCGGCTACCGGAAAGATCCTTTCACCGGCAAGAGCAAGGGCCATGGCGGCATCGACCTGGGCGTACCCACCGGGACCTCTGTCCGCGCCGCCCTGCCGGGGAGGGTGACGGTCGCCCAGTACAGCTCCAGCTACGGTTACTACGTGATGATCGACCACGGCGGCGGCCTTGCCACGCTCTACGCCCACAACTCCAAGCTGCTGGTGAAAGTGGGCCAGACCGTCCAGGCCGGAGACATCGTCTCCCTGTCTGGTTCCACCGGGCGGTCCACCGGGCCGCACCTGCACTTCGAGGTGCGGGTCAACGGAGAGCGGACAAATCCCAGAAGCTATTTGCCATAGTAAATGAGGGAAATAATAATGAACAGATTTGATATTGCCCTCACTGCAGAAGGACTTACCGCCTACGCCATTGAACGGCAGAACGGATGGGAGCGGCACCAGCCAGAGGGTGCGCCTCCCTGGATGGAGCGCCGGCGTTTCTGGACGGACGCCATCCTCCAGGGGATGGCACGGCTGCAGGGAGCATGTCCCGATCCGAAGCTGTTGGAACAATTCGACTGCGAACTGGAGCAGTCACGGCGCGGCTTTGCCGCCGTACCGGTATCCCTCCAATTGCAGAGGGAAACCATCCGCAGTCTTCGAAATTTCGTGTCTGCGCTGGAGACTGCCGGAGGCGACCGAAGGCAGCAGATCAATGTGGTCCGGGAACTGTTGGAGGATGTGGCCTCCCATCTGCCATGGGCGGGCGCGGACAACGGCCTTGACCTCGCTCGTAACGAGGCTGAGAGAGCGCTCCGGCATATGACAGCACAGATGCCCATCCGCTTCACCCGCATTCTGCTGGGCGGAGATGCCGGACCGTGGGTGGACGGCTTTGTTTCCGGAGCCGTCACGGATGCGGAGACGATCCAGAGAACGGCTATCTATAACGAGGCGGTCCGGCGCTATCCGGAAGTCACAGACTGGCCCGCCCTCTGTACGGTCTACACCGGACGGGATCTTACCTCGGCCCAGGGAACAGTCGACGCATCTGCTTTCGATCTGGAGATCATGAACCAGGCCGGAGACAGCTTTCTCAAAGAAGATGGCATTCATCTCCTGGGTGGGGTAGAGCTGCGCGTCACTGCGTATGACAGCATCTGTATGCTGAAGGTGGAGCCTGGTCAGGCGCCGGAAATGGTGACAATGCCCAACACTCTGGATGCATTCCAGGCGGCAGTGGGCGGAGACATTGAGACTGTGGGGCTGGATGCCAACGCATTGCTGGTCTGCAATGCGTTTGGTAAGCTGATGGGCCTGCCTGCCAACAGGCAGGTGGGCGGCGACACCATTGCCGGAACATTCCTCATCGTGGGCGCGGAGGATGGGGAGTTCTGCTCCCTCTCCGATGCGGACGCCGCCCACTACGCGGAAAAGTTTGCGGAACCCATGCCCGTCCAGGAAGGGCCCACCACTTGGGAGTTCCATGTATTCTGATAGGAGGAGATCATGAGGAAGGTAACGGTCAGCGTCCAGGTGGATGCTGAGAAGCTGCGGGCCATCCAGTTTTACGCCGGGAGGAAGCAGTCCTCCATGGAGGCGGAGCTGGAGGACTGCGTGAACAAGATCTACGAGAAGTATGTCCCCGCCCAGACGCGGGAGTACATCGAGAGCATCGCCGCGCCGGCGCGGCCTCCCAGGACCAGCCGGCCGGTCCCCAAGCTGGAGGAGGGATGCCATGAACAGTAAAGCTCTTGAGGTCTGGCTGGATGAGCGGTGGTATGAGGCCCTGTCTCAACAGTTGGAAAATGAAACGGTGGAGGAGAAGCTGGACAACTACCTGGACGAGTTGATCAGCCAGCTCCCCGAGCATGTGCGGGAAAAGATTAGCAGAGAGATCTGGGAGGAAGAGCAGCAGCGGGAGCAGGAGATCAGAGCAAGCAGACGCTATTCCGCCTTCCGCATCGTGGAGAACGGCGGTACGCAATACTTCCGGATGGATCGCTCTGTCGGGATGCTGGAGATCGCCGGATATGTCCGGCTCCGTTTGCGGCAGCAGAGTGGACCACGCCCCCTTGAGGAGAGTCTCCGCGGCCGGGAAGAGATCCCTGCGGAGGAATTTGAACGGATGTTGACCTCCTGTATGGAGGGGGGCGGCCAGATCACAGATGCATACGATGTGGATCTCGACAGGCTGGAACTCTCCGCTGTCCGCCCCAGCCTTGGCTGGGTGTCCTACAGGCTGAAGGATGTGTCCACAGCAGTCTGGCATGCGGACCGCTGCGGCAGTTATGACTGGAACGTGCGGAAAGCTCGGTTCATGGAGAAGCTGGCAGGCAGGGAGATCGCCTCGGCAGGCCATCTCTCCGCAGAGAATTTTTCTTTCGCGGATGAGATCACGGCGGATGACGGACGGCTGAACTTCTATCTGGAAAACAGCTTTGATGTGGACAGGGTATTCGGTACGCGCACCACGAAGAGAGACGACTGGCTGAATGTCTATGCCAACTACGACATGTCCGCCGGTCAGGTCTGCGATGTGCTGGAGGTCGATCTGCACCGGGTGGACGGTCGGGAGGAACCCATGGAATACCGCCTCAACGCCGTGGAGAAAGCGGCCCTCCTCCAGAAGATGGATGCCTACTGCCAGCAGCAGACCGGGCAGTCATTGGCGGACTACAGCGCCCAGATCATGGCGGAGGATATGGCTCCGCCTGCCGGACCGGTGATGTGAGTTGTTGCTGTCACCGAGAGCGGCGGCGGGAGGGCCGAGAGGCCCTCCCAGCCCGTTCCCCGCCGTTTGCCCCTGTGAGGCCGTTTGTGCGGCCTTTCCCCGCCGGGTGGCATCCCTGCCCCACCGGCCTCCCAAACGGCCCTGTCGCGGCCTGTGAGCCGGGCTTGCGGCGAGGCTTGGGAAAACGCCGGGATTGCTGGGACGCAGGGGCTACGGGGGACGAAAAAGGTGCGGGATAAAGCGGTGGCGCCTTTTCGGCTCCCCCGCAGACCACACCGTCCCGCAATGCGGGTCGGGGCAAGGGGTTGCGGGATTTCGCACCCGGAGCCAATTTCAGGCCCCGGCGCCACTGGTGGCGCCTGTTTTCGTGAAACGCCCGCCGTCAGGGACTTTCACCAGCGCCTGGGGAGCGCCTACGGAAATATTAAACAGAGAGGAGATGACACGGAATGTCCGATAAGGTGCGTTTGCATCTGCGGCTTACACCGGAGACTTACCAACTCATCGGTGAGTATGCCAAGAAAGATAACTGCACTACCGCAAATGAATTTGTGGAGAGAGCCGTGGAATTTTATGTTGGCTATCTTTCCGCCGAGGACTGCCTGCGCTTCCTGCCGCCGTCTTTAGCGGTAGCGGTGCGCGGCACCGTGCATGACAGCGAGAACCGTATTTGCCGGTTGCTGTTCAAGCTGGCGGTGGAGATGAACATGATGATGAATGTGCTGGCCTCTGAGGTGGACGTCAGCGCGGAGGCGCTGGAACGGTTGCGCGGACGGTGCATCCAGGAGGTCAAGAAAACTGGCGGCGCGGTCACTTTTGCGGATGCGATGAAGTATCAGCACAGCGAATGATGAACCATGCCGCGTGTCATTTTCAAGTGTCCGCACATCAAGGGCGGCACAGCGAAAGCCGCTGCTCATCTGGGAAATGCGGTAGGATATATCGCCACCCGTAAGGGCGTCCAGCGCATTGATCCCGGCAAAATGAATCTGCCGGTCACAGAAAATCAGGTCAGGATTGTTGAAAAACTGGTGCGGGAGTTTCCGCTGTGCAAAGGCTTGGACGAGTACGCTGACTACCAGGAATCTCCCACTCGCGGCAATGCGTCCGAGTTTATCACACGGGCCATTGAGGACAACCTCGACCAGATCGCCAAGATGGAAAACTATGTGGACTACATCGCCAAGCGTCCTCGCGCGCAACGGTTTGGTGCTCACGGGCTGTTCAATGGCAGCAATGAGCCACTGACTCTGTCCAAAATACAGAATGAAGTCGCGCACCATCCCGGCACGGTCTGGCTGCCGGTGATCTCTCTAAAACGGGAGGACGCTGCTCGTTTAGGATTCGATAACGCGGAAAGCTGGAAGAGTTTCCTCTCCTCGTACTCTGTGGAGATGGCGAAGACAATGAAGATCCCGTTGGACCAGTTCCGGTGGTACGCTGCGTTCCATGATGAAAAACACCATCCTCATATTCACATGGTCTGCTACAGCGCGGACGGCAAATCCGGCTACCTTACGGAGCACGGGATCGAGCAGATCAAATCCGGGTTGGCAAAAGAAATCTTCCGGAATGAGCTGACGGAAATCTATGAAAAGCAGACCCAGCGGCGGGATTCATTGAATCAGGATACGCAAAAGATCCTGCGGCAGTTCATCCAGCAGATGCAGGATGGTACGCTGTCCAATGAGCGCATTGAGCAGTTGATGCTGGAACTGGCGAAGCAGCTCAAAAACACCTCCGGCAAAAAGCAGTACGGCTATCTTAAACCGTCTCTGAAATCTCTGGTGGATGGGATCGTGGACGAGCTGGAGCGAGACGAGCGTGTTGCCGCTGCTTACAACCTCTGGTACGAGATGCGGGAGGATGTTCTGCGGACGTACAAAGATGATCTGCCGGAGCGGATCCCGCTCTCACGGCAGAAAGAGTTCAAACGGATCAAGAATATTGTAATTCAAGAGGCGGTGCGGCTCGGTGCTCAGTTAGAGCAGAGCCATTCTGCGCCGGTATCTACGAATACGGCGGCAGGGCAGAGGAATGACGAGCATTCTTCTGCCCTGCTGTTCAATTCTGTGACCCGCCTCCTGTATCATACAAGCCGCATTTTTCAAGAGAAGCAGCCTCCTGCCAGCCCGGTATATCACACTGACCGGAAACTGCTGCGAAAGCTCCGGGAGAAGAAAATCGCGCATGGTCACAAACCGGATGACCACGCGCCAAGACTGTCATGATAAGGAGGATAAGATGCCAACAGCAAAAAAAGCGCCGCCCCAGCATCTCTGGTGGGTTCGCCATCCGGAGTGCGGGCTGGCTGTCGTGGATGCCCCCAACTGGGAGCAGGCCACCGTAGAGGCCGCCGCCTGGTGGGAGGTTCCCTGGAAAGAAGTTGTCGCGCTCTGCGAGTGCGAACGGGAAGAAGTTGTCCCCCGCCATGTGTGTATCTGCTGCGGAAAGATTTTCAACGGAGACGGATTCCGATGTGCCAAATGCGAGATCGTCGAGCGGGACAAGCGGCTCAACCAGCGGGCCAGAGCCAGACGATATTATAGCAGTATGATGCCAAAGAAAATGCGTGGTTCGCACGGATAATACCGCCATTATTCTTCAGCAGGCAGTTCGGTTTGTGTCTCTGCTTTGAGTTCTGCGACCCGTTTGGTATCAACAAAATGTGTCGCATACCAACGTTCAACCTCCGGATTGCCGCTCTTGCTGAAGCGCAGATGGATCACCGGTTTGCGGCCTTGCCCGCCTTTCTTTTTTACGCCCCACTGCTTGTAACAGCAAAAGGATGGCTTCAACCCGGCCTTCTGTGCATAGACACGCATCTGATGCCTGATGGTGGAGAGCTTCCCCAGGTTGACCATGCAGACGCGCTCCAGGTAGGGAATCCGGCCAAACCGCCAGTCTTCGTATTTATCTTTTGGCAGTACGCCGATATCCATCAATACATCTACTGCTGTTGCATAGCCTCGGTTTCTGCACTGGCGGTACATGGATGAATTCACTTTGGCGGCTAATTCCTGATTGTTCATATCAAACCGATCCGTCAATTGGATTCGGGATCGTATCCCGCAGTTCCGCCTGCTTGGCGGCGTTCCAATCAGCCGGTTCCCCGATGCAGTAGCCGCCCATCTTCCGCATATTGCGGAAACGGTGGAGGTCATAGCTGACAGCTACACAATCTCCCTGTACATCCAGAAATAGCTTTTCAATGATACTCACAGGATACAGTGCTGTGGCCTGACGGATATATGAATCCTGCTCGGCCTCGGTCAGTGTCCCATGTAAAACAACAACTTGCATCGTGATCCCCTCCGGGAAACCAGTATAACAGATGCAGACAGGAAAATCAAGGAAGGCGGTGGTGAAGATCCCATACATCCATTTTACAGACAACCAGAAGCGCCGTGCGGCTGAAGTCGATCTGGAACAATTCCTGCTTCGGCAGGGCGAGAGGCTCCTGCCCTCCGGTTTTGAAAAGCGGCTTGCCAGTGACCACAGTATCACCATCCGGGGAAATCAATGGTACGATCACGCCGCAGAGCAGGGCGGCGGCCCGATCTCCTTTGTTCAGCAGTTCTACAATCTTTCCTATCCGGAGGCCGTCACCCGTCTGCTGGGCGGGGAACAAGGGACTGTTTATGTCCCAGTTTCCAAACAGGAGGTGAAGGAAAAGAAAGCGTTCGCCCTGCCAGTCGCCAATAAGGATATGCGTCGGATGTACGCCTATTTACTTAAGAACCGCCTCTTGGATCGGGATGTGGTCAGCGCCTTCGTCCGGGAGGGGCTGCTCTATGAGAGTTGCGAAAAGTTCAGAGGTGGAACCAGTGAGTACCATAATGCTGTTTTTGTCGGAAAGGATGCCTCTGGTATTGCTTGTCACGCTCACAAGCGCAGCATAAACAGCATTGGAAAAACCTTTCGCATCAATGTGGAGGGCAGTGACCCCCGATGCAGCTTCCATCATGTAGGCTCCGGCGACCACCTCTATGTCTTTGAAGCTCCCATTGATCTGCTGTCGTTCATCACGCTGTACCAAAAAGATTGGCAGCATCACAGCTATGTGGCACTCTGCGGAACATCAGAACACGCCATGCTCTGGATGCTGGAGCAGAACCCCGGCATCTGCACCGTCTGCCTCTGCCTGGATCATGACGCGGCAGGCATTGAGGCTGGCGGACGGCTGACAGACATTCTCTGTGAACGCGGATACGACAACATCGAGATACTTCAATCAGAATGTAAGGATTGGAACGAAGACATCAAGGACCGGCACGGTTTCCCCGCCCAGGCTGCGGAGGAACATCCACAGCTCATCGTAGCACCAGAGGTCTGTGACAGAATCGGTGCCTGTATGGCAGAATGTACTGCCACAGACCGTCTGGAGCAGGAGCTGGCTTCTGTATTCCAGGAATACGAAAGAAATATCCGTGCGGGCCACTCGGAGGCAGCAATGGACTGCATCGAATTGGCATCCGCACTGGCGCTGTCTGCATATAGTCGAGAACTGCGCCAGATGGGTGAGCTGCGTTCCACAGAAGAATTGGTGGGCGAGCTACAATGCCGCATCCTGCCCCACCAGAATCGCAGTAACTTGAAAAGCCGTCACGCCGAACTGACATCGCAGCTCCACGGCATGATGGAAAAGGCATCTGCACCTGGAATCCGCAGTAAGGCGGAGAAGCAGGAACTGGCGAACGGCTGGCTGGAATTGGCAGTGTCCTTCGCCAAAGTACCGGTCAAGTATGAGGCTGATCTCGTAAAGCAGCAGCAAAAGCAGGAACAAATGATACCACAACGCGAAATGACAATGACCATATAATAAGGAGGAATTTTACCATGCAGCAGGAGAAAGAAAAAGCTCTGGAGGCCATCCGGAATCTGATCTCCTACTATACCTGCAATTTTCAAGAGGGAGATGGTTATACAGGCAAGCAGCAGCTCGTCTATCTCACACAGCCCCAGGCGGAGATTGCACTGCAATATGGAATACCAATCGGCATCCGTGACAGCAACTACGCAGTTATGGGGACCACGCCTAGAAAGCCATTCCGCTACGTCACGATCTCGGACTTGCAGAATCTGGAACGGTGGCTTGCGTTCGATTCTATGGAACCACTGGCAAGCATCCACGCGGATCTGCCCCGACGGGTCCAGCAAAAATTGCGGGAATTTATTCTGCAAATCATGGAGATCGAATGTCCGGAGAAGCTCCCGCCGCAGAAGCCAGCGGCTCCCATTCTCGGCCTGCACGGAGATATCTTCAATTTGCTGTGCATCACCAACCGAACACTCCGACAGGCCGGACAGATGGAGCAGGCCGAGGAGATGTGGCGGCGTGTGCTGGAGAGCGGCGACAGCTACAAAGCGATTTCTATCATGGGCGAGTATGTCGAGTTCGATGAGGCGTATCCGTCAACAGCGGCGCTCAAAACAGGAGGATCGCGAGGTGATCTCCGTGTTTGATGCCCTGCAAGAGACAACGCTCCCGCCGCAGATTTGGATATTGATCGGCCTTGGTGGCGGGCTGCTCCTGCTGATCTGGTTTGCAACCTCCAAATCAGGCGGCGGGTCGCTGAACATCAAGAGTAAGGTCGTTGGCGACGGACAGCATGGGACTGCCCGGTGGGCCTCACCAAAAGAAATCTCGCAGATATATACACGAGTGCTGTTCAAGGTTCCAGAGTGGCGGCAGGGAAAGGAGCTGCCGAAAGTGCAGGGGCTGATCCTCGGCTCCACCGGGAAAAAGGGTAAGGTGACGGCGTTAATCGACAGTGATGATATTCATTGCCTGATGATCGGTGCCAGCGGCGTTGGTAAGACGGCGTTCTTCTTGTATCCCAATCTCGAATATGCCTGTGCCAGCGGGATGAGTTTCCTGGCTCTGGATACAAAGGGGGGTGCGACACGTTCCTGACTGAAAAGGTCAGGCGTGGAGCCGAAAGAAACGAAGATTGAAAGGAGCTTCAGAAAAAACGGTTTCAAAGAACTGATTGTTCGACAGGTGGAATGACGGAGTAACGCCCTGAAACGCCTGCTCTAATCCTCCGAATGGCATGACGGTTATCAAGGACTGAATTGTCATAAGCTCGGTGAAGTCGGCTGAGAGCGCATCCTAAAGACGCGAAAGCGGTACAGGAACAGCGAACCAGAGGTGGTCGAGTGCGTGATAGGCCGGGAGTCCAGCAATATCTATGGTTAGAATCGTGTGTGGAGACAACGCACATGAGACGTATCCTTGAGTGTACGGGTCTAAATAGTGTATTCGTCTAACTGGCGAATCTCACCAGCGAGTGAGGTCTGTGGGGATGAGTAAAACTCGCCCTTTATGAAAGTCCCTGCGCCGTTACAGGCGGCGGCAAGCAGACAGGCTTATAGAGGAGACCTAAGGGTATTGAATATGGATAGAACAATCGGAACGTGGAAAGCCGGCAGCGTGGAGAACTTGATTTCTATGAAGCGCCGGCAGGGAAATTCCTGCGGGATATAACCTGCCCTTATGCCGGGGAATGTGGTGGCATAGTACCGATGAAGCGGAGCTAATAAAGCCGTGGAGGGATAGCCACCAGTCAGTGTTCTACATTAAAGCAATTTTACAGTTCAAATGATGCAAATCATTCTGCATAAGGTTCGAGTATGACTAAGAGAGGCAAAATCTTCAAGTAATTGGAGCAAGCCGACTTATGGCAGCCAGGAAACCAAAGAAAAAACAGTCCATACGCAACAACGAATATTATAACACCCAGATATGCTTTGACCAGCTCTATCAGGACAGTCTACAGGGAAAACGCTTCACACAACTGATGGATATCATAACCAGTGAAGAAAATATCATGCTGGCATACCGCTCTATCAAGAAGAACAAAGGGAGCAAGACAAAGGGTACAAACAATTCCACCATTGTCCAAATGGGAGAAAAAACCCCGAATGAATTGATTCTCTATGTTCGGAAAAGACTGCAAAATTTCCATCCTCATGCGGTCCGCAGGGTAGAGATACCAAAACCGGATGGGCGTTTGCGCCCTCTGGGGATACCCACAATCGAGGACCGAATCATCCAGCAATGTATCAAACAGGTGCTGGAACCGATATGTGAAGCAAAATTCTATAAACACAGCTACGGATTTCGTCCGAATCGCAGCGCGCACCACGCCATTGCGAGAGCAATGTTTCTGGCGAATCAATCAGATTTTCATTTTGTAGTTGATGTTGATATCAAGGGATTCTTTGACAACGTCAATCACGGAAAACTGTTGAAGCAGCTCTGGGCGCTGGGCATACAGGACAGGCAATTGCTGCGTGTCCTATCCAGAATGCTGAAAGCGCCCATCGCTGGAACCGGCATACCAGAAAAAGGTGTACCACAGGGCGGAATTCTCAGCCCGTTATTGGCGAACGTCGTCCTGAATGAGCTGGATTGGTGGATATCCAATCAATGGGAAACATTTCAGCCTCATAAGCAATATAGGGGTCCATCGGAGCGATACAGGGCCTTGAGAGCCACAGGCTTGAAAAAAGTTTTCATTGTTCGGTACGCTGATGACTTCAAGCTCTTTTGCAAAACAAGGAGCGAGGCGGAGCGCATTTATATCGCAACACAGAAATGGCTGATGGAGCGATTGAACCTGGAAATCAGCCCGGAGAAGTCCAAAATCGTCAATCTGAAGAAGCGGTGGTCGGACTTTCTGGGGTTCAAGCTGAAATTGCGTCCCAAAAGCGGAAAATGGGTGGTCAAGTCTCAAATGACAGAAAAGGCGTTTCTCAAGTGCAAGGATACCATCCGAACGGCAATCCGGCGGATAGGCAGAAATCCAAGTACGCCCAACGTTATGCAATTTAATGCCACCGTGCTGGGGCTGCATAACTATTACAAGGTCGCAACCTATGTGTATACCGACTTTGACCGCATTGCCTTTGATGTCAGAAAGAGCCTTCTATGCAGGACAAAAAGATACCGAAGTGAAACGGGCCTGAAAAGCCAGGCATTTCAGCAATTTTATGGAGACTTTCACGGCAAAATCTTCTATGTGGCAAAACTTGCGCTGTTCCCTATTAACGGAGTCAAAACCAAGCCGCCGTTGTGTTTTTCGCAGGATATATGCGACTACACCAAGGCAGGCAGGGCAAAAATCCATGCGCTGCAAAATGCGGTAAATCCCCGTGCGCTGCGGCAGCTTATGGAAAATCCATTACAGAGGGCAAGTACAGAACTGAATGACAACCGGATATCTATGTTCGTTGCGCAGCATGGTAAATGCGCAATCAGTAAGGAGCCGCTGGCATTGGGAAACATTATTGTTCACCACATTACGCCAAAACAGGCAGGCGGTGGAGATGATTATGCAAATCTTATCCTCGTTACGCCGGATGTACATCAGTTAATTCATGCCACAGAAGAAGAAACCATACGAAAGTATCTCAATAAGCTGGAATCCTGCAAGTTGAATATGGTTCGACTGAACAAACTGAGGGAATTGGCTGGCAACTGTAAAATTGCAAATAGGTAAACATTGATGGGGCGCCGTGTGATGGGAAACTATCGCGCACGGTGCTAAGCGGGGGAAAATCTGGAGATGACTTCAAAGGATTACCTATCGCAAAATCTCGCACGGAACTACGGAACCATTGCTACGCAATGCTATGGCTACCAGGTGGCCGTGATCGATCTGAGAAACCCCACACGGTCTGACGGCAATAATTTTCTCGCCCTAGTCAATCAGTACATGGATGTTTCTGTAAAAAATCCCCAAAATGTTGCCGCAAAAGCCAAGGCGGAGAAGTATGCGAAAATACTTTCCAAGACGATCATCAGTCCGGATGGAGACAGCTCCAGCCGCGGACAAAACGCATTCTTTTACGATGCCGCCGAGGGACTTCTGACCTCTGTGATCCTTCTGTTGGCGGAGTTTTTGCCGCCCAAGGTGATAGATGGCGAGTTGCGGGAACGGCGTCATATCGTGTCTGTATTTAAGTTGGTGCAGGACCTGCTGGAACCTGCCATCGGGGCGGACAAAGGCAAAAGCCAATTCCAAGTACTCATGAGCAAGCTACCGTCTGAGCACAAGGCACGCTGGTTCGCCGGCGCGGCGCTAAATACTTCGGATCAGGCCATGGCATCCGTACTGTCTACTGTGCTGTCGCGATTGAACAGTTTCCTCGACAGTGAACTCGAACAGGTGCTGTGCTTCGACAGTGCCATTGATGCGGAGAGTTTTGCCAGTAAGAAATCCGCTATATTTCTGATTCTTCCGGAGGAAGACCCCAGCAAAAACTTTATGGCGGGTCTAATGATCCAGAATCTCTCCCGTGAGCTGTTCGCTGTAGCGGATGAAAACGGAGGAAAGCTGAAAAACCGCGTGGTATTCTTCTGTGATGAGCTGGGTACCATGCCGCCTTTTGACATTCTCCCATTGTTCTCCGCAGGCCGCTCTCGGAAGCTGACGCTGGTGCCAATTATCCAAAGTCTGGCACAGCTGGAGAAAAACTACGGAAAAGAGGGCGCGGAAATTCTTACGGACAATTGCCAGGACACGATTTTTGGTGGTTTCGCTCCCAACAGCCAGACAGCGGAGGTGCTGTCCAAAGCACTGGGAAATCAGACAGTGCAGAGCGGTTACATCACGAAAGCGAAGGATGGCGTCAACCAGTCCCTTCAGATGGCGAGCCGTCCTCTCATGAGTCCGGATGAACTGAAGGCCATTCCCAAGGGTTCGTTCGTGGTGATGAAGACAGGGACAAATCCCATGCAGACGCAGCTCCGCTTATTCCTGGACTGGGGCATCACCTTCGAGAAGCCCTACCAGACGGCAGAGCATGGGCAGAGAAAAGTCTACTATGCTGACCGGCGGGAACTGGAAACGGCAATTTTGGAACGGTATTCGCTGGTCGGAACGGAGGTCATGTCTCAGCCAAGGCCCGTTGACAGAGGGCAGTTCCATCACCGGCAGGCATCTCACAAGGGGGATGGCGATTCCTCCTCCCTGCGAACATAATAGACGGTTATGGGGTATTTCAATTCGATCTATGCCGCCGACCTGCCCCACCGGGCGGTGGCGGTGTACATGTACCTCAAGGATCGCACGAATAAGGATGGCGTCTGCTGGCCGTCCATTAAGACGGTAGCGCGGGAGCTGCATCTCTCCCGCGCTACCGTCCAGCGGGCATTGAACGATCTCTGCACTGCCGGATATCTGTCAAAAGAAAATCGCTGGAGAGAGAACGGTGGATGCACCTCCAATCTCTACAAAGTTTGCGACAGCTAATATGCTATAAACAGGCTGCATTTCCACCAAGGGGGAAATGCGGCCTGTTACTGATCCAGGGACGGCCTCACAGTGCGTCGCCAGGAAGGACTCACTTGAAGAATTTAGGACAGAGAAGGGGACAATGCCACCCTTCAAATAAAGCGCTCACTGAGCATAAACAAGTCAGCCCAGCGATATTCTGCGGTATAGTCTATCTGTCAGCCTTTGCAAAGGCACAAACAGCATCAGCGCCAGAACAAAGTTGCCCGCGCAGTGGGCCAGATCATACGGAATACCGCTGATCCACCAGGAAACTGCGAATGCCCATCCTCCGACAGCAACGTAGACCGGGGCGCAGAGCAGCCCGAACAGCAGCCCGAACGAGCCGGAGAGCAGCGCCCAGCCCAGCGGATGGGTCATTCCCCGCAGCAACCACGCCGCCGCCGCCAGGATCAGCCAGATATACAGGTAGTTGATAGACCACAGATTGATGCCGTACAGCACGAATTCCAACAACACATAGGCGTAAATAGGGTACAACGCCTTCCTGCCGAACGTCACCGCGAACAGCATCACCATCAGGGACACCGGCTCAATGTTGGGCAGACCCGCCATCACCAGCTTGGCAAGGAAGGTCATACCCCCCAGAACGCCGAACAGCGCCATTTCTACCGGCGGCAGCCGCTTCTTATCCAATCGTATACACCAGGGAGAAGGCGTCGCCGTCGTTGATAGGCGTCTGATCCACGCTTTGGTTGGCGTACTCGCCGCCCTGGTAGAAGGCCCAGTAGGCGCTGTCCGTCTCATAAACAGCGCTCTCGCCGTCCACCTCTGTAATGTACAGGCCGTAATCCCCCTGAGCGCCCTTCACGAGTCCCTCCGCCAGAATGACCTCGCCCAAATATTCGGCATCCGTGTGATAGGTGAAGGTCTTGGTGCTCTCGTCCTTGTGGACCACCTCCACCGTGATGGTCTTGGCCCCCTGGCTGGTGGCTGGACGGGTGGCGAATCAGATCCCCGCGAACACGGCGATTAGCACTACAACGACAATGGAGGCTCCGATCAGTTTCCCATTCTTTTTCATGTTTTCGTCTCCTTTTGTTGAACCGGAAGAAAAAGAAAAGCTGCACCCAGGGATGGGTACAGCCAAACGGCGGCCTGAATGACCGCCTGGCACCCTCCCAATGCGCGGGGAGATCTCCGGTGCGTCATATGCAGGCAGGTATTCTGGCTCGAGCGTCAAACGCATCCTCCAGCCTTCCCGGGAAGAAACTCCCAGTGACATGTTTGGAGGATGCTTCGCTCACACAGCAACGGCATTGCGCGGGAATCACACCCGCTTCCCTGTCGCGCCCCGAAGGCGCACCTGCATACCACTCCCTATTCACTTCCGAAACTTATCCATATTATATGGCGCGGGTCAAGAAATGTCAAGGCTAGTTGGCTATTTGCCCATACTGGAAATTTGTGAATTCTGTACCATACTGTGCGGAGATCATCCGGTTGCAATAGTATAGCGCCCGCTTGAGGAGCGGATAGCCATGTGACCACCGGTTCTGCGATTCAACATTGATGATCAAGCGGATCCGTTCCCCGCTCAAAGGAGCATACGCTAAAAAGCGAAATCCATTATAGAAGTATCTTCGCTGCGCGTTCCCCGAATAACCGGGTTTGTCTCATCCGGAGACACGGGAATTTTTTCTACGGAGGGTTTCGTTCACTCACTACGGGAACCCTCCATTTGCGGTACCCTAACATGTGGACAGGCGCATATTGGCTATCTCTCGCAAACATCCAGAGACAATATATTTCTCCTCATCCGAAACTTTAACATCCACATGGAAGCAGGGCGCAAACAGTCCAGCCAGTTCATCTTCGTGCATCAATCCTCTGGAAACCTTGCTGGCCCCACCGCTATGGTGGCGGTCTATAGCCGCCCGACTCATACCGTGGGCAATGGTCAGCCGCCCGCCGGGGTTCAGATGCCCAGCCAGTGCGCGGATCAGGTTCTCCGGCTCCGGGAAATGGGGGAATGCGTTGTACACCACGCAGCGGTCGTATTTCTGCGGCAAGGCGATATTTTCCACATCCCCGCACAGAACCGTGACACGCCCATCCGATACCTTCCCTGCTGCGATGCGGGCCATTTCTGGCGAGATGTCCACGCCGGTAACGCTGGCCGCGCCTCTGGCTAAATAATCGGGAAACAGCACCCCTGTGCCGCAGGCCACATCCAGCACCGTCACACCAGGGACAATGCCCGCCGCATCCAGAATGGCGGCAATGGCACCCTCGTTCCGGATCATCTCCGCATCCCAGGTGGGAGCGCAGCGGTCAAAGAAGCTGATAGTGTGCCATGTATTCTCCCTTCTTTGGAATTGAGGCTGCGCATAAAATGTATGCGCAGCTTCCTTTGCGATTATTGCTTAATACCGTGGGCCTGTTTCTTCTCATCGATCTTCCGTTTCAGCTTGTGGTCAATGGCCTGCATCCGTCCTTTGCGCTCGTCCTCCAATTGGTGCTGAATGATCCTGCTGATATGCTGGAGCAGACGGAGGGAGCCCATGGCCGCAGACCAGTTGCGGCCGGAGCGGATGCTGTGCAGTAGCTGCTGGGCATAGACATTTCCATGGTCAGCGGAAGCATGGAGGTATGGCAACCGCAGAAGCAACCCAAGCAGCTATGGTGCGCAGGTTCCCGGGCTCCCGCGTGTATGTATTCCCGGCGGAAGCCATCGACGGCACCGATGCGGAACAACTCTACTACAAGCTCCGCTTTGCGGCACTGTGCTACCCGGAGTATTACTATGAGATCGATCTGAGCGCCGTTGCCAAAGAGCTTGACGTGGAAACTGTTCCCATCGGATAACACGGGACATTCAAAACTTCAAATCCTGTTTTTGGGGTTGCAGCAGAACAGCCATATCCGAAGCGATGCGCTCGGATATGGCTGTTTTCTATAGGTTCTATACCAAATTCATGATTCGGCAGTGCTGCGATGACCACATAGTTTCCCGCAATCAGAACGGAAACTGTATTTGGTCATTTCAATAAATCAAGCTCCGCTGTTGCTTTCTGCGCTGGTACCGGTCTGCTCCACACGGATGTCTTTGCCGCCAAAAAGCTTTGCCGCAAGGGTGTCATGGGTGGAAAGCAGGAGCGTATTTCCGGTTCGTTTTTGCAGTTCATGAAGCGATTGCGCTATATGCAGCAGGTTGCCGTAATCCTGTCCGATGGTGGGTTCGTCGAGCAAAAACAGCTTTGCACCGGAGGCCGCTGCCGCCGCCACGCTGACCCGGCGTTTCTCCCCCATGCTCAGAGAATAGGGATGCCGGTCTTTCAAATGGGCAATCCCGAAAATATCCAGCAACTGGCCCAGAGATTTGCCATCCGCACCACGCAGCAGCAGCTCTTCGTCCACGGTTTTCATAAACAGCTGATGCACCGGATTCTGAAATACAAAGCCAACCTGCTTGCGAAGATGTCCATACAGAAACCGACTGCGGTAGTCTTTTCCCTCATAGGACAACGCCTCCGCGGAAAACTCCTTAAATTTGGACAGGCCGCAAAGAAAGCGTAGCAAAGTGGTTTTTCCGCAGCCGTTTGGGCCCAGCAGAAGCCGGGTTTCATTCTCCTGCAATTCCATATCGAGATCCTGAAGCACCGGATTTTTGCCTCTGCGGGCATTCAATCTCCGCACAGATAGCAGACCGCTCCCCGGATTACAGTTCCAATCCAGAGAAACATTCAGTATTTCTGCCCGATTCTGACAGAAAATACGCATCTCATCTTCCCGATAATCGGACAGGTCGCCGTCTTCCAACCACAAAACCCGGTCTGCGATCTGACACACTTCCTCCAACCGGTGTTCCACGCATAAGACGGTCGTTCCCTGGGCACAGCACCCACGCAGCACAGACCGCAGCTTTTCCACACCGGCTCGATCCAGATTGGCAAAGGGCTCATCCAGCAGCAAGACATCGTGTCCGGTACACAGGCAGGAAGCAATCAAAAGACGCTGTTTCTGACCTCCCGACAGATGGAGTACTTCTTTCTGAGGTTGAATGTCAAATAGCTTCTCGTATTCCCTGCTGCGCTTTTCCATCTCCTCCGGGGAAAAGCCACGGTTTTCCATACCGAAAACCAGTTCATCCTCCGAAATCAGATTGACTACCTGTGCATCCACATTCTGCATCAGAAAGCCGCTGTAGGAAATCATGGAATCGTCCCGTTTTTGAAGGGTCACAAGATTTCCGTTGACCCGGATCTCTCCGGTGGCAGAAGAATCCTCTTCTTCGCCGATCAATCCCTGAATTGCCATAAGGATCGTGGACTTCCCGCATCCGCTGGGGCCGGACAGCACCGTAAAACTGCCCCGCTCCACGCAAAAAGACAAATCGGAAATGATCTGACGATTGCCCCGCTTGACACATAACCCTTTCACTTCAATGGCATCCATAATATCACCACACAGGCAAGTCCCAGCAGCAGGAAACCCTGCGCATCCCGGAACCGAATTGGGTTTTCCCGGTAGTTGCTCCGTTTTTGACAGCCGAAATCCCGGGACATAACAGACAGGCTCAGCTGATCGGACAGGGTCAGCAGCCGATAGGAAAATGGAATCAGGATACAGCGGTATCCCTTTTTGATTAGACCGATGCGCTTTCTGTCGATCATAGAGCCTGCCTGACAGATGGAAGCCAATTCCTCCCGCAGAACATCCACAAACCGATACATCACCAGAAACGCAAGCTGCAGTTGATCCGGCAGCCTGCAGCTTTGCAGCCCCCGCAGCAGTTCCGACGGCGAAGTCTGGAACATGTAGAAAGAAGAGAGGAGTAGCACCGAAAAGTGCAGACCGCTGCAAGCAGAGCCAGACAAATCTTTGGATAATCCATAGGAAATACCAGTCATCACACCGCCCACCGCAAAGGGGATGAGAAATGACCGCCAGATTCCCGGGCGGTAATCTGCAAGCTGCAGTGCCATCAAAATCCCGCAAACGCCCAGAATCCGAAAGGGATTCCAGCAGGGAAAGGTCAGTGCTGTGGTCAGAACGCAAAGCCCCATCTTGAGAACGGGGTGCATCCGATAAATGCGCTTACCCATGATTGCGCAGGGATTTGAATTCTTTGAAGATCCGGGTTGCCAGGAAGGATCCAATTCCACCCAGAATGCCGGAGCCGAAGAAGCCCACCGCAACCCGCCACCCTTCGGACATGTACTGGGCAAAGGATGTCCATGCATTATTATCAATAAACCAGATACCCAGGCTTTCCGCAATCACCATCATGGATGCCATCAGTACCACACCCAGGCCGGTAGTCGTAACGGTGGTCAGCTTCTTTCCTGTGAGCAGGAAGTAAATGTCGGTGCACAAACCGGCAGCTACGGTAAAACAGGGAATGACCCAGGAGAAAAAGAACATGGGCAGAGAGCAAACCAGCGTCACAATGGTGCCCACGCCGAACTTTGGAACCTTGGCATAGGCAAGGGCAATGATCAAACCGAAGAACAGGCCGCAGGACAGGCAGCGGATTCCGGGGAATGCAACGCCCAGTACAACAGGCACGGTAATGCAGCTGACAAGGAGCATTGCTGCTGCCATGATTGCCATAGATATGATCTGTTTGTTGGTAAAATACTTTTCTTTCATAATGATTCTCCTTCTAAATCTTCTTCATAATTCATCAGCAGTTCCATGAGCTGCTGTGCTTCTTCCTCCGTAGGCGTCCAGTAGTTTCGTTTTTCCGCTTCAAACAGCCTCCGGGTGATCTCCTGGGCAGCAAACCGGTTGTTTTCCTCCAACCGCCTGCGCATCTGCTCATCAAAGATCAGCGTTTGCGCAGTTTCCTCCCACACCCGCTGATCGACTGCACCGGTGGTGGCAGACAGACCCACAAGGTACTGCACCCGGTCTGCGATCTTCTGTGCACCGTGGTATTCATGCTCCAGCATGGCATCGATCCATTTGGGATTCAGCGTTCTGGTGACCGCACCCCTGGAAATCGCATGATGCGCCTGCTCCGTGCGAATGGCTTCCGTTGCCGTATTGGTGGTAAGAAGCTGAGGTTTTTCACCACGGATATTCTCCACTGCCTTGGCAAATCCCCCAAAGAACTCATAGTAATGGTCCAGATCGGTGATGTCGTACTCGTAGGTATCCTGTACCTGGCTGATCATCTCCACCTTGGACAGAAGCATTTCGTTGACCTTGGGGCATTTTATGCCGCGAACCATTCTGCCATAGGCACAGCTCATGTCGTTTGCGTAGGCACTTCCCAGTTCCGATTCCTCCGTCCACCGGCCGGTTTCCACCATAGTGGTAAGGCTTGTGCCATAGCTGCTCTCCGGCGGGCCAAAAATACGGAGGGTAGAAAGCATTTTTGCTTCGGCTTCCTCCATACCTTCAGAAAGAAGCCTTTTCTCAATGGCTTCGCTCTTTTCCCGAACCGCGTTTCCTTCCTCCGGAAGGGAACTGACCATCCGTACAGCATCGTCGATCATATCCACCAGATTGGGGAACAAATCCCGGAAGAATCCGCAGATCTCAATCATGGTGTCGATTCTGGGATGCTCCATTTCGCTGGCGGGAACGATCTCCACGCTGGGGAACCAGGAACCCGGTTCGGATTTCACCCGGACACCCAGATACTCAAAAATCTGTCCCACGGTTTCTCCGCAGGTCTTTGCGGTTTCAAAGCCCCAGAGCACCACTCCCACGGATTTTGGATATTGGCCTGTGGCTTCCACCTGAAGGCGCAGGGTGTTGCGGGCGATGATTTTACCCCGTTCGATGGCAGAAACAGAGGGCAAGGTCAAAGGATTAAACTGATAGAGGTTCCTGCCGCTGGGATAGACTTCCGGATTTCGCAGAGAATCCGCAGAAAGACCGGCGTCGGCATAACCGCCATTCAGAGCATTCATCAGTCCGGTCAGCTCGTGATCCCCGGTGGTATTCTCCAAAATGGTTTTTGCCAGAGAAAATTGCGGAGCATAGGCTTCTTCCGCAGTTCCGGTTTCCACCCAGCTTTCCACGAGTTTCTTTGCCCGCTCATCCATTTGGCGCAGAAGCAGGCTTTCTTCCTTCAACAGCCCGCCATAGTCAAGCCCATTCTCTTCCGCAAGAACCCGGTTCAGTGCCTTCGTTTCTCCACGGTCATATCGCAAGGCGGCTGTAATCAAATTCACCTGTTCTTTCCGGGACATCGGGACTCCAAAGGTATGCAGGCCTACCGGAATCAGGCTGCGGGTCATGGCGGTAAGCCTTGCTTCAATGGCATTCAGGTCGCCGCCGCAGTCATCCCAGCCCTGTTCCTGGGCCTTTTGCCGGATCTTCTGCTCTATGGTCTGCTTTCGCTGGGGCTGGAGGAGCGATGCATCCGCCAGCTCCGAGAACAGATCGGCAATGGCCAGATACTCCCCGTAAAGTCCCGCGCTGTCTGCGGCGGGAGTCCCATAGCTGACCAGCGTCGCGCTTGAGCGGCGCTTGGCGATCATCGCTTCGGAAGGGTTGCCCGTCTGATAGAGATAGAAATGGGGAAGGTTCCCCAGCAGGATATCCATATCGTCCCCGGCAGCAATTGCCTGTTCTTTCCCACGCAGGAATTCCAGTGTGCCATGGGTACCTACATGGACAATGGCATCCTGGGTAAGCTGCATCCACTTATAAAAAGCCACATACTGGTGATGGGGCGGAATGGATTTGTCATGGTAATTCTTAGTTTCATCTTCATGCAAGCCCCGGCTGGGCTGCAATGCAACGGTCACATTGCCAAAGCGCAACATCGGCAGGTAGATATGATCCCCGCTTGCGTTGACCGTTCCTGGGAAGGCACCCCAGTATTGCTCCACATCGGCGCGAAGCCGGGAATCTCCTTCCATCAGGCGCTTAAACTCTGTCCTTCCGATCATGACCCCCTGCTGATTCTTCCAGTTGGGGGAATTGACAACACCGCTTTCCAAAAAGGCTCCTGAGAGGTTTTCCGGGATTTCCCCAACACAATAGCCATCTTCTGCCATTCGCAGGAGGATTTTGCGCACACTTTCAAAGGTGTCGAGATACGCGGCATTTCCAAGGTTGTGTTCCCCCGGCGGATAATTATAAAGGATGAGAGCTACCCGCTTATCCCTGTTATCCTTCCTGCGTAAGGACAGCATCCCCTTGATCCGCGCTGCATACCGCTCCACTCTGTCAGGTATGGCAACGATTGGAGAATAGGGTTTCTCCGGGTCTTCGTCTTTCGCGCACAGGATGGTAGGCTCAACACAGCCGTCACACTCCGGCAAAGTAACATTGGCGAGAAACTCCACCGGGGATACGCCCTGTTTTCCGTCCTTCCATTCCTGCAAAGGCTGCGTGAAAGCAGTAATGGGGTGGAAAACTGGCACATTGATTTCCCGGAACAGGTCAAAGGTCTTGTCCTCTGTCCCACCGATGGGGCCGCCATTAAAGCGAAACCAGACCAGGCTTACCAAAATATCTCCAAAAAATGTTCCGTCAGGGAACAGCAAGCTCCGCACAGCCGCAACATTTTTCATGCCGTCGCAGCTGATGGGTACCACATTCACATCCGGCTCCAGCGCCTCCACCAGGGCTTTTGTGGGTACTAGGCAATTTTCCAGATGCATTCCGTCATAGCTGATCAGTACCGCCGTTGGCTTGGCCGCATCATAGCCGTAATCGGACAAGTATTCCTTGAGGTCCGTGTATAGCTTCCGCATTTTGGGATGGCGAATGGCGGGGGAAGGCTCCCGCAGCGGAGGCAGGGGCTTTGGCAAACCACGAAGATGGCAATAGTTTTTTCCGAGAAACACCAGCAGGCGCTTTACATTTTCCTTGCCGTTGATACCCCAGTATCGGGTGACCTCAAACCATGCCCCCACATCCTTGTATACAAAGCCGGGCATCTGCTGCTTCAGCATGGCATCGATGTCGTCAAAATTGGTCTCTCCGGTGATATTTGCAAAGGCATTTGTGCCACTTGCACTGATTTTTTGGAACATGGGACCGTGAAAGAACTTGTCCGCGTCAAATATTCCCATACGGGTCAGCCCCATCAGTTCAAAGCTGCCTCCCAGCAGGGACGCAACTGTGGCCGTTCCCCTCCGGGTTGCTTCCAGAATCACCTGGATCAGCGGGTTCGTACCGCGAATATCCACCAGCACAAGATCCGCCTGCTCCATGCGGCGAACCTGCGCATCTCTGGTTCCGGGAGCAGCAATGACAGAAAGCGGAATGATATGTACCTGAAATCTATTCTGATACTCCTGATTCAGCTCCTGGGCCGCCTGGGCAACCACGCTTCCCAAATTGGAGGAATCAATGAAGCATACGGAAATCTGTTTCTTTCCAAACACGGTTCTCACCTCAAATTCTGAATACAGTGTTCAATGTTTCCCGCATGGCATCTTCCCGAATATCGTCGATGGGCATATATACCGCCCCAAGACGATCTGCCAGTTTCCTTGCCGTACCCATGGAGAAGATGCTGCTCTTTTCCGCGTCCACAAGGAGAATCTTTGCCCCGTGCCGGCGCGCGTTTTCTCCAAAGCGTTCAATCTCTGCTTCAGGGTTTTCCATTCCCTTTCGGGAGTATTTTCCGTCAGATACCAAAACGAACAAGGTGGGCATTTGGCCTGAGTGCTCCATGAGCTGCTGACCTTTGGCAAGGGCATCCAGCAAAGGCGTCTTTCCACCGGTTTGAAGGGACTTGAGCCGTTCATAGGCCAGCTCCTGTGAGGTCGTTGGAGGCAGCACAATCTTCGCTTCTTCTCCACCGAAGGCAATCAAAGAAACGGTATCACGGCATACATAGGCATCTTCCAGAAGAGAAAATACACAGCCCTTGGCGACTTCAATTTTTCTCTTTGCCAGCATGGAACCGCTGGAATCCACCAAAAAGACAATGTTCGTTCCAACCCTGTGGGAAAGGACCTGCCAGCGGATATTTTCCGGAGAAATGCCGTTTTCCGTTCCTTCCCCGGAAGAAGCCTGGGCCGTCACACTTTGCAGGATATGGGGTTTTCCGCTCTAATTCTGCCGGGATGCGCCTACACACCTGCCCCGGCTCTGGTTTTCTTCCGTACGGATTCGTTTGCCGGAGGTGCTGCGGGATTTCTTTATGGATTCAACTGCCAGTTTGCGTGCATCAAACTCCGCAATTGGGGCTTCCATCATCGGCAGGCCGCCTCGTTGGTCTGCCTCTTCGTTTTTCCCTCCTGCAGCTCCTGCTCCGGCTGCTGCCCGGCAGCCTTTCGGAGCATATCCTCTGTCAGATGCTTGTCCTCAAAGGGGCGGCGCTTCAGCCGGTGAGGGAGCGCGAATCTCGCCGCTTCCAGCACATCCTCCTGTGTGATTTCGGCTCTGCCCTCCAGTGCGGCCACAGCACATGCCGTTTTCATAATGGTAATATCAGCCCGGTAGCCGGAAATGCCCAGATTGGCACACAAAAGCGCAGTATACTCCACGATTTCATCCGTCAGTTCAATCCGTCCGGAAAGCTCCCTGGCTGTTTTCAGGGACTGGGCAAGGTCTTCGGTTTCCTCCTGGTAGCTTTTCAGGAAGCGCTCCGGATCACGCTCAAAAGCCATTCTGCGGCGGATCACCTCTGCCCGCTCCTGGGCAGTCAGGGAACTGGTAATGCCCACACTGAGACCAAAGCGATCCAGAAGTTGGGGACGAAGTGTCCCTTCCTCCGGATTCATGGTTCCCACAAGGGCGAATCTGGCACTGTGGGTCACGGAAACGCCGTCCCGTTCCACATGGTTTACGCCTGTGGCTGCCGAATCCAGCAGGACATCCACAAGGTGATCGTCCAAAAGATTTATCTCATCCACATAGAGAATGCCGCCGTCTGCTTCCTGCAAAAGTCCCGGTTCAAACTGCTTTTCTCCATTTTTCATCACTTTGCTGATGTTGATGGTACCAACTACCCGGTCTTCGCTGGCGCTGACCGGCAGTTCCACAATCCTGCCATGGTCCAGCAGTTCTGCCAATCCCCGGACGGCCGTGGTCTTTGCGGTGCCTTTTTCGCCCTGAATCAACACGCCGCCTATGGATGGCTCAACCACATTCAGCATCAGAGCTTTTTTCATATCCTCCTGCCCAACCAATGCGGCAAAGGGATAGATATATCGTTTTTCCATAATACAACTCCCTTTTTCTGTGTCAGATGATTATAGCATTTTTGAAAATCTGCCGCAAGCCCCCCCGAGGGATGTTTTTCTGACATTTCATGTAATTTAGAGGAAAGAAAGGCCCCCCCGGGGGACTTGCGGCAGAACGATCCGACGCTATAATGTAACTGATTAAATAAAGAAAGTGAGGAAACACAATGAAGAAAACGCTATCTATTTTGCTGGTTCTGGTTATGGTGCTGACCATGTTTGCAGGCTGTGGAAACAACGGGCAGACCACACCCACCGGCACTGCAACCGAACCAACTGCTAATGTAGTTGACTACGCAAACGCCACCGTAATTCTCTATTCCGGCAACGTCCGGGGCAATGTGGAGGTTTACTCCCAGATCGCAGCTGCCAAAGCACTTTATTCTGCCCCGGCTCCTTCCGGGGGACCCCATTGCCTATCTCACCGGATTTGCGGAGGAGGACATGACGCCCGCACAGTATGAGACCTACCGCGCCGCGCTGCACCTGGACGAAAGTACCGGTATGCAGTTTTTGTACTATCTCCGCTCCCTGCTGGACGGCACCCTGGGATACTCCTTCAAAAAGGACGCGGTGGTATCCTCCCTGATTTGGGAGCGGCTGGGTTATACGCTGCAGATCACTCTGCCAGCCGTGGCGCTCTCCACCCTCGCCGGTCTGGCCTGGGGCCTGCGCTGCGGTTATCGGAGCGGCGTGCCTGTGGACATGGCATCCACCGTCGCGCTGATCATCCTCAACGCCGTTCCCACCTTTCTGATCGGACTGCTGCTGATGATTTTCTTCTGCTTTCAGCACCGGTGGTTTCCCTACACGGGACTCAGTTCTCCGGAAGCCACGGCGGGGAGCGCCTGGCTGGCGGACCGCATGCGCCATCTCGTCCTTCCCGTGCTGACCCTCACCCTGGCCTCGCTGCCATCCCGGTATCTGCTGATGCGGAACACAGCGAAGAAGATCGCGGAGGAGAAGTATGTGCTGTACGCCCGGCAGAGGGGACTGCCGGATCGAACCATCCGCTTCAGCTGTCTGCTGAAAAACATCGCCCCCCAGTTTGTCACCATGACGGGCATGAGCGTGGGCAGCTGCATCGGCGGGTCGCTGGTGGTGGAAAATCTGTTTTCCATCAAGGGAATGGGAAAACTGCTGACGGAGGCGGTCAATACGCTGGACTATCCGCTGATGCAGGGGATCCTCTTTGTTACGGCACTGATCATGGCGCTCTCTATTGTGGTGACGGATGTGATCTGCGTGTTGATCGACCCAAAGGTCAGATGGGGGGAATACATTGAGAAGTAGACGTATGATCCCGCTGGCCGCCGGCGTGATCCTGCTGGCCGGATTCCTGCTGATGGCGTCAGCGCCGGAACTGCTGACCAGCTACGGCGTCAAGGAGATGTTCCGGGCCTGGGAGCCAGCTTCCCGTGAGCACCTTCTGGGAACCAATGCCCTGGGATATGATATTTTCACAGAGCTTGTCTACGGGACGCGGGAGACGCTGTTCGTCGGCACGGTCAGCAGCGTCCTGACCCTGCTGCTGGGAACGGCCATCGGAACGCTGGCGGCCTATCCGGGCGTGCTGGGCCGGTTTTTCAATGGCGTGATGAACGTCTTTGTCCTGCTGCCGCGGCTGGTCACGCTGATCGTCCTGGCCTCCTTCCTGGGGACTTCCGACTGGAACCTCATTATGCTGATTGGAACCTTCAGCTGGGTGGGGACCGCCAGAAACGTCCGCGCCAAGGTGATCCACATCAATGAGCAGCCCTTTATTGAGTGCTGCGTTATCCAGGGATACAGCCGGGGGCACATTATTTTGCACCATATCCTGCCAAATCTGTACGATGTGTTGATCTCCCGCTTCCTGCTGGGGGTCAACAGCTGCATCATGATGGAATCTACCCTGAGCTTTCTCGGCCTGGGGGATCTGTACCATCCCACCTGGGGGACGATGATCAACTTTGCCTATAAGCGGGGCGCGTTCATCCGGCAAGCATACAACTATCTGTTAGTTCCCGGCGTCTGCATCATGCTGCTGTCCCTCTCCTTCTATTTTATCAGCATTTTCTTTGAAATGAGGACGGAGGCCATCCAGGAATCCTGAGAAGGACAAAGGAGGAAAATTAAGATGTTTCAAACTGTGGAGGAATGCCGTCTTGCATGGGCGGAAAAGGGACGGCATGGAACGCCGGAGGAGCGGCTGGCCCGGGGGGCTCTGTGGGATGGGTATTACGCCTATCTGGCCCGGGAGCGGGCGGACGCGCCCCCGGAGCCTTCTCCTGCCGCGCTGGCGCTGGCGGACCATCTGTGCCGCGCATCCATCCTGACTCCAGAGCGGACGGTGCTGGACATCGGCGGTGGTATGGGGGATTACGCTCTGGCTTTTGCGCCTCACTGCCGGCAGGTGACGGTATTGGACCGGAGCGGGGTCTGCCTGGATGTGCTGCGCCGGAGGGCGGAGAGACTTGGTATCCAAAATGTTGTCCCACTGGAGGAACCCTGGGAGACCTATCAGACGGAGGAACCCTTTGATGTGGGCTTCAGCGCCATGTGCCCCGCCGTATGCTCATACGAGGAGCTGCTGCGTATGGAGTCGATGGCGCGGGAGACCTGTTGTTTGGTAACGGTGATGCGGGGTTCCTATGACCGGCACCGGCGGGAGATGATGCGGCGGCTTCAAATTGTTCCCAAGGGCGGAATGGCTACCGAGGCGCTGCAATACTATGAGATGCTCTATCTGATGGGCCGGATGCCGGAGGTGAAGTGCCGGGAGAGCCGGCATACCTCGCCCATGGAGCGGGAAGCCTTCCTTGAGCGGTATCGGGTTTACTTCCGTGTGTTCGGCGTAGAGGAGGATGTCTCAGAACCGTTCCTGGAAGCCTACTTCGCGGAAAACGAAGCAGGCGGCATCCTGGTGGAGGAGAGCCGGATGAGACAGGCGCTGATTTCCTGGCGGCCTGGGCAGACTTGACTGCCGGTTCTATATTGAGAAAAAAGGACGTATCCCCACACGGAGGATGCGTCCTTTCTCTGCCTATTTCAGCGGGCAGTCTCTATTAGGGGGTTTTAGTTGATGTCCAGATCGGCGGTAACCTGATAATAGTCGCAGGCATGGGCGGTGTAATTGCTTACATTGGTCTTGGAAATCATGTTCATCTCCAGGAAGGAGCAGAACACATAGGCATTGTCGTCCAAAATGGCCTGCTGAAGCGCGATTGCAAGCTCACCCCGCTTTGCGGTATCAAACTCCAGGGACAGCTGTTCAATGAGATCGTTGACCTGCGGGTTATCATAGGCCCCGAAGTTGTAGCTCATGCCCGGCAGACAGCTTGTGGTGAAAAAGTACTGGGGATCGCCGGAGGGGGCGGTGACCAGCGCGGAGGCGTAGATGTCCCAGGAGGTCATATCGGCCAGGAGCTCCCGGCGGTTGGCGGTACAGTTGATATCCACCTCAATACCGATATCCTTCAAGGATGCCTGCACGGACTCGGCCAGCAGGGGCAACTCCTGACGGCTGGGGTAGGTCAGCCAGCGGATCACCAGCTTTGTGCCATCCTTCTCACGGATGCCGTCGCCGTCGCTGTCCACCCAGCCCGCCGCTTCCAGGACGGACTTGGCCCCATCGGGATCGTAGGCTTCGGCAGTGATATGCTCGCCGCCGAAAGTGCTGAAGCCGTCGGGAAAAGCGCCGTTGGCGGGAACGCCGTGGCCGTCCAGCAGCGTTGCCACAAAGCTTTCCTTATTGATACCCTTGGCAACAGCCTCACGCACAGCGGGATCCTGAATAATGGGACTGGTCATATTCATGGAGCCGAAAAAAGCGCGGGAGGTCTGGATGCTGGAGAACTGGTAATCGCCGTTTTCAAAGTTGGGATACGCCTCATAGGCCATGCCGTAGGCGGCATCGATGTCCCCCGCGCGCAGTGCGGCGGAGAGGGTGTCGCCGTTGGAGAGGGTGCGAATGGTCAGTTCGTCGATCTTGGGTGTACCGTTCCAGTAATTATCATTCTTGGTCAGAGTCAGGTGGTCGTCAGTCACCAAATCTACCACCACATAGGGGCCGGTACCCGCGACAATACCAGTGTCAAAATCGCTGGCCTGCACGTCGATGATGCAGCCGTAGGGGTCGCCCAGGTAGTTCATCAGCGCGGGGTTCGGCTCACTGGTAGTGATGGTCAGCACCTGTCCGTCCGCCTGCACGTCCACGATCTTGGTGTCGCTGGGAGCCCGGTCATGGACCTCCAGCAGATGATCCAGGCACTCCTTCACCGCCTCGCCGTCCATCTTCCGGCCGCTGGAGAAGGTCACATTGTCCTGCAGGGTGACCGTCCACGTCAGATTGCCGTCGTTTTCCCAGGACTTGGCCAGCCAGGGCTCCAGTTCCATGGTGTCGGTGTAATGCACCAGCGTTTCGCCTACGCCATAGCGGATACAGGCCCAGCCGTTGTAGGTGCGGTGGGGATCGACGGTCTCCTCCCAGTTTTCGGAGTTGAAGGTGGTGTCGCCGATGACCATCGTCTTTTTCCCGGCGGGCGCTTCGCTCTGGGTGCCGCCGGTATCACTGGCGCCGGCGGACTGATCCTGACCGGCAGATGTGTCGCCGCTGCAGCCGCCCAGCAAACCGGCGGTGAGGCACAGGGCAAGGAAAATGGACAATACCTTTTTCATCTTCTGGAAGATCCTTTCTATTTTTGTGTATGTGTCAAGCCGGACGGACCGGCAGAGACGCTTAAAGTATGCTGTTGATCAGACGCTTTGTGTACTCGTTTTGTGGATTCTGGATCACATCATCTGGTATTCCCTGCTCCACGATATCCCCGTGATACAATACCAGCACACGGTCACAGAATTCCTGCACCAGGGCAATATCATGGCAGATGAACAGGATGGACAAACCTGTACCCTGCTGCCCCCGCAGCTCGCTAAGCAGCGCCAGCACCTCCTTTTGAACGGTGACGTCCAGCGAGGAGGTGGCCTCGTCACAGATCAGCAGCTTCGGTTGAATGGCGAGGGCGCGGGCAATGGCCGCCCGCTGGCACTGCCCGCCGCTGACCTGATGGGGATAACGGCTGGCAAATTCGGTTGGCAGTCCGCACATTTGCAGCAGCTGTTCCACCCGCTTTTGGGTCTCACCGGCGGACATTCCGTGGTTTCGCAGGCTCTCGCCGATCCCATCCCCCAGTGTACACCGGGGATCAAAGGAGTCTGTGGGCGTCTGAAATACCATTTGCATCTTTTGGTAGGCTTTGCGGAGCTGTGCGCCCTTACTATGGGTAATATCCTCCCCGTCCAGGACAATGCGCCCCTGAGTGGCATCCAGCAGACGGGTGACCATGTTGACGACGGTGGTCTTGCCGCTGCCGCTCTCCCCGATGATCCCCAGACACTCGCCGGGCATCAGCTCAAAGCTGATATGATCGACGGCGGTAAAATCCTGCTGTCCGCTGCGGGAGAAGACTTTTGTCAGATCCTCTACTTTCAGTACCGGTTCCATCCTACGACCTCCTTAGCCGGGGGACTGCGGCCATGAGCGTTTGTGTATAGCCGCTCTCCGGTGTGTTCAGCACCTGCTGCGTTTCGCCGTACTCCACCGTTTCACCGTTTTTCAGCACCAGCACTTTGTCCGCCATCGCGCCGATGACGCCAATGTTGTGGGCTACCAGGACAATAGACGTCCCGAAGGTCTGCCGCACCAGCAGCATCTCCTCCACCACCTGCTTTTGAACGGAGACATCCAGGGCGGAGGTAGGCTCGTCCGCAAACAGGACGCCGGGGTTCAACAGCATGGCAGCAGCGATCCCCACACGCTGCTGCATTCCGCCGGAAAGCTCAAAGGGATAGCTGTCCAGAATACGCTGCCCGTCCTCAAAGCCCAGTTTTTCCAGCAACTCCAAAATTTGCTGCCGGTACGCCTTTTTCGACAGGGATTCGTGTTCCGTCATCGCTTCATAGAGCTGCGCGCCCACAGTGCGGGTGGGGCAGAAGGAGCTGCCCGCATACTGAAAGATCATGCCCAGCTCCGGGCCGTTGAGCTTGCGGAGTTCACCTGCCGAGAGGTCGGGAAGGTTTTTTCCCTTGTACCAGATGTCCCCCCGCGTGACCATCCCGGCGGGACCCAACAGCCCCATAGCGGCCTTGATGAGCGTGGATTTTCCGCTGCCGCTCTCACCCACAATGCCGAGGATCTCCCCCTCCTCCAGCGCGAAGCTCACATCCTTGACGATCCGGGAACCATTGTAGGAGATGTCCACATGCTCATAGCGAAGTATTTCTGCCATACGCTTACCTCCCCCTGTTTCTCGGGTCCGCATAATCCCGGATGGTATCCCCCAGAAGGTTGAAGATCATAACGGAGATAAAAATTGCGACGCCGGGAGCAAACGTGATCCAGGGGGCTGTATTCATCAGACTGCGGGTGTCGCTCATCATGCTGCCCCACTCGGCAATGGGCGGCTTCGCGCCCAGGCCCAGGAAGCTCAGCCCCGCCAACTCCATCATCATTGTGCCGATATCCAGCATGGAGGTCACCAGAATGGGGCCGATTATGTTGGGCAGGATATGCTTGCAGATGATCTTCCCGGCGCCGCTTCCCGCCAGCTTTGCCGCCTTTATATAGGCGGTTTCCTTCTGCGCCAGCGTCTGGCTCCGGGCGATCCGGGCATACTTCGGCCAGGAGATGGCGGCCAGGGCGATGATGGCGTTATGCAGCCCGCCGCCCAGCACACCGGCTACCGCAAGAGCGAACACAAGGCCGGGAAAGGCCAGGAACATATCTGACAGGCGCATGAGCACCGTGTCCACCCACTTGCCATGCCAGCCGCAGAAAACGCCGATGGCCGTACCGAGAACGGTGATGACCGCCACCAGCAGGAGCGTGGAGAAAATGCTGGTCCGGCTGCCCACGATCACCCGAGACAGCATATCCCGCCCATAGCGATCCGTACCCAGCAGATGCTCTGCGGAAGGCGGCGCTTTCGCAATCGTCAGATCCTGCAAATAGGGGTCGCAGGGTGTCAAGTACTCCGAAAAAACAGAAACCACAAGTAGCAGGACTGCCAATATCCCAAAGACGATCAGCCTGGTTTTCACGCTGTCCCGGCGAATTTTCTGTACTCTTACTGTCGGTTCCTTCATTCTTCGCTCACCCCCAGCCGGATTCGCGGGTCAAGGGCGTGGTACAGCAGATCCGTGATCAGATTGACCAGCATATAGATGATGGCCATCCAAACCACGTAAGCCTGGATCAGCGGATAGTCCCGCATGGTAATGGCGTCCACCGCCAGCTTGCCCACGCCGTCCCACATGAAAATACTCTCGATAATGGCGGTGCCGCCCAGCAGGCTGCCAATGGAGAGCGCCAGCAGCGTGATGATGGTCAGCATAGAGGAGCGTAGTACGCTCTTCCAGAGGATCACGCGGCTTCTTACGCCCCTCGCCTTTGCCCCGGTCACATAGTCCTTGTTCAGCTCCTCCAGCACCGTGGCGCGCACCTGACGCATATACTTGGCGGACATGGCGATCGCCAGCGTCAGCATGGGCATCAGGGCGCTTTTGAACGTAGTCCCGTCGGAAATCACGGGCAGCAGCTTCCAGTGGATCGCCAGTGCCTGCATGAGCAGCAGGGCCACAAAGAAGTTCGGCAGAGAATTTCCCACAAAGCTGAAAAAGCGCAGGAAGTAGTCGGTGAACCGGTCATGCCTGACCGCCGCCAGCACCCCCAGCGGAATGGAGATGGCGATGGTCAGCAGGATGGACAGCAGCGTCAGCAGCAGCGTAGCCGGAAGCTTGGAGACGAAGGTCTGGAATACCTCCTTCCCGGAGATATAGCTTGTCCCCATATCGCCGGTCATCATGCCGCCGACCCAGGCAAGGTACTGCGTCAGAAACGGCTTGTCGAGCCCCAGCTCTGCCCGCTTCTCGTCAATGATCTCCTGACTCACAGCGCCTTTGTCCCCATAAAGCTCTGTTATCGCATCGCTGCCCGCCACACGCATCATGGCGAAGGACAGAAAGGTGATGCCAATAAGGATGGGGATCAGCTGCAAGAGGCGCTTGCCAATGTATTTCAGCATGACGGTATCATTCCCCCTTTTGTAATATTTTGCTCTTTGGGCACCCATCGCCCGCTTTTGTAGTACAGGAACAGGCACAGCGCCGTACACGCCCAAGTCAGCGGATAGACGGCGGCTACGCCCAATGCGCTGGGATAGATCGCAATGACGATTTGCAAAATGCAGATCCGTATTACGCACATATTGACAACAATGACCGCCATAACAGGCAGCGCCTTTCCAGCGCCTCGGATCGCGGAGGCAAATACATCCAGAAATACATAGAGGAAATAGAACGGATAGGCGATATGGGCGATCTGTCCGCCCAGCTCGACCACCTCCGGCTCACTGGCAAAGAGACCAAAGGCCGTTTCTGCAAAGAGAACGGTTAATCCCGATGTGCCGGCTGTAACGGTCACGCCCATGATGATGGCAAGCCGCACGCCGGTCCTGGCCCGGACAGTGAACCCCGCGCCAATATTCTGCCCAGTGAAGGTAAAAACGGCCTGCCCTAATGCCACAATGGGGAGGTAGATAAAATTCTCCACCTTAAAGTAGGCAGTAAACGCCGCAATGCTGTCTACGCCTAAACGGTTGATATTCGACTGGACGATGATATTGGAAAAGGTGATCACCACAGACTGAATGGCGGCGGGGATGCCAATGGAAAGGAATTGCAGGTAGAGCCTCCGCTCCAGGCGTATTTTCCGAAAACGCAGGCGGCAGGCTCCCTCCAGACACCCAAGCCGCCTCACGGTCAGGAGCGCCGCCAGACCTTGGGAGCAGACGGTCGTGAGGGCGGCCCCCTGTATGCCCCAGTTCAGGATATAGATGAAAAGCGTGTTCCCCAACACATTGGCAGCGCCGCCCGCCAGTTGGTACAGCATGGGAGACTTGGAATCTCCCAGCGCCCGGAGAATACCGGAACCGATGTTATAGCCGGCAATGGCTGGGAGACTCAGCAAATAGAGCCTTATGTAGATGGAGGCGCTGTCCATGAGATCCGCCGGGGTATGCATCCACTTTAGAAACAAGGGTGCCAGCAGCAGCGAAAAAACCGTAGACACGGCGGACAGCAGAATCGTCAGCCCTGCGGCTCCATGGATGATCCGCTCCAGCTCCTGATCCGCGCCCCGCCCTGCCGCCTTCGCCGCCACCACGCTTACGCCCACGGACAAGCCGGTGAAGATCCCCAGAATACAGGTCACGATCAGGCCGCTGGCGCCGACCGCCGCCGAGGCCTCCTTTCCCAGTATTCGGCCAACAAACACGAGGTCCACCGTGCTGTAGAGGAGCTGGATCAGGCTCCCTGCAAACAGCGGAAGCGCAAATGCCAGCAACTGCCGTCCCGCCGGGCCACGAGTCAGATCATGGACTGCGGCGGAATCAGGTGTTCCTGCTACCACTTTTCACCGCCTCGATCATAAACATAGGCGTGGAGGCGTTGTTGACCCGCTCCTCGTAGGTCCATACCCGCCGCCAGATATCCTCGTCCACCGTCACAGACATGCCGCAGGCGGCAAGGACTTCCACATCCCACGCCGGGCGACGGATGCCGGAGAGAGGGGCCTGCAGGGCAATGGCCTCCATAGCCGCCACATCCGTCCCGGCGTTTTCATCGCCGACGCCGGTTTTTAGAATGTTGGCCCTGTCCTCCAAGTGTCCGGTTCGCGCCTCCTCGTTTCGGAGGTAACCGTACCAGTTGGCGTCAAAGTTCAGCAGCAACCCGCCGGGCCGCAGCACCCGGCTCCACTGCCGGTAAGCCGTCTCCGGATGGGGCAGGTTCCAGGTGAGGTTCCGGGAGACCAAAACGTCAAAGCTGCCGTCCGGGAACGCCAGCTCCTCCGCGTTCATCTGTTGGAATGCGATTTTTCCCGCCAGAGCACCCGCATTCTCCCGCGCGGCCTCCAGCATGGAGGCCGTGTAGTCTACGGCAGTTATGGCATAGCCCCTCTCCGCCAGGATCACCGCGAAGAAGCCCGGTCCGGTCCCTACGTCCAATATACGGATCTCCTCTGGGCGGCGGGGGCAGTGCGTTTGAATGCGCTGTGCAAGCAGATCCCCCCAGACCTGGCGCTGCCGTGTGGACAGCTCCTCCTGATTGACGCCGGAGTAGCCGGGGGTGCGCTTGGTCCAGTAGGCAATATTCTCCTCCTCGTAGCAGGAAAAAGACGTCATTTCGTTCCCCCTCTTTTACGCCAGGGCAGAAATCGTAAAAATCGGCGTAGGATTATAAAATTCATCCATATCCCGGTAGAGCCGTTCCCAAACAGTAGAGTCTACCTGGATGTCGTGGAACCCGGCCTCCGTCAACAGTTCTACATCCCACGCCGGACGCGGCTGCTGTCCGGGGCGCAGTTCGTCTTTAATGTGTTCATACTCCGCAGTCAGCGCCGGACTGACCTTTTTGTGGGCGTGGTTGGCCGGGAGAGGCCGGTCCGTTTTCTCCCGGCAGTAGTCCGCGTCAAAGTTCAGCAGTACCCCGCCGGGCTTCAGCAGCCCGCGCCAGTTCCGATATGCCTCCGGCAGATGGGGCAGGGTCCAGGTCAGATTTCGGGTGATGACAGCGTCAAAGCGGGCCGGTGAAAAGTCCGGGCGCTCCGCATCCATCACATGGAACTCCGCCGGGATGCCCAGCAGAGCGGCAGTTTTGCGGGCCTCATCGATCATATCCGGACAGAGGTCGATGCCGGTGACCCGGTGCCCCTCCGCGCCCAGCAGCATGGCGAAGAAGCCGGACCCCGTCCCAACGTCCAATATGTTCATCTTTTTGCCAGCTGGGAAGTACTTTTCGATCTCCGCCAGCCAAAGCTCCCGCTTCCCGCTCTCCAATTCCCGGATGCGCAGCTGGGCAAAATCCTCCGCCCGCTGGGACCAGTAGGTGGAGACACGGTTTTTTATGGCATCCATTGATATCCTCCTCGCAGGCTGTTTTCCTCTGTTTTTTGTCGAAAGTATTATATTCCTGGCCTTTTTCTCCTACAAGCCCCCAGGGGGGATGTTATTTTGCACAATTTTTGAGCTGGAATATTGGCTCTCTTTCCTGAGACACTTATGAAAACGGGGCGGCACCGCAGCGCCGCCCTCGCTATCACTCAAACATCAAACCGATCGTAGTTCTGGTAGCAGTCCAGACACAACTTTTTCCCGCCCTGAAGCCGGATCCAGTTTGCTCCGGTACGCTCACCGCAGCCTTCGCAGAAATAGGAATCAAATATCCGCGCTTTCTCAGGCAGTTGAATGGCTGCATCCTTCACATCGAACAGCTCCTGGGGAACGCAGTTCTGGTAGTAATCAAAGGATCGTTCCCGGGTAAGCCCTTCCGGCCCGGATCTCAGTACCAAACGGACAGATTTGCCGGTTTTCCGGTTATAGAAGGAAAACGCCTGCTTGCCCCGCATGTGAAACAGCAGATTCCCCTTGCCGATGGAGCAGCCCAGCATCACTTGGATGGCGTCCACGCCGCAGGCGTCGTTCTCGCAGACGCACACTACCTGTTCGTCGCTGGAAAAGGTCAGATCCAACAGCTCCATCGCGTACAACGCGGCCTTATAGCCGATGGTCAGGCCGCCGCAGACATGTCCGTGAAATGCGGCGCATTTCTCCCACAGCTTTTTGTCCTCATCGTAAATCTTCATCGCAATGTTTCCTTCCTTTGTTTCGTATTTGCCGCCCTGACGCAGCCTATGCCGGAGCGTCCAGCGGAATAAACGTGTTGTCGCTGATGCCGCTAGCATACCGGTGCAGGGCGCTGTCCCGCCAGCCCTGGAGGGTCAAACCATGGATGTAGCCCAGTTGGTAGATGCCGACCTCCACCTGGCGGCTATAGAGGGTAAAGGTCTGCATGTGCATAAAATGGTTTCCCGCGCCGGGACTGAAATTCCCACCGTAGAACGCGCCGTCCCCCAGGGAGCGGAGGCCGCTGCCGATCACCACTTTCCGCAGGGCGGTGCAGTATTGAAAGGCGTAAGACTTGATCGTCCGCACACTGTCGGGAACGGACACCGCCTCTAGCGCGCGGCAGTCATAAAAGGCGGCCTCGCCGATCTCGATCAGATTCTCCGGAAGGCGGACGTTCCGCAGGGCGTGGCAATACTCCATCGCGGCTTTGCCGATAGTATGGAGGTTTGCCCCAAAGCGGATCTCCTCCACGGCGCTGTAGGAAAACGCAAATTCTCCCACAGACACCGTACTGTCCGGGAATACAACGCGCTTTACATCGGCCCAGGCAAAGGCGTAGCCGCGAACACGGCGCACCCCGGCCGGAATTTGATAGGACGCCTCCCGGCGACCGGAGGGGTATTGGATCAGTTCCGTCCGCTCCTTGTCGAACAATACGCCGTCCACGCTGGAAAAGCTGCCGTTATCCTCGGAAACCGTGAAGGACGTCAGGCCGCTGTCGCTGTAAAAAGCCTGCTGCCCAATGGTTTGCAGGCCGCTGCCAATCTTAACGGCGCTGAGCATGTCGCACCGGGCAAAGCACTCCCGTCCGATGGAAACGACGCTGTCCGGCAGAGGCACCGATGTCAGCGCACTGCAAAAACCAAAAGCATCGTCCCCGATGCTCACAAGGCCGTCCCCCAAGGGCGCGGAAGCCAGTAGCCGGCAGAGATAAAACGCCTTCTCGCCGATCCTGACGATCCACTTGCCGCCGGTCACAGAGACAACGGGTTTCCAGGCAAATGCCCGCTCTCCGATGGCGGTCACCAGTTTTCCATCAATTTCATCGGGAATGACCACATCCGGGGCCGTTCCGGTATATTGGGTGATAGTCACCCCGCCGCCATCGACCGCATAACGGAAGGGCAGACCGCCGGGGGCCGCATAATCTGTTGTCACATTCTTCACCTCCCATAGAGTCTCCTCCCGCCTTTTTGATAGGAGAAGTGGTTGTTTTTATTGTAACACTAGCGCTGGCGCGGTGGAACCCGGGTGTGGGGATATTTTTTTGCAGTCAGGTGTGGAAACATGAACAAAACAACCCCCTGGGGGGCTTATGTGGCGCAAAATATCGCGGTATAATTGTCTATATTCAAAACAAAGTCCCCAAAAGGGAGGGATCTGGGATGGGAAAATATTTTGCCGACAGCCACGCCTCCGCTGTCAGCCAGCTGGAGGGCGCTCCCTGCGGAATGGAGGATACGCCGGAGGTGTCCGCTCTGCGCGGAGCCAGGAGCTACGAGGATTTTCTGGCGCTGGGCGACGCGCTCTGCTATCAGCTGCGGTATCGGGAGGCCATTGAGGTTTACGGCCTTGCAGCGGTCATGAGTCCGAAGCGGCCCGAAGCCTACCGCCGCCGGGCCGGGCGGTATCTGACGACCCTCCAGCCCGCTTTGGCCATGGACGATTTGATGCGCTGCCGGATATTGGGCGGAGAAGCCAGGGATCTGTCTTACCGCATGGGGCTGTGCCTGTACCTTGCGGGGGAGTACCGGGAAGCGATGGAAGAGTTTGAGGCGGACTACGCCCAATGGGATGACGAAATGCGGATCGCACTGATCTACTGGCACACGCTCAGCGCCTGGCGGAGCGGCGGGGAGCCAGTCCTTCTGCGGGACGGTTATCACAGGGAAATGGCGGTTGGACACCACACGGCCTACGAGCTATGTATGGCTGCGGCGTCCGGGTGCATAGGAATTTCCGATGGACTGAAGCTTCTCGCGGAGACGGAGAAGGATCTGGAGTACGCCATTCTCGCCTACGGTCTAGCGGGCTGTCTTGTCCGGCAGGGGCAGGAAGATCAGGCGAAGACACTCCTGCAAGACATCCTCCGGCGGGACCGGTTCTGGATCAGCTATGCGTATCTTGCTGCGTGGAACGACAGGCGCAGATGGCTGGCGGAGAAACGATGAAATAATATCCCCCACCCCGGCTTGTGAAACGAACCGTCTTGTTGTACAATATTGCTATAAAATCTGTTCCCTGATTCTATTGTAATAGGAGTATTTCCAAATGGCAACCATCAAGCCCTTTAACCCCTGGGAAGGGGAGTCCTGCGCCGCCAGCACCCAGGCGCTGGCAGATAAAAACGGCTTCCAGCTCCAGCAGTGGCCGGTCAAGCTGTGGAAGATCCCGCCCACCGCGCCCTACTTTCATGGAGCGCATCTGCTGATCCTGGCGGACTGCGCCGCTCTGGCTTATCAGAATCTTCCGCAGACGCTGGTGGGCCGTCTGCCGCTGCTCTGCTGCCCGGACAGCGATTTTGATGTGGCATTGAGGCTACAGGAAATATTGGAATACAACGACATCAAAAGCATCACGGTGGTGCGGATGGACGCGCCCTGCTGTGCTGATTTGACAGATCTGGTCATGCAGGCCGTCCGACAGTCCAGAAAGAACGTCCACATTCGGACAACCACGGTGTTCATTGAGTGCGAGATCGTGGATTGAGTGCGGTCCGTACTTTTCCGCTTTTTCTTTCAGGTAAGTCCGCTTTCCTTGAGCGTACTTATATAGGATTCCTCTAGGAGCGCCCCTGCCGAGTTCCACCGGCAGGGGCGCTTCGCATGGAGGGAAAGAGAACCTGGCCGCACCCTTCCTTAAAGGCACGGCCAGGTCCCCTTTTAATTGTATCGTGGGAGAGTGTATGAAACTGATCTGATAAGTAGGGTCTGCTCCACAACCCCGGGAAAAAAGCCTGGAGGATACAGAGATAAAACAGCGCAAAAGTCGTCCTCAGCGACTTGGTGAGATTCAAGAGCAGCAGGGCAACGCCAATGACAGTGGCAGTTGTTTCTTTCAGGCGTACCATAACACGGGCCAGGCCATAAGCGGTCTTGCCCGTTCCGAAAGTACCTTCTACAGCATTGCGGTCACAGCTGTCCTGATATTCCTGTTTTTTTGCCTGGCGGGACTGATCCGGATCCTTAGGCGGCTTGCCTAGGGCCGGGCCGGAAAGGCGGATGCCATGCTCCTTGCAAAAGGCCAATGTCTGGCGGTTTCGATAGATCTTGTCCGCCAGAACACGTTCCCGATAACAGCCATAGCGTTCCCGATACCGCTCCACCGCCCGCCAGAAATCCTCTGATTCGTTGAACGGTTCAAAATCCAGCCGTTCTATCCTGGCGTAGCCGTCTACCAGACTGATGTGGAGCTTCGGGCCGAACTCGGTGTTGGCGTGCGCTTTCCCCCGGACGATGGGCCGGACCCAGGGCTGGGCCAAACTGACGATGCGCTGGGGAATGCTGTGGATTTTGGACACATACATGATCCGCTGCTGCTCATAGACCGTGGTGACTACATTCAGGCGGTCTGCCTGTTTTGGAGACAATTTTGCCCCATTTTGGACCATTTCAGCGATGTAACCCATATCTCTGCGGATGTATTGCAGCTGTTTGCGTACTGCGGAACGAATTGCTTTTGCACTGCGCTTTTTGGCTTTTGACAGGCGCAGATAATCCTTCCTGGCGCGCTTGCGATACATCCGGGGCTTCTTTTGCCCTGTCAGCTCACACAGCTCGTCAACTGTTTTTTCTGCCTTTTCCCGCGCCTGATCAAGCAAATTGATATCCTGGGGATAGGCGATGTCCGCGGGACAACAGGTCGCGTCCAGAATCAGCGTGCCGCTGTTGGGTGGGTCGCTTTCATCATCTGATCCATCCTTTTTCTCCGGCTCAGTCTTGGGAATCGATGCCTCCAGGATCGCTGCCATATCTTCCTCGCTGAACCGTTTCCGGAAGGCCACCAGTGTGGAGGCGCCGAACGGGCACGGCCCGTACTCTTTCATGCCAATGAAATACTGAAGGTACGGATTCTCCCCGATATGTTTTACCAACCACTGGTCGCTGCATTTCAGCCTCCGCTGAATCAGCAGCGCCCCCAATGCCATCCGCGCCGGATGGGCCGGGTGACCGTTGTTGACGAACTGGGCCGCATACCGTTCCTCCGCCACTTCCCACGGTACCAGCGCCGCCAGTTTCACCCAATCGTTTTCAGGGTCCAGTTTTCCATATGCAAACACGAAATCCTCGATCCGAAGTTGACTGTTGTCTCTATACATCCGCTCCGCCCCCATCAGTGCAAGCTTTTTCCTGATATCTTTCTCAGTTCCCTTGCACCAATTATACCACATTCTTGCCCGCTTTGCTTGCCTTTCAGGCGTTTTGGGGTTGGGGAGCAGAGCCTAAGTACTATACCACACTGCGGCTTCCTGCGGAAGCCGGGTGGGGGGATGTTTTTTGATAAAACTTAAAATTTTTCTTCCAGGAAGGCTTTCATCGCCGCAGCTGCCCCGCTATACTCTTTCAGCTCCGCACCAGTAAGTCCAGCGTTCATGAAGTAGTCATCCAACGGCAGTTCGCAGCAAATTTTTTCCATGGTTTGAATAATTTTCATAGTGCGGATCCCAGATCATAGCGACCCAAATACAGGAATGCTGTGAATATCTATTAAATTGTATTGTAACCCATTCCTTTTATATAGTTTTTATCCCCCGTGAGGGCTTCCGCCCAAAGTATGATTGCGTTACCATAAAGAGGAAACATTGGCATTGTTGCTACCATCTTGGGGTGTTGCCAGTCTATACCACAAAATAACGGCAGGCACACTTATTTTATGCTGTTCGTTCTAAAAGAATAATTTCCTTTTATGAAGTATCTCTTTACATCCGATTTTCGAACAAATCATACCTGTATGGATTGTCTATCACTTGTGACCCACTGTTCGACCTGCCTAAGATATACTGCAGACTATTTTTTGAAGCATTTCATTTTATGCATATATAAGCAGAGGCGAGCATCAGATCCAGATCCACCCCCAACCAGTAAAGAGCCGCAAGCAGCCAGATGGTCGCTTGCGGCTCTTTTATTTTTCGACAGCGTTCCCCATAATCCCCTATCGAATTTTGGGAGATTATGGGGAACGCTGTCGAACTTTGCAAACTGCATTGTCACCTTTAGCAAGAAAAAGTTGAAAAAATGCAAAAAATTGCAAATTTTAATATTTTGTAGGAGCATCCACTGCTGGGAACCCTATACGGCGGAATATTCGTAATTTCCAATCTCCAATTGAACTTATTCACACAAATCTAAGATTGGGGATTACATAAATGTTTTATGATATTAAGCAAGGCGGAGAGCGTATTCACACACTGCGCGTGGAAGCAGGGTATACACAAGAACAGCTTGCGGAAATTTTGAATATTGACAGAAGTTTCTATTCCCGCATTGAACGAGGTGAAAGAGGATGCTCTGTTGATTTACTGGTTCACCTAGCAATGCTGTTTGGTGTGTCGCTGGATTATCTTGTTTTGGGCAAATATCGCGTTGACTTGGCACACGGCATGGATATGGCTTGCTTAAAAGATGAGATAAAGAAATTGGCCATGCATCTGGAGCAATTTAACGCTATCATTTGAAATGTGTCAAATTGGCACAAATGTGTCTATTACTCTCTAAAAAATTGAGGAAGTATCCGCTACAATAAGATTACAGACAGCAAGGCTGTGTACCGGATATCAATATCTGATACCCAAGCACCTCGAAAATTGCATATCCGAAGACTTGGATACGTTCCTGACGGGGCCTCTTGACGAGAGAGGCAAGCGACGCCGGAGGATGCGCCAAGACCACCTGTAGAATCAGGACAGCGGAAACAATAAAATGTCTCCGGCTGATCCCTCTATCAAAGCGGCCAAAAATAAGGTGCCCAGCGGTTCCCATCCGTCCAAAAACAGCCTATGGCAAGCTGTATCGCGATGATTCCGTCAGGTACATTGATACTCCCGTCCTTTTCGAATAGAGGGCGGCCGACAGAGATCCTGCCGGGGGTGAGAGTCCCGTGGAGCGGTGAAGCCAGCCGCCGTCCATTTTTTCGCCTTGGCATCTGGGGAAGTAGTGTCAAATACAGATGTGTAAATCGAGGCTTATGCAGAGTCTCAATGTCAGAAGCACCAGGGATTGCCTCCGGATGGGTTGGTGGTCAACACATAGGACTGAGGTTGAATAGCAAATTGCAGGCACTCAGAAGCTGTGTGAAGCGACAGTTGCCCAGAAAAGGCGATCCCTGTTTTTGTGACATTGAGCAAACAACTACAGGATTGCCGCTCGAAGGAAAGGGTGAATATGCTGAACACTATGCAAACACATAGAAATTTAGCCGATCTGCCGGACTTTTGTACATTGGCTGATTTTGCCGTTGTACTCGGCATTTCTAAGGCTACAGCTTACCGCATGGCAGAGCAGGAGAGGATTCCCTGCATTCGCTTGGGAAAACGGATCATTCTTTCTAAGAAACACTTGGAACAGTGGATTGATCAAGAAATCGAATACAAACTTGATGGAAAGGACAGGGAGGATATCAAAAATGGCTAGACGCGCAAAGGGTGAGGGAACCCTATACCAAGCCAAAGACAAAAGCTGGATCTACCAATACAGGGTAGATGGTCAGAGGAAAACGAAGCGTTTCCAGAAAAAAGCGGATGCCAAAGCCTATATCGAAGCACTGACTGCCGCTTCGCCCGTCTCTTCTGTGGAAGTCATCGGTCCCACTCGCCAGCAAAATGCTGCCACATCTGAGGTTATTACACTCGGTGCTTGGATGGATCGTTGGCTGGAAAATTATGCCCGGCCCACCATCAAGCATTCTACTTATTGCAGCTACGAGCTCTATGTCCGTGCCCATATCAAGCCGCAGATCGGCGGTTTGTATATGAACACCCTGCGGGCCGATGAGTTGCAGGAATTCTTCAATGAGCGCGGCAAAAATGGCAATCAGGCCAGAAAAGGCGGCCTCGCCCCCAAAACCCTGACCAACATGCGGAACATGATGCACATGGCCTTTGGACAGGCTGTAAAGAACCATCTGTTGCAAGAGAATCTGATTGAAGGGATCCGCCTGCCTAAAGCGCCTAGAACGGAAATGCGCGTGTTGAGTAGAGAGGAGCAACGGCGGCTGATGACTGCCGCCCGCTTGGCCCCGGAGCCTGCAGCATTCGGTATCATCTTCGATATGTTCACTGGTTTGCGTCTGGGGGAACTGTGTGGCCTGCGGTGGGAAAATGTGGATATGGAAAGCAGATCGTTCCTGATTTGTGAGACGCGAAACCGTCTGCCCAATCATGATAATTCTATTACGGCTTCCACTACGGTCAAGACCACGCCCACCACCAAGACTGACAATTCCCGCAGGCGGGTGTTCATCATGGACGAGTTATTCCATGATTTTGAGATGTACAGGAGCATCCAGATGTCGATCAAAGAGCAGGACTATAGTTATAACCCAGAGGGTTACGTGTTCTGCCAGGAGAACGGCTCTCCCTACGAGCCCCGCACCTACCAGGATCTATTCAAACGTTGTATCCGGCAGGCTGGCATCCCGGACGCCAATTTTCATTCGTTGCGTCATACATTCGCCACCCGATCTCTGGAACAGGGAATGGATGTTGTAACTCTCTCCCGGCTCCTGGGCCACGCCACCCCGTCCATCACGCTGGACAAGTACGGTCATGCCTTGGACGATCACAAACGGGACAGTGTGGCAAAGTTGGGTGACATTTATTCGGCAAGACCGCAGCAGAGAGGACCCGCTCCGGCTCCGCAGGAAGAACCCACCCCGATAGGAATGAAAATGGGCTGGTAAGCAGCACGAGCAGCAGATAAGCATCAGCGATGCAAAAGAAAATGAAAAATAAGCATCAGATAAGCATCACGAAAAATCGCTCCGAACTTTTTGACAAGAAAAACGGCTGATTTCCCATGAAATCAGCCGTTTTATGGTTGCGGCGGTAGGACTTGAACCTACGACCTCCGGGTTATGAGCCCGACGAGCTGCCAACTGCTCTACGCCGCGATATTTAAGATTTAATCAATCCCCGATGGTGCCGGTGACCGGACTCGAACCGGCACGGTATCACTACCGAGGGATTTTAAGTCCCTTGTGTCTACCAATTCCACCACACCGGCGAATATCGGCGTGAATTACAATACCACGGAAGCGTCATTTTGTCAACCCCTTTTTCACAGATTTTGGCGTCAGGCAGCCACTATTATTAGGTTACACAAGGCCACACGGCCAAATGTAACCTAATTTTTTGCATTTTAGAGATGAGGGCGTGGTCGATTATGCTTTTAGAGCCCTGGAAGAGCGCCCGAAAATTGAATACTGTGGGAGGAGGGGCGGACGCCTAAAGAAATTTCCGAAACTACGGGCGTGCCTGTCCATGCGGTCTACAAGGAAATGATCATGGGCAGGACGGGACCCGCCTGCCGGATCAACGCCTGCGGTACAGTGCGGAACTGGCCCAGCACCGGGGCAAGCGGACCGGGCAGCCCACCAAAAGAGGCAAGGCGGCGGAGGCCGCCGGGAGATAAGAGAACACCATGGAAAAAAGGAAATCAAGTTTAGGTCAACAGTGGCACGGGGCGCGGCGTAGGAGGGCCGCCAGGATAGTGTGATTTGCCGGATTTACTGGGACCGGACGCTGGCCGGAGCGGGAAAACCGGTCCATATCGTGACGGCCTACGACACAAGAGAACTGGGGGAAGCGATAAATACTGCCGTGCACATCGGCTTCAAGAGCCTGGAAGACGCAAAAGAGTGGCCGTGTTCCGGGAGACCACCGAGCAGGCCAAGAATTCCACACCTGTCTGGACGCCATGGGGCTGAAATACCGGGACCTGCTGGAATTGGAGGTCCTGGCGCACAGCTTGGGAGACATGAGTCACAACATCCTGCTGGGGTATGAGCGCGGGGAGGGCTGACCAAGTGGGACCTGAAACAGCGGCGGCCCCTATGTGGCCTACGTATGCGGCCAGCCCGTGGAAGTGACGGCTGACAGCCTGTGGACGCTTGCCTATCGCCTGGAGTTAGCCATGCCCGTACATCTGTTGTGCATTAGCCCACATTATATCGAGACTGCCCCGACATATCCAGATAAATCGGCAGACAGCTTTCTGCCCGTAGTACTGAGCAACCACCGCATTTTGAAGGTTTGGCCGTACTTTTCACAGATTCGGAACCGATTATGCCCGTCAATGATAACCATATCCTCGTTGACGATAATTGGGGTATAACCCCCATTCTCCAAAAAGTACTTGGGGTACAGCGAAAAGCCTATAAATGAAATTCAATCTCTTTTGAGAAAGCCTATTATTATGATATTGCTATAAGAAACCAACAATGGCAGGAGTACATGCTACACCGGAAGAACTTGACAGATTTACCGGAACGCTCGAGGGCTATCTCAATACTGTTGAATCGGAGACGGACCGGCTGAAAGCCGCGTTCGGTGAACTGGGTGATAGCTGGCAGGATCAGCAGAGGCAGTCATTTGAAGAGAATTTCCAGCAACTCATCAACGCGCTTTCCAGCTTCAAGCAGGACGCAGAAGATCAGATTCCTTATCTGCGGCAAATTGCGGAAGATCTGCGCACCTACCTGAGCAGATAGCCGGCGGCGGGTAATGACCATCTGCTTGAAGTCATAGTGGACGCTATCATTGATGGCAGCCTTGAAATCCGCTCGTTCCTCAGGCTGGATATTCCGGACAAGGGGATCTACTGGGATGTGCCGGATCTGCTCTATGCTCTCCTGGTGTATGTGACCGGCGATGACGGCGCAGGTGATATCAGGATCACAGGGCTCAGCTTGGACGACATTGAAATGTAAGGAAGCGCAAGCTGTTTGCATGTATCTAATCATCGAAGGAATGCCATCATCAGGAAAGCCAACCCTGGCGAAGGCGCTGGCTGCCCGGTACCAGGGAATCTATTTTAAGAGTTTGCTTCCGGATGACGGCTTTTGGAATCTGGTGCGTTGAATCCGAGACAATACTCTGTATTCAGCAGAATCTGACTTGCTGCATATAGTGGACCTCTTCCGCAGTGAATGCCAGATCTCGAAGATGCTGGCGGATGAGGGTACTGGTCTTGGTGGCGTAGCCATCCGTGGTGACCGCTGTGTGGTCCAGCCGCAGGGCGCCAACATAGCCGTCCTCGCTGGTCACCTCCATCTCGGCGTCTAGTTGCATCTCCTCATCTGTGAATTTCCAGAAATCCTCAGGGTTTGGGGTTCGTCTTATATTGAACCTCCTTCTTGCGAAAACGAAAAGAGGCCCCCAGGGCATCCCATCTGCTGTTTGGTTGTTTCGGCCTCACATGGCCCTCTGCGCACGCAGCGCGGCGGGGTCCACCTCCCCTGTGGGGCTTTTTGCGAATATGGTAGGATTGTGGGCAGAATGCGGGCAAGTGCTCAGGGATAGGGATAAAAGGCAAAGCCATTTGCCTCCGCTTTTGATACGATGCAGCCCCGTTCAAGCAGAATTCTAAATCAACACAGATTTTGACGTCTCTGCCGCTGAAGGTTGATTTCCCTGTCAGCCCCGCAGTCATGGTTGACAACAGCGCCCGGAATTATTATAATGTGGAAGAAAACCGCCAAAGAAAGGAAAAATCCGCCATGAGTGATCTCCATGTTTCTGATTCCGTCCGCTATATCGGTGCGGACGATACCACCATTGACCTCTTTGAGAGCCAGTACCCCGTTCCCAACGGCGTATCCTATAACTCCTACCTCATTCTGGACGAGAAAACAGCCGTCATGGACACCGTGGACCGCCGGGCGGCAGACCGGTGGCTGGAAAATCTGGACGCTCAGCTCCGGGGCCGCAGCCCCGACTACCTGGTGGTGCAGCACCTGGAGCCGGACCATGCGGGCAGCATCGGCCTGCTGCTGGAAAAGTTCCCGGAGATGCGGCTGGTGGGCAACGCCAAGACCTTCTCCATGCTGCCCAAGTACTTTCCCGGAGATTGGAGCGCCCGGTCTGTCACCGTGAAGGAGGGGGACACCCTCTCCCTGGGCAGCCACACCCTCACCTTCGTCATGGCCCCCATGGTCCACTGGCCGGAGGTAATGGTGAGCTATGAATCCAGCGAAAAGATTCTCTTCTCCGCCGACGGCTTCGGCACCTTCGGGGCCCTGAGCGCCGGGGAGAGCTGGGACGCGGAGGCCGCCCGGTACTATTTCAATATCGTGGGCAAGTACGGCGTCCAGGTCCAGGCCCTGCTGAAAAAGGCCGCCGGGCTGGATATCCAAACCATCTGCCCCCTCCACGGCCCCGTCCTGCGGGAGAACCTGGGGTACTATCTGGACAAGTATGACCGCTGGAGCCGCTACGAGCCGGAGGAGCCGGAGGCCGTGCTGGTGGCCTACGCCTCCATCCACGGCAACACTGCCCGGGCCGCCGGGATGATGAAGGAGATCCTGGAGAAGAAGGGCTGCGCCCGCGCGGCGCTCATCGACCTGTGCCGGGAGGACCAGGCCGTCGCGGTGGAGGAGGCCTTCCGCTGCGGCAGGGCCGTGTTTATGAGCCCCACCTACGACGGGGGCCTCTTCCCGGCCATGGACCACTTCATGGCCCATCTGCGGGACAAGACCTGGCGGAAGCGGAAGGCGGCCATCATTGAGAACGGCTCCTGGGCGCCCGCCGCCGCCAAGGTCATGCGGGGGTATCTGGAGGCCATGAAGGACATTGAGATCTGCCCCACCGTCCACACCATCCAGGGTGCGGTGAAGGACTGCGACGTCGCCGCCATGGAGCGCATCGCGGACGAAGTGCTGGGCTGAGCGGATGCGGATACGCTGCGACGATGTGATCTATTCAGTGGTCCGGGAGGAGCACATGCTCCACAACGACTTCTTCCTGCGGTACCTGGCTTTTGAGGACGGGGAGTCCCCTGCGGCGCTGACCCTGACCTGCCGGACGGAGGGCAGGCCCTGCTTTCAGGTCCGCTATGAGGGGGAGGAGCTGGCCCTGCGGCTGGCCTATGGCCGGGAGGAGCTGGCCCGGTACCGGGACAGCAGCCTGGGGCGCATCCTGGGCCTGTCGTACCGCCCGGATACGACCTTCCTCCACGAGCACTTCGCGTTTTTTGCCAGCGGGGCGGCGGATACCCTCCACGTCCTGGCGGAGCGGGACGGCCTGCGGGCGGAGAAAACGATCTCCGTTGTCCCCTATGTGAGCCCCAACCGCTACCGTTTCCCACTGCGGGGGACGGTGCTGGTGACGGATACCTACCCCTCTGTCAACTCCCACCGGTGGTGCCGGAACAGCGAGTTCGCCTTTGACGCCGGGCGGTTTGACGAGACCCTGACCCGGCCCCTGATCGAGGGCGATCCGGTGTACGCCGCCTGCGGCGGCGTGGTGGAGGAGGTCTTCGACGGCCTGGAGGATACCGGTGAGGAGACGGACCTGGAGCAGGTGGAGGCCCGGTTCGGGGAGCACGCCCGGATCGACGGGAACCACGTGCTGCTGCGCCACCCCGGCGGGGAGCTGTCCCTGTATTCCCATCTGCTGAAGGGGAGCGTCACCGCCCGGGAGGGGGAGACCGTCCAAGCGGGCCAACTCCTTGGAAGGGTAGGCAGCAGCGGATCCAGCTGGATCCCCCACCTGCATTTCCATGTGATGCGGGACAGCCTGGAGGGACCTGGGGTCCCGGTCCGGTTTGACGGCCTGACTACCATCCTGGGGGAGCCCTGCCTGCTGGAGGACCCGGTGAACCTGGTGCGGTGGGAGGAAAAAGCATAAAAGACCGGGGCCGGTTCAAACTGAACCGGCCCCGGTCTTATTGACTGATTTGGCGGGAAGGGTTACGAGCGCTCCATAAACCGCATAAGCATCTGTGCGGTCTCCGCCCGGGTGACGCCGGCGTTGGGGTTCAGCCTCCCGTCCGCGCCGCCCTGGAGCAGGCCGGCGCCCACGGCCCAGGACACCGCCTCCCGGGCCCAGTCCGCCACGGTGCTCCCATCGGGGAAGGCGGCCAGATCCCCGCTCTCCCCGCCGGAGGGCTTGGCGCACCGGTACAGCATCACCGCCAACTCCTGGCGGGTAACGCCGGCGGTGCCGTAGAAGGCCCCGTCCGCGCGGCCGGACACCACCCCTGCCTCATAGGCCCAGCACAGGGCCTTGATGTACTTTGCCCGGCTGGGGACATCATGGAAGGGCAGATCCTCCAGGGACAGCTTGGACACGGGACTGCCGCTGGCCCGGTGGAGGGCGTCCACGATCACCCATCGCGTGGCGGAATCCGACGGCATGAAGAATGCGTTTCCGTCGCCCCGCATCACACCTGCGCCCACCACGCAGTCCACCGCCTCGTGGTACCATGCGTCATAGGACACATCCCGCAGCAGCACGGCGGCGCATTCCCTGGGGGCGGCGGCCCCGCCGGCGGCCAGGGCCTTCACGTCCACCTCATAGCCCATAATGTTGGCGGCATAGTCCTCCGCACAGATGTAGACCTTCTCCGGCATCTCCCCGCCGGAGAAGTCCACCGTCAGCGTACACGCCGTCCCGGCCTCCTCCAGGAAGAAGGCGTTTTCCGCCAGGAGGTTTCCGCCGCCGTCCAGAACGGAGGCATAGGCCGTAAACTGGTCGTCCCGCACCGTAACCGTCAGCGTGCTTCCGCTCATAGATGCCTCGGCTGCGGGCGGCGCGCCGTCCAGCGTCACCGGGAAGCTCAGTGCCCGGTAAGCGTCATATTCGTCCTCCAGCAGCCAGCGCCAGGACGCCGGTTCGTCTTGGCGGACGCTGTCGCGGCAGGCGGTCTGGATGTCCTCATCCGTGTCCAGCCAGGCGTATACGTCCACCTGCACCTGGGTACCGGCGGGCAGCTTCCGGCCCTTGGCGTCCGTTCCCTCCCAGGCGAAGGCGGCGCTGGGCGCAATGCTCGGACCGAAGAGGCTCCTGCCGGATTTTTCCAGCAAAAGCTCCTCCGCGGCGCTGTAGATCTCCCCGGTCTCCGGGTTGGACACTACCATGACCACACCGGCAGCATTGCGCAGGGTGTAGAGGTTCAGGCACAGCGTCCCGGCGGCGGTGTTCCCTGCCCAGACCGAGAGGGCGCTGCGTCGGTCGTCATGGGGCCCGTAGGCGTGGCCGTTAAAGCCCAGAAGAATGCCGTCCTCCGGCACAGCCCCAGGCTCCTCCGCCAGAAAGGCCAGATTGGCCCCCAGATCGGCCCCCAGCAGCGTCAGGCAGTCCTCCAGGTCCTGGGGCAGGGCGCGGCGCTCTGTGGTCAGGTCCCGTCCTCCCGCCAGACGGAAGGCGGCGTTCTGCACATCCCGGAAGTCCAGCGGCTCCAGTACCGGCGCGGCGTTCCAGCTGCCGCAGTAGCCCAGGAACGCGCCGTGGGCCGTCTGGCCGCTGCCGGAAGCCGTCACATAGCCCTCCACATAAAAGCCGTTGGGATAGACCTCCGCCAGTTCCCGCCGCAGCTGTTCGCTGACGGTCAGGCTCAAGGTCGCCGCAGTCTCGCCCCGGGCTGGGACAGTGACAGAGCGGGATCCGCTGACGGCGACGCCGGAGGTGATGTCCCGGGGGGTCATCAGGCTGTGCCACACGCCATACTGCTGCCGGTAATCGTCGGTGAGGACCTGGACCTCCAGGGAGACACTGAGGGGCTTGTCCGAGAGGTTGCGCAGGATGACGGGGAGGGTGAAGCGCCCGTCTTCGCTCTCCCCCAGCTCAATGAGAGGGTTCATGACGGCCAGGGTGCCGGAGGCGGCGTCCTCCAGGTCGATAAAGCCCGCGCCCTGCCGCCGGGGGGAGACGGGCAGATCGTTTTCGGTGAGCACCTGGGCCCGGCTTGCCAGCAGGCTCTGGGCCAGGGCGGCGGCCTCCTGTTTGTCCGTGACGCCCCGCTCCCGCAGAGCCTGGAGGAGCACGGCGCAGCTTCCGGCGGCGTAGGGGGAAGCCATGGAGGTCCCCTCGTCACTGCGGTACTGCTGGGCCGAGGACGCCCCGGCGGAGGTGACGGGGCCGCCGAAGGCGGTCAGCGCCGGAGTCAGATGCAGGCCGGAGCCCGGGCCCCAGGCGGAGTACTTCGCCATGGCCGCCGTGCCGCCGGCCGTCCGGGAGGCGGCCGCAACGGCCAGCGCGCCGTAAAAGCTGCCGGGGGAGCAGACGGAACCGTAGTCCGTATAGTTTCCGGTGGGCAGCGGCTGGCCCCAGGCCTTGGTGCTGACGCTGGCCGGGCTGTTGCCGGCGGCGCAGCAGATCAGCACTCCCGACTGAGCCATCTGGGTGAAGGCCCGGCAGTAGACCCCGTCCAGAGTGTCACTCCCGCTGAATCCCGCGCCGGTGCCCACGGAGAGGTTCACTACGTCGGCCCCCAGGTTCCAGGCGTCCTCCAGGGCGCGGAGAATAATGGTGTCGTCGGTGCCGCCGCCGGAGCCGTTGGGGAAGATCTTCATGCTGAGGATCTGGGCCGCCGGGGCCGCGCCCCGGAAGGTGACGTGCCCCGCCCGGTCCTTTGCATACCCAGCAGCCAGGGCGGTGACGTGGGTGCCGTGGCTGTTGGTGGTGGACACGTTGTCATCCTGGCCGTAGTAGTCATAAGCAAAAGGGATGCGGGAGGAGACATAGCGGCCCTTGGAACCGCCCTTCTGGGTAAAGTCCGCCACATCCTCCCGGCTGAGCGCGGGAGACTCCATCAGGGACGCGTCGGCAAAGACCTCGTGGTCCGTGTTCAGGCCGCTGTCCAGGATGGCAATGACGGTGCCGTCCCCGGTATAGCCCTGCTCCCACAGGCCGTCCGCGTTCATGAGCTGCAGCCCCTCCTCCGGAGAGAGCGCGTCTTTGGTCCCGGAGGAGGAGGCGCACTCATAGCGCCGGGCCAGGCCCACGCCGGCCACGCCGGGCAGGTCTTCCAGCGCGGCCAGTTCCCGCTCCCCCGCCTCCACGGCGGCGCCGGAAAAGAGGGATTCATAGCGGCAGAGGAGCTTCACGCCCTCCGTCTCCTCCATGAGCCGCGCCAGCTCCTCCGGGTCGGCGCCGTCCTCATAGACGACCACGGCCCGCAGAGGCCCGGCGGAGGAGGCCTCCCGGGACGCCTCCTCCGCCGGGGCGGCCATGGCGGTGAGCAGCAGCACGGTCAGCAGGGAGAAAAGCAAAATCCATTTCGATTTATGTGTCATATGCGCGTCCTCCGGTGGTTATTATTTCCGAATAGAAATTCGGAAATAATAACCTTGTGATTTAAGCCGTTTTGCTCGCCGCCGTAAACGGCGGCAACCGCAAAACATGGCATCTATTACTTCCGCCCTTTTGGTTCGGAAGTAATAGTAACAGCATTATATACCCTTGCCGCCCTCCGGGGCAAGGGGGTAATTTCTCCAGACATTTTTTTGCAGCGCCGGGAGGAGAAACGGAAAAATATAATTGCTTTTCCGGAAGAATCTGCTATACTAGTAATTTGTAAGATTGTACGCGAAGGGGCAAGAAGGGAGCACGAAAAGATGGCAAACAAAATCACCGTCACCATCAACGGCACAGACTATACCCTGATGAGCGAGGAGAGCCCCTCCTATATGCAGAAGGTGGCCGCACTGGTGGACGAAAAAATGACAGATATCACGGCTTCCGGCCGGGTCAGCCGCATGGATGCGGCGGTGCTGGCCGCAACCAATCTGGCTGACGAGCTGCTCAAGCAGCAGGCCGCCGCCGAAAACCTCCGCCGCCAGCTGAAGGGCTATCTGGACGAGGCCGGGAAGGCCAAGGCCGAATTGAGCGAGTGCAAGCGGGAGCTTTTGAAGCTCCAGCAGCAGAAGCGATAAGCCATGGAGCTGCTCTCCCCCGCCGGCCGCTGGGAGGCCATGGAGGCGGCGGTACAGAACGGCGCGGACGCGGTATACCTGGGCTGCGGCCAGCTCAACGCCCGCCGGGGCGCGGAAAATTTCACCCCGGAGCAGCTGCCGGAGGCGGTAAATTACTGCCATCTCCGGGGAGTGAAGGTATACCTCACCGTCAACACCCTTCTCTCCGACCGGGAGCTGCCCCAGGCGGAGGATCTGCTGCGGCTGGCCAGCCGGTGCGGCGTGGACGGGGTCATCGTCCAGGACTGGGGTCTGGCGGCCCTGGCCCGGAGGATCGTCCCGGACCTGCCCCTCCATGGATCCACTCAGATGACCGTCCACACCCTGGCCGGGGCGGAGGAGGCCGCCCGGCTGGGAATGCGGTGCGTAGTGTTGGGTCGGGAGCTGAGCCGGGAGGATGTTTCCTTCATCTGCCGGAACAGCCCCATCGCCATCGAGGTCTTCGTCCACGGGGCGCTGTGCATGTGCTGGTCCGGCCAGTGCGCCATGAGCGCCCTCATCGGGCGGCGCAGCGGCAACCGGGGCGCCTGCGCCCAGCCCTGCCGCCTGCCCTACCGCTTTGACGGTGGAAGGTCCGGACATCCTCTGAGTTTGAAGGACGCCAGCCTGGCGGAGCATCTCTCGGAGCTGCGGGACATGGGCGTATCCATTTTGAAGCTGGAGGGCCGGATGAAGCGGCCCGAATACGTGGCGGTGGTCACCCGGATCTACGCCGCCCTCCTGCGTGAAAACCGGAAACCCACCTCCGAGGAGCGGCGGCAGCTGGAGCTGGCCTTCTCCCGGGAGGGCTTCACCGACGGCTACTGGCGGGGCCGGCCCGGTCCGGATATGTTCGGCTCCCGGGCGGAGGATGCCGCCAGCCCCGAGGAGCTGTTCCGGGAGGCCAAGGCCGCCTATGACCGGGGCGATCTGCGCACGGTGCCGGTGGTCATGTCCGCCCGATTCCGGGTGGGAGAGCCCGCCCGGCTGACGGTTTCCGACAGCCAAGGAAATACCGTTTCCGCAGGAGGACCTGTCCCGGAGCCCGCCCGCAGCCGCCCGCTGGAAGCGGAAGAAGTAAAATCCCGTCTGGCCAAGACCGGCGGAACTGTCTTCCGGCCGGAAAAGGTGGAGGTATCCCTGGACCCGGGGCTCTCCCTTTCCGCCAGTGCCGTCAACGCCCTGCGGCGGGAGGGGCTGGAGGCCCTGGCGGCCCTGCGGACCGCGCCGCCGGAGCGGCGGGAGGATGCCGCGCCGAACATGCCGGAGAACTGCCGCGCCTGGAGCAAGGACCCCGGGCTGACGGTAACGCTGCTCCACCCGGAACAGCTGGCGGAGGGGCTGGCAGAGCTGGCCCCGGATATTGCCTATCTTCCTGTGGAGCGGATGGCGGACTTTTCCGTGACCGCCCTCCGGGACCGGGGGACGGAGCTTTGCGCCCTGCTGCCCCGCATCTGCACGGACCACGAGACGCCGGAGCTGCTCGCCCTGCTGGAGCGGGCGAAAGCGCTGGGATGCGCCTCCCTGGCAGTACAGAACCTGGGACAGCTGGTTCTGGGGGAGCGGACGGGGCTCGCTATGCGGGGCGGGCCGGGGCTGAACGTATTCAACAGCCGCTCCCTGGCCCAATGCCGGGAGTGGGGACTGGAGAGCGCCGCGCTCTCCTTTGAGCTGCGCTATGAGCAGATCAGGGACCTGAAAAAGCCGCTGGACTGCGAGGCGGCGGTCTATGGCCGCCTGCCGCTGATGATTACGGAGAACTGTCTCATCTCCAACGCCGGACGTGGCTGCGAGGTCCGGCAGGGCCGGGCGGTACCCTGCGCCGCCGTCCATACGCTGACGGACCGGCGGGGGGAAGATTTTCCTGTACTTCCGGCCTTCGGCTGCCGCAGCGAGATCGAGAACGGGAAAGTCCTCTATCTGGCGGATAAGCCGGAGTACAGGCAATGCGGCCTGCGGTGGGTGAATCTAAGATTTACCACGGAGCCGCCCGAGGAATGCGTGCGGATTTTCCGGCTTTACAGGGGCGAGGCGGGAGACGCGCCCGACGGATACACCAGGGGACTATTTTACCGGGGCGTGGAATAATACAGGTATAAGGAAATCTTCTGATGAAATTGCAGATCAAGATCATTTCAGATAAAATTGGGAAGGAGATCCCTCTGCCCTACTATGCCACCGACGGCGCGGCGGGGTTGGATCTTCATGCGTGCATTGACGGGCCGGTAGTGGTGCCGGCGGGCGGGGAGGCGTTTATTTCTACGGGCATCGCCGCCGCCATCCCGGAGGGGTATGTGGGGATCATGGCGGTCCGCAGCAGTATGGGCATCCGCCATGGCATCACCATGACCAACGGGATCGGCGTCATTGACAGCGATTACCGGGGACCCATGAGCGTGGGGCTCCACAATTACCGGGGGGAAGACTATGTGGTAGAACCCGGGGACCGGATCGCCCAGCTGGTGGTCGTTCCCGTGCTGCACCCGGAGGTCGAGGTGGTTGAGGAGCTTCCGGAGACCGCCCGGGGGACGGGCGGTTTCGGTTCCACAGGGCGCTAATCTGCGGCCCTGCGGGCCGCCTCCGCTGCTGATCTTTCAATTAGATTTGCCGCCTCGCCGGCGGCGGGGCTTACTTTTCCCGCGAGGGAAAAGTAACAAAAGGTCGCTTAAGGAACTACGTTCCTTAAGAATCCTCCTTCACTACGGGGGAATTTATTTGCACAACCTGATTCTCCATTCTCCCGTTGGCTCGCATCAGAACCCGCCGGACTTCTGCGTCTACCCACGGATTCTAACGGTAGATTTCGCTGCGGCGCCGCTTCTGGGCAGTGGTGCGTCAGCAACACTGCCGGGCCAGTCGTTCGGACGAAGGCCGAATGACGGCCCTGGGTGCTCGTCCATCGCCAGGACCTCTGGCAAAACGGAGCAGACTAGCATCACGCACCCCGGGGAGTTAGCCCCGCTAAACGGTAGGGGGCACCGATGACCACGTTGAAATAGGCGCAGAAGAGGAACGAAGCGGACGGCAGTCAATTTAGACAAAACCGACTGGGCCTTGGGCGCAAAACTAATCAAAAAATAAGGGATTCTTAAACCGCAAGGTTTAAGTGACTTTTTGGGTACTTTTTGTTCATACAAAAAGTACCCGAGGAGTCCGGGGGCGAGGAGCCCCCGGGCCGATTCAAGAAGAAAGCGAACCCGGCGCACAGCGCCGGAAGGAAAAACTATGCCGAGAATTATTCTGGCCTCCCAATCCCCCAGAAGAAAACAACTTCTGGAACAAATCGGGATCAAAAAATTTGACATCCTCGTCCCCCAGGCGGAGGAGGACTACGACCCCGCCCTCTCCCCGGAGGAGATCGTCTCCTCCATCTGCCGTAGGAAGGCGGAGGCCGCCCTGGCCCTGTCGAGGGACCCGGCGGCGATCATCATCGCCGCCGACACCATGGTCTTCCTGGACGGCCTCCGTCTGGGCAAGCCCCGGGACCAGGTGGACGCCTTCACCATGCTCTCCGTCCTCTCCGGGCGGACCCACCACGTCTGCACCGGCGTGACCCTTTGCCGGGGGGAACGGGTGGAGACCCGGACGGAGACCACCGCCGTCACCTTCCGGCCCCTGACCCAGGACGAGATCTGGGGCTATATCCGCTCCGGGGAGCCCTTCGATAAAGCGGGCGCCTACGGCGCCCAGGGAAAGGCGGCGCTGTTCGTCTCCCGGATTGAAGGGGACTATTTTAATGTGATGGGCCTGCCCCTGTACCTGCTGGGAAAAATGCTGGCGGACTTTGGCATCCAGCTGTTTTCCGCTGAGGAGGATCTGTAATTGAAGCGTTCATCCAACCGATTTCTGATTATGATCTTATCGCTGGCGGCAGTGATCGCCGTTGTGCTGAGCGTAATGAGCTATTTTTCCGCCACCTCAGCCGTCCTGCCCAATCTGGCGGGAATCGTCGTTACCCCCTTCCGAGCGGCCTCCGCCGCCGTGTCGGAAACCCTTCGGAACTGGGCGGACTACTTCACCCAGTTTGACGCGCTGAAGGAGGAGAACCGGCAGCTGAAGCTCCAAATCGCCGAGATGGAGGAGGAGGTCCGGCAGGCCACCTTCGACCGTGAGGAAAACGCCCACCTGCGCAAGGTGGCCCAGCTCCGGGAGCAGCGCCGGGACCTCCATCTGGAGTCCGCCCGGGTGCTGGTGCAGGATTCCTCCAACTGGTACAGCCTGCTCACCATCAACAAGGGCACCGCCTACGACATCGAGGTGGGGGACTGCGTGGTGACCGAGGAGGGGTACCTGCTGGGCGTGGTGACGGAGGCGGGGCTCAACTGGGCCACCGTGCGCACCATCCTGGACAGCGAGTCCTCCATCGGGGCGCTGGTGTTCCGCAGCGGGAGCAGCGCCCTGGCCCAGGGGGATTTCTCCCTGATGAGCGAGGGTCGGATGGCTTTGACATACCTGGGGGCGGAGCCGGATGTGGTGGCGGGAGATCTGGTGGTCACCTCCGGCCTGGGGGGATACTACCCCTCCCAGGTGGTCATCGGCTACGTAGAGGAGGTCCGCACCGGGGACGACGGGCTGGCCCAGTACGCGGTGCTGCGCCCGGAGATGACCCTGGAGGGCCTGACGGAGATCTACGTGGTCACCAGCTTTGACATTGTGGAATAGGGGGCACAGGTATGCAGCCAAAAAGCTATCGTGTCTTCAAATGGGTGATGTACGCCCTGGTGACGCTGCTCCTGTGCGCCTTCCACGCCATGTTTTTCAGCAATATCCGGGTGCTGGGGCTGGCGCCCTTCCTGTACCCCATGCTGCCGGCAATGGCCGCCATGTTTGAGGGCCCGCGGCAGGGGGCGGTGTTCGCCCTGGTGCTGGGGGCGCTGTGCGACCTGCTGGTACCCGCGCCCTTCCGGGGGTTTTTCGCCATTATTTTCCCCGTAATTGCGGCCCTCTCCGGGGGGATCGCCAGCCGGCTGCAGTCCAGAGGGTTTTTATGCGCGCTGATCGTGTCCTCCCTGGGGCTGCTGACCACGGGGGCCTTCCGGATGCTGGTGCAGGTCCTTGCCGGGGGACAGTATCTGGGTCTCATGGCCCGGATCACGCTGGGAGAGGCCCTGCTGACCCTGCCGGCCCTGCTCATCGTGCTGCCGCTGTACCGGGCAATCTTCCGGAGATGCGGGGCGGATTACTGACAGAACATTGCCAAGAAAGGAACTGCCCTTGGAATACGAAAAACATTTTTTTAGAAGATCCAGCCTTCTGGTGATCTTCTATCTCTGCTGCATGATCTTTTTTGTGTGCATCCTCTACGACGCCCAGATCGTCCATGGGGCGGACTACCTGTCCGAGTCTACCACCCAGGTGACCACCACCCAAGCGGTGAAGACCTTCCGGGGCCCCATTACGGACCGCAACGGGAAGGTGCTGGTCTCCAACCGGCAGATCTATACCGTCACCTTTGACCCGGAACTGGTGGAGGACGATCCCTCCATCACACCCGGCGAGGGCAATACGGTCCACTCCGAGAGCGTGGCCCAGGCCATGCTGCGGCTGCTCCGGCTGCTCCAGGAGCAGGGTATCGCCTGGGAGGACGGCCTGCCGGTGTCTCAGAATATGCCCTGGTCCTACACTATTCAGGACGTGACCGGTACCCAGCGGGTCCGGTTCCAGAACTTCCTCCGGGACCGGGACTGGTCGCCTACGGAGATCACGGCGGACACTAAGATGCCCCTTATGAGCGGGACGCTGGTGAGGGAATTTGCGCTGTCCGCCTCCTCCGCCCTGTCCGCGGACCAGCTGATGGAGCTGCTGCGGAAGGACTTCGGCATTCCGCAGAGCTTTACCCCCCAGGAGGCCCGGCTGGTGCTGGGGGTGCTCTACGAGCTGCGCCTGCGCACCCTGGAGCACAATGCCGCCACGGTGCCCTATTTCCTGGCGGAGGACGTGTCGGTAGAGCTCATCTCCCTGCTCAACGACGGCGGCTTCTCCGGCGCGGTGGTGGACAGCAAGGCCGTCCGCCAGTATCACACCGACTACGCCGCCCATATCCTGGGACGGATCGGAGCCATTCCGGACAGGGAGACTCTGGACGCCCTCAACGAGCCCTACAACACCGCCAAGGAGGCGGGGGAGGAGGACCTGAGCGCCTACCATCACTACCAGCTCAACGAGCAGGTGGGCAGGGACGGCGCGGAGCTGGCCTTCGAGTCCTGGCTCCGGGGCCGGGAGGGCACCCGGGCCATCACCACCGACCAGAACGGCAAGATCACCAGCGAGCTGTATACCATCGACCCCCAGCCCGGCGGCACGGTGGCCCTGACCATCGACATCGACTTCCAGGCGAAGGTGGAGGCCGCCTTGGCCAGCGGCGTGGAAACCGCCAAGGCCGGCGCCAGGAACGACGAGGAGCGGGAGCGCATGAAGACCATCGGCGGCGCCGCGGCGGTGGTCAGCGTCAAGGACAGCGAGATCCTGGCCCTGGCCACCTACCCCACCTACAGCCAGCGGACTTATCAGGAGGATTTGGAGACACTCTCCCAGGACCCGGCGGCCCCCTATACCAACCGGGCGGTGAACGGCGCGTATACGCCGGGCTCCACCTTCAAGCCCATGACCGCCGTGGCCGCCCTGGAGAGCGGGGTCATCGACACCAAGACCAAAATCAACGCCACCGGCCACTGGACCTACCCCGGGGACCCCAACAGCTACGCCAACTGCTGGCTTTACAACAGCAGCCGGGGCCGTCACGGGCGCATCAACGTCAGCGAGGCCATTACCGTCTCCTGCAACTTCTTCTTCGCGGAGATGGGCTACCAGCTGGGACTGGACCGGCTCAATGAGTACGCCGCCGCCTTCGGGCTGGGAGAGCATACCGGTATTGAGATCAGTGAGCGCGTTGGCTCCCGCCACGAGAACGCCCCCGGCGAGGACCAGTCCCCCTGGGCCGGATTCGGGCAGGCCCAGCAGCTCTATACGCCCCTCCAGCTGGCCAACTATATCGCCGTCCTCCTGCGGGGCGGACAGCGGGTGGACGCCCACCTGCTGCGGGACGTGACCAGCTATGACGGCAGTTCCGTCCTATATACCCACCAGCCGGAGGTCCTGTCGGAGATCTCTATTTCCGAGGAGACCCTGGCGGCGGTGAAGAAGGGCATGGGGGACCTGGTGACCAAGGGCTCCCTGGCCGGAGAGTTCAAGGACTGCATCGTCACCGCCGGCGCCAAGACCGGCAGCGCCCAGGTGGGCGACGTGGTGGCCAACGGCGTGTTCGTGTGCTTTGCTCCCTTTGAGGAGCCGGAGATCGCCGTGGCGGTGGTCATCGAACAGGGGCGCAGCGGCGCGGCTTTGGCCTCCACCGCCGTACAGATCCTCAACGACTATTTCAGCCCCGATGATATCGGGTATGCAGTGGTGCCTGAAGGCGAACTGCTGCCATAGGTTTAGAAAATTTAATAGCAAGGAAAGCAGTTTATGACGACGATCTTCAATTCCAGAGACCCACGGTACAAGACCCCCTATGGCGCGGTTCCCTGCGGCGCCGAGATCACCGTAACGCTCCGCCCACCCCGCGGCTTCTCCGCCGGCGCGCTGCTGCTCTATGAGGAGTTCACGGAGGGCTACTGGGAGCAGGCCCTGCTCCCGGCGGGAGAGGAGGAGGGCCAGACGGTCCTCGCCGCCTCTTACGACGCTCCGGAGCAGCCGGAACTGATCTGGTACGCCTTCCGTCTCCAGAACGAACAGGGGGAGACCCTGTGGCTGGGGAAGAACGGCCTGTGCCGGGAGGAGAAGGAGCTGGTCTGCTGGCAGCAGACGGTCTATGACGGCTCTGCCTCCACGCCGGACTGGTTCGGCAGGGGAGTCACATACCAGATCTTCCCCGACCGCTTCCGCCGGACGGCCATCCCCGATCCCGCCGGGATGCCGGGGGATCGGACGGTCCACCAGAACTGGGACGAGGGCATGGAGTACCTCCCCGACGAAAAGGGCGAGGTCCGCAACCGGGACTTCTTCGGCGGAAATCTGGCGGGGGTGGAGGAGAAGCTGGACTATTTGAAATCTTTGGGCGTCGGCACCATCTATTTCTGCCCCATCTTCGAGTCCGACAGCAACCACCGGTACAACACCGGAGACTATGAAAAGATCGACCCCATGCTGGGCACCGAGGAGGATTTCCGCCGCCTGTGCCGGAAGGCCCACGCGCTGGGCATCCGGGTGATGCTGGACGGCGTGTTCAACCACACCGGCAGCAACAGCCGGTATTTCAACGCCAACGGGACCTATCCGGGTCCGGGAGCCTACCAGAGCAAGGAGAGCCCCTACTACCCCTGGTATGCCTTTCTGTTCTGGCCCAACCGGTACGACGCCTGGTGGGGGATCAAGACCCTGCCCGCCGTCAACGAGACCTGCCCCAGCTATGTGGACTACATCATTGAGGGGAAGAACTCCATTGTCCGCCGGTGGCTCCGGGCGGGCGCGGACGCCTGGCGGCTGGACGTGGCCGACGAGCTGCCCGATGAGTTTATTGCCAAGATCCGCACCGCCATGGTCCGGGAGAAGCCGGACAGCTTCCTGCTGGGTGAGGTCTGGGAGGACGGCAGCAACAAGATCGCCTACGACCAGCGGCGGAAGTACCTTCTGGGCCGGGAGACCCACGGGCTCATGAACTACCCCTTCCGGACCGCCGCCCTGGCCTATCTCCAGGGCGGCGGGGCGGAAGCTTTCATGGAGGCCATGGAGACCATCCGGGAGAACTATCCCCGGCCGGCTTTCTACAGCGCCATGAACCTGCTGGGCACCCATGACACGCCCCGCATTCTCACCATGCTGGGGGTGGGTCCGGGGGGAGCGCCGGAGGACCGGACCGCCCGCGCGGAATACCGCATGACCCCGGAGGAGCGGGAGCGGGGAACGCGGCTGCTCCGGATAGGCGCTGTGCTGCTGTATGCCTTTCCCGGTTCGCCGATGGTCTATTACGGCGATGAGGCGGGCATGGAGGGCTTCGAGGACCCCTTCAACCGGGGAACCTATCCCTGGGGCCGGGAGGATCTGACGCTGCAAAGACATTTCGCTTTATTGGGCAGGCTGCGCAGTGAACAGACCTCCCTGCAGCGGGGTGAGCTGCGGTGGCTGCACGCCCAAGGGCCCCTGCTGGCCTTTGCCCGGGAGGATGGAGAGGAGTCTGTCGCCGCCATCCTCAACGCGGGAGCAGATATGGAGGAAATTTCCATTCCCTGGTTCCGGCATCTGGCTACGGACGTCCTTTCCGGCCAGCAGTTTGCGGCGGTCCAGGACCGGCTGACCCTGCGGGTGCCGGGTATGGAGTGTATGCTGCTGGTTTAACAGTTTCCTTTGACCCGATATTGTGAAAAGGTCCCACACCGGAAGGTGTGGGACCTTTTCATCCTGTCTCCGCAGGAGTTCACGCCGGAGGCGTGAATAAATTTTAATCCCTTTTTCGGGGGGCGTCTATCTCCGTGAAGCGCCGCAAAGCGCGGCCCACGGAAAAAGTGCTTTGCGGGCCGAACCCGGCCCGGACCCCTTCTCAAAAAAGCGGCGCAGCCGCTTTTTTGATGTTACTGGGTCATTGCCCGGTGGAGCAGGAGTGCCATGTCGCCCCGGTTTAAATTGCTCCGGGGAGAGAGACGGCTGTTGGAGGTGGGCAGCAGACCCTGCTGGGCCAGACCCGATACGGCCCCTCGGGCGTAGTCCGCCACCTGACCCCGGTCGCCATAAGCAGCCAGAGCCGCCGCATTGCCGTCGGGGACGTCAATGCCCGCCTGGTTCAGAGCCCGCTGGACCATCAGCGCGGCATCCTGCCGGGACAGGGTCGTGGAGGGCTCGAAGCGCCCGCCGCCCACGCCGTTGACCACGCCCAGGGCATACATCTCATTGACTGCCTGGGCATAGTAGGCGTCCGGAGCCACGTCGCTGAAGCCCTGGACGGTGCTGCCCACATTGAACTGGAAAGCCCGGGACAGCATCACACAGAAGTCGCCCCGGCGGATGGAGGCTCCCGGCTCATAGCGCCGCTGGCCGGTGCCCTGGACCACGCCCAGGTTGTAGAGATAGTCCACCGCGGACTTCATCTGGGCGGAGTAGCCGGAGAGATCGTCAAAGTTGGCGGAGACGGCGGGTTCCGTCACGGTGATCCGGATGGTCCCGGTGTACTGGGTGCCGTCGGCGTTGGAGGCGGTATAGGGGATTTCCGTTACGCCGTAGAAGCCCGCCTTGGGTACGAAAGTTAGGTTGGACACCGAGGGGTCCCCGTAGAGGCTGTAGACCGTGGTGGTATTGCCCTGCCAGCTGTACTGGGTGGGGCCGCCGTACTGATAGTAGAGCTTTCCATGGCCGGCGTCCGGCAGGCCGGTAAGGCGCAGGGAGGCCGGTGTGCCGCCGGAGGCGGTCTGGATGTCATAGGCGTTGATATGGACCGGCTCGCCCCGGCTCTCATACCGGACCAGGCCGCCCAGGGCGGCGTCGGAGCGCACCGTGATCTGCACGGCGCCCTGGAACTGCCGCCCGTCGATGGCCCAGCCGGTGAAGGGCACCGAAGCCACACCGGAGAAGCCCTTGGCCGCCACGAAGGACACCCGGTCTACAGACGTCTCGCCGGAGCGATAAAGGGTGGTCCCCGCGTTCAGGGCCGTAGGCGCGGTGCCGGCGCGGTAGTCGTAGTAGAGAATTCCCTGGCCGGAGGCGGGCAGATCGAACTGCAGATAGCTCAGGGCCGCATTGGTGGCCTCGCGGCAGGCGGCGTCAAAGTCTCCGCCGGAGAAGGACACGGGAGTCTGGCCCACCGCGCTGTAGTTCACCGTACCCGCCAGGCCGCTGCCCGCGCCCGCGCCGCTGCTGATGGACATCGTGCCGGTGAAGGTCTGGCCGCTGACGGCGCTGCCGGTGAAGGGGATCGTCACGCTGGTAAAGCGGTCGGTGGCCCAGAAGGAGAGGTTTGCGATGTAAGGGGCAGCGCTGTTGAAATACCGCTGGGTGGTAGCGGCCCGGGTGCCCATGACGCCGGAGCTGGTGCGGTTGTGGTACAGAGAGCCCTGGTTGAAGTCCGGCAGGGACTGGAAGCTGATATAGTGCAGCCGCTGGCCGGTGAGGCTCTGGCAGAGGCCCGCAAAGTCGGACAGGGACAGCTTCACCGACTGGCCGGGGGCGCAGATGTAGGAGATGGAGGCGTCCGTACCGCCGGTGCCGACGGATTGAATATGGATTTCTACCGTGCCGCTGAAGTTGACGCCGGAGCGGCTGGCCCCGCTGAAGGGGATGCGCACCACGCCGTTAAAGCCGTCAGCGGCCACAAAGGTCATCCGGTCCAGCTGGAGGGGGGTGTAGTCCATGCCCTCCGCAACGGCGGATCCCCGGACGCCGTTCCAGTTGAGATAGAGGACGCCCTGGGAAGCGGGAGGCAGGGTGAAGGAAATGCCGGACGCGGTCCTGCCGGTGGCGTTCTCGCAGAAGTCGTCGAAGTCCTGACGGCTGAAGCTGACCTGGCCGCTGCCGTTGTCGTTGTAGGTGATAGCGTCGTCCACGCCCTGCTTGACCTGGATGACCAGCTCCCCGTTGTATTTCACACCGGAGACGCTGTAGCCCGCGTAGCTGATGCGGACCTCGCCTACATAGGTCTCGGCGGGAACAAAGGTGATATCGTCCAGCTGCTTCCGGCTGCATTTCTCGTTGGGGGACACCTTGGCGGCGTAGTTCCAGTTATCCGTGTAATCCCGGTAGAGAGCGCCCTGAGATGCGGGAGGCAGGGTGAAGATGACGTAATCCAGGGGAGAACCCGCCTGCTCCTGACAGACCTTGGAGAACATACTGGCGGTGAGAGGCAGCGGCGTATTCCGCTTGGTGGAGACGGTGATGTCCGTCTTCTCGTCGGTGAGGGTGACCTCGATGCGGCCCTTGAAGGTGCGAGTGCTCCCCTCACTGTCACTTCCCTGCGCGGTGAACGTGATGTATGCCTTTTCCGCGCCAAAACTTGCCCTGGGGACAAAGGTAATATCGTTGATATAGGGTCCCCGAGCTGCAGTATGGTAATAGTAAGTCACTGAACCACCCACGCCTGCGCCGGGACTTTCCGGTGAAGAGTAGCCTAAATACAGCGTACCTTGCTCAGTGGGTATGCTGAGGCCAATAATAGAGGTCAACGTCTGGCCGGGGAAAACTTTGCTGTATCTGTCAGCAATAGTCTCCTCCAGGGCAGAGAAATGCAATGGATTGGAAACACTGCACCCCTCAGTCCAAGGGATAATTTCCTCGGTGGAGGTGACATCTATGTGAATATCCCTTTCATATTTTCCGCCGCTGGATTTGACAGTCAGCTTAATGGTGGTACTGCCTGCCTTGCGGCCCTCTACTGTAATGGTTTTTCCGTCAATTTTCCAAGCGACATTTTGCTTATCGTTGACCTCGGAGACATCCAACTGTGCGCTATCAGAGGCTGCGCGGCCAAAGAGATAATAATCTGTGTTCAGGGTAATGACTTCCGTCTGATTTTCCGGTATTTTGATGCTCTCTGTTTCCAACCGCTCACTGAGCTGGATGCCGCTGACAGTAGCCTCGATAGTTTTGCTTATGGAAGTTTCACCCAAGGTTGCTGTGACAGTAATGATTGTCCTGCCGGGCTTTTGACCATAAATAAGAGCTGAATGCGCTTGGGCGTTGTTTTGCTGCTCAGATGCACCCGCGATTTCCGGGTCTTTGACAGTCCAAGACACCCGCAAATTTGAGTCGCCATCTGGAGACGGTATGGCGGCAATACGGACGCTGCCCTTACCGGGGCTGGAATCAGGCTCCAGCACGATCTGGTAGTCGGCCTCCGATTCATCGCCCGGCTCCAGGCCGTCGCCGCGCAGCTCCAGCTTTTTCAGACCAGTGGAGGAGTCTGTATTACTGCCGCCATTGTCTGCATCGTCTTTGCCGGTATCCGTACCGCCGGAAGACAGCGTATTGGACAACAGGGCCGTAGGAACCAGGGTGAGGGCCATAAGAAAAGCCAGCAGCAGCGATAAAAGCCGCCGTTTGGTGGAGATTTTCATGAAAAACGCTCCTTTTCTTCATTTGCTGCGAGAGAGGAACGGGAGCGGGCGCAAGCCCGCTCCCGTGGGGTTAAAATGGGAGGACCCCTCCGATGCTTGAATTGGTATCATTGCCCTTGCTTTGAACGGTAAAGGAAAACTTGCTGCCAGACGTGAGGTCCACCGTTTCGTCAGCCGATTTCAGCCAGACATTTACTGTCATAGGCAGATACTCGGCAGGGATGGTTTTTGTTGCCGTTACCGTCAGCTTATTCCCTTCCACCTTGCAGTTGAGGTACTGCGCTGCGTCACTCTTTTTGTTTTTACTGGTCACGGAACAAACTAAGGCGGCATTCTTGGAGAGCGGCGCGTTCGTTGTAACGGAGAACACTGCGGAAGATGTAACGCCGCCGCCCCTTGTCAAAGTCAGTGCTTTGGCACCCGCATCCCACTCGGCTCCGGAACCGCCGGTGGAGGACGTCATCTCAAGCTTGGTTACGGAACCTTTCACGTAAACAGGGATGGTCTCGCTGGCCGTATCTTTGCCAACAGTAACTGTAGCAGTAATATTAGCAGTGCCGATAGCCTTGCCGGTAATAGTCGCCGTTGTACCGCTGCCGCTAACAGCGGCAACCTTCTCGTTATCGGACTCCCAGGTGATTGACGCACCGCTTGGGGTGATCTTCGTCGCTGTAACGGACCCGGTCTTCGTACTGCCCATGTCCAAGCTCAGGCTGTTCTTATTGAGAGTCAGGCTGGGTTTGACTTGCTGAGTGCGAGTGGGAGCGGGCGTAAATGTAACGATAATGGTTTGCTTGTCGGCAGAGTTCGGCGTAAGGCTCTTGCTGCCGTCCTCTGTGGTCAGTTCGACGATTATATCAACCTTATCGCCAGCCTTTGTTTTGCTATTAGAGGTGATGCGCAGCTGACCATCAGTGGCCGAGCATGTCACATTGTCCGGATAAGTTAGTTTCACCTTTGCACTGCTGGAAAGAGGTTTCCCATTTGCCTTGACAGCGAGTTCTTTCGTCTGCCCAATCTGCAAATCAAAAGCATTGCCGCCAGCAAAGGCATCTACCGAACCTGTGACAATTACCTCGACGTTCTTTTGGGGGAAGGTTTCCCTTCCGCCGCCAACTTCCCGCTCACCGGAGCCAGTTGCAACGATTGTTGCCACACCGGGCCTTGTACCTGTAACAGTAACTTTGCCATCAGTCGTTATACTTGTACTGCTAAGAGAAATTACATCGTTACCGCTGACAAATCCCCACCGGTATTCCAGGGTGCCGGCCTTTAGGCCGCCGGTCTGATTCACCTCAGCGGTGATCTCCTTTTTCTCACTATCGCCTACCCCCAGTGTAAGGATCGGAGGATTGTTCCCCTGAACAGGTCCCCGGATGAGCAGCTCCCGTTCGGACCCCTCAACGATTTGGACCGGCTCTCTGACGATCGTATTTCCCCAGTAGACGACCACACATTCCTGTCCCTTGTAGTCTTCGATGACGACACGCAGGGGTGTATCCGCTGAGTCTCTTTCGCTGTCCGTGAAGTACTTGCCCGGGAACCGGACAGTAGCGGTCATCTGGGACGCGCCGTTGTAAGTGAGCGCAAAGGACGACGCCGTCGGGCTTCCGGGAACGACCGTCTTATCGGCAGGATACTGCACACGCAAACCGTTCGACTCACCCGCAGTAAAGAGCATATTCCCGGTGAGCCTTTCCAAGGAGGTTACGTTGGGCCGGCTTGATATATAGGTCGGACGGTCAAAATAGACTTCAATACTTCCGCTGTAAAGGCCATCGTTCTTATACATTTGCCCCCAAACGGAAACCGGCTGAGGCGCGCCCACCTTGCCCTTGTCGAAGGTCAGCGCACTGAAAGCGGCGATTCGATAGGTGTTGTTCGGATGGTTCGCGTTGTTTGCATCCAGATCCTTCATATTAGGGTTGATTGAATAGGTGAGAATCACATAGATGCCATCATCCAGCGGCTCGCCGAAGTCCAGCAGGGTGGCCACACTGTCCGCCCCTTCCGGGTCATTCGTCAAATCCTTTCCCTCTGCCGCCGTTTTGCCATCTGTTCTCGACTGCGGATTCTGGTCAGAAATCAGGCCATAGAGGTGCCGCTTTGCCTCTTCATTGGCATACATATCGAATACATGATATCCCACATCGTATTCCCAATAGCCGTTCTCTTTCATTTTTGCATCGGGATCGTCGAGATAATCGTTCGGATAGTAGAACTCGCCTGAGTTATAATCGCTGTCATCTTTGCTGGACTCTCTGAAAGAGTACGACTCCATCAGCGCATCAAGAACAGAAAAATCATCTCCCATGTAAAGCTCTGGCGTTTTATCAACGGTTATTGTATTACCGTTCTCTGTCTTTTCTGTTCCCTTATGCGCCGTCCATTCATTGAACGGAGCGCTGAGGAAGTCGTCATCCAACGCCCATTGCTCCATGAACACACGGTAATATCCCTCTGTGACGGTATCAATGGTCATAATGACACTGCCGGTTTTGACGGTCTCTTTCTTGCCGTTCTCTCCTTCTACCGTCTTACGCTCACCGCTGAGGGATACTCTGGGCAGCATCGGCTTCTGGGTCTTAAAGTGATAGAGATAGACATGGGACATGTCCGCAGGCTTATCTGGAAGGGTAATCACCAGATAAATGAAATAATCCGTATCCGGTTTCAGCTTCTCCGGAACCGGGTAATCCATCCGGCCGCCCTCCGAGGGGGTGAAATTGCCCACGGCAGCAACGTCGTCCTTATCCCAGAGCTTGCTGACAATCGTCTGATTGGACGGGGATACGATCAGATTCTTTCCCATGGGACTGTCCGGCGTAGTTTCCGCAGTGGGGCCTCCGCCCTTCATCCAGGGGCTGATAGGCCTTCTATCCGTGATACCGCCATCCTGAGGAGGCTGCGGGTCATAGAGATTGACAACCATCAGACGGCGGTCCTCATCCAACTGATCCTTGAAATTATCCTTGACTTCACCGCCGCTGATAAAATATGGGTCAGAGAATTCGCCTTCACGTAGATTGACATTGTCGAGGACTTCGTCGGTGTAGGTGCCGTCTGCATTCTGCTTAAGGTCCGCCTTCATGACGGCACGAACCGTGTCCGCCTTTGCCTGCCCATCCTCATCCACCTCACTGATGGCGTAATAAATGTCGCCAAGGTCTGTAAGGCCAAGATTGATGGATACGGAGTCCTCCGTGGTAGTAAATGTGGGCGAGGGGGAAATAAAGGAAGGCAGGCCGCTGGGGGACAGATTGCGGTATGCCAGCATGGTATCCGAATCTACGTTCGCCGCTTCAGCGCCATCCCAGTGGCCGATGGACTGCAGGCCGCCTAGGATGTTGCGCGCTTCAAGGTCATCCCAATCATCGGTCGATGGCCGGGCGGGCAGATTGATCAGGTTGACAGATTGCCCGGCAGCTACATTGATATAGAAATTTGCCTGCCCGCGCCAAGTGGAGGTATCGGTTTTTCCATCGAATTCAGTGATCGACAAAACGAAATCATAGTACAGCTCGTCGCTGAATTCCTTGAGCATAGAGTAATCAGCAGCATCGCATTCGCTGAAAAAGCGGTTGATGGACCGGCCGGACCACTCCTTGCCCATGCTCGGCGGAGGACTGCTGGGACCAAGATAGATCCAGCCGTTCTCGTCCGGTTCGATTTTTTCTGTTTCAGGCAGGAGGTAATTGGTAATGGGATTCTCCGCTGTTCCAGCATTTTCGGGGTATTTGCCTGTGCCTTCATCGTAAATTGGATTGTTTTTCTTATCTACTACACGATAGTAGAGGTCGTAGGCAATGCCCAACTGGTTGTCCGTCCAGATAACAATATCATAGCTGTAAAGATCATCCAGATCGCTGGTAGACTTGGGCTCCATCCGGAAGTTTACGCTTTTGGTCATCTGGACAGACTGGCCGGTTGTAACGTCAATAGGCAGTCCGCCCTTGAGGATCGGCTCAGAGAATTCCACTGTTGCAAACTGCACATAGAAATCCTTTACGCTGTGTCCATATTCCTCGCAGTTCTCATAGTTTATCACGCCGCCTGCAGGCTGCATGGGATTGTGGGAAGCAGAGTTATCCGTCAAGCCCTGGATTTCGGCGTAATAATGCCCGCCATATTTCAGATGCAGAGCAGAGGAGGGGAAGGTGATCCGAATACTTGAACTGCCCTGGGGATAGTACTCCACTGTTGCCTGAGTATAGTCGATGGTCACACCCATCTGCTGATCAAATGTCTCATCTGCCAGCTGGCTGGTATTGGTGATTGCATCGACCTCTATGGGAGTCTGGAATTCCTGGTCAACATACATGAGCTGAATAGCATCATGGAGAGTAGATGCCCACAAATTTCTGGCCCGCGTCTGCTCATCCCCAGCAGTGTCTTCTATGTCCTTATACAGATCAATAAAGCTCCGGCCGCCCTCAAAGCCGACATTTTCAGAAATATCAAAATAGATGGCGGTATCGGCATATGGATTCTTTGTCTTGTCGGAGGAATCCAAGGTGTGGGAGAAGGACTGGCTGATGGTAGGCGGGCTGTTGTCTGTAGCGCTGACCGTGACCATATCAATGCTGATGCAGTAGTTGCGGTCCGGTCCCGCATTGTCTTTGGCAATGAAGTAAACATCATAGCTTGTCTCCGGCTTCATGCCGGTAATGTTGAAAGATCCGATGCAGTTGCCATCTTTATCGTTCTTGACCGTAACCCGCCCGAACTTACCATCTGGACCGATGTTCATACCGTTGACGACCTGCTGAATAGCATACTGGCTGGTCCAAGGAGCAATCTTATCACCGCTTTCAGGCTCAGGTGCGGGGAAATATTTGACGCTTCCCGATGGGAAGGCTACCCAGTAAACGGTGCCTGGCTCACTGATTTGGAACTTCATGGTCACGCTGTTCTGCGTGGAGCGCTCCGGATAGGGCTTCCTGATAAAGGTTGGCCGTGTCTCGTCATCGGTAGTAAAGGTTAAGCTGGTAATAGCGGAGCTGTTGACGCCATCAGTAAGCCAAAGATAGAGAACATAATTGGTAGTCTCATCCAAGATCACATCATTGACGCGGAATGCCTCATCGACATTCTTGGTCACATCCCGCACACCATAGCCTAGTGCGCCGGAGACGGAGCTGGTTTTCAGCTCATCCTCCGTGGGAGCGGCAGCCCCCTGGGGCAGCAAAGCATAGTAAAGCTTGCAGCTCTTGGTAGGCATAACCGCTACTACGCTGTCTGTCCGAGAAACCTTAGACATGCGAGGATACCCCGTACAGAAAGCAGGCTTTGTATTATCAGGCGTCGTAAAGGAAATCACCTTGACGGGGCTGCGGCGATCCCGGGCGTCCACCAGAACGGCGGAGAGGTAATAGGACCCGCCGGGGGTCAGGCCGGCAACCTTGGCGATGGTCTCCTCGTTGCCCTTGGCAACCGGCAAAGAACCGTGCTGTACAGCGATAGAACCATAGGACGGGGGCTTGATGAGATCCTCCTCGCCCACGGAGCCGTCGGTCATGGCGCTGACAGCCCAATAAATAGTGCCTGCCTTGTTGGTCATGAACGCCGCGTCCAGTCCGGTGGGAATCACATCCTGGGCCTGGGGATAGCCCGCCAGGATGCGGGGCTCCTCGGAGGACTCCTTGGCGGCCACGGTGTCCATCTCCTCGCCGGCGATATCGGCGATGATGCCCGGGCGGATCTCGATCTCATCCGGCAGCATCTCCACCACGCAGTCGGGCGCATTGACGACCAGCTTCTTGATGTCGCCCTCGCCGGTGACTTCCACGCCGGTATCCAGAATCAGCTCGTTCACCACGGCGCCCCGGTCAATAATTACATTGGAGCCCACGGCGGCCTCGTCCACAGTCAGCTTGGCCACGGTGCCCGAGCCGACATGCACCGTAGACCCCGGCGTGCGGTTGACGACCTCCTCAATGCGGCCCGCAAGGGTCAGCTTGGCGGGCTCCCAGTCCTCGGGCTCCTCGCCCTCGGGGTAGGTCTCCCCCTCCAGGGAGATCATATGGAGCCCCAGCCCCTCGGGGGTGTTGTCCTCAATGTAGGCGCTGGTGCGCACGACGGTATTGCCGATCTCCGTGACGCCGTCGGCCTGGAGGGAGACCTCGTTGTCCTGAAGATTGTCCACCAGGAGCTCGTCGGCGGTGACGTTGCGCAGGATAATGCTGGCCCCGCCTTCGCTGGTGCCGGTGCCGCTGGCAATGATCCGGCCCAGAACCGTGACGTTCTCCAGCTGGATGCCGCCCAGGCCCACGCCGCCGGTGATGTACAGATCACCGCTCACCACGGTGTCCCGCAGGGTCACCCCGGGGGAGGTGATGGTCACGTTGCCGAAAGTCCCGCCCAGGGAGTAGTCTCCGGGCTCCTGGAGGGGCGTGCCGATCAAACGGGTGACCATAGAGGCCATCTCGCCCCAGCTCACGTTCCGCTGGGGACGGAAGGTGCCGTCGTCATACCCGCTGACCAGATAGTGCTCCAGGGAGGACTTGACGGTCCCCTGGGCCCAGGTGCTGATCCGCCTGGCGTCGGTAAAGTCCAGGATCTCTCCCGCGGAATCCTGGAGCATCATGTTCCGCCCCAGAATGGTGGTGGCCGTCTCCCGGGTCAAAGGGTCGTTGGGGGAGGCGGTGGTGGGAGAAGTGCCCTTGATATACCGGGCATTGTAGGCGATGCCCACGTCGTCATAGAACCAGTCGGTCTCCTTGATGTCCTCAAAGGGCGTCTCGCCGGGCTCATGGTAGCCATAGGCCCGGTTGACGATGCCCATGAAGTCCGCCCGGGTCAGGGCCCGGTCGGGGTTCTGGGACTGGGCCTGGCTGATGACGCCCCATTCCATAAGCTGGCTGAGGTAGGGGTCCGCCCAGTGGGCCGACGCCTGGGCGGCGGGAAAGGCCGGGAACAGCCCCAGCATCATCACCGCAGCCAGAAGAAGGGACAGCGTCCGCCGCTTCCAGGCGCGGCGGGAGGAGGTATGTGTCTGCTGCATCAATAAGGCTCCTTTCATAAGCAGCTCAAGCCTTGGGCTTGGGGCGGTCGAGCTGGATGCTGAAGACCGCCTTGCGGATGGCGACCTCCTCGTCCAGACAAAGATCAATGAACCGGGCGGCGTACAGGGGCTCCGGCTCGTCGGTATCCAGCTTCCGCAGAATGCGGGTGCGCAGGAGCAGGGGAGAATCAGTGACCGGGAGGACGATCTGCACCACCTCGCCCACCTTCACCGGCTGGGCGGTGTGAAAGGCCACGCCGCCGCAGCTCAGGTCGTGTCCCTTGATGGCCCTCTGGCCCTTCCAGTAGCCGGTGATAGGGTACATGACGCTCTCGAAGTCCGTCTGGATGCGCAGGTTTTCCCGGGCCTCCGCTCCCAGCATGGCCCCGGGGCGGATCACCAGACGCTCGCCCCGCTGCATGGTCACCACGCCCCGCATGGAGGCGGAGTTGTTGTCCAGGCCGATGCACTGGATCTCCCCCACCTGGAGGAAGTCCAGGTCCGTCTCCTCCGTCAGGCGCAGCTGCACCACCTCGGTGATCCGGGGGGACTCCAGCACCGCCTGGGCCAGGGCCTGGCCCTTGCTGTCCAGGATCAGATATAGCCGTTCCATTACCGCGCTCCTTCCTCAATGTCTCCGCTGCCCTCCGCCGGAGCGGAGGCGCGCTTCTCCAGGGCCTGCCGCTCCCGTTTCGCCTTGTCGGGGTCGGCGGGGTCGAAGTTCAGAAAATAGACGTAAATTTCCACGATGGCCCGGTACAGGGAATCCGGGATCTCCTGCCCCAGCGACAGCTGGGAGAGCATGGTGGCCAGGGAGTTGTCCTCGTAGACGGGGACGCCGTTCTCCGCGGCCACCTCCACGATCTTCTCCGCCATGTATCCCATGCCGGAGGCCACCACTACCGGCGCGCCGGAGCCGCCGTCATAGCTGAGGGCTACCGCCCTCCCCGCGGAGCGGGGCCTTTCACGCGCTGACATTGATACTGTTCTCTCCTTCAAATATTTTTGGGAACACGGCGGAAATCTCCAGGGGCTTCTCCATGGTCTGCACCTGGACGCCGGCGGGCTTCAGGCCGTTCTCCGTGAGGATGCGGCCCAGCTCTCCCTGGACCGTCCCGGCAAAGCTGGTCACCGCCGGCGGCCCGTAGATCTGCAGATCCACGTTCTCCCCCTGGCAGGTGAGCACCATGTCGAAAAAGCCCAGGTCCTGAATGTCCATTTTAAAGAGGAAGCGGATGACGTTCTCCCGGTCCCCCCGGCCGTTTTTGAGGTTATTCTCCGCGTCCGGGTCCACCCAGAGCTCGCTGAACATCATCTTCCCGTTCCACTCCAGGGGGAGGGCCAGATGGGTCAGGGGCATATACACGCTCTCGTTGAGCAGGAAGGCGGAGACGATGTTGCGGAAGGCGTCCTGCACCTCCGCGCTGGCCCCGCCCCGGAGGGCCCGCTGGGCCGTATCGGCCAGACGGGAGGCGAACTGGTCCCGCTCGGCGGCCTGGGCGAAGCTGCTCCGCTCCAGCAGCCGCAGCAGGTCCACCTCGCTCACGCCCCCCAGCTTTGACCGGAGCATGGGGTTGGAGCCCAGCTGGCGGAAGGCCTGCATCACCCCTTCCTTGGACCCGCTCTCGTACCGGGCCACGTCCAGGGCCAGCAGGGAGATGAGGGCCCGGCTGAGGCCCATGTCGTTGGTCCGGGCGGTGTAGCCCGCCAGGAAGGGCATGATGGACCCCTGGAGCAGCTTCAGCGCCCCCGCCCGGTCCCCCGACGACATCTTCCCCTCCAGATCCGAGACCATGCCCAGCAGCTGGTTGCCATAGGTGGCGGGGATGGCCCGGGTCAGCCGGGTCAGGGTCCGCAGGAGGTTCCCCTGGACATGGGCGGAGGAGGAATAGTCGCTGTAGCGCTTGAGAAACTGAAGGATGTTCCCCCGCAGCACCTCGGAATCCGTGCTGCCGTAGGCCTCCCGCAAAATGGAGAACAGCGGGCCCGCGAAGCGGTTGCCCAGCTGCATCTGCGTGCGGAAAAACGAGGAGAACTCCCCCTCGTCCATTTTCAGCATCTCCAGCAGAGCGGACATCTCCACGGCGATCCCCTCCTCCATGCCCGAGGAGACCACCGTGCCCTGAAAGGTGCGCAGAAGCTCGGTCATGGACCTGGCGAGGCCCGGGGTCTCGCTCATGCGCTGGAGGAAAGTGATGAAGTTGGAATCGTAGCGCAGCGCCCGGCTGCCGGTGGGATCACCGGTATCCTGCCGCTCCGTCCGGTTGTCGGACCGGGTGACCCGGGTGGGGTCCGGCGCGTTCTGCAGCCGGGGGTCGTTGGGGATGGAGGGCATATTGCGGTTGATCTGGTTCGCGTCATTACCCGGCACCGCGTTTGTCACACCCAGCAAATCTGGCATTGGCGACACTCCATTTCAATCTAACTTGGCTGCCGGCGGGCCGCAGCTGGTCCCAAGGGAACCCGCGGGAGGCGGATGCCGGCGGAGGGAGAAGAAAAGTTGACAGACGGCTTATTTTTTGGATACATCCTGCCGATAACTACAATGATGAAATCAGCGCGGGGGAATTTTGCCCTTTTGGCCCCCCGCGGGGAACAGAAAAATTAGGAAAAAGGTGGCGTTATTTATGGGCAGTGGCAACGACAGCATCCTGGATATGTACCTCTATGAGACGAACACCCTGCTGGAACAGCTGGACGGCATTCTGCTGGCCGCTGAGCAGGCGGACACGTTCTCCGAGGACAACGTAAATGAGATCTTCCGCATCATGCACACCATCAAGGGCTCCTCCGCCATGATGGAGTTTCCCTCTCTGATGACGGTGGCGCACCGGATCGAGGACTTGTTCTTCATCATCCGGGAAAAGACCATCGACATTGTACCGGAGTCCCTGCGCCCGGAGCTGTTCGATATGCTGTTCCAGGCCGTGGACTTCTTCCGGGGCGAGATCGAGAAGATCGAAAACAGCGAACCACTCTCTGAATCTATCGACAGTATCGTAGATAAAATTAATAGCCTCATCAATAAAATTCAGGGCGGAGGCGGCGAAAAGGCGGAGGAAAAATCTTCCGCGGCTCCCGCCGCCGAGGCGCCGGCCGCCGCCGACGCGGCCTATCCCTTCGGCATCCACGTGTTCTTCGACGAGGGCAGCGGCATGGAGAACCTGCGGGCCTTCATGCTGGTCACCGCCGTGAAGGATTTCAGCACCGACTTTATCACCGTGCCTGAGAACACGGAGACCGATTCCTCCACGGCGGAGGTGATCGCCGAAAGCGGCTTTTTCCTCTGGTTCCACTCCGCTGCCGAGCGGGACAGCGCTATTCCCGCCGTGCATGGCGCGGGCAGCGTTTCCTCCTACGAGCCGGTAGATGCCAAGGCGGCGGCTCCCGCTCCCGCCCCCGCCCCCGCTCCGGCCGCAAAGGAACCCGCTCCGGAGGCGGTCCCCGCCCCCGCCGAGGCCGCGCCCAAGGCTGCCGCGGCCGCCCCCGCTCCTGCGGCCCCCGCCCCTGCGGCAGCCGCCTCTCCCGCCGCCGCCGGACAGCAGCACGCCAAGGAGAGCCTCATCAGCGTCAACCTCACCAAGCTGGATCAGCTCATGGCGGTGGTCAGCGAGATCGTCATCACCGAGTCCATGGTCACCGCCTCCCCGGACCTCCGGGGGCTGCGGCTGGACAACTTCACCAAGTCCGCCCGGGAGCTGCGCAAGCTCACCGACGACCTCCAGGACGTGTCCATGTCCCTGCGGATGGTGCCCGTGTCCAGCGTCTTCCAGAAGATGAATCGCATCGTCCGGGATATGAGCAAGAAGCTGAACCGCCCCTGCCGCCTCACCCTCATCGGCGAGGACACCGAGGTGGACAAGACCATCGTGGACGGCATCAGCGATCCCATCATGCACATCGTGCGCAACTCCATGGACCACGGCATCGAGGAGAGCCAGGAGGAGCGCATCGCCAAGGGCAAGGATCCCGTGGGCGAGATCATCCTCTCCGCCCGCCACACCGGCAGCGAGGTCATCATCGAGATCATCGACGACGGCCGGGGTGCCGACAGCCAGGCCATCCTCAACAAGGCCATCCGCCAGGGCCTGGCCGATCCCGACCGGGAGTACAGCCAGAAGGAGATCCTGGGCTTCATGATGATGCCCGGCTTCTCCACCAACGTGGAGGTCACCGAGTACTCCGGCCGGGGCGTGGGCATGGACGTGGTGAAGAAGAACGTGGCCGACGTGGGCGGCACCGTCTCCATCTCCAGCGAGTGGGGCAAGGGCATGACCACCACCCTGAAGATCCCCCTGACCATGGCCATCATGGACGGCATGGAGGTCAGCGTGGGCGAGAGCCTGTTCACTATCCCCATCAACAACATCCGCTCCTCCTCCCGCGTCACCGCCGGCGATGTGATCCGGGATCCGGCCAGGGGCGAGATGATGAAGTTCCAGGGCAATTTCTATCCCATCATCCGGGCCAAGGAGCTCTTCGGCCTGGAGGACGGCCACGACAACATCGAGGACGGCATCGTCATCTGGCTGGAGTCCGGCGAGCGCAGCTACTGCCTGTTCGTGGACGACCTGCTGGGACAGCAGCAGATCGTGGTCAAGCCCCTGCCCAACTATGTCAACAGCTTCGACATCAAGAGCTGCGGCATCACCGGGTGCAGCATCATGGGCGACGGCAGCATCAGCATCATCCTGGACGTCGCCAGCCTCTACAGCGCCGGCCAGGGGATGTTCTAACGTTCATAAACGCTTATTGAGAAGGGAGTAAATCCATATGCCAGAGGAAAACGGACTCTTTGCCAGAGAGACTGACACCCCCGTCGCCCCGGTGGAAGCTGCGGCGGAGATCCAGACCAATAAATACCTCATCTGCATCTCCGACGGCCTGCTCTACGGCGTAGACGCGGAGCAGGTGGAGACCATTATTACCGACCACACCATCACCCGTCTGCCCCGGGTGCCCCATTACGTGCGGGGCATCATCAATCTGCGGGGCCAGATCATCCCCATCATTGACATCCGCCTCCGCCTGGGCAAGCCCGAGGCGGGCGAGAACTGCATCGTGGTGGTGAACGCGGGCAGCGACTGCATCGGCATCCTGGTGGACGGGGTGGACAAGATGGTGGACGTCCAGCCCAGCTCCATCCTGCCTATGCCCACCCAAAACCCGCAGAAGCTGATTTCCGGCATGTGTTCCCTGCCGGAGGGAAAAACGCTGCTGATCCTGGACTGCGGGCTCCTCCTGCACGAGTAATTCCCAGTATACCAGCGGAAAAGGAGGAAGAATTGTGCCGCTGACCAATATTAGCAACGAAGATTTCAACAAACTCGTCAAATTCATCCACGGGCAGTACGGGATCGACCTCAGCCAGAAGCGGCAGCTGGTCACCAGCCGCCTCTCCTCCCTGCTGACGCAGAAGGGATACACGGACTTCGGCTCCTTCGTCTCCGACCTGATCCGCAGGCAGGACCCGGCGGATCTGGAGCTGGTGCTGAACCGGCTGACCACCAACTATACGTTTTTCATGCGGGAGCAGGAGCATTTTGATTTCTTTCAGAATACCATTCTGCCGGACTTGGTGAAGCGCCACCAGAAGGATAAGGTGCTGGCGATCTGGAGCGCGGGCTGCTCCAGCGGCGAGGAGCCCTACAACATCTCCATCTATATCAAGGAGTTCCTGGGAGTCCAGGCCAATCAATGGGATACCCGCGTGCTGGCCACCGATATCTCCCAGAAGGCCCTGGCCGCGGCCAAGCGGGGCGTATACGAGCTGCCGGACACCCTGCCTCCCGCCTGGCGGAAAAAATACTTCCGTCCCGTGCCCGGCGGCAAGCAGTACATGGTGGCTCCCATTATCCGTGACAACGTCATCTTCCAGACCTTCAACCTGATGGACCCAATTCGGTTCCGTTTAAAGTTCGATGTGATTTTCTGCCGGAACGTGATGATTTATTTTGATCAGCCCACAAAGGACGCGCTGATGCGGCGGTTTTATGATGCCCTGGTTCCCGGGGGGTACTTTATGATCAGCCACTCGGAGAATCTCAGCAAGGATTCCCCCTTTACGACTGTAGCTCCCTCCACGTTCCAGAAGCAGCGGTGACGGCCTTCCGTTCCTGAGCGTGAGGGAGATCAAGCAAAGTAATAAAGGAGTGACGGCCTTTATGTGGTCAATGAATAAAGCAATTCGCGTCCTGGTGGTGGATGACTCGGTATTGGCCCGCACGATGATCACCCAGGGGCTGGGCAAAAGTCCCCGGATCGAGGTCATCGGCACGGCGTTCAACGCCGTGGACGCCCTGTCCAAGGTGGCGCAGCTGAAGCCCGACGTCATCACCTCCGATATCGAGATGCCGGGGATGAACGGCATGGAGTTTCTCAAGAAGCTGCTGCCCAAGTATCCCCTGCCGGTGATCCTGGTGTCATCATTGAATCTGCGGGTGTTCGACGCGCTGTCCGCCGGCGCGGTGGACTTCGTGCGCAAGCCGGAGCCGGGTCAGAACGAGGCGTTCATCACGGCCTTGACCCAGAAGGTCATCGCGGCCGCAGGCGCAAAAGTGCGCCGGGCCCCGGCGACCCTCGCCAGCGTCCCCAATGCTCCCATGCTGGGGTCCAGGCCCTCCCTTGATCAGGTGATTATCGGCCTGGGCGCTTCCACCGGCGGCACGGAGGCCACGCTGGAGGTGCTCAAGCGGCTGCCCGCCGACATCCCCGGTATGCTGATCGTCCAGCACATGCCTACCGGCTTCACGGGCATGTACGCCGATCGGCTGAACCGCCAGTGTCAGATGGAGGTGCGGGAGGCCAAGAACGGCGACGAGATCCACCGCGGACTGGCCCTTCTCGCTCCGGCGGATTACCAGATGCGCGTCCTCCGCACCGGCACCCGCTACACGGTATCCTGCGCCCAGGGGGAGAAGGTCAGCGGCCACCGGCCTTCGGTGGACGCCCTGTTCTTCTCCATGGCCGAGCAGGTTCGGTGCAAGATGGTGGGCATTATCATGACCGGTATGGGCCGGGACGGCGCGGACGGGCTGCTGCAGATGCGCAAGGCCGGCGCGTTCACTATCGGGCAGGATAAGGAATCCTGCGTGGTGTACGGGATGCCCATGGTGGCCCACAACATCGGCGCAGTGCAGATTCAGGCGTCCTGCGAGAATATCGCCTCGGTGCTGCTGCGGCAGCTGAACACGCTGCAATAAGGATAAACATGAGAACTCCGCCGGACAAATATCCGGCGGAGTTCTTTATATGGGAGCTTTTTAAGGGCGCTCATGCGCCTAAGATAATGCCAACCACAGTGCCCGCGTAGTTTCCGATGACATAGCCCAGCACGCCCACCAGCATGGCGGGACCCACCAGACGGCTCCAGCCCTGGGAGACCGCCATGCCGGCGGCGGTGGTGGGGCCGCCGATGTTGGCGTTGGAGGCGATGATGGCGTCCTCCAGGTCGAATTTCAGCAGCCGCGCGCCGATGAAGCAGAAGAGCATGTTGACCACCACCATCAGGAAGGTGAGCACCAGGAACAGCGGCGCTTCCGTGAGGACGGTGTAGATGTTGGCGGGAACGCCGATGACGAACAGAAAGAGATAAATGAGGTAGGTGCCGATCTCCTGGGAGCCGTGGAGCTTTTCCACAGTGCCGGAGAAGAAGGTGGCCGCAATGACGGAGAGGGTGGTAATCCACACGTACTGGCTGCCCAGGAACTTGCCCACGAAGTCCAGAAGGCCCTCCCGGAAGCTGCTCACCATGCCGTCTACCGCGAAGGGGCTGAACAGCCCGGCGATCAGGTTGGAGGCCCATACCACCACCACGGCGAAGGCAATGTTCATGGCCACGTCCTTCAGGGAGATGTCCTTGCGGCTCCAGAAGGCGGCAGCCTGGGTCCTGGCTTCCTCCCGGCTGGCGGAGCCCGTCTCCACCTCGTCGATATGGGGATGGGAGAAGCGGCTGCGGAAGAAGCGCATCCCCGCGAAGGCGATCAGGACAAAGAAATAGATGGCCATCAGCAGGTTGTCCGCCACCGTGGCGGCGGCGGCTACGGGCGTGCCCTTCAGGCCGTGCTGCATGGCCATGGCAGAGAAGTTCACGCTGCCGCCGATATAGGACCCGGTCATCATGGAGGCCACCGCCGCCAGATCCTGCACCTGCCCTCCGGTGGCGGCGTAAGCGCCCCGCAGCGCGAAATAGGCCAGCAGCGCGCCCACGATGGTCCCCACCGCGCCGATGAGGAAGACGGTGAGCATCTTGCCCGCTTCCCGCCAGATTTTTTTCAGGTTGCACTGGAGCAGCAGCAGGGGAATGCCCATGGGGACGATGACGCCCCAGACGATGTCGTCGTACAGCACGCTCTGGATGGGCAGGACGCCGATGTTCGCCATGACCATGGCGAGGATCAGGGCGATGACCGACCCGGATACCTTGGCGGCCCACTGATACTTCTGCTCCAAGAAGATTGCCAGGGCTACGGATACGCACATCACGCCCAGCAGCCCCCAGGTATCGTCTGGCTGGATCAGGGTGCGCCCCAGCAGATTTTCCAGCAAAGACATGGCTGGGTCCTCCTTTGTAAAAACAGCGAAGCCGCCGGGAGACGCGCTCCAGCGGCCTGTGAATATTATTATACCGGACGTCCCGGGGGCTGTCAACTCTTGGAGACCTTAAGATTTTTTGCGGAAAACGCTTACAGGGACAGCATTTCCTCGAAGGAGACCTGTAGCAGCTGCTGCAGGGCGATCAGCTCGTCCAGGTAGACGTGCCGCTGTCCTACCTCTATTTTTGCCAGAGCGCTGCGGGTCAGGTCAATGCCCCGTACCTGTAGCATGGCGGCCAACTGCTCTTGAGTCAGATGCCGCTGCTCCCGGATGGTGCGCAGCCTCGCGCCGAATCGCTTGTCCGTTTGATAATCCATACAAAATTGCTGCTCCTGTTTTGGTGCAAATTTATATAGATTTTAGCAAGCAATTCTGATATAATTGCACCTATATAAGTGCAAGGAGAAAATATTATGGAAGCTCTTTATCAAAAAATGTATGCAACCCTGGTAGGGCGGGTGGATACTACGGTCGAATTCATGGAGGAATCTCTGCTGGGAGGCCAATGTAATTGGGAATCTATGAATCGGGCCGCGAAGCAATTGCGGGATGCCCTGTTGGAAGCGGAGGAGATATATACTCACCATAGTTGAAAAGCGGTACAGAGGGCATCATCAAAGGAAGGAGCAGAAGGGAGGATTTTCCTCAAAAAGCGTTTCAGCCAGGCCCAGAATTTTTCAATAGGATTG
>JAETNP010000058.1 GCA_021768185.1 Oscillospiraceae bacterium
GACTTATTCGCTGATAAAACCTGCGATTTGTGGCAATATTTGCCTTCTCCGCGGATTATTCTGCCACGATTTCAATCCATCCCTGTATTTCCTGGCTTTATTCAGAGGTTCCTTAGGAAACGCAGTTTCCTAAGCGCGTTTTTGCCTACTTTTGCCGCGGGGCAAAAGTAGGCGAGGAGTCCGGGGGCGAGAAGCCCCCGGGCCAGAGGGCAGAACAATCTAAACCAACTGCCCCTGGGACCGTCATTTAGCCGCCTGCGGCGTCTAAACGACCGGTCCGGCGGCCTGCCGGCCACCTGTCGGCACTACCCAAAATATTAAATCCACCACAAGATATAGGGGCTTGACGAATCGGAAAAAATACGCTAAAATAAAACCTGTAACTATTTTGTAACTCTTCGCACCGCTTTGTAACTATCGGAGGATGCTCTATGGTCCAGAAGAATATGAAAAAAAAGACCGACAAAAAAACCGATTCCAAAGAGCCCCCGGCAAGAAATGCCAGGGCAAAGCATATCGCTCCTCAGTCCGCCGGCGTGCGCCGGACTCCCCTCTACCGCATCAATCGCCGGTTCCCGGAGTCCAACAATACCTCCCGGCAGCTCCAACTGCTGCTGGCGGGCAGTATGCCCCTGCTGCGGCAGAAGGTCAGCGGCGCCGCCTACCGGCTCCGGTCCTTCTTCTCCACGCTGGCGCTTAAAACCAAGACGCGGCAGGCCCCGTCCGGCCACCGCTTTGTGCAGACGGCGGTGTTCCTTACCGCCGGACTCCTGCTGACTGTCTTTGCCGCCAACCGGGTGCTCTACACCACCGCCACCACCCTCTCCTTCGAGGGCAAGGAGCTGGGCACCGTGGCCAGCGAGGAGGAGGCCCTGGCCGCTGTGAAGCGGGTGGAGTCCTCCATCTCCCAGGTGCTGGGCAGCCGCTACAGCCTGGAGCCGGATCGGGTCTCCTATACCACCGGCCTGGCCTACCGGGGCGCTCTGGTGGAGGAGGCCGACCTGGAGGAGGCCCTCAGCCAGTCCCTGCGGGTGGTGGAGCACGGCTACGCCTTGTACGTCAACGGCGATTTCATCGGCGCCACCCAGACGGAGGGCGCGTTGGATGAGCTCATGGCCCAGGTGGCGACCCCCTACCGGAACGAAAACACCGTCTCCATTGACTTTGTGGAGGACTGGGAAATTCGCGAGTGCGACCTGCCTGTGGAGGAATTTACCAACCTGGCGGACGTGGCCCTGCTGCTCAACAGCGTCAAGGCCGGAGAGCAGACCTACACCGTGGAGGCCGGCGACTGCTGGTCCGTCATTGCCGAGGACCACAATATGACCAGCCAGGATCTGCTGCGCATGAACCCCGGCTACGATATCGACAAGCTGCAAATCGGCGACGTGCTGGTCACCAGCCAGGAGGTCCCCTATCTCACCGTCCGGGCCACCCAGATGGAGTACTATGTGGCCGATATCCCCTATGAGATCGAGTACGTGGACGACAATACCATGTGGGAGGGCGACACCCGGGTCATCACCAAGGGCGCATACGGCACCGCCGACACCGTGGCACGGGTCACCTACGAGGGCGTGGAGGAGATCGAGCGCGTCATCGAATCCCAGACCATCCTCACCGAACCGGTCACCGAGGTTCAGGCTCGGGGTACGCTGGAGCGTCCCAGCTGGGCACCTACCGGTTCCTTCCGCTGGCCCACCAGCGGCTCCCTCACCTCCCGGTATGGCTACCGCAACATCTTCGGCGGGTCCTCCTTCCATGGAGGCATCGACATCGCCAACTCCTATGGCACCGACATCGTGGCCGCCGACGGCGGCGAGGTGATCTACGCCGGCTGGATGAGCGGCTACGGCTACCTGGTCCAGATCGACCACCAGAACGGCTATGTCACCTACTACGGCCACAACAGCAGCCTCCTGGTCAGCGTGGGCGACAAGGTCTACAAGGGCCAGCATATCGCCGAGATGGGCTCCACCGGACGGAGCACCGGCAACCACTGCCACTTCGAGGTCCGCGTCAACGGCGAACGGACAAATCCGATCAATCTGCTCCCCTGACGGTAAAATCTTTTCAGCGCCCCCGGCCAGCGGCCGGGGGCGCTTTTTTGCGCGCGTGCCTGTCCGAGGCAGTCTGCAATATGGACACGAAATCCTGCTTGACAGATTGCATTATTTGCATTATAATAAATAATGCAAATGGAGGTGAGGCTATGCTGCTGCGACTGGACTTTTCCGGCGACATACCAATTTACCAGCAAATACGCAACCAGGTGGTGACCGCTATCGCCTCGGGCCAGCTGAAGCCCGGAGAGAAGCTGCCTACCGTCCGCGCCCTGGCGGAGGAGTGCGGCATCAACATGATGACCGCCAGCAAGGCCTATCAGCTGCTCAAATCGGAGGGGTACATCACCACCGGACGCCGGGACGGCGCCACGGTGCGGCTCCCGGCCGCCGGGGCGGGACCGGAGACCCTCGAAGGACTGCGGCTGCGGATCTGCGAGCTGCGGCTGGCGGGGATGGGGAAGGACGAAATTCTCGCGCTGTGCGAAAAGATCTTTGAGGAGGAGGCGTTGGGAAAATGACACTGTTTTGGAGCATCGTTGCATGGGCGGTCATGCTGCCGGTGCTGCCCATCGTGTATTTCATGCAGAAAAACGAGTGCAAGCCGAAAAAGAATATCATCGCCGGCGTGACCCTGCCCTACGAGGCCCAGAGGGATGAGGAAGTGCTTGCCCTGCTGGAGCGGTACAGGCGGGAGCTGAAGCGGATATGCTGGGTGATGCTGGCGGCGATGGTCCCCAGCTTGTTTTTCAGGAGCGTCGGCCTGTTCATGACGTACTATGTGACCTGGGCGGTCGCGCTGTGGGCCGTGTTCGCGGTCCCCTATATCCGGTGCAACAAGTCCCTGCGGCAGCTCAAAGAGAAGCGCGGCTGGCGGCGGACGGAGGAGGTCCCCCAGGTGGTCACGGACCTTAAGGCCGCGGCGGAGGAAATGCGGTGGCTCTCCCCCTGGTGGTTCCTGCCGCCGTTTGCGATCAGCCTCGTACCCCTGTTTTTTGACCAGACCATCTGGTGGCTGTGGGTCCTGGATGCGGTGATCGTACCGGCGTCTTACCTCTGTTACCGGTATCTGTATCGCAATCGGGCTGAGGTGGTGGACGGCGACAGCCAGCGGACCATGGCGCTGACCCGCATCCGGCGGTACAACTGGGGAAAATTCTGGCTGGTGATGGCCTGGGCCTCGGGCCTGTTCAGCATAGGGATGTGGCTGACCCTGGAACACGTCTGGCTGTGCATGGCGGTGACCCTGATCTATGGCCTGGTGGTCTGCGTGTCGGCAGTCAGCATTGAATTCCGGGTGCGCCGCTTACAGGAGAAGCTGACGGCGGACAGCGGGCAGGGGTACTATGTGGACGACGATGACAAGTGGATATGGGGGATGCTGTACTATAACCCCAACGATACCCGCCTGATAGTCAACGACCGGGTCGGCATAAACACCACGGTCAACCTGGCACGGCGGTCCGGACAGATCGTCATGGGGCTGGTCCTGGTCCTGCTGCTGGCCTGCCCGCTGGTGGGCGTGTGGATGATGGGCATGGAGCGGGCCCCGGTGGAGCTGGCAGTCACGGAGACCGGACTGGTGGGCTCCCACTACGGCAAGGAGTGGAGCGTGGCGCTGGAGGATATAAAGGAGGTACAAATCGTAGAAAAGCTGCCCCCGCTGACCCGCACCATGGGAACGGGGATGTCCAGCGCCTGCACCGGGCAGTTCAGCAGCAGCGAGTGGGGGCGGGTGACCCTCTGCATCGACCCCCGGACGGGCCCCTGGCTGCTGGTGACGGCGGAGGACGGGACGCTGTACCTCTTCGGCGCCAGCGAGGAGGGCGCGGTGGAGGAAATCGCCGCAAAGCTGACGTAAACCCCAGGGGGCCCCGGCCAAAAGCCGGGGCCCCTTGGGGTTGGTAATCATTCATTCAGGAGTATGGCTGTCAAATCGCGGGGAGAAACCGCGAGAGGACACGAAGTTATTGCCGGGGTGCGCCGGGATGGCAATATGGGGCGTTGGCGCAGCCCTTGCAGCCGCACCCGCAGCCGCCCTTGCCGGTCTTCTTCTCCTTCACCATCTGCACGATGACAGCGGCTACGATCAGGACCAGAACCAGCGTTACCACGATGTAGCCCATATGGGACGCAATGTACGTAAGCATGGAGAACACTTCCTTTCCTTACACGCTCGCCACGGAGCGGTCGTTGAGATGAATCGCGCCGTTGTTCTCCTTATAGGGACGGAACAGCAGATACAGCAGGCCGATCAGAAGCGCGAAGGCGATGACGGTGAACACGCCGAAGGGGGCCTCGCCGGTTATAAGACCGCCGATCTGATAGACGATCATGGCAATGACATACGCGAAGCCGCACATGTAGCCGATGGCGCCCCAGGTCCACTTGGCGCTGTTCATCTCCCGCTTGATGGCCCCCATGGCGGCAAAGCAGGGAGCGCAGAGGAGATTGAAGATCATGAAGCTGTAGGCGGTGATGGCGGAGAAGTCGGCGGCAATCAGAGTCCACAGGGGGCTGCTGTCGTCGATCAATTCGGCGGTGTCTCCCGCGTAGTGGTACAGCACGCCGAAGGTGTCCACCACGTTCTCCTTGGCAATCAGGCCGGTGAAGGAAGCCACGGCGGCCTTCCAGGCCATGTCGCCCTTCCAGCCCAAGGGGTAGAAGATCCAGGCCAGGGCGCTGCCGATAGCGGCCAGGATGGAGTCGTTGTTGTCCTCCACCATGCCGAACGCGCCGTCCACAAAGCCGAAGCCCTGGAGGAACCACAGTACGATGGCGCTGAGCAGAATCACGGTGCCCGCCCGCTTGATGAAGCTCCAGCCCCGCTCCCAGGTGCCCCGCAGCACGTTGCCGGGGTTGGGAACATGGTAGGGGGGCAGCTCCATGACGAAGGGCGCGGGCTCACCGGCAAACATCTTGAACTTCTTGAGCATGATGCCGGAGACGATCACTGCCGCTGCGCCGATGAAGTAGGCGGAGGCGGCGACCCACCACTTGCCGCCGAACAGAGCGCCGGCGAACAGGCCGATGATGGGCATCTTTGCCCCGCAGGGCATGAAGCCGGTGGTCATAATGGTCATCTTCCGGTCCCGGTCCTGCTCGATGGTCCGGGAGGCCATGATGCCGGGCACGCCGCAGCCGGTGGCCACCAGCATGGGGATGAAGCTCTTGCCGGAGAGGCCGAAGCGCCGGAAGATACGGTCCATGATGAAGGCGATACGGGCCATGTAGCCGATATCCTCCAGGATGCACAGCAGCAGAAACAGCACCAGCATCTGGGGCACGAAGCCCAGCACAGCGCCCACGCCGCCCACGATGCCGTCCTGAATCAGGCCGTACAGCCAGCTCTCCTCGGCTACGCCCAGCCCGCCCAGAATGGTATCAAACAGACCGGGGACCCACTCGCCGAACAGTACGTCGTTGGCCCAGTCGGTGGCGGCGGTGCCGATGGAGATGGCCCAGCCGCCCATGGATATGGCGTACACCAGCGCCATGACCACCACGAAAATGGGCAGGGCCAGAATGCGGTTGGTGACGATCTTGTCGATCTTGTCGGAAATGGTCAGCCGTCCCTGACTTTTGCGCCGGAAACAGGAGCCGATGATGGATTCGATCCAGTTGTACCGCTCCGCGGTGATGATGCTCTCCGCGTCGTCGTCCAGCTCGCTCTCGCAGGAGGTTATGTCGCCCTCGATGTGGTCGATGGTCTCCCTGTCCAGATTCAGCTGCTCCCGGACCTTCTCATCCCGCTCAAACAGCTTGATGGCGTACCAACGCTGCTGCTCGTCGGGGAAGTTATGTAAGGTCAGCTCCTCAATATGGGCCAGGGCGTGCTCCACGCTGCCGGAGAACCGGTGGGGCGGAGCGGATGCCCGTTTGCCCGCGGCATCGGCGGCCCGCCCGGCGGCCTCCATGACGCCGTCGCCCTTGATGGCGGAAATCTCCACCACCTCGCAGCCCAGGGTGCCGGCCAGCTTTTTGGTGTCCAGCCTGTCGCCGTTTTTGCGGATGACATCCATCATGTTGACGGCCACCACTACCGGGATGCCCAGCTCCATCAGCTGGGTGGTCAGGTACAGGTTCCGCTCCAGATTGGTGCCGTCGATGATGTTCAGAATGGCGTCGGGACGCTCCTTCACCAGGTAATTCCGGGCCACTACCTCCTCCAGGGTGTAGGGAGACAGGGAATAGATGCCGGGCAGGTCGGTGATGGTCACGTCCTTCCGGCCCTTCAGCGTCCCCTCCTTCTTCTCCACGGTGACGCCGGGCCAGTTGCCCACATATTGATTGGTGCCCGTCAGGGCGTTGAACAGCGTCGTCTTGCCGGTGTTCGGGTTGCCCGCCAGGGCAATGGTGATGCTCATGGGAAATCTCTCCTTCCATATCATAGCCGACGCTATGAATTAGTATTCACTAACTATCCGGTAAAGTTCTCCGCGCCGCAAAATATGCGCGAAGCCTCTTCAGCACAGGGCGTCAGCAACGCTGCTGAACTTCCACCATCTCCGCGTCCGCTCTCCGCAGGCTCAGCTCGCAGCCCCGGACCGTGACCTCCACCGGGTCGCCCAGGGGCGCCACCTTGCGGACGTAAATGTCAACCCCTTTGGTGATGCCCATATCCATAATGCGGCGCTTTACCGCGCCCTCGCCGTGGAGCTTCACCACCTGAACAGTGGAACCGATTTTTGCATTTTTCAGCGTTTCCATGGTGCTCTTTCCCTCAAATCATGATTTTTGCGGCCATGTCACGGTTGACCGCCACCCGGGCCCCTTTGACCTCCACGATGACATTACCGCCAATCCGGGAAATCACCGAGACCGTTCCCCCGGCCACAAAGCCCAAATTTTCCAAAAACTGCCGGGTCTCCGGTTTCCCGCCCACCTTTTTGATGAGATTGCGCGTACCCGGCTGCGCCATTGTCAACGGCATCACAGATCTCCCTCCTATGCAGGTAGTTGCAGCTTACTTTTGTTAGCGTAAGCTAACTCACAATCCGTAGGTTAGCACAGGCTAATTGAAATGTCAAGGGAATTCCTACAAATTTTTCGGATTTGTGGAATATGCGCAGAGGGGCAGGCCGCTTGGGCCCGTCTCCCTGTTAAGTATTTGCATCATTCCGCCGCTCCGGCGGCAGGTGGGCTTCGCTCCAGGCCAGCATGGTGTGGAGAATAGGGGCGAAGCTCTGTCCCATTTCCGTTAGGGTGTACTCTACCCGGGGTGGGATCTCCTGGTAGACCTCCCGGTGAAGGAAGCCGTCCCGCTCCAGCTCCCGCAGGGACTTGGTCAGACTGGACTGGGTGACGCCGTCCAAACGGCGCTGGAGCTCCCCGAACCGCTGGACCCGATAGGCGGTGATGTACCACAGGATCATGATCTTCCACTTGCCGCCCAGAACGCCTTGCAGACGGCTCATAGGGACGCACCGGGCCAGCATCTCCGGCGTATCAAATTTGTTTTCCGGCATACCGCCCACCTCCTTTTGTGCGAAAAAATGGACTATTACCAAATAAATTGCGTACTTGCGCTCTCCCGCCGGATGGTTTATCATCACAGCATCATTAGCCGAAAGGAGAATCCCCATGCACTTTACCGGAACCATCTGGCGGCCGCCCTACGAGTGGGACTCCCTGCTTCTGGAGGTCACCGCCGGCTGTACCCACCACCGCTGCAAATTCTGTACGCTGTATGACGACCTGCCTTTTCCCTTCCGTATGTCGCCTCTGGAGGATATCGAGGCCGACCTCCGGGAGGTCCAGCTGTTCCAGACCGGCCCCATGGAACGATTGACCCGGCAGATGCAGGGCCTGCCCCAGACGGAGGGACCCCGCCGGGCTTTTCTGGTGGGCGCCAATCCCTTCGTGTTGAAGGCGGACCGTCTGGAGCGCATCGCGGAAATGATACAGACGTATTTCCCCGGATGCAAGACCGTCGGCTGCTTTGCCCGGATCACGGATATCACCGGCAAAACGGACGATGAGCTGGCCCGCCTGGCCCGGGCGGGATATGACGGCATTACCATCGGCGTGGAATCCGGGGACGGGGACGCCCTGGCCTTCATGGACAAGGGTTACGCCCCGGAGGACATCATTGCCCAGACACGCCGTCTGGACGGGGCGGGCATCGGCTACCACTTCTTCTATCTGGCGGGCATCGCTGGGGCGGGAAAGGGCCGGGAGAGCGCCCGCCGCTCCGCGGAGATCTTCAATCAGACCCATCCCCGCCGGGTGGGCTCCTCCATGCTGACAGTCTTTCCGGAATCCCGGCTGTATCAGGAAATTCAGGCGGGAAACTGGCGGGAGGCCGGAGAGAAGGAGAAGCTGGAGGAGGTCCGCACGCTGGTAGAGCGCTTGGATATCCCGGTGATCTTCGCCGCTCTGGGGGCATCCAACGCAGTCAACATGGAGGGCCGCTTGCCAGAGGGAAGGGAGAAGCTGCTGTCTGCTCTGGACGAGGTGATTGCCCAATACAGCGAGGCAGACCTGCGCCGCTACCGGGAGCAGCTGCCCCATCTATAACCACAGCAGGCCCTCGGTTTCCACCGGGGGCCTGCTGCTGTCAGTCCTCACTGAACAGCTTCGCCATCGGCACATCCAGCGTCTCCGAAATGGTAAACAGCGTATCCAGGTATATGCCCTTTACTGCAACGCCGTTATTTGCTTCGATCTGTCCAACAAAGGATAGGCTTTTATCTATCAATTCCGCAAATTGCTCCTGGGTATAGCCCTTCTTTTTTCGGTAATATGCAATTTTTAAGCCCAGCAGGCGGTAATTCTCCCGAAAGCGCTCGTGCATCATATCACCTCGCTACTATAGAATAGCAAATTGCGCAGTATATTTTTATAATCTGCTAAACTATAATTATTGACTATCAGAGAGTAATACGATACAATGAGACAGGGGTGACGCTATGACGGATTATAAAAAGCTGTACATTGAACTGCTCCAGGCAGCAGAACAGGCGATTTACCTTTTGACCGATGCCCAGAACCGATGCGAGGAGCTGTATGCGGACCTGCCCGCAGAGGAGGACGGAGAAGAAAAAAATAAGTAAACAGGCCCCCGGCATCTGTGACGCCGGGGGCCTGCCTTTGTCATTCCTTGATCTCCCGCTCAAAGATCAGGTCCATGGACTTGATCCCGCCGTTGCTGGTGAAGCTCAGGGGAACATAGCCCACATACCGCCAGCCGTCCTGGGCTTCCCGGTCGATCACTTCCCGGTGGGCGCCCGAACTGTTGTCGATCCAGAAGCCTCCCCCGGTGTCGATCTCAACATATTCGTACTCGTACATGAGCCGGTTTCTCCTTCAACACAGTTTCGCGCCCGCAGGGATCTTATCGTCCACCATCAGCAGATTCAGACACTCCTCGCCGCGCTCGGTATGGACGGCGGAAATCAGCATCCCCTGGCTCTCCTGGCCCATCATCTTCCGGGGCGGCAGGTTTACGATGGCCACCAGCGTCTTGCCGATCAGGTCCTCCGGGGCGTACCACTTGGCGATGCCGGAGAGGATCTGTCGGTCCGTGCCGGTGCCGTCGTCCAACGTGAACTTGAGAAGCTTGTCGGACTTCTTCACCCGCTGGCAGTCCTTCACCTTCACCGCCCGGAAATCGGACTTGCAGAAGGTGTCAAAGTCTACCTTCTCCTCGGTCTGGGGCTCGATCTCGATGGCGGGCAGGGCGGCACGCTTGGCCTCCTCCTGGAGGCGCTCCAGCTCCTCCAGTTCCTTCGCCATGTCAATGCGGGGGAACAGGTTCTCCCCCTTATGGACCTCCACGCCGTTGGGCAGGACGCCCCAATGGGCGGCGCTGTCCCAGGTCCGGGCGGCTTCGTCCGCGCCGGTCTGACCGAAGATTTTGCCGCAGCTGTCCGGCATGAAGGGGGTCAGCAGCACAGTGCAGATACGGACGGTCTCCAGCAGGTTGTACAGCACCGTGGCCAGCCGGGTCCCGTTGGCGTCCATATCCTTGGCCAGGGCCCAGGGGGCGTTCTCGTCGATATACTTGTTGGCCCGCTGGATGACTTTGAAGATATCCTCCAGAGCGTTCTGGAACTGGAACTTTTCCATCTGCTCCTCGTAGCGGGAACGGAGGCCGGTGACCAGGGAGATCAGACTGTCGTCCAGCTCCGGGTCAGCCTGCCGGGCCTCGGGCAGCTTGCCGCCGAAATACTTCTCCGCCATGGCGGTGGTGCGGCTGACCAGGTTGCCCAGGTCGTTGGCGAGGTCGGTGTTGATGGTCTGGATGAGCAGCTCGTTGGTGAAGTTGCCGTCGGAGCCGAAGGGGAAGGTCCGCAGGACAAAGAAGCGCAGGGCATCCACGCCGTACCGCTCGGAGAGCAGGTAGGGGTCCACCACGTTGCCCTTGGACTTGGACATCTTGTCGCCGTTGAAGTTCAGCCAGCCGTGGCCGTAGACCTTTTTCGGCAGGGGCAGATCCAGGCTCATGAGGAACGCGGGCCAGTAGATGGCATGGAAGCGGACGATCTCCTTGCCCACAAAGTGGGCGTCGGCGGGCCAGAATTTCTCCAGATCGTTATATTTGTCGTTTTGATAACCCAGCGCGGTCATATAGTTGAACAGCGCGTCCAGCCATACGTAGACCACGTGGCCCGGATCGAAGTCCACGGGCACGCCCCAGGTGAAGGAGGTCCGGGAGACGCACAGGTCCTGCAGGCCGCCCTCGCAGTCGATGAAGTTGTTGACCATCTCGTTGACGCGGGAACGGGGCTCCAGGAAGTCGGTGTTCAGCAGCAGATCCCGGACCCGGTCCGCGTACTTGGAGGCCCGGAAGAAGTAGGCTTCCTCCTCGGCGTCGATGACCTCCCGGCCGCAGTCGGGGCATTTGCCGTCCACCAGCTGGCTCTCGGTCCAGAAACTCTCGCAGGGCTTGCAGTATTTGCCCTTGTAGGAACCCTTGTAGATGTCGCCGTTTTCGTACATCTTCCGGAAAATCTTCTGGATGGAGGCCACGTGGTAATCGTCGGTGGTGCGGATGAAGCGGTCATAGCTGATATTCATCAGCTTCCACAGGTCCAGCACGCCGCCGGGAGCGGCCACGATGTTGTCCACGAACTGCTGGGGGGTGACCCCGGCCTCCCTGGCCTTGTCCTCAATCTTCTGACCATGCTCGTCGGTGCCGGTGAGGAACATCACGTCGTAGCCCTGGAGCCGCTTGTAGCGGGCCATGGCGTCGGTGGCTACCGTGCAGTAGGCGTGGCCGATATGGAGCTTCCCCGAGGGGTAATAGATGGGTGTGGTAATATAAAAATGTTTGTTGTCCATGGGACAGATCCTCCAGAATTTCTATTTTAGCAGCATGTTACATTCGCGCGCCCGGTCCGGCCGGACGGCTCCGGAGGACCATCAGCAGGAATCCGACAGAACTTTTGCGCCCTCCGTCAGCTATTCCCATTACATCGCCCCCTTTTTTCCATAGTATACCCAATGTACCACAAATTTCCGGCCTTTACAAGTGTCCCGGCCTCCGCTCCGCCAAAATTTTGCTGCAAAACCGGTCATACCGCCCCGTTGACGCGCATAGGTTTGCCAGAGAGGGGGTACAGGCATGGAACGTCTGCCGCTGTATTGTCAGGGAGAGCGCCGGGGGGAGGTCACCCTGGCGCTCTGGGGGCCTAACGGGGCGCGGACGGAGATCGCCGCGTCCATGGACGATCCGGGGGACGGACTGTACCGGGCCTTCCTGCTGGGGGAGCGGGGGGAACTGGCCCTGGGAGTGCTGGCCCCGGAGGGGGGACGGCTGGGCGTGTGCCGGAGGCTGTACAACCGGGACGTGGCCTATCTGGGAAAACTCCTGCGGGGAGAGGCCCGGCGGTCCTTCCGGTTCGAGGAGACCGGACCGTGCTGGCGGGAGACGGACTGCCCGGCTCAGCTGTTCCACAGCCGGTTTCTTATAGACCGCCTGCGGCCCTTTGGACGGGCCTGGTGGCGGCGGGAGGAGAGCGTTTTGCTGCTGGCCCTGCCGCTGGAGGAGGGACGGCCCTTCCCCCTGGAGTTCCTGTTCTGCCTGGGGCGGGTGCAGCGCGTAGAGGGAAAACGGTGCGTGGTATACGCCTTCCGGGAGGAGAAGCCGGTTTTTTGGCCGGAGATGTAAAAATTTGGCGGAGAGCCTTTCTTTTGTTAGAGAATCGTGCTATAATGAATACCGGTTTACAAATTCTGTGTAGAGATCATATACCTCCTTGATTTCCAGACCCAGCAGGCCGTCAAAGGGCCTGGTTTCCGTCAGGTACCGCACAAACCTGGCGCCCAGGTAATAGCCTGTGTCGCCATAGCCGTGGTAGGAGCACCAATCGCCAAAATACCGCTGGGTGAACTGGGTCATGGTTGGAAGGTCCGCGTGGAAGTCCGACAGGAGCTGCTGAAAATGGCCCTCACACCAGGTCAGCCAGCCGCCCTTGTTCTGATGGTAATACCGGGGGTCGCCGGTCAGGGCCTGTTCAAAATACATGGCGATTCCCTCAGTGAAAAGCTGCCAGACGAAATTTTCTGCGCTGCTGGCAGATTCCCGCTCCAGAACGCCGTACTGCGACTGATATACGTGGCCCAGCTCATGGTAGATCAGGCCGTACATATCGTCCATACCGTGCCAGCCTAATTCCAGAATTTTTTCCACTCCTAATAAGATCACGTATCCGCCGTCCATTCGCGTGACCCATCCGGCGGCGACACACAAGCCCAGGTAAAGCACGATGTCAACATCCAGCGTCCGTCCAAAGCAGGCGGCGACCCGCTGGTCCAGACCGTCCGTTACGGCGGAAAAATCAGCCCGCAGGATGGGCAGGTTCGGGTTCCCTGGAACGGCGTTGAGGATGGGGAGAAAGTCCTTTTCAAAGGTGTATTGGCCGCTCTCCAGATATTGTTTTACCTCATCCGTGAATATATGGGCGGAATCTTTATAAATCGCGTTGATATAGGCCTCCCACTTGCTGTAATCAAACCCTGCCGCCGTGTAGATCTCCGGGATAGCCTGGGACGCGTCGATGGTCCGAATCATTTCCATCACCTCGCCTTTTTATTGTATCACAGGGCGCTTGCGCCGTCCATATATTTTACGACCGAAAAAGGAGGACCCCGCCATGAAATGTCCCTATTGCGGCTACAAGGAGAGCAAGGTGGTGGACAGCCGCCCCGCCGACGAGGGCAGCAGCATCCGCCGACGCCGGGAATGCCTGGCCTGCGAGCGGCGATTTACCACCTATGAGACCATGGAGTCGCTGCCCATGGTGGTCATCAAGAAGGACGGCAGCCGCCAGAGCTTCGACCGGAACAAGGTGCTGGGCAGCATGCTCCGGGCCTGCGAGAAGCGGACGGTATCCATGGCGGATCTGGAGCGGATGACCGACGAGATCGAGCAGAATCTCCAGAACAGCCTGGAGCGGGAGATCACCACCGACATGGTTGGGGAACAGGTGATGGACAAGCTGCGGGAGGTGGACGAGGTGGCCTACGTCCGCTTCGCCTCGGTGTACCGGCAGTTCAAGGATATCCACACCTTCATGGCGGAATTGGCCAAGCTGCTGGAGGAGAAGCCCTGATGATAACGTCTTTTTAAGACGAGCGTGATGTCTCTCGAATAATGACACCCTGAGAAGGGCTCGCGGCAAATCGCTGCGGGCCCTTTTTTCATCTGTATCTCCCTGATTTCCTCCCTTTCAGGGAATATCTTCCGGAAAAAACGGCATCAGATCTGCCCCATAGACTTTCCCCAATGCGGGATTCTCCGTGCTAAATGCTCAGATTTTCTCCTGAACGGCACTGTCTTTCAAGGTCAGGTGTTTAGTAAAGGCATCCGGATAAAGAAACCGTTTGTCTCCGGCGGGAAAGCAGACCGTAATGATATTCTTGTCACAGCCAGTTACAATCCCTTTACCAAATGCCTTGTGGCTGATCGTCTGTCCAATCAATTGCATAAGCTTTCCTTTCCGCTTCACAATATAGAGAAGGGCTTGCCATGCCTTGCGGCAGACAAGCCCTTTCCTCAAAGCTGCTATCCGTTATCAGTCCGCCCCCGGAGCGGCGCCGCGCTTTTTGTCGTTGATGCGAAGAACCATGCTGTCAGGTTTGATCTGAAGTTCAATATCATTGCTTTGGAACTCCGGGATATCAGATACGGTTAATACCGTCCCCGTCGGCTTGCCTTCCAAGTCGATCGTGACAGTATCAATCATATCCTTGGGGAACGAGGAAAAGGGCACTTCATAGAGCAGCTGCTCCAGAACGCCCGGAACATTATCTGTATTTTTTAAAAAGATATGGGCAATACTGTTGACCTTCTGGTCGACCCTCAGCGATTGGAACTGAATGTGTTCAGCTTTTCCGCTGATCAAATCTTTTACCTTTTCTTTGATTTGGACATGGATGATTTCTCCGTTCAGCTCTAACTGGATCCTGCTGCCCTCGCGCTTCGTCCGCATCAGTTGATCTGCCGCCTTTTGCTCCATCTGAATGGAGAACGCATTCGGAAGACTGCCGCCGTATACACAGCAAGGCACAATGCCGGCACGCCGCAGCTGTTTTGCATTCACACGGGTGTCACGTTTCTCCACTTTGATGATGTCCATTGTAAACCTCCTAAATGACATAGTTATATATTCCATACCGCATGTCGCGGCGGTACAGCAAAGAAATATATAAAAAAGAAGAACTTTCCCTGTCCATGCCTTACAGCAGGAACACGCAAAAGCCCTTCTTAACAGACGGTTCTTTTTATGAACTTTTACTCAGTGTAACACATGCGAAATGAAAAAGCAAGTGCTGTTTTTGGTGAAGAGTTATTTGGCAGGGGTATTTGCCTGCTGCAAAGTGCGTTTTCCGAATGCCGGTTCGCCAATAAATATGGATTTCTCGCTGTGCAAGAAATTTGTTGGATTGCACAACAAAGAGAAACAGGAATTTGCTCATCTCAAAGAAAAGTTCTGCTTTTTGAATTGAACTTCGGCTTTTCGAGAAGTTGCTTCAAAAAAGTTGATGCGCATATTTACCAAGCACTTTGCCCGAATACCATACTTTACGGAAAAAACCTGAAAAAGAGACTTGCATTTCTTTCAAAAACGCGCTACAATTTCAACAAAAAAGTTTTTAGCACTAAAAAATTTTTTTCAGGTCAGTGGGGGAGCAGATGAAGATTCCATCGAACAGAAGCGCAAGCGTATTTGCGTATGAGGGCGTTCCGCCGGTGAGCCAACTGATCCCCCTGGGGCTGCAGCATGTGGTAGCCGCTGTTGTGGGCGTGATTACCCCGGCTATCATCATTTCAGGCAGCGAAGTGTGCAGCCTGAGCGCTGCCGAAAAGACGACATTGATTCAGGCATCGCTGATTGTTACCGCTTTAGCCACGCTGCTCCAGCTGTTTCCGGTTTTCCGCCGTATCGGCTCGAGACTTCCGGTCATTGTAGGCATCAGTTTTGCCTATGTTCCGACGCTGACTGCTATTGGCGGACAATTCGGCCTGCCTGCCATTCTAGGGGCTGAACTGGTGGGCGGGCTGGTCGCTGTGGTGTTTGGCATTTTTGTCAAGCCGATCCGTAAGCTGTTCCCCCCGCTGGTCACAGGTACCGTTATTTTTACCATCGGACTCTCCCTGTATCCTACTGCCGTACGCTACATGGCTGGTGGAAACACAGCCGGCGAATGGTTCGGAGGCGTGCGCAGCTGGGGCGTGGCGCTGTTTACTTTCGCCGTGGTCATCTTTCTGAACAATTTTGCCCAGGGGATCTGGAAATTGGGTTCTCTGCTGTTTGGAATGATTGCCGGTTATATAGCCGCCTGCTTTGCAGGGATCGTAGATTTGTCCGATGTGGCAGGGGCTTACTGGGTATCGCTGCCCCAATTTATGCCATTTGAGATCGAATTTGTCCCTTCGGCTATTGTGTCCCTGTCCGTCGTCTATATCGTTAACTCCGTGCAGACGATTGGAGATCTGACCTCCACTACCATGGGCGGCATGGGCCGGATTCCTACGGATCAGGAGCTGTCGGGCGGTATTATCGGGCAGGGGGTTATGAGCGTCGCCGGTGCATTTTTGGGCGGTCTGCCCGTGGCTTCCTTCAGTCAGAATGTAGGGATCGTTACCGTAAACAAGGTAATCAACCGGGCAGTTTTTTCCTTTGCAGCCAGCCTCCTGCTGATAGCGGGCTTTATGCCGAAATTTGCCTCCATCCTGACGACCATCCCCCAATGCGTTATCGGAGGAGCTACCCTGTCTGTCTTTGCAACGATTACGATGACAGGTATTCGGATGATTGCCTTAGATGGTGAATTCACAGTGAGAAAAAGCACCGTGGCAGGCCTATCCATTGCCCTGGGGACCGGAATTACACAGGTGCAAGGATGTCTGTCCGGCAAAGGCTTCCCGGATTGGGTGGCCACTGTATTTGGCTCCTCCGCTGTTGTTGTAACGGCTATCATGGCTATCATACTCAATCTCATCCTTCCAAAGGACCGTCCTGCGGAAGGGTAACGCTTTCAAAAATGGCCCTATAAAGGAGAATCGCAATGGCTGCATTTACTGTGAACGGAAAAACCGTCAGCACCGAGAAGAAGCAGAAGCTGATCCGGTTTCTGCGGGACGAGCTGCGCCTGACCAGCGTGAAGGACGGGTGCAGCGAGGGGGCCTGCGGCACCTGCACGGTTCTGGTGGACGGCAAGGCCACAAGAGCCTGCGTCCTGACTACGGACAAAATGGAGGGGAAATCCGTCCTCACCGTGGAGGG
>JAETNP010000059.1 GCA_021768185.1 Oscillospiraceae bacterium
GGTTCTGCCCCTGCCGAATCAAGCATAGAGTTCAGATTTTTTCAAAATCTGCCTTGTTTTATTGCGTATTTCTACGCAGATTGTCAAGGAACAAAGCGCGCGTTCCAGAAGGTCAGGCTTTGCACCTCGCCGCCTTTGATGAGGATGTCCTGGGGCGTGCCATCCAGCACAAATCCTTCCACGGTCTTGATCTCGCGCACCTTCACGGTGGTTCCCGGCTCGATGCCGTTGAGAACGATCTCGCCCGCCTTGTCCGTATAATAGACCCCGTCGTCCGGGCCTACCGCCGCGCCGCTGCCGTCCACGACCTTGAAGGCCACGCCGAACAGAGGCTCATTCTCCGTGCCCTCAATGAACTTCTTGATAATGAGGGTCGTGCCGGGAGTGTTGTAAAAATGGAGTGTCTGGACATCATTGGGATTTACCACCACCGTCTGGGTCTTTTCTGCCGGATCAATGGTATAGCCCGGGATGGTCTTGACCTCTGTGACCACCAGTGCGCCAACCACGCCGTTAATGGTGATCTTGCCGTCCCGGTCCGTCATATACAGACCGTTGCTGCTGATCTGGCCGTTGGCGTCCGGGACGAACTCGCCGGTGGCGGTGGTCACCTTGAAGGTAACGCCGGCCAGCGGCTTGTTGGTGACAGAATCCCGTTTGTCGATCACCAATGTACCCGCCTTGGAGTTTTTGATGATAACGGTCTGCGTGTCCCCATTGGCTCCAATCACTACATTGGTGCTGGGGGAATCCATGACGTACCCTGCCGGCGCCTTCACCTCAGAAATTACATAAGCGCCCGGAGCGAGGTTGGAGAGCCGGATCTCACCCTGGGAATCAGTAGTGAAAATTCCGTTTTGGGTCAAGGTACTGCTGCCGATCACACCGTCCAGACCCACCTCGCAGCCAGCGGCGGTGGTAACGCGGAACTCCGCGCCGGGGAGGGGCTTATTAGTGGCGCTGTCCCGTTTTTGGATAATCAGGGCCCCCTTGGGCTGGTTTTTGAAGGTCAGACTGACGGTTTTCCCCTCTTTTACCTGCACGGTCTGGGACTGTGTACCCAGGATGAACCCTGCCGGGGCGCGGGTTTCCGTTACTACCACGCTCTTTCCTGGCTTCAAGCCGGTGATACGGATCTCGCCATTTTCGTCTGTCCTAAAAATACCATTGGAATCGCCTACGACGCTGCCGTCCGCATACAAAACCTTAAATTCTGCATCCTGGAGTGTCACGCTGGGATTGACCGAACAGACCTTCCGAATCAGGAGCATCCCGTCCGGAGAGTTGGTAAATCTGACGGTGACAACGCTCTGTTCGCCGCTGTCGGCCAGCAGGATCGTCTCGGAGGACTGGATGATAGAATAGCCGTCCGCCGGATCTACCTCCTCCAACACGTATGCGCCGGGTTTCAACCCGGTCCAGATGGCGGTGCCATTCTTCCCGGTGACCTTCTCACCAATGGATGTGCCGCCTGTGCCGGAGGTGCCGCCCAAATACTTCAGCTGGAAGGTGCAGCCGGGCAAAGCTTCGCCAGTGACACTATCATATTTCTCGACTATGATCGCATTCAAAGGCACGTTCTCAAACCTTGTGTAGATAAAAAAGATACAAGCGAAAAACAGCAAAATAAAATTATGTAGTGCAAACAAAAAGGTGGAATTATGGCTGATAGAAGAAGAAAAAAGTTTTCTTTTTCAAAATGGCCTCTCGTTTCAAAAATTTTACGCGCCAGAGATGCAAAAACAGCCTTTTTCGGACGGAGTAAAATCGCTATCCACCAGCCCCCAGAGTGACCGGCAAAGTCCGGCAGCCCTGGGGAATTTGCTTTTTCCGCCATTGTTGCTTATGCTTCGTTTGTCCATGATTCCTTGGTGGTAATGGTAATAGCTTTCTCGATGCCTTTCAGCTATACTTGCCTTGCAACCAGCAGAAAGGAGAATGACACCATGCCAGCCACTCGAAACTTATGTGCGCAGCTTCCCCTGGACCTGCACCAGCGCGTTTGCGAGGCCAGAGAACAGTCGGGCCTGACCACCGCGCAGTACATCACCAACCTGCTCATTGAGTATTACGAAATGAAGAAAAATGGAGGTAACACGACTATGGCGAACAACAACACCCGAACCCTTGCCTTCCAGATTGACGAAGCCCTTTTCCAGCGGATCAAGGCGCACCTGGAGCGCGAGAGCGCCCGCACGGGCCGGAAGCTGACCCAGCGTGAGTTCGTACTGGGGCTGATCGAGGAGGCCCTGGACGCGGCGGAGCGGCTCCAGGAGGAGGCCGGTGTCGGCCCCTGTGAGACCCAGCTGGGCGAGGACGCCCCCCAGGACCCGGATGCCATCGACCAGGGCGGTGTGGCGCCGTGTGAGGGCGAGGAGGGCCTCCCCGACAATCAGGGCGAGTAGCAGCAACAACAGAGCGGCCCAGGCCAGTCCAATGAGGATGGCCTGGGCCGCTCTGGCAGCATAGGACATGAAAATCAGGAAGGAGACCATCATTATGAATCAGGCAGAATCCGCAAATACCCAGGCAAAAACCTATATGAGTGAACAGGAATTTATCTCCCGCATGAATGAGCTGATCCCTACCTCCAGTGCGGAGACCAACAGCAATCTGCTGGACCTTGCCAATGGCCTGTGGTTCGAAATGAAGGAGGATCTGTACTATGCGTTTTCCTTCGTCTCCCGTCACTTCACCGCGGAGACGCTGCAAAATGTGTACGATCTCTGCGGGGCCAAGGCATCATGTCTGCTGCCGTGGGAGATCATCGGCGCGGCGGTCTACCTGCAGACAGGCACTCCGGGTGAAGAAATCAGTGAAGCTGAATGGCGGGACTTTGTTCTTCTGCCCACAGTGGAAACCGTCAATGCGGTCAGCCCCCTGGCCGTCTGTACGGTGCGGGAGAACGGACAGGAAACGCAGTTCTATACCCCTCACTTTGGACAGATCGACCCCCAAAAGCTGTTGGATACGGCTATAGCCAGGGCCAGAGAAACCGGTACATTGGCAGTGGAGAGGCTGCAGCAGATGGACTACAATCTACCGGAGGAGGTAAGCCATGTGATTGCCAATAAGGCGGTCCTCGGTCCGGGATCGAGGACCGCAGAAAAGCTGTCCCAGCTGATGTCTTCCAGTCCCGTCACCGCTGCCCGCATCACCATGGACGTGGACAGCGGGATCGCTGCCGTTGAAGTGAATCCCCTGTGGGAGAAGCTGCGGGATGAGCGGGAGTCCGGTCCGCCCGCGCGGCAGAAGCCCTCCGTACGGAAGCGTTCTTCCAGACATAAAAATCAGCCGGACAGATAGCAGGAAATGAGGCGGCCCAGAGCATCCCAACCGGGATGTTCTGGGCCGCCTTTTTTCGTTTCGCCAGAGGAGGTGATCACTACGAGACGAACCCCAAACCCGGAGGATTTCTGGAAATTTACAGAAGAGGAGATGGAGACCGCCAAGGGAACAGATCTGCCGGACCTGCTGGAACACCTGGGCTACAGCGTCCGGCGGGTAGGCAGCCGATACCACACCACCAGGGAGATGGACAGCATCCGCATCAAGGACCGGCGAACCTGGAATCGCTATTCCAACGGCAAAGGCGGAGATGCCATCACTTTCCTGCAGGAGTTCTGCGGCAAGGATTTCCGGGAGGCCGTCAACTACCTGCTGGAGTTCAACGGCAAGCGGGCAAGGGACTCCCCCGCCCCGCGCCCTAAACCCGTCCAGGCGGAGGAGAAGCCCGCCTTCGCCCTGCCCATCCCCCACCCGGACCAGCGGCGGGTGTTTGCCTATCTTCAAAAGAGAGGCATCGCCCCCCAGGTGATCCGGGGCTTCATTGAGTCTGGCCTGCTCTATGAGGACAGCCTGCACCACAACTGTGTCTTCGTGGGCCGGGATGGCGGTGGCAGGCCGGTGTTCGCCAGCAAGCGCGGCACCTGCGACCTGAACGGCTCCGGCTTCAAGGGAGACGCGGTGGGCAGCGACAAGAGCGTGGCCTTCCGGCTCCCCTGCGACCCGGCCCTGGATTGGGTGGCGGTGTTCGAGGCCCCCATCGACCTGATGAGCTTCTGCACCCTGCACCGGCAGGTGCGGAGCAACGCCGTGGCCCTGTGCGGCCTGTACCAAGGCCCGCTGGACACCTACCTGCGGGAGAATCCGCACCTGAAGCGGATCGTCCTGTGTCTGGACAATGACGGCCCAGGCCAGGAGGCCACAGAGAAATTCCGGGCGGAGTATGGGCAGAAAGGTTACACCGTGTCCACCCGGACGCCCGCCCAGGGGAAGGACTGGAACGCCTATCTGCATCAGCGCGGGCAGGCCGGAGAAAGGAGGGATCAGCGTCAAGCAACGGCCAGATAATCGCATCATCCAGGCTCAAAACAAACGAAAAAACGGAGGAAAATACCAATGAAACGCATTTTGACTATCCTGTGCGCCCTGGCACTCGTTATGGCCGGGAGCGCCACCGCCCTGGCGGCGGAACCGGAAGCGGGCCAGAGCGCCAGCTACTACCCCGTGTCCGTGGAGGAGTACACCTACGGCGACTTTGACGAGCTGCGGATCAACAAGACCTATCAGCTCTCCCTGTCGGACGATCCCAGCCTCATCCCCACCGAGGACTTCGTCCGCAACGGGCGGCGCTACTACCTGCTGGACATGACCCGAAAGGATGAGGTGGGCGTGGACATCCAGACCCACACCAAAGCCATCACCCAGGCCAGCGATACCAACAACCTGGAGACCATCCTCCAGCGGCTGGACGCGGAGATGGAGGTGACCACCGAGGACGGCTACGTTGGCATCCTGCGGCTGGACCACACCAGCGTCCAGGTGACCACGGACGGCTACGCCACCAAGACCAGCACCCTCACCACCAGCCGCAGCTATCCGAATTTGTCTGAGGCGGACCTGTCCCTCATCCCCAAGAGCATCGAGGACAGGGGCAAGACCCTGACCCTGGGGGATGTGAAGTGGAGCGAGTCCATGGACGTGGACGGCGAGGGCAACCCCGTTACCCGCTACACCGCCACCGCCAACTACACCGGAACCGCCTCCAGCCGGTATGCCACCGGCTACACCGTCAGCGCCAGCTATACCGGCGAGGTGTCCAAGGCCAACTGCGCCGTAGTCACCTACACCGCCATCTTCGGCAGCGAAAAGGCCCCGGAGGAGTCCAAGACCCCTGGCGGTGATGAGAAACACGACCCCGGCCAGACTGGCGATAAGGAGGACCCCGGCAGTGCAGAGGCCCCGGATACCGTGAAGGAACCTGCGGATCAGCCCGGCCTGAAGCGCCCTGTGATAATTGGGGTGGTGGTGCTGGCCCTGGGTGCTGGCGGTGTGTTCGCATTCAAAAAATACCGTGAAAGGAGATAAAGCCCTTGAAATTCCGCAATTTTCTGCTGGCCATGATGCTGTGCGCTCTCTGCTGTGTCCCGGCCCACGCGCTGGAATACGACTTTGACGCCCCGGAGGACTACCTGTTTGGCCAGCCCACCAGCGATGACACCATCTACGAGTGGGAGAACCCCAACGTGGACCGGAGCAAGAACACGGCCCTGGCCGCCCCTGGCTTCGGGTCCCCCACCAGCTACCTCCCCGGCAGCGGCGAGTACCTGACCCCCAACCTCGTCCCCGGCGCTCTCAGCGGTGGCTTGGTCAATCAGGTGGGCAGCGCCGGGGCCAACGCCACCGGAGGCGCGGCAGGCAGTTCCGTCATTCCCGGCGAGTACCCCTCAGTGAGCGGCGGCAGCAACATCACCATGACCCAGATCCCCGGCAGCAGCCCCACCGACATCGCCCAGGGCAATACCAGCGGCGGCTACACCGAGGTGACGGATGACCTCCGCTACTCGGACGGCAGCCTGGGAACGCTGGAGATCCCTGCCATTGGCCTGAGCGTCAAGGTGGTGCAGGGGACGGACAGCGCCGCGCTGAAGAAGGGCGCGGGCCACTTCACCAATACCAGCATCTGGGACGGCAACGTTTGTTTCGCAGGCCATAACCGCGGTACAAACAATTATTTCGGCAAGATCCACACCCTGGAGGCGGGCGATACCATCACCCTGACCACCATGCTGGGGACCCGCACATACGCTGTCACCAGCGTGGAGAAGGTCAGCGTCAACGACTCCAGCGGCACCGCCTCCACCACCGACAACCGTGTGACTCTCTATACCTGCGTGATGAACCAGCCGGAGTACCGCTGGTGCGTCACCGCCATCCAGCAGGGATAACGCTGTCTGCCGATTGTGTTCGACTTTCCCCGCCCTCTGTGGTATGGTTCGGTTTGCAAAGGCCCCACTATATGACGAAACGGAGGAATCGAGCATGAAAAGCAAAAAAATCGTATCCCTGCTTCTGGCAGTCATCATGACTGCGGCTCTGCTGGCAGCACCCGCCCAGGCGGTGGAAACCCCACCCATCCGGGTAAACAGCTATAAGGGAAGTACCCTGGAGGTGGGAGAGCGAAGCGGCCTCATCATCGGCTCCAGCGGGACGGAGTACACCGTCACCTCCAGCGCCCCGGACACGGTAGCGGTGGAGCAGGTGCTGACCTTCTGGGTGGCTGTCGCCAAAGCCGAGGGGACGGCGGAGATCACCGCCACCGCCCCGGATGGGCAGACGAGCGGCGTGACCATCACCGTGGTGTCCGCGGAATCCACTGTCCCTGACGCGGCGGCCGAGACTGCCGCCTATTCGGAGGTGCGGCTGGAACTGATCCGGCTGATCAACCAGACTCGCATCGCCAACGGCGTGTCTGAGCTGCCGGTCAGCAAGGCTCTTATGAATGCCGCTCAGGTCTGCTCAGATGGCCAGTACACCTGGCATCACACCAAGGAGGAGTGCGAGGCCGTCATCGCCTCCGGTTATCCCCACGGCTTCGGTATCAACCTGACTGTGTTCACCGGCGTGTCCACAGAGGATGCCGCTCAACACGCCCTCGACAATTGGATCAACTCGCCCGGCCACTTTGAAACCATGATCAAGCCGGACTGTGACGGCATCGGCGTGGGCGTGACCGAGAGCGGCGGCGTGACCTACTGCTACCTAATCCTTGGCAGGCCAAATACCCATAATCCCTACGAATAACGGAACACAAACCGGAAAAGGTCTTTCAGCGCAGGCTGAAGGGCCTTTCCTTTTGTCCAAAAAACGGAAAGGAGTTCTTACTGCATGAAAAAGAACCATTCACTTCTCACCCGCATGACAGCCATGCTGCTGGTGCTGGTGTGTGTGCTGGGGCTGCTGCCCGCAACAGCCCTCGCCGCCCCGCCGGACACCGTCAAGCTGGAAAGCTGCTCGTATAACGGCGTCCAATATGACTCCCCGGCCCTGGGGACGTGCCACCTGCAGCAGATGCGCTTCGATCTCAGCGGCAAAAGCGCCATGGGGTTCTGCGCGGAAAAGGGCAAGGGCATGGGCCACTCCCTGGAGGGCCACACCTGGGGCAGCCCCCAGCCCATCTCCGACCCCACCGTGACCACCATGATGGCGTACTTCTACGCCCATTCCACCGGCGTGTTCACCGATCAGGCCCACGCCCTGGGTGTGGACGATGTGTGGGACAGCGACTACACCTGGACGATGAACGCCTGGGTGCAGGCCGTCATCTGGCGCTACAAGGCCGGTTCCCTCTCCGACCCTGTGACCGCCTGCGCCGAGGAGCTGATGTGCGTCTACAACAACCTGGAGCATACCAGCTACTCCAGCATTGACGATGTGATGGACGGCAGATCCTTCCGCGACCGCGCCCAATACATCCTCGACCTGGGGCAGCAGGGCGTGTGGGGCGAGTGCGAAGTCCGGGAGTACGCCTACGCCGGCCCCGGTTCCAGCTACCACCCCGCCAACGATGTGCAGGCCGTCATGGTAGGCGAACTGAACATCACCCGCGAGAAGTACGACCTCACCGTCAGGAAGGTGGACTCCACCAATCCCAACAAGGGCCTTGCCGGGGCGCGCTTCAAGGTAGCGTCCGAAAACGGTTCCTTCTCCAAAGAAATCGTGACTGGGCAGGATGGGACCTACACCCTGTCCGCCCTGGATGCAGGGACCTACGCTGTAACCGAACTGGAGGCCCCGGAGGGCTATGAGATCGACAACGCAGGGCCGCAGTACGTTGTCCTCCCCAACGGCAGCAGTACCACCGTGACTGTTACCTTCACCGATACCCCGGAGATCACCGGCGAGGGCAGCATCCGCAAGGTAGACGCGGATGATCCCACCAAGGGTCTTGCTGGTGCGGTCATCAAGATCACCGGCGTGGATAATGATTTTACCGGAACATACGTCACCGGGACAGGCGGCTACCTGACAGACGTGCCCTGGAAGGATATGCCCCTGGGCAGCTTTACCGCCGAGGAGGTCACTCCCCCGGAGGGCTACACCAAGAGTCCCGATGTCAGCAAGACCAAGCAGACCTTTGTCTGGGATGGCAGGACCGATGTGGCCCTCGTCTTTGAGAATGACGCCAAGGTGAAAGTAAAACTCATCAAGAAGGACGATTCCGACAATCCTCTCCCCGGCGCTGTGTTCAATATCATCAAGGATGGTCAGATCATCGGTACAGAGGCCACCAAAGCGGACGGCTCCATCACCGTCACTGATGTGACCGAGGGGATGTACGCCTTCGTGGAGGTGTCCGCACCGGCCCCCTATGCCACCCTCACCGAGCCTGTGATCGCCCATGTGGATCAGGCCACCGTCAACGGCGGCGGCACTGTTACCGTGACAGCGGCAGACAAGCGCCTCCCCAGCCTGACCATCCTCAAGCGGGATGCCCAGACCAAGGAGGTCATTCCCGGCACCGTCTTTGAGATCAAGGGCATCCATTATCACTATCACGATGACGTGACTACCGGCGCGGATGGCAGGGCCGTCCTGACCAATATCCCCGTGGACAGCTACGAGGTGATCGAGAAGTCCGTCCCCGACCCCTACGTTGTGGGCGAGGAACCCACGCAGACCATCTACCTCGGCCCCGGTGAAAATCGGGAGCTGATTTTTGACAACCTGAAGCAGCCTGTTCTGAAGATTTCCAAGGTGGAGCAGGGAACTAACACCCCCATCCCCGGCACCGTGTTCACCGTGGAGGGCATCGACAGCGACTACCGCCACGATGTGACCACCGAGGCGGACGGTTTCGCCACTCTGCGCGTTGCCCCCGGCAGCTACCGGGTCACGGAGAAGTCCGTCCCCGCTCCCTACTGTCTGCCGGAGGACGAGGCTGACCGAACCCAGACCATCTCTCTGAACGGCGGAGATGAAAAGACCCTGATCTTCAAAAACAGCAAGAAGCCCCTGCTGACCCTCTCCAAGATCGATGCCGACACCGGAGTGCCTGTCCCCGGCACCGTCCTCACCGTGGAGGGGATCGACAGCGACTACAAGGACGATTGGAAAACCGGGCCGGACGGCACGGTTGCCCTGCGGGTAGACCCCGGCACCTACCGTATTACCGAGAAGTCCGTTCCCGCCCCCTACTACCTGCCGGACAAGGACGCCGACCGGGTGCAGACCATCAGCCTGAACCCCGGCGATGAAAAGACGGTGGTGTTCCGCAACCACAAGACCCCGGAGCTGACCATCTTCAAGGAGGACAGCGTGGCTGGCGCTCCCATTGAGGGGGCCAAGTTCCGTGTGACTTATACGTCCAACGGCGAATCCGCTGGCGCTCCCGCTTACATGGACTTCGGCATCTTCGTGACCGATGCCAGCGGCCAGATCAAGCTCCATGAAAAAGGGAAGAAGCTGTACCCCGGAGAGTACACTGTCACCGAGGTGGAGCCTGCGCCCGGATATCAGATGAAGGAACCCACCACCCAGAAGGTGATCCTCCACGGCGGCGAGAGCAAGACGCTCACTTTCTTCAACGAGCCGTTAAACGCCATCGTGGTTGAAAAGTACGACAGCGTGACCCATGAGGCCCTCCCCGGCTGTACATTCCAGCTCCGCTTTTTGGGCGGTACCTCCGGCACTGGCGGCACCGTGATCGGGCAGAAGGTGACTGGCAAGAACGGCACTGCCATTTGGACAGGGCTGACTGCCGGTACCTACATCGTGGAGGAGATCAGTCCTGCGGACGGCTACTCCATCATCAACTCCTCCGAGACCGTCTACATCTCGGACAAGGGTGAGCAGAACGTGGTCACCGTCTCCTTTGACAACGCCCCGGACGGCATCCTGCTCATCCGCAAGGTCTGCGCCACCAATCCCAGCGTAACGCTCCAGAACGCGGAGTTTAAAATTGCGTATGCGGACGGAACCCTGATTGGCGACTCCAACGGCATCTACCGCACCGATGAGAACGGCGAGATCCGCATCCCCGGCCTGAAGCCCGGAAAGAGCGTGGTGGTCACCGAGGTCCGCGCCCCGGCAGGCTTCATTCTGGACACCCAGAGCCAGACCATCCAGATCCAGGCGGGCAGGACGGTGTCTCTCACCTTCAAAAACCAGCCCAAGGGCAGCCTGATCATCCAAAAGCGGGACAGCATCACCGGCCAGCCCCTCCCCGGCGCGGAGTTCCGTGTGACCACCGCCGCTGGCTGTGAGGTGGGCCTGGACGGTGTCATCGGCAGCAGCACCCTCACCCAGAACGGCCTGTTCACGACTGACTCCAACGGCGAGATCAGGATCACCAATCTGGCGCCGGGGGCCTATGTATTGACTGAAATCAAGGCGCCGGATGGCTACGTTATGGACGCACCCTCCACCAATGTGGTCATCGGACAGGGCGGCGATACGCAGACGGTTGTGGTCACCAATACCCCCAAGGGCGGCCTCCTGATCCGCAAGACCGACAGTGTGACCGGAAAGGCTCTCCCCGGCGTAAAGTTCAAGATCACCGCCGCCAACGGTGAACTCGTACCCGACAATGAGGGCCTGACCTCCAGCAACGGCCTCTACACGACAGACGAAAATGGCCAGATTTACCTCCGCAAGCTCAATCCCAACACCTATGTCGTGACCGAGGTGGAGACCATTGACGGCTATCTGCTGAATGCCGCGCCCCAGACCGTGGTGGTCAGCGAGGCTGATACCCAGGTTTTGACCTTTACCAATATGCCCCTGGGCGGTCTGCTGGTGAAGAAAATGGACTCCGCCACAAAGGAGCCGCTGACCGATGTGATTTTCAAAATCACCCGGACAGACGGGACCGTAGTAGGCAATTCCAACGGCGAGTTCCGCACCGATGAGCGGGGCTTTATTTCCCTGCCGGACCTGGAGCCGGGAGGCTACATCGTGCGGGAGGTGCAGGCAAAACCCGGCTACCTGCTGGATGATACGCCCCACGCTGTGGAGATCAAGGATCACCAGACCTATACCCTGGAGGTGTTCAACCAGCCCCTCGGCAATTTGATCATCAATAAGCTAAGTTCCGCCGACAACTCCCCTCTGGAGGGCGTGAAGTTCCAGATCAAGTACGCCAACGGGCAGGTGGTGGACAACAAGAACGGACAGGTTTCCTCCAATGGAATCTACTACACCGACCGGAACGGGCAGATTATTCTCTCCGGTGTGACCGGCACTGTGGTGGTGACGGAGCTGGAGACGATCCCCGGCTACCGCATCGACCCCAACACCCGGACGCAGACTGTTGTTATCAATCCCAACGATACGCAGACCATCAATTTTTACAACACCCCCACCACAACGCTGATTATTCGCAAATTTATTGAGGGAACAGAAAATGAACCTCTGTCCGGTGTGGCTTTCCGGGTGGTGGACGGCGCCGGGGCCGCAGTCGGGCCGGATGACGGCCTCTACTACACCGACAAATCCGGTGAGATCGTCCTGACCGGAATTGAACCTGGAACCGTGGTCATTGCCCGCGAGGTCAAGACTGTGGAGGGATATGTCCTTGACGGCACTCCCCAGGACATCAAGATCGAGGCGGGCCATGTGCAGCAGCTTACGTTCTGGAACAAGCGGGCCGGGACCCTGGTCATCCAAAAGAAAGACAGCGCGACCGGCGCTCTCATCGCAGGCGCACAGTTCCAGCTCACCTACGCCAACGGCGGGTACGTGGACAATGACAACGGCCATCTCAGCAGCAACGGTCTCTACACCACCGATGATAAGGGCGAGATCCGTGTCTACGGCATCACCGGCACCGTGGTGGCCAAGGAGGTCACCCCTGCTCCCGGCTATGTGATCGACCAGAGTACCCAGACCCAGACGGTCACGGTGAACCCCTTGGACACACAGACACTGACCTTCCTGAATGAACCCCTGTGCAGCCTGACGCTGACCAAGCTGGATTCCGTCTCCGGGAAACCTGTTCCCGGCACGGTGTTCGCGGTGAAGGACGGCGATGGCAATCTTCTGGGCAGCTATACCACCGGCAAGGACGGCACTGTGACGGTCACCGGCCTCGTACCGGGCAGCACCGTGGTGGTGTCCGAGACCAAGGTGCCATATGGTTATGTCCTGAACACCACCCCCCAGACCATCATCGTGAAAAATGGCTCCAACTCCATGAGCAGCGGTGGAAACACTGGCGGCAATACGAATATTGGCGGCAGCACTGGCAGCGGAAACGATCTGACCTTCGAGAATGATCCCACCGTGAATCTTACGATCCGCAAGTACATTGAGGGGACCGCCAACGAGCCTCTGGCCGGTGTGGCCTTCAAGGTCGTGGACGGCAGCGGCGCGCCTGTCGGCCCCGGCGATGGCACCTTCTACACCAACGCGGCAGGCGAGATCGTGATTGAGGGGCTGGAACCCGGAACCGTGATCACCGCCAGAGAGATCAAGACCGTGGAGGGCTTCGTGCTGGATGGAACACCCAAGAGCGTGAAGATCACCGCAGGCCCCCAGGCCCCCGAACTCATCTTCTGGAACAAGAAAGCCGGGACCCTGGTCATTCAGAAGAAGGACAGTGTGACTGGCGCTCTCATTCCCGGCGCGCAGTTCCAGCTCACCTACGCCAACGGCGGGTACGTGGACAATGACAACGGGCATCTGAGCAGCAACGGCCTCTACACCACCGATGACAAGGGCGAGATCCGCATCAGCGGCATCACCGGCACCGTGGTGGTCAAGGAGACAAAGTCCGCCCCCGGCTATGTCATCGACCAGAGTCCCCAGGTCCAGACGGTCACGGTGAACCCCCTGGATACCCAGACCCTCACCTTCCTGAACGAACCCTTGTGCAGCCTAACGCTGACCAAGCGGGACTCCGTCACCGGAAAGCCTGTTCCCGGTACCGAGTTCACCGTCAAGGACGGCAATGGCACTGTGCTGGGCCGCTACACCACCGGCAAGGATGGGACTGTCGTTGTAACGGGCCTCATCCCCGGCAGCACCGTGGTAGTGACTGAAACAAAAGTGCCGGAGGGCTATGTCCTCAATTCTACACCTCAGACCATCACTGTGAAGAATGGCTCCAACACTGTGAGCAGCGGGACCGTAGGCGGGACCACCAACGTCACCCCTGGCGGCACGACCAATTCGGGCGGCAGCGCCAATGTGGGCGGCGGGACCAACGGCGGCAATGATCTTACGTTTGAGAATGACCCCAAGTCCCGGCTGGTCATTGAGAAGTACATCACCGGCACCACCACACCGCTGAAGGGCGTGACTTTCCTGGTCACCGAGTCCAACGGTCAGCTTCTGGGCAGCGCCAACGGCGAGTACACCACCGATGAGAATGGCCGGATCGTAATCGAGGGCCTGGAACCCGGCGTGACCATCATCGCCAAGGAGATCCGCACTTTGGACGGTTACCTGCTGGACACCACCCCCAAGACCATCCAGATCAAGGTGGGTGACGCTCAGACCTTGAAATTCTACAACACCCCTGTGGGCGGACTGGAACTGATCAAGGTCAACGAGGCGGACAAGAGCCAGCGCATCCCTGGCGTGACCTTCGAGATCAGGAAGATGGACGGTGGTCTGGTGGATACCGTGACCACGGACAAGCAGGGCCGCGCCCATCTGGATCTGGACGCCGGTGACTATTATGCGGTGGAGATCGAGGCGGCGAAGGGCTTCAAACTGGACGCCACCCCCACCTACTTTACCATCCAGGACGGCAAGGCCACTACCGTCACCATCACCAACAAGCCTTTCAGCGGGATTCTGATTCATAAGACGGACAGCGTCACCGGCAAGGGCATCCAGGGTGTGACCTTCCTGCTGTACGACAGCACCAATACCCCCATCGGGCAGTACACCTCTGACAATTCCGGGTATGTTTACATTGAGGGCTTGACCACCTCTGGCCGCTACTACCTGCGGGAGCTGGAGAACAAGGGCTATGTCCCCGACACCCAGATGAAAACGGTCTATGTGACTGCCGGCGAAACCACCCTGATCGAGTGGAAAAACATCCCCATCACCGCGCAGATCCAGATCGTGAAGAAGTCCGCCGACTACAACTCCACCAACGGCCTGCCTGCCGGGACGCTGCTGGAGGGGGCTGTGTTCGAGATCTACGACAAGGCGGGCAATCTGGTGGACACCATCAAGAGCGACAACCGTGGTCTGGCCTCCTCCAAGCCTTTGCCCCTGGGCCGGTACACCATCCGGGAGACCAAGGCCCCGGCCAACTACGGCGTGAGCGACCAGGAGCTGACCGCCTATCTGGAGCATGAGGGCCAGATCCTCCGCTTCGAGGTGACCAACAAGAGTCTCACCACCGGCGTGTCCATCACCAAGACCGGACCCAAGGAGGCCATGGTGGGCCAGCCGGTGAACTATGTGCTGTCCGGCATCGCCAACAATTCCAACGTCCGGCTGGACAATTTTTATTGGAGGGATACGCTTCCCGCCCAGGTGCGGCTGAACACCATTGTCACCGGGACCTACAATTTCCCCGGCGTGTATAAGATCACCTACCGGGTGAACGGCGGCGAGTACCGGACGCTGGCGGACAACCTGTCCACCAGCAGGAACTACAACCTCCAGGCATCCCCCGCCGCTCTGGGCCTCGCGGCCAATGAGCGCGTCACAGAAATCATGTTCGTGTTCGGTCAGGCCCCGGCTGGCTTCGCCCAGGTGGAGAAGCCCCAGATCAAGTGTACCGCTGTGGCCGGTCTCAAGGCTGGCAGCAGCTTCGTCAACATCGCTGATGTAGGCGGCACTTACAACGGGGTCTGGGTGCAGGCCATCAGCCGCTGGGTCACCACCGTCTACGGCAAGCCCACCCCGCTGCCCAAGACGGGGTATTAAGCGCACCCATGGAGGCTCCCTCTTCGGAGGGAGCCTCCGCTTTCCCTATACATTATAAATACTATCATCAGAAAAGGAGAAATGACTATGCTGAAGATCACCGCAATCGGGAATCTGACCAACGATGTGGAGCTGCGCTCCCATGAGGACGGCAAGCCCTACGCCATCCTGCGGATCGCCTCCGACCGCCGCTACCGGGACCGGGAGGGCAACAAGCTCACCGACTTCATCTCCATCAAGGTCCGGGGCGCTCTGGCGGAGCGGTGCGCCGCCTTCGCCTATAAGGGCTGCAAGCTGGCCGCCTCCGGGGACTTCGAGACCATCTGCTTCGCAGAGGACCCCACCCGCCAGCCCGGTTTTCTCATCAAGGCCACCGAGGTGGAGTTCCTGTCCCCCCGGAAGGTGGAGGAGGCCGCTGGCGTGGCCGGTGAGGACGGCAGCGCTGCGGATGCCGCCTGATGCGCAACACCGGGATCATCTACAGCAGCGCCGAGCGCACCCCTGTTGTCCTGCCTGAGATGGCCGAGCTGCTCCCCCCGCTGACGGGGGAGCAGCTCGCCGCCCTGGAGGCGGACATTCTCAAGAACGGCTGCTACTCTCCGGTGATCGTCAACGAGGACATGGTGGTCATTGACGGCCACAACCGGCAGAGGCTGTGCGAACAGCACGGCCTGCCCTACCAGATGGCCGTGTTCTCATTTGAGAATATGCTGGAGGCCAAGCAGTGGGCGCTGGACACCCAGAAAGGCCGCCGCAACTTGGACAAGTGGGAGCTGGGCAAGATCGCCCTCCGGCTGAAGCCGGACATCGAGGCCAGGGCTAAGGCCAACCAATCCGCCGCTGGTGGGGACAAATCGGAGCAAGGAGCGCTTTTGACAACATTGTCAGAAGCGCCCCCACCTGTCAACACCCGAAAAGAACTGGCCGATACCGTTGGCATCGGTGAGGTCACCATGGGTAAGGTCATGCAGATCGATGAACACGCCCCCGCCGCTGTGAGGGAGGCCCTGGACAGCGGCGACTTGTCCATCAACCAGGGCTACAACATCACCCGGCAGATACAAGAACTGCCAGAGGCGCAGCGGGATGAGGCCGCCGCCCAGGCGGTGGAGCTGGAAAAGGCAAAAAAGGAGATCCGGCAGGCGGACGCCGAGTCAGACCGCCGCCATAAGATCGCGGGGCTGTTCTGCAAAGCCTTTGAACGGGCCGTCCTGCTGACGCCCACGGAGGAAAATGTGCGGATCTGGACGCAATGTACCCGCATGACGCCGGAGGAGATTGCGGACAACGCCAAGGAGGCCCGTGAGCTGGCAGAGGTGTTCGCCACCATCGCCGGCATCCTGGAAACTCTGCTGCCAGGAGGTGACGGCGACCGGACGGCTGAAAAAGATCGGCAGGGTGGTCATGGGCATCACAGATCCCTTCATCCTGGATAATTACTACGTCTGGTTCAAAAATAACTGCCCCCTGAATGGACCGCTGTATGACGATGTTCGCTTTGAGCCGCTGTCCGGGAATCGGGATGGAAAATATTTTGTGGTTTCTCTGGACAGCCCCCACGAGCGAAAGAAGTGGGCGCTGGTCACGGAGCGGTACGGCTTTGACGCGCCGGAGTTCGACTGCCGGAATATCCGGGATCTGATCCGGTACGTCAACAGCATCGGCCCGGAGCTGCAGCAGGGCATCGTTCCTCCGTTCATCGCGGAGAAGGACGCTGTGACCGCCTATGCACGGCAGCGCGGGGAGCCGGAGGGTCTCCACATCTACCGGGACGGAGGGCATTGCTACAGCTACACCTCCCGCCAGGACCGGCGCAGGCGGACGGTCATGGCGGCGGCCAGCCTGGAGGACGCCCCGCCCGGTTTTGTTTCGGATCAGGCGTATTCCATCCAGGGGATATATGTCTACTGCCCGGAGGATGCGGGGATACCCCTGCCCGACCCGCAAAAGGCAACGGAGCAGCCTCCCAAAAAGAAAGGATGGGAGCGATGACGCCGGATGAAATCTCCGTCCGCCAGTGGCAGGAGTTATACCGGGCCGGGGCCTTTGAAAAGGACAATGAGCAGACGCGGGAATTGGCCGGCTGGGGCGAGGTTGACGATCCCTTGAACAACTGGCGAATGAAAAAATTGTCCAGGCTGGTCCTGGCCGTTACGCATCCCTTTATTCTGGACAATTACCGTGTCTTTTTCTCCGTGGGACAGCCCAACGTGGGTCACAAATACGGCTTCGTCTGCTTTTACCCCTTGGAGGAAGAACACTTTCAGTGCCTGTTCCACATCGACATGGACTATCCCTACGCGCGGGAAAAATGGGCGCTTTCCACCAGGCGGTACGGCGAGGGTGAAACGGAGTTTGAGTGCGGCCATGTGCGCGATATGCTCCGATACATCCACATTATGGCCGATGAGCTGGAGCAGGGAGTCAAGCCGTCATTCTGGCCGGAAAAGGAAGCGGCGCAGCAGTATGCCTTTGAACACATTCCCCTTTGCGGCTATACCATCCCGCGCAGAGAGGGCGAACACAGCTACAGCGTCTGGGACCGGGTAACGGACAGCAGGATCATCCTCCATGTGGCCCGCGCCCCTGGGGACGCTCCGCCCGGTTTTCAGGTGCAGGATGCTGTGCCGGTGTGCGGCCTGTATGTTTTCCCCCAGAAGGGTGTCGGAAGGGCTGCGGAAACCCCTATGATAAGCAGGAAAAAAACTCACAAAAAGAAGGAGGCAGAACGATGAGCAAAGAACACGCCCCACGGGCGGCGGGGCCTCCCGGCAGGCCCGTCCTGCCCCCGGAGGCGGAGCAGGAGATCATGGCGGCGCTGTCTGCCAATATGCGGATCAGCTCCGGGGAGATCGCCGCTATTTTGAAAAAGCACGGTGTGTCCGGGGATATGGATGCCCTCCAGGACAGCTATCGCAAGCGGCTGGGCCAGCGGCTCATGTCCAGCATCCGGGATGAAAACGGCAGGCGGGAGGTGCTGGCCCGTGGCAGCGAGTACATCGTGGTGGAGTGCTGCAGCGACCGACAGGCACTCCGGGCTATCCGCCAGCGTATCCAGAGCCAGATGAACGGCCTGGACGATTCCGCGGACAAGGTGCGCTGCCGCATCCGTGTGCTGGACCACCTGCTCTCCCGGTTCAGAAAGGCGGGCTGACCATGGGGCTGAGAGTCATCATCCAGGCTATCCAGGAGTACCCCGCCGCCCACGCCGATCTGGAGGTAGCCCGGCTTGAGCTGCGGCAGGCCCGGCAGGCGCTGGAGCAGAGCGAACAGGATCGTGAATCGCTGTCACGTTCGCTGATGGAACAGAAAGATTATACAGATTTTATCTCCCATAAGGCGGAGGCACTCCAGGATGCCCTGAACGAATTTTGCCCCCGGCTGTCCACACCGGAGGAACTGAAACGGTTTTACGATGCGATCTCGCCTAGCATGGACGAAAGTGGTTTTACGCTGTACCGCATGGCAAAGGAACTGACAGGTATTGATGTTCCCTCATGTTTTCCTTACGAGGACAACCGTGGAATGTTTGAGGTGATGGAGGGGCATCAGCTTCTGGAGTGGCTGACCGCCGTCCATTTCCAGGCAGTGGAGTGGGAGATCATCCCCCACAGCACCTATGAGTCCGCCACACTGCTGGAGGTGGATACCTCCACCCCCGAATATCAGGCGTTTGAAAAACAGCTCTATGAGAAGGTGCTGGAGCGCATGGGCTTCCAGGATATCGTAGCGCCGGGTCGGAATGATCCCGCGCAAGCGCCCAGCCATACTCCTCCCCAGCCGAAACGAGGAGGTGACGCCAGATGACGGAAATGAATCGAGAGCAACTGGAAACTTTGCGAAAGCAGTTTCCGCAAGGGACACGGATTCAATGTGTGGAAAACAGAGATGGGGCGCCTATTCCCATAGGTGAAACGGGAACGCTGGAACACATTGATGAGATGGGGCTGTTCCACTGTGATCTGGACGATGGCCGCAGATTTATTGCGGCCATTGAGGAGGGCTGCTTTCAGGTGATACCTCCGAAGCAGCCGGAGCAATGCGGGGTCACTGAGATCAACAAGGATACCTTCTGGACGCTGATCGACCAGGGGCGGGAACAGTGCAGCCAGGATGTCTATGCGCTTGCCCAATGGCTGGAGGACCGGCTGATGGAAATGGGGCCGGAACAGGCCCTGAATTTCGATTATGTTGCCCACGCATACCGGGCTGCGGCCTACAAGCACGGCCTGTGGAGCGCGGCATCCGTCCTGTGTGACGGCTGTACCGATGACGGTTTCACCGACTTCCGGGGCTGGCTCATCGCCCAGGGCCGGGAGGTGTACATGGCGGCGCTGAAGGACCCGGATTCTTTGGCGGATGTTCCCACCGATGGAGACTGCTGTTGTGAAACTTTTTGCTATGTGGGCAGCTACGCCTACGAGGAACTCACCGGGCGGGACATCAATCAGGATTTTGATCCTGACATATCCCGTGCGCTGGCAGAGCAGATCAAACCGGATATTGTATATGGCGATGGGATCGGGTATCCCTACACCTGGAGTGAGGTCGCTGTCTATCTCCCCAGGCTGTGCGCCAAGCACATGACACCGGAGGAATTGGCGTGGCGTATCAAATATCATAACGATACCTGGAATGTTACAAGCCCGGAAATCCAAACCGTGCGCGCTACTGAGAAAAAGAGCAAAAAAATCAAAAAGAATCGAGGTGAATCCAGATGACCGAGGCCATCACCATCGGGGTGGATCATGGCTATGCCGCCATGAAAACCGTCCACTGTGCCTTCCCCACCGGACTGGTGGGGTACGACCATGAACCGTATACCCAGCAGAGTGTGCTGGAATACGGCGGCAAATATTATGTGGTGGGCAGCGGGCGGCAGCCGCTCCAAAAGGACAAAATGGTCACGGAGGACTACTACCTCCTGACCCTCGCCGCCATCGCAAAAGAACTGGCCCATCGGGGCGCGGAACCCACCGCCGTCCATCTGGCGGCTGGCCTGCCCCTCACCAGCTTCGGGCGGGACAAGAGGAAATTTCGGGAGTATCTCCTCCGGGACAGCCAGCCGGTGTCCTTTCGCTACGAGGGCATCGCCTACACCGTCACTATCACGGAGGTGTCCCTGTTCCCCCAGGGCTACGCCGCCGTCCTCACCCAGAGTGAGCTGCTGGACGAACCCTCCGTCATTGTGGCAGACATCGGTGGCTGGACGGTGGATCTGATGCGGCTGGACAACCGCATCCCCAACGCCACCACCTGCCGGAGCCTGGAGCTGGGCATGATCCGCTGCCTGGACGAGATCGCGGAGCAGATCCGCCGCACCCTGGGCTTGTCCATGACGGCGGCGCAGATCGAGAGCTGTCTCCGGGGTGAGTCCGGCAGCACAGGCGAACAGGCCAGGGAGATCATCCACCGGGAGGCCGGGGCCTATACCCGCCGCCTGCTGTCCGCCATCACAGAGAGCGGACTGGATGCCCGTGCCATGCCCGCCGTCTTCCTGGGCGGTGGGGCGGCGCTCCTGAAACGCCATGTTTCGGCCACAGACGGCCTTTGCCGCCCGGTCATCCTGGATGACGTATGTCTGAACGCCAAGGGCTACGAACGCCTTGCGGGCCAGTTGTCGCGGGGTGTGACGGGTGGCGGATAAACGGCGGCTGAACCTCTCCCTGAACCTGTCTGCACCGCACCAGCGGGAGGCATGGAATATCCTCCGTGCCATCCCCTCTGGGCAGCGGACGGACGCTGTTTGCCGAATGATCTGCAAAGGCTATCAGCGGGAGGACCTGCTGGATGGCATCCGAAGGGTAATCCGGGAGGAACTGCACAGCATGGAACTTGTCTCTGCGAAAGAAAAAACCGAGCAGCCGCAGGCCGGGGACGTGGATGACAGCGTCCTCGGCTTTCTGCGGTCACTTCAGGAGGGAGATGATAACATCTGATTCGCTATTTTGATATGTTCGCAGGCATCGGCGGCTTCCGGGCCGGCCTGACCCGCGCCGGCGGTTTTCAGTGCATCGGCCACTGTGAGATCGACAAGTACGCCGACGCCAGCTACCGCGCCATCCACGACATCGGAGAGGAGGAAGTGTACTATCCAGACGCCAGAGAAATTGACCCCGGCGGAATGCCGGACTTCGACCTGCTTTGCGGCGGATTTCCTTGCCAATCTTGGTCAGCGGCGGGAAATCGACTTGGCTTCGCTGACCCCAGAGGAACTCTCTTCTTTGAGATTGCCCGGCTGGCTGAAGCCCGAAAGCCTGCGTATCTGCTGCTTGAAAATGTTCCCCGAATTTTACAGCATGACCAGGGCCAGGCGTTTGCGACCATCCTCGCCACGCTTCATGAGCTGGGGTATGGTCTCGAATGGAATGTGTGCAACAGCGCAGACCACGGGACTCCTCAATCGCGGAAAAGGCTGTTCCTTGTCGGATATCTTGATCCCCGATGCGCC
>JAETNP010000101.1 GCA_021768185.1 Oscillospiraceae bacterium
ACCAGGGCCGTGGGCCGGAGCTGCTCCCCCATCTCGTAGAGATCGAGGACAACCAGCCGGTTGTCCATGTTGACGTTGGTGGGGTGGGCGAACACATTCAAGCTGCCCTCGGTGATAAGTTCGGCGGCGAGGGCGATCTCCCGCGCCTCCGGGTCGGCCTGCTTCAGCACTTCCTCCCGCCAGTCGGTGAGCAGGGGCATACGGACTTTGCCCTTTCCCTGGAAGTAGTTTTGATAGATATTGGAGGTACAGCGGTCAATGATGGATTTGTGACTGGCGCTCATGCGCCCAGCGCCCATCTGCTGCTCCAAAATGCTGGTGATGATCTCGGACTTCATGGCAACGGGGTTTTCGTCGTCGGCGTAGCCGCTGGCGAGGTCAAGGGGGGAAATGTGGTGCTGGCTGTGGGGGGAGATTTCGATGATCTCGCCGCCCAGGGCCTTGGCCAGCGGGCCATACTCGCGCTCGGCGTCAATGATGATCACATCGTCGCCGGTGCCCAGCACAACCTCGGTAATGGCGTCTTTCATGCCCATGCTCTTGCCGGAGCCGGAGACGCCCAAATAAAAGCCGTGGGGGGAAATGAGCCGCTTTCGGTCACAGATCAAAAGGTTGCGGGAAATGGCGTTGATGCCGTAGGACAGCCCGCCGGGGTCTTGTATCTCCTGCACCCGGTAAGGCATGAGGACGGCGGCGCTCTCGGTGGTCAGCGTCCGCAGGGCCTTGACGCGCCGGAGACCGTAGGGCAGGACGGTGTTCAGCCCGTCCTCCTGCTGGTAGCGCAAAACGGAAAACTGGCAAAGATGCTCCCGCCCGATGGACAGCAGGGTTTCGGTGTCCGCGTCCAACTGCTCCAGCGTGTCCGCAATATGCACCAGCGTCACCACGGCAAAGATCATGCGCTGGTCGCGCTCGGTGAGGTCGGATAAAAATTCCTTTGTCTCGGCGCGGAGCTGCTCCAGCTCGTAGGGGATGGCGGCGGTAAAGTTGTTCCTGTCGTTCTGGCGCTGCTGCCAGCGGGTGATGTCGCTCTCAATGCCTAAAATCCGGCTCTGGATTTCTTTCACAGCCTCGTCGGTGGGAATGGGCAGGATGTCAATGGACAGCATGAGGCTGCGGTCAAAGTCGGACAGGTCGGAGATCATATCGTCCTCAATATAGCTGGCGTACTCCTTGAGAAAGAGGACGCGCCCATACTTGCCGCCCATTTCAAAGTGTCCGGCCTTAAAGGAAATACCGTCCGGGCAAACCAGGTCTTTGAAGTCTACCCCATGCCGGATGGCCGCAGTTTGGTCGAAGGTGAAATACTGTTCCTCACCGGGCCGGAAAAAGTCATGGAGGATGCGGAGCCGGTCATGGTTGGCAACCTCCCGCGCCGTGCTGTCCAGCCGTCCCAGGCTTTTGGTCAGGTTGCCGTCTACCCGCCGGAAATAGGAACGGGTTTCCTCGATCTTCCGCTGGGGGATGGACAGGGTGATATACTTCTCCTGCACAAGATTGTTGCTCTCAGCGGCGCGGCGCTTCAAAATGGCGTTGGCCTCCTGCCGGTACTCATCCAGCCCGTCCCAGCGTTCCTCCATCAAGATACTGCGCTCAAAGTCCACGGGGTTCAGACGGCGGTTGATAATGGTGATCTTGGTGGCGGCGTCGGTGGGCAGGGAGTTGAGGACGCCGCCGTAGGCCAGGAAGATGCCCCG
>JAETNP010000004.1 GCA_021768185.1 Oscillospiraceae bacterium
CCCATGCACTCGATGCTGCAATCCGTTTTGCTCTTGACCAGGTTTCCGCCGATGATTGTGCCGCTTGGTTTCGTTGTGCTGGTTATTGTTTATTTTGAGAATTGCTCTAAGATAATTTTGGCGCATGGTCATCCGGTTTGTGACCATGCGCGATTTTCTTCTCCCGGAGCTTTCGCAGCAGCTTCCGGTCAGTGTGGTATACCGGGCTGGCCGGAGGCTGCTGCTCCTGGAAAATGCGGCTTGTATGGTACAGGAGGCGGGTCACAGAATTGAACAGCAGGGCAGAAGAATGTTCGTCATTCCTCTGCCCTGTTGCTGTATTCGTAGCTATCGGCGCAGAATGGCTCTGTTCTAACTGAGCGCCGAGCCGCACCGCCTCCTGGATCACAATATTCTTGATTCGTTTGAACTCTTTCTGCCGTGAGAGCGGAATGCGTTCAGGCAGATCGTCTTTGTACGTCCGCAAGACCTCCCCCGCATCTCATACCAGAGATTGTAAGCGGCGGCAACACGCTCGTCACGCTCCAGCTCATCCACAATTTCATCCACCAGAGATTTTACAGAAGGCTTAAGATAGCCGTACTGCTTTTTGCCGGAAGTGTTTTTGAGCTGTTTCGCCAGCTCCAGCATCAACTGCTCAATGCGCTCATTGGTCAGCGTACCATCCTGCGTATGTTGGATGAGCTGCTGCAGGATCTTTTGCGTATCCAGATTCAATGAATCTCGCCGCTGGGTCTGTCTGGCGTAGATTTCCGTCAGATCATTCCGGAAGATTTCTTTTGCCAATCCGGACTTGATCTGCTCGATCCCATGCTCCGTAAGGTAGCCGGATTTACCATCTGCGCTATAGCAAATCATGTGGATATGCGGATGATGCGACTGGTCGTGGAATGCTGCATACCACCGGAACTGGTCTAACGGGATCTTCATTGCTTTTGCCATCTCCACTGAGTAAGAGGAGAGAAAACTTTTCCAGTTTTCTACGTTATCAAATCCTAGGGTTTGTTTGAAAAATAAATATTGCCCAAGTCATGCGTAAGTGCGAAAATAGGTACATGAAACGGTATGAATTAACAAAAGAACAATGGGAACGCGTGAAAGCGATACTTCCGCCAGAAAGGACAGGGCAGCAGGGCCGTCCACGGAAAGATGATAGAAAAATGCTCAATGGGATGCTTTGGATTGCCCGCAGCGGAGCGCAGTGGCGAGAACTGCCGGAGGTGTATGGCCCCTGGCAGTCTGTGTACGCTCGGTTTGCCAAATGGCGGGACGATGGCACATTGGAAGCCATGTTTCGTGCATTGTCCGTAGATGCGGACATGGAAAACCTGAGCATGGACTCTACTTGCATCAAGGTTCACGAAAGTGCCAATGGAGGGGGAAAAAACGGCAGATAAGGCAATTGGGCGAACCAGGGGCGGGTTGAATACAAAACTGCATGCTATTGTGGATGGACTGGGAAATCCGGTTGAATTCATGCTGTCTGCAGGGAATGACCATGATTCAGTCCATGCTGTTGAATTACTGGAAAAGGATGAGATCGGCGGCAGCAATGTATTAGCAGACCGTGCTTATGGGGCAAAGACGATCCAAGCTTATATTTCAGAACAGGGTGCCTGCTATGTGATCCCGCTACAGAGCAATGTTTCTGATCCGTGGCCGGTAGATTGGTGGCGGTATAAAGAGCGCCATTTGGTTGAGTGCTTCTTCCAAAAGCTCAAATGGTTTCGCAGAATCGCCACAAGGTATGATAAGTTGGATGCTTCTTTTCTCGCCTTTGTTTACCTTGCCTCTATCACTATTTTGTTGATTTAGCACTGCCTCCCTGTTTTTTCAAACAGGCCCTAATAATACCCCCTTTATAGAAGTCAGTGTCTTATTTCACTGTCTCCTATAAAGGGAGCATATCAAAATCGGGGTGCTCCAGGGCTTTTCTCTCGGTATGATATTGTATCTGGGGCAACTCGGCCCGACATGCGCGTTTTGGGGCTGGTCAGGCTGTCTCCGAGGGCTGGGCCTCGGCTTCGAGGGCATCGCCCTCACAGGGCTCGACACCGGCCTGACGCTCGGCCTCGTTCAACACCGCCTCAATAAGTCCCAACACGAAGTCTCGCTGGGGCAGCTTCCGGCCCGTGCGGGCTGTCTCCCGCTCCAGGTGCGCCTTGATCCGATGGAAAAGATCTTCCGGGATCTGGAATGCCATCGTCCGCGTCGCCATAGTCGTTGTACCTCCGCCTTTCTTCATTTTGTAGTATTCGATAAGCAACTGGGTGATGTACTCGCTGGTGGTCTGGCCTGCCGCCTCCCTGGCTCTGCTGACCTGCTCGTGGAGGTCCAGTGGGATCATAGCGCAAAGGTTTTTGCGTTCCGGCATGGCGTAGCTCTCCTTATCTGCTCTTTTCGTGGTGTTTCCATCTTCCGTCAAAGGTCTCCTCGCGGGTCCCGTCTCTCCAGTAGGTATTGAGCCGCACCCAGCCATTGTACTGGTGGGTCTTGATGGTGATCTTGTCATGACAGACGGAGAGGCAGGTATCCTTACCGTTTTCATTCCTGCCGAAGACGGGGCTGTGCTGTCACCGTGGGTGTCCATGATCCTGCACATGCCCGCGAAATTGGCGGGGTCGAAAGTGATCGGTGTGTGTTCGCGCTGTATCTGCTGGTAGTTCATGTAGGTCCTCCTTTTGTGACCGCCGCTGCGGCATTTCTCGCTTGCGGCAACGCAAGTATACTTGGAAAGCGGGGAAGAAGCTATTACCAACACCACCAAGAAATGGCGGACAGATGCAGCATAACCGACAATGTGAACATCCTCCGCTAACGAAAAAAGCCGCCCACAGCCTGCCAGTCGATCCTGGCTGCCGTGAACGGCTATATATTTTTGTCAATCTCTGCTTTTTTCCTTTGATTAAACTGCATTTTTGCTGTGCATCTTTTTCATCAACACAAGTTGGCTTGTGTTGATGAAAAAGATGCTGCCCAACAGCTCACCCCCGTCGCTCCCAACTGCGAGCCCAATAGGTGCCGCCTGCGGCGGCTTCGCCCGCCATCAGGGCGGGCGAACTATGGGTCGCAGTTGGAAGCGAAGAAATTCCCACCAGAGTGCAGTTTTCGGCGAAGCCGGAAACGGAACGGTGGTGGGAATTTCTGAGCTGGTGGAGGGCAGGGCGTTTGTAAAGGGGAAAGTGCTAAAAGGAGCAAAAAGAAGTGAAATTCCGCCAGGCAGAAGGGGTGCTTGCATTCCGCCGTCCGGATATGGTAAAATAGCAAAAAACGCCGAGAAAGGGGGAGTTTCCATGAAACGTCTGCTGGCGGGGCTGGTAGGCCTGCTGCTGCTGACAGGGTGCGGCGGGGAACAGAAGACGGACTGGTCCGTTTTCGCGCCCGCAGAGGAGGAACGGCTGGTCATCTATACCTCTCATCCCCCGTCCCTCTATGAACCCATGGTCAAGGAGTTCGAGGAACGTACCGGCATCTGGGTCCAGGTGGAAACCGGCGGTACGGCGGAGCTTTTGGACCGGCTGGAGGCGGAGCAGGACCATCCGGTGTGCGACCTTCTCTTTGGCGGCGGAGCGGACAGCCTCACCGCCCGGCGGGAGCTGTTCGCGCCCTACATAAGCCCCCAGACGGAATCCCTGGACCCCGCCCTGTGCTGCGAAGACGGCAGCTGGTCCGCTTTTTCGGTGGTGCCGGTGGTGCTGGTCTATAACCCAATGCTGGTGCGGATGAACCCGCCAACAGGCTGGGCGAGCCTTTTGGACCCGGTATGGCGGGGGCGTATCGCCTTCGCAAGCCCTCTGGTGTCCGGCGGCAGCTATACCGCCCTGGCCACCATGAAGCAGGTCTTGCCGGAAAAAGAGAACGTACTGGAGGCATTTCACCGCAGCCTGGACGGGCAGATCCTGTCTGGGATCAGCGCGGTGGTGGACGAGGTGGCCGATGCAGTGGCCGACGGCAGCTGCACCGTGGGCGTGACCCTGGAATCGGCGGCCCTGGAGGCGGCGGAGGCGGGCAGGGACGTGGCTCTGATCTATCCCGAGGAGGGAACCAGCGCGGTGGTGGACGGCATGGCTGTCATCACCGGGTGCGCCCACGAGGAGAACGCCCGGCGGTTCGTGGATTTCGCCCTGGGAGAGGACGCTCAGCGTCATCTGGCGGAGAAGTGCTGGCGCAGGCCGGTGCGCAGGGAACTGATCCGGGAGGAAACGGAGATGACCATCCTGGACTATGATCTGGACCAAGCCGCGGCGGAGCGGGACGACATTCTGCGGCAGTGGAGGGAGCTGGAGGAGCAATGGTGAAGACTTGGGTGCGCCGGTCCTTCCGAAACCGGATCTTTGTGACGATGCTTCTGGCCATATTGCTGCCCCTGCTGCTGTGCGGGGCGCTGATGATGCGCCTTTTGATCGTACGCAGCGAGGAGAGCTTGGCCAGAGAGGCGGAAGAGCAGCTGACAGGCCTCTCCGCAGCTGTAGAAAGTCTCCAAAAGGACTGCGGGGCGGTCATCGAAGATCTCATGGACAGCACCGTCCTGCGCTCTGCCCTCCGTCGGGGCGGCGGAGACTCCCGGACGCTGTATCAGGTTCTCTCCCGGGCTGCCGGGCCCATGCGGGACGCGGTGCGCCTGGACGTGTATGACCGGGAGGGCCTGTGCTGCTATACCACCTCCGGCCTGCCGGGGGGCGTGCTGGAGGCGGACTGGGGCATCCTCCGGGCCGCCGGGGAAGCGGAGGATGTGGTTTTCCGGACGGCGGAGGTTGGCGGTCTGGCCGCCGCCCAGGCGGTGCGCAATTACAGCGGCACGATCCTCGGGTACGTGGTGGCTGTGGCGGAGCCGGCGAGCTTTGAGGAACTGTTCGGCGGACTCTATACCGCCGCCAGCGAGGTGCTGCTGCTGGACGGCCGCTGGCGGCCGGTCTACTATTCCCGGCCCGCCCAGGCCGCTCAGACGGCGGAGTACCTCCGGCGGCAGCTGCTGGAGCGGGGGGCGCTCCAGGGAGAGCAGGGTGCCTACCGCTTTTTTGCCCGCCGCTGCGGGAGCGAGGGCTTCGTGCTGGTTCTCCAGCAGCCCAGGGCCTTTACACCTCTGGTCGTGGGGGCCATCCTCCTCACAGGGGTACTGATGGGGACGCTGTGCCTGGTACTGGCCCTGTTCAGCGCCTGGACCCTCAGCCGCTATCTGGCCAAGCCCGTCCACCAGCTGGACGAGGCCATGGGGGAAGTGGAGAGGGGCCGCCTGGACGTGCGCCTGGAGACTGACCGCTCCGACGAACTGGGCCGTCTGGCCAACCGCTTCAACCGCATGACGGAGGAGTACCGGGCCAACCTGGACCGCTCCGTCCAGAGGGAGCGGGAGCTCAATCAGGCCCGGCTGCGCATGATGCAGGCTCAGCTGAACCCTCATTTTTTATACAACACCCTGGACGCCGTAAAATGGCTGGGCATGGCCCATCAGGCCCCCGAGGTGGCGGAGCTGGCCACCGATCTGGCCGCCATCCTCCGCTCCAGTATCTCCGGAGATGAGATCGTCACCCTGGAGGAGGAGCTGGAGCTGGTGGAGCGGTACGTGAACATCCAGACCATCCGCTTCGGTGACCGGTTCACCTGCGAGGTAGACGTGGCGGAGCGGTATCAGTCCTGTCTGGTGCCCAAGCTGGCCCTCCAGCCCCTGGTGGAAAACGCCATCCTCCACGGGGTGGCGGACCGGGAGGACGGGTATGTGAAGGTCTGGGCCGGAGAGGAGGAGGGAATGCTGCTGCTGTATGTGTCCGACAACGGCTGCGGCATCCCGGAGGAGGTGCTGGAGCGTCTCAACGGGGAGAACCGCCAGCCCTCGGAGGGTCACTTGGGGATGTTCAACGTGGACAGCATCCTGCGCCTGCGCTACGGGGCGTCCTGCGGGCTGTCCGCACGGAGCACGCCGGGAGAGGGCAGCTGCGTCCGGCTGAAAATGCCGCTGAAGAGAAAGGAGAAGGCATATGCTGAAGGTCCTGATTGTTGACGACGAGCCGCTGGTCCGCCGGGGCATCGTCCTGGGGGTGGACTGGTCTGCCCGGGGCTGCGTGGTGGTGGGCGAGGCCGCCAATGGGGAGGAGGGCCTGGCCGCCGTAGAGCGCTACAGCCCCAACCTCATCATTACCGACGTGCGGATGCCCCGGATGGACGGCATTGAGATGATGAACCGTCTGCGTGCGGCGGGCTGCCGGGCCCATGTGATCGTGCTTACCGCCCACAGCGACTTCTCCTACGCCCGCAGCGCCCTTCAGTTCGGAGCGGACGACTACCTTCTCAAGCCCTTCCGGGATCAGGAGCTGATGGCCGCCATTGACAAGGTACGCCGGAAGGAGCAGGAGCTGACGGCGCTTACGCCCCAGGATACCCTGCCGCTGGCCAAGGGGGACAAGAGCAAGTACGTGCTCCAGGCGCTGGAGTATATCGCGGGGCACTACGCCGATCAGGATATCTCCATTACCTCTATCGCCGCCCATCTGGGGGTCAGCGAGGGGCACCTGAGTCACGTGTTCAAGAAAGAGACCAGCTATACCATCATCAGCTATCTCACCCAGTACCGGGTCCACACCGCCATGAAGCTGCTCCAGGATTGCCGGTACAAGGTCTACGAGGTGGCGGAGATGGTGGGCTACCGGGACGTGGCGTACTTTGGCAGCACCTTCAAGAAGCTGGTGGGAGTGTCGCCGTCGGAGTATCAGGACCGGTGCAGGTAGGGCGTTCCGGCCCCTTGTGTGTTTTCCACAAAGAAAAGGAGAATTTCTTTGACAGGGTGTGCTTTTTTGACAGAATCCAACCAGGAATCGCAGTTTTGTCCCGTTCCGCTTTTGGGGGAAAGCGCCTATAATATAAACTAGAAGATCACCCTCGCACAGCATATTAAGATGAAAAGGAGACAAAACGATGAAAAAGACGCTTGCATTCCTGTTGGCTCTGGTCATGGTCCTGTCCCTGGCGGCCTGCGGCGGCGGCGACAAGCCCGCCGAGGACAACAAGCCCAGCCAGTCCGACGCCCAGAAGCCCGAGGAGCCCAGCACCACCCCCGACGATGCCGCCGAGCCCAGCACCGGGGACGTGGAGCCCGACTACAGCTATCCCATCCGCATCTACTCCAACTCCAACTCCACCGAGCGCACCACCTGGCTCATTGCCGAGGCCAAGGACGCCGGCTTCAACATCTCCATTGACGACAACTCCGTCATCTCCGGAGATACCGCCGCCATCCAGGCCGCCAATGAGAACAAGGACGGCGACCTGATCTTCGGTCTGAACGAGACCCGCTGGAGCCAGCTGGTGGACGGCACCTATGAGAACCTGAAGATCATGGACTGGACCCCCACCTGGTCCGGCGACGTGGGCGAGTACATCTATCCCGGCAAGGCCTACGGTCTGGTCATCCAGAACGTGCTGATGCTCTACCGTACCGATGAGCTGGGTACCAACGGCACCGAGCTCCACTTCAACCACTGGGCCGACATCGTGGACTGCGGCTACAGCTGGTACCGCCAGAACAAGGTGGGCGGCACCACCAACGCCAACATCAACTCCGCCATGCTTTACGCCTTTGTCGATCCCGCTTCCCCCGCCGGCGGCATTTCCGTGGACGGCTGGAAGACCCTGTGGAAGTACTGCGAGCAGGGCAAGAGCGGCGGCGACGACTATAAGTACGGCTTCGATCCCTTGAACAAGGGCGACGTCCAGGTCTCCACCTTCTACTCCTCCTCTCTGTACGGCAAGATCGACGCCGCGGGCGAGAGCTCCGAGAACCCCCTGAAGGGTACCATGGAGCCTGAGAACTGGTCCCTGGTGGATATCGCCGACGGCACCTACTACATCGCCGAGTACATCGGCATCCTGGATAAGGCCGGCCGTACGCCCGAGCAGACCGCCGCCGTGGAAGCCTTTGCCGAGTGGTTCGGCTCCGCCGACGTGCAGGCCGCCTGGGGCGAGGAGTTCGACTCCTATCCCTGCAACACCGCCGCCGCCGGCATCCTCTATCCCGACGGCGTGCCCGAGATCTACACCCTCAAGAACTTTGCCCTGAGCAAGGTGGACGGCGACACCACCTACGCCGAGTACGTGGCCGCCCACTCCAGCGAGTGGACCAACATCATGACCAACCTGGGCTTCTACTGGGCCGACGCCAGCGGCGCCGCATCCGAGCCCGACTGGGATAACCTGGACTGGAGCACCCTGACCCAGTCCGCTGGTGAGTAAAATCCATTTTCCCCCGCGTTTTCCTGTGGCGAGCCGGTCCCCCGGCTCGCCACAGATTTAACCGGGGCGCATAGAGAATAAACGCTCTTTCGCAGGGGCGGATATCATTCGCCGGTTTTGACGCTTAGAACATTGTGTGGGAGAAAACAAATGGCGGAACAATTTTTGACACTGATGGCGGACCTGGACGGTGATTCTCAGGCTATCCTGTCTGAATGGTACGGCGCATTGAAGGAAGCGGGAGCCGCCGGCACACAGACAGCGGACCTCCCTTACCACATCAGTCTGGCGGCGTTTCCTCTCGATAAGGAGCGGGCGGCTGTTGAATTGATGCGAAAAGCTGCGGAAAGATTCCCTCCGATACCGGTACATATCAGTCATATCGGCATATTTGCTGGTGGTAAAGTCCTGTTTGGTGCGCCTGAAATGAGCCCCGGACTGCGCTCCCTTCATGATGCCTGCAAAATGGAAACGGACGAGGCTTCTGTATGGACGCCTCATGTGACCGTACTGATTGACGAGCCGGACGCGGTCTGCGCGGCGCTGCCTGTGCTTATGAAGTCTTTTTATCCATTCATCGGGAAAATAAGCCGCCTGCACCTGTGTGCTTTCTGGCCTGCGCGAGAAATTGCGTCCATCGAGCTGTACGGATGCGAATAAGAAGAAATATGCCAACATTATTACAGAGAGGGAGCTGCCGCTTATGATAAAACTCAACGACATCATCGTGAAATTCGGAGATTTTACCGCCCTGCACAACATCAACGTCCACGTGAAGGAGGGGGAGTTCTTTACCTTCCTGGGGCCCTCCGGCTGCGGGAAGACTACCACCCTCCGCACTCTCACCGGATTCATTGAGCCGGTATCCGGGTCCGTGGTGGTGAAGGACAAGGATATCACCCACGTGCCCATTGAGGAGAGGAACATCGGCATCGTTTTCCAGTCCTACGCCCTGTTCCCCACCATGACGGTCTATGACAACATCGCCTTTGGCCTCAAGCTCAAGAAGCTGAAAAAGAAGGAGATCGACCAGAAGGTCCGGGAGATCGCCAAAAAGGTGGACCTCAGCGACGAGCAGCTGGCCAAGGCGGTCAGCCAGCTCTCCGGCGGCCAGCAGCAGCGGGTGGCTATCGCCCGGGCCCTGGTGACGGGACCGGCCATCATCTGTATGGACGAACCCCTGAGCAACCTGGACGCCAAGCTCCGGGTGCAGCTGCGCAACGAGCTGAAAAAGATGCAGAAGGACTTCGGCATCACCACCATCTACGTCACCCACGACCAGGAGGAGGCCCTGACCCTCTCCGACCGGATCGCCGTGTTCAACAAGGGCGTCATCGAGCAGACCGGCACCCCCAATGAAGTGTACAACCATTCCGCCACGGAGTTTGTATGCAACTTCATCGGCGACATCAACCGCCTGTCCGACGCGGTAGTGGCAGAGCTGAACAGAGCGGGGGGACACGTGGACCCCGCCAAGCACAACTATATCCGCCTGGAGCGCATCCATGTGAACGTGGAACCAAAGGCGGGCTGTGCCGTCCTGGAGGGCGTGGTGGACAGCCGGGAGTACTACGGGCTGTACATAAAGTACTACATCAACGTGGACGGCCAGACCATCAAGGTCATCGAGAAAAACGACGGCGTCAACATCTACGAGGCGGGGCAGAAGGTCAAGGTGGTCATCGATCCCCGGGACGTGATGGCCTATCCCGCCGGGGCGGGAGAGGAGGCGCAGGCATGACCAAGATCCGCGACCAGAAATTTGGTCCGAAGCTGCTGTTGAAAGTGTTCGGGATCGCGTTTTTCGGCTACCTGTTCCTGGGCTTTATGCTGCTGCCCTGCTTAAATACGCTGGCCAGCATTTTCAACACCACCAACGCCTCCGGGGAGCGGGACCCCCTGGCGGTCATCCGGTTCTTCTTTGCCGGGAACATGGGCTCCTACGTGTGGAACTCCCTGAAGCTGGCGGTATGCCTGGTGGTCACCGTCAACGTGGTGGGCGTGTCCATCGTGCTCCTGACGGAGTATTTCGACATCAAGGGCGCGCGCATCCTGCGCCTGGGGTATATGACCACCCTGATCTACTCCGGCGTGGCGCTGGTGACCGGGTATCTGTTCCTGTATGACAGCGACGGCATCATCACCACCCTGCTGGTGAACGCCTTCCCGGGCATGAACCCCGACTGGTTCTCCGGGTTCAACGCGGTGCTGTTCACCATGACCTTCGCCTGTACCAGCAACCATATGCTGTTTCTGCGCAACGCCATCCGGGGCATCGACTATAACACGGTGGAGGCCGCCCGGAACATGGGGGCAAAGCCCTTCAAAGTGCTGTGGAAGGTGGTCTTCCCCACCTTGATCCCCACTATGTTCTCCCTGACGGTCATGACCTTCATCACGGGCCTGTGCGCCATGTCCGCCCCCACGCTGCTGGGATACGACTCCATCAATCCGGAGATCGTCCGTCTGGCGGGCTCGTCCTCGGCGGACGAGGCCTTCCCCCAGGCCCGGGCGGCCCTGCTGTCGGTGATCCTGGCCATGTTCACCATCGTGCTGCTGACCATCCTGTCCTCCTACGAGCGGAAGGGACACTACCTGTCGGTGTCCAAGACCAAGGCCAAGCTGCAAAAGCAGAAGATCACCAATCCCGTGGCCAACGTCCTGGCTCATATCTATGCATACATACTGTTCATCATCTATATGATTCCCGTAGTGATGATCATCATCTTCTCCTTCCAGACCTACGGGGCCATCCGGATGAAGAAGCTGGATCTGACCAACTGGACGCTCATCAACTTCTTCGGCACCCAGGACTATGAGTATCTCACCAGCCGGGGAACCTACAAGACCCGAAAGGGGTCCATCTCCGGGCTTTTCGCCAACGAGGCCACCCTGAGCGGCATCAAGCTGAGCTTCGTGCTCTCCGCCATCGCGGCGGCTCTGGCCTGCGTCATCGTGGTGGTGGCGTGCAACTACATCTTCAAGAACCGGAACAAGAAGTCCGGGACGGTGCTGGAGTACAGCCTGCTGTTCCCTTGGCTGCTGCCCACCATCCTGATCTGCTACTCCTACCGTGTGTACTTCAACAGCGAGGACGTGTGGTATGTAGGGGGCAACAACCTATACTACGCGGAAAATGTGCGCCTTTTGATTATACTGGCGTATACAGTGGTGAAGCTGCCCTTCTCCCTGCGGATGATCAAAGCGTCCTTCTACGCCATCGACGAGGAACTGGAGGACGCCGCCCGGAACCTGGGGGCCAGCGGGCTGGCCACCTTCCTGAAGGTGAAGCTGCCCATCATTCTGCCCTCGGTGCTGGCGGTGTTCGCGCTGAACTTTAACGCCCTGTTTACCGAGTACGACATGTCCGCCACCTTCGCCAGCTCCTACGGCACCAGCTACGCCATGGTCATTCAATCCATGTGCGCGGAGGAGGGCCTGTACGGCTACAACGTCAACGCCTCCGGCCGCCGGTGCGCGTCCACGGTGTTCATCATGATCGTCTCCGGCATCATCCTCTATCTGGTCTATGGCGTGGGCGCCCGGGACCTGGGGGAGCGGCTGGAGATCAAAGACCGGCGGCGGAAGCGGATGGAGCGGCTGCAAAGCCGGTTCAAGAGACAGCCGGCGCCAAAAACGGCCCCTTGAGGAGGTAAAGTATGATACGAAATATTATTTTTGACATGGGCGGCGTATTGATCTATTATTCTCCCGCCCGGTTCCTGGACCTTCTTTCGGTCAGCGAGGAGGACAAAGCCCTTCTATTCCGGGAGGTGTTCAATACGGTGGAGTGGTTCCGGATGGATCGGGGAACCATCACGGAGGAAGAAGCGGTGGCGGTGATGAAGGGAAAACTGCCCGCACGGCTCCATGGCGAGGTGGACCGCCTGATAGAGTGGTGGAAGCTGGAGCTGCGGCCTGTGGAGGGGATGGAGGAGCTGCTGAAGGAGCTGAAGGAACTGGGTTATGGTCTGTACCTTCTCTCCAATGCCTCGCTGCGCCAGCCGGAATATTTCGACCGTATTCCCAGCAGCCAATATCTGAACGGAAGGTTCGTTTCCGCGTTTTACCAGCTGCTCAAGCCCCAGCACGAGATCTTTGAGGCATTCCTGGAAAAGTTTGCGCTGAAAGCGGAGGAGTGCTTTTTTGTAGACGATTCCCTGGCCAATGTGGAAAGCGCCTATTGTCTGGGGATTGCCGGGGAGGTATTCGACGGGGACGTGTCCCGCCTGCGGCGGGACCTGAACGCCGTGGGCGTACCGGTGAGGATAGGACAAAACTGATAAAGTTCGTGTAATACGGGAGACTTTTTTTGAATGGGTTGACATCCATAGGGTAAAGTTTTACAATGATTTTATCCTGACAGCAGATGGATTAGGCAATGTGCCTAATTTTCTGCCTGGGAAATATGATTGGAGGATTTTTAGCATGAAGAAGTTTTTGTCTCTGCTGCTGGTTCTGCTGATGGCCCTCTCCCTTGCGGCCTGCGGCGGCAACGACAACAAGCAGCCCGGCAACGACCAGCCCCAGCAGTCCGACCCTGCGCCTGCTCCCGCGGATGACAGCCAGGAGCCCGCTCCCGCCGAGCCCGCCACCGGAATGGACGCTCTCATCGAGGCCGCCAAGGCCGAGGGTGAGCTGGTGGTCTACGGCTCCTGCGAGGAGGAGTATCTGGCCGCCGCCTGCGAGCACTTTGAGGAGCTCTACGGCATCAAGGTAACGCATCAGCGCCTGTCTACCGGTGAGGTCCAGGCCAAGATCGAGGAGGAGAACGGCAATCCCTCCGCCGACGTCTGGTTCGGCGGCACCACCGACCCCTACAACGTCGTAGCTGCCGAGGGCCTGCTGGAGCCCTACGCCGCCGAGAACGCATCCCACCTGCTGGACGACCAGTACAAGGACGCCGACGGCAATTGGTACGGCATCTACAAGGGCATCCTGGGCTTCATGGTCAACAAGGACGAGCTGGCCCGCATGAACCTTGAAGCTCCCCAGGATTGGAAGGATCTGCTCGATCCCAAGTACCAGGGCCTGATCTGGCTGTCCAACTACAACACCGCCGGAACCGCCAAGCTGGTCATCAACACCATGATCCAGAAGTACGGCCACGACGAGGGCATCCAGTATCTGGTTGACCTGGACAAGAACATCCAGGTGTATACCAAGTCCGGCTCCGGCCCGTCCAAGAACGTGGGTACCGGCGAGTGCGTCATCGGCATCGGCTTCCTGCATGACGGCATTACTCAGATCGTGGACAACGGCTATGAGAACATCGACCTGGTGATTCCCTCCAGCGGCACCTCCTTCGAGGTGGGCGCCACCGCCATCTTCAAGGGCGCGGCCCATCCCAACGCCGCCAAGCTGTGGATCGAGTACGCTCTGTCCCCCGAGTGCGTGGAGCTGGCCGACGACTTCGGTTCCTATCAGTTCCTGGTCATCGACAACGCCCAGCAGCCCTCTCAGGCCGCCGACTTCGGCCTGGACCCCGACAACGTCATGAAGTATGACTTTGAGGACGCCAAGAACAACATCACCAAGTACATCGACGAGGTCATGACCGCTCTGGGCAGCGCTGCCGATGACCGCTTCCAGACCGAGTAATTTCCGACCTGTTGGCAGACGATGGGGGACGGCGTACGTCGCCGTCCCCCGTTTTCCTTTAGTGTGTTCCGTATGAGAAAGGAGGCTTCCCTATGGCAAGGAGCCAGGGCGCGGCTCTGGATCGGAAAAAACTGATGGCGGACCCCATTATGGTCTGCACCATCGTGGTTCTGATCGCATTTCTGACTTTGTTTATCCTCTACCCGCTGGCAATACTGCTGGTGGATAGTTTTGTGGGCGATGGAAACGGCTTTTCTTTCAGCGTGTTCCGGCGAATTTTCGCCATGCCCAACTTCACCACCGCCATTACCAACACCCTGAAGGTGGGCTTCCTGGTGGGCATTTTGTCCACTGTGGTGGGGCTCCTTTTCGCCTATGTGGAGGTCTACGTGAAGGTGGGGAAGGTGGTAGGCGGCCTCTTTAAAGTGGTGTCCATGCTGCCGGTGGTGTCACCGCCCTTTGTGCTGAGCCTTTCCATGATCATGCTCTTCGGCAAGGCGGGGCTGATCACCCGCTTCCTGCTGGGCATTTACGACAACAACGTCTACGGGTTCTGGGGCATCGTCATCGTCCAGGCTCTGACCTTCTTCCCGGTGTGCTACATGATGCTCAAGGGCCTTCTCAAGAACATCGACCCCTCTCTGGAGGAAGCTGCCCGGGACATGGGGGCCAGCCGGTCCAAGGTGTTTCTCACGGTGACTCTGCCGCTGCTGCTGCCGGGTTTGGGCAACGCGTTTCTGGTGACCTTCATCGAGTCCATCGCCGACTTCGCCAACCCCATGATCATCGGCGGGTCCTACGACACTCTGGCAACCACCATCTATCTCCAGATCACCGGCGCCTATGACAAGGCCGGCGCGGCGGCCATGGCCGTGGTGCTGCTGTGCATCACGCTGCTGATGTTCGCGGTGCAGAAATATTATCTGGAGGCCAAGACCGCCGCCACCCTGACGGGCAAGGCCTCCCGGGGCCGGATGCTCATTGAGGACAGGAGCGTTGCCATCCCGCTGACCGTCTTGTGCGGCCTTGCGGCGTTCTTTGTCATCATGATGTACCTGTGCGTGCCCATCGGCGCTCTGTTCCCCACCTGGGGCTACAAGTTCACCCCCCTGACCTTCAAATGGTTCGCTCAGGTGTTCACCAAGTACAAGGGACTGCGGGCCTTCCGGGATTCCTTTGTGCTGTCCCTGGTGGCCGCGCCCATTACGGCGCTGCTGTCCATGATTATCTCCTACCTGGTGGTCAAGCGGAACTTCAAATCCAAGGGATTCATTGAGGCGGTGTCCATGCTGGCCATGGCGGTACCCGGCACGGTGCTGGGCGTGGGATATATCCGGGGTTTCTCCGGGGGCCTGTTCCACACCGGCTTTCTCCAGGGCATCTACGGCAGCGCGGCCATTCTGATCATCGTGTTCGTGGTGCGCTCCCTGCCCACCGGCACCCGCAGCGGCATCTCCGCCCTGCGGCAGATCGACAAATCCATCGAGGAATCGGCCTACGACATGGGCGCGGACAGCTTCAAGGTGTTCATGACCGTGACTTTGCCCCTCATCAAGGACTCCTTCCTCAGCGGGCTGGTGACCGCATTCGTCCGGTCCATCACCGCCATTTCCGCCATCATCCTGCTGGTGACGCCCCAGTTCCTGCTCATCACCGTGCAGATCAACGAGTTTGCGGAGAAGGGCTCCTACTCCATTGCCTGCGCGTTCGCCACGATCCTGATCCTCATCACCTATGGAGCGGTGCTGCTCATGAACCTGTTCATCAAGTTCTTCGGCACCAGCCGGAAATTAAAGGAGGCAGAGTAAGCCATGTCTAAAATCAAGAAGGGCGTCAAGCTGGACCATATTTCCAAGATCTATCAGGACCCCAAGACCGGCAAGGATTTTTACGCGGTGAAGGATACCTCCCTGACCATCGAGCCCGGCTCCTTTGTGACGCTGCTGGGCCCCTCCGGCTGCGGGAAGACCACCACCCTGCGGATGATCGCCGGATTTGAGAGTCCCGACGAGGGCGAGATCTACCTGGGGGACCAGGCCATCAACGCTCTTACCCCCAACAAGCGGGACACCGCCATGGTGTTCCAGAGCTACGCTCTGCTCCCCCATTACAACGTATTTGACAACGTGGCCTATGGCCTGAAGCTGCGGAAGGTCCCCAAGGACGAAATCAAGGACCGGGTCATGAAGATCCTGGACCTGGTGGAGCTTACCGGCATGGAGGGGCGCATGACCAACCAGCTCTCCGGCGGCCAGCAGCAGCGGGTCGCCCTGGCGCGGGCGCTGGTCATCGAGCCAAGCGTGCTTCTCTTCGACGAGCCTCTGAGCAATCTGGACGCCAAGCTGCGGGTGTCCATGCGAACGGAGATCCGCCGCATCCAGCAGGAGGTGGGCATCACAGCTATTTATGTCACCCATGACCAGAGCGAGGCCATGGCCCTCTCGGACAACATCATCATCATGAACAAGGGCGTGGTGGCGCAGATGGGTTCCCCCCAGGAGATATACTACCATCCCAACAGCGAATTTGTGGCGGACTTCATCGGGGAGGCCAATTTCCTGAAAGGAAGCTTCCAGCGGCAGGACGGGGACCACGCGATCCTGAACATTGAGGGCCATTCCGCCCGGGTTCCCGCCAAGGAGGGCATGTCGGCGGGGACGGAGTACACCGTGGTGCTGCGGCCGGAGTCCGCCGTTCTGGCGGACGAGGGCGGGCTGCCCTGCAGGGTCATCCTTTCCTGCTTCATGGGGTCCTATCAGAATTATCATGTGATGGTAGGGGATACGCTGGTAAAGCTCACGGACTATAATCCGAAGAACAAGAAGATCTATGCCGTTGGGGATCAGTGTTCGTTGGTATTTGATCCGGAGTCGGTACATATCCTGTAAAAACGAGGCCCGGAGCGGCAGCTCCGGGCCTCATGCAATCCTTCGATGAAAAGCATCCTTCCGTCACCCGCGGGCCGCCTGCATCATACATGGCAGGCGGCTTTGTCTGCGGCCTGAAGCGCCCCCCTCTCAGCAGGGGAGAGGGGGGCGCTTTCTTGATGCTGTGATGGAACGGTCATTTTGGATTTCCCGGATAATTGCCGCCGAAATACTTTTCCGCAAACGGAACGCTCTTTACCCGGAATTCCCTGCCCCGCAGGTATTCCAGCGGACCGGCGTCCGTCTGGAAGTCAAACCGCAGGTAATAGCTGTAAAGCGCCTGCCGCGTCTCGCCGTATTGGCGGTTGACCTCCCCCTTCCCATATTTCCCGTCCCCCAGCAGCGGATGTCCCGCATCCGCGAAGGACGCCCGGATCTGGTGGGTCCGGCCCGTCAGAAGCTCGGCTTCCACAAGGCTCAGCGCTCCCTTGTTTTTGACGGTGCGGTAGAGCGTGACAGCAGACTTCCCTCCGGGGACGGGCCGGTGATAGACGGAGACCTGCTTTTTCCCCTCGTCCTTCAGAAGAAAGCACTCTATCCGCCCCTCCGGCGGCTTCATGGCTCCCAGGGTCACGCACAGATACTTCTTGGTGATCTCCCGGTCCCGGATTTTGGCCGTCAGGACCCGTAAGGCTTCGGCATTTTTCGCCGCAATCACGATGCCGCCGGTGTTGCGGTCGATGCGGTTGCACAGCGCCGGGGCGAAGGCGTTCTCCCATTTGGGATTCCACTCACGCTTCTGGTAGAGGTAAGCCTGGATGTGGTTGATGAGGGTGTTCACCTTCTCCGTCTCGTCGGCGTGGACCACCAGGCCGGGACGCTTGTCCACCAGGAGGAGGTTCTCGTCCTCGTACAGGACGTCCAGCCTGGGCTGGAAAAGGGTGAGGAACAGGTTGTCCTCCCGGGGCTGCTCAAAGAATTCGTCGTTGACATACACCTGGAGCACGTCCCCCTCGGCCAGGCGCTGGTCCCGCTGGCAGCGGGCGTTGTTGCACTTGATCCGCTTGATGCGGATATATTTTTGCAGCAGCGCCGGGGGCAGCAGGGGCATGTTCTTCGATAAAAAGCGGTCCAGCCGCTGGCCCGCGTCGTTTTTTCCAATGGTAAATTCTCTCATGGGGCGTCCTTCCTTTTTTACGCCGGCCGGCCGGCGCAGCAGGCGTATACCGCGAATTCCGCCTCCTTGCTGTCCGTCTCCGCCGAGGACAGGCCCAGCAGCTCGTCCAGCGCTTCCTGGTCGTAGGCCGCCAGGGCGCAGCACCCCAGCCCCAGCTCCTCGCAGGCCAGGTACACATTCTGGCAGGAGTGACCCGCGTCCAGCAGGATGTCCTTATGTCCGTGGCTGTCGTAACGCCACTCGCTGCGATAGGGCACCGCCGTCCACACCAGGCATACCGGCGCGCGCCCGGCAAACTCCTGTCCCGCCAGGGCGCAGGTCAGCTGGTCCGCCTGATTTGCCCGGCATCCCAGCCGCTCCAGCTTGTCCTCCAGAGCAAGATAGTGGTACACCCCCGGCGCCAGTCCCGCCACATTGTTGACGAAGACATACAGCTCCAGCGGGTTCCGCGCACCGCCGGACGGCGCAGTGCGCAGAGTGCGGTACTCATTCACCGTTTTTACCCCCTGGGCCGCCCACAGGAGGAAGGACAGTTCCTCCAGCGTCAGCGGCCCGCCGCCGTAGCTCCTCCGGCTGCACCGGTTCTCCAGCAGAACCCCCAGGGGTGAAACATCCCGCTCCGGCAGCGCCGTCGTCTCTCCGCCCCGGCGGACCTCCATCGGAGGCATGGGCAGGCGCTCCTGCTGGTCGGTGGGGTATACGTTCTCTTCATCCACGGCTCGGTAGCCCTTTAAAAATTCCCGCATGGCGGCGGTATTTTTATGCCGCATAGTCGTTCCTCCTTATCAGCTGCTGCAGCCATTATAGCATACCTGGTATCTTTTTTCACCCCGTAAATAAAAAAATTGCCCCGCTCTGTAAGCGGGACAATTTTTATAGATACGGCCGCAGATCGGCGGTCAATTGCTCCTCCAGATGAATCAGACGCCTGGCAATGCTTTTCGACGCTTCATCCGCCGCCTTATACTGATTGAGGTACCGGTACAGGGTCTTTACGCCCATGCCGCAGCCGTCTGTGATAAGATCAGCCGCCGTCCGATCCGAGTCCTCCATGCCCATCTTCCAGTTGGTCTTGAGCCACGACATGCCTTTGGCGGCGGCAGGCGGCTCCTTCCCCTCGTCGTGATACTTTTCCAGCAGCCCCTGGAGCTCGTTCTCCAATGTCTCATGGTCCTTTTTGCATTTGTCCAGACACTGCCGGAGATTTTTGCTGCGCACATGCTCCATCACCCCGCCGATGGACGCCGCGCCCATCTTGACTCCGGCGTCGCACTCCCGCAGCAGCTTGATGGTATCCGGTTCGATCATGCTCTCACCCCCATTTTCTTCATAGCTGCAGTGTGCCCAATTTTCCGCGAAGCATCCATGATTTTGTCCGATTCCAGCTCTTGACAAGGGTGGTATAATTGTATCGCCGTATATGTGCCCCCGGGCGCATGAGGAAAGAAGACGCGAAAGAAGGAATGCTGAATGAAACAACACAAAAAGGGTCTGACGCTGTGGCTTGCGGCGATTCTGCTGCTGCTGGCCGGAGCGCTGCTCACCGGGTCGCCGGGCCGGACGGAAACCGTACAGGAAGCCATGCGGGACGCGGTGCTTCACGATGTCAATCGAATCAGTCTGCTGGGCTGGAAAGCGGTCAATCCTGGACTGATTTCCGCTTTTCTTGTGACGGCGATCCTCCTGCTGGCCTCCGCCCTGATTCGGATTTTTGTGATTCCCAGGTTCCGGTACATGCCGGGGAAGCTGCAGCTGCTGCTGGAGGAGGCCGTAGGCCTTTTTGACCGCATGGCCAAAGGCAGCAGCCCCCACCGCTTCGGCTTCGTCGGGACGTACATCTTCGGCGCGGGCTGCTTTATCTTCGTGGGGACCCTTTTTGAGCTTCTGGGCCTCCAGGCGATCACCACCCATGGACACGCCGTCACCCTGCCCGCCCCCCTGTCGGATATCAACGCCGCCATCGCCCTTGGGACTCTTTCCTACCTGGTGATTGTCTCCGGCGGCATCGCCGGGAACGGCGTGAAGGGCATCGGGAAGTCCCTCAAGGAGTTCTCACTGCCCATCTCCATGAGCTTCCGTCTGTTCGGCGCGCTGCTCAGCGGTTTGCTGGTCACGGAGTTGGTGTACTACTATGTCAGCCTGAGCTTCGTGCTTCCCGTAGTGGTGGGCGTGCTGTTCACCCTGCTCCACGCCCTCATCCAGACCTATGTGCTGACCATGCTGACGGCGCTGTACTACGGCGAGGTGTCCGAACCGGACCACAAGCCGAAAAAGGCGAAAGCCCGCCGTTCCTGACCGCTCCATACACAACATGATATTAAAAAAATTATTTGGGAGGTTTTCCACCATGAATCGTCTGATGAAAAAGATTTTGACCCTGACCGGCGTCCTGCTGCTGCTCCTGGCCCTGGCCGCCCCCGCATATGCCGCCGCCCCTGACAACGGCCAGAGCGCCGCCCAGGAGGAAACCGAAGAAAGCTCCATCGGCCTGAAGGCCATCGCCGCCGGCCTGGCCGTGGGCATTGCCGCCGCCGGCGGCGCGGTGGCCATGGGCATGGCCACCGCCAAGTCCACCGAGAGCATCGCCCGCCAGCCCGAGGCGGAGGGCAAGATCCGCACCACCCTGATGCTGGGCCTGGTCTTTATCGAGACGGCCATTATCTACGCCCTGCTGGTGGTTATTCTCATTATCTTCGTGCTGTAAAGGCGGGTGGACGAGATGCCGTTGAATATTGATTGGCAGCAGATCCTGCTGCACTGGCTGAATCTGGCCATCCTCACCGGCGGGCTGTACTTCCTGCTTTACAAGCCCGTCAAGCAGTTCATGGCAAAACGGGAGGAGTACTACCGCTCCCTGGAACAGCAGGCCCAGGAGAAGCTGGCCCAGGCTCAGCAGCTGCAGGACCAGGCCCAGGCAAAGCTGGACGGCGCCGACGAGGAGATCCGGCAGGCCCGGGCCAAGGCCCAGCAGTCCGTCCAGCAGTCCGCCGAGGAACAGCTGGCCCGGGTCCAGGTCCAGGCCCAGCAGATCCTCACCCACGCCCGGGCGGAGGCGGAGCATGACCGGGAGGAGATCCTGCGCTCCTCCCAGCGGGAGCTGCGCCGTCTGGCCACAGAGGCCACCAAGCGCCTGGCGCTCCAGCAGGACCCCTTTGAGCAGTTCTTAGACCTTGCGGAGGAGGGTGCGGGCCATGACGAGAAGCGCTAGAGGCCGCCTGACGGCGGAGCTGCGCAGCGCCAGGGAGCCGTCCCAGGCCCAGCTCCAGCGGTTCGGGGACTTCCTCCAGCGGATCTACCAGCGCAAGGTCCCCCTCCACTGGGAGCAGGACGAGTCCCTGCGCTCCGGCTTCCGCCTCCAGGTGGGGTCCGACGTGTACGACTGGACTCTGGACGGGCGCATCCGCCAGTTTACGGACTACCTCCGACAGCTCCAGCCCGGGGAGAACGACCTGCTGCCCCTGATGCGTCAGGCGGCGGAGGACTGGACCCTGGCGATCATCCCGGAGGAGATCGGCCAGGTGCTGACGGTGGACGACGAGATCGCCACCGTGGGCGGGCTGGAACACGCCCAGTACGGCGAGATCCTGCTCTTTGAATCCGGCGTCAAAGGCATGGTCATGGACCTGCGCCGGGGAGAGCTGAGCTGCATCCTCTTCGGCGGCGGCGAGGATGTCAGCGCCGGGAGCATTGTGCGCCGGACCCTGAAAACCGCCGGAATGCCGGTGGGCGACGGCTTCCTGGGCCGGGTGGTGGACGCCCTGGGCGTGCCCATCGACGGCAAGGGCCGCATCCATGCCCAGTCCTATCGGCCCATCGAGGCCCCCGCCCCCGGCATCCTGGACCGCCAGCCGGTGAACACCCCCATGGAGACGGGCCTGCTGGCCATCGACTCCATGTTCCCCATCGGACGGGGGCAGCGGGAGCTCATTATCGGGGACCGGCAGACCGGAAAGACTGCCATTGCCCTGGACACCATCCTCAATCAGAAGGGCAAGGGCGTGGTGTGCATCTACGTGGCCATCGGCCAGAAGACCAGCTCCGTGGCCCAGCTGGTGGAGAACCTGAAACAGCGGGGGGCCATGGAGTATACCGCCGTGGTCAGCGCCTGCGCGGGGGACTCCGCCGCATTGCAGTATATCGCCCCCTACGCCGGGTGCGCCCTGGCGGAGTACTTCATGTACCAGGGGCAGGATGTGCTGATCGTCTACGACGACCTCAGCAAGCACGCCATCGCTTACCGGGCCCTGAGCCTCCTGCTGGAGCGCTCCCCGGGACGTGAGGCCTTCCCCGGCGACGTGTTCTATCTCCACTCCCGGCTTCTGGAACGGGCGGCCCATCTGTCCGATGAGCTGGGGGGCGGCAGCATGACCGCCCTGCCTATTGTGGAGACCCAGGCGGGAGATGTGTCCGCCTATATCCCCACCAACATCATCTCCATCACCGACGGACAGATCTTCCTGGAGAGCGACCTGTTCTTCTCCGGCCAGCGGCCCGCCGTCAACGTGGGCCTCTCCGTGTCCCGTGTGGGCGGCGACGCCCAGACCCGGGCCATGAAGTCCGCCGCGGGCACCATCCGCCTGGATCTGGCCCAGTACCGGGAGATGGAGGTCTTTACCCAGTTCTCCAGCGACCTGGACGAATCCGCCAAGCGCCAGCTGGTCTACGGCCAGGGGCTCATGCGCTTGCTGCGCCAGACCCAGTACGCCCCCTTGGCCCAGCACCAGCAGGTCATCCTCCTGGTGTGCGTGCTCAGCCACGTTATGCAGGACGTTCCCCTGGCGCGCATGGAGGAATTCCGGGGAGGCCTGCTGGCCTACGTGGAGGAGAACGCGCCGGACGTTTGCCGGGGCATCGACATGGCCGGACTGCTGTCCCAGTCGGACCGGGAGGAGATCGTGGAGCTGGCCCGGGGCTATCTGGCTCAGTTCCAGTCCGGCGGAAAGCAGGGAGGCTGACATGGCCGGAACAAAGGAGATCAAGGCCCATATCGGCAGCATCCAGGAGACCCGGAAGATCACCAGCGCCATGTATCTCATCGCCTCCACCAAGCTCCGCAAGGCCCGGCAGGAGCTGGACAACACCCGCCCCTACTTCGAGGCTCTGCGGGGGGAGATCCGGCGCATTTTCCGCACTGTCAGCGACATCGACAGCCCCTACTTCTACCCCGCCAAGGGGGAGACGGCCCAGGGCGGGACCTACGGCTGTCTGGTTATCACCGCCGACAAGGGCCTGGCCGGGTCCTACAACCAGAACGCCATCCGGGAGGCCATGAAGCTGCTGGAGCAGCACCCCAACACCAAGCTGTTCGTGGTGGGCGAATACGGCCGCCGGTTCTTTGCCCACCGGCACATCCCCATTGAGCACAGCTTTCTCTACACCGCCCAGAACCCCACCATGGCCCGGGCCCGGGAGATCAGCGCCCTGCTGCTGGACCGGTACGACCGGGGAGAGCTGCAAAAGATTTTCATCGTCTACACCGACATGGAGAACGCCGCCAGCTTCCAGGCCCGCTCCACCCGCCTGCTGCCCTTCCACCGGACCCAGTTCTCCGTGGAAGCGGAGGAGACGCCGATTACAGAGCCCTTTGAGTTTCTGCCCGATCCCCGGGCCGTGCTGGACAACATGATGCCCAGCTATGTCTCCGGCTTTATCTACAGCGCGCTGATCGACAGCTTCTGCTGCGAGCAGAACGCCCGCATGGCGGCCATGGACAGCGCCAACCAGAACGCGGAAAAGCTGCTGGGCGAGCTGTCCCTGGAATTCAACCGGGTCCGCCAGTCGGCCATCACCCAGGAGATCACCGAGGTCTCCGCCGGGGCCAGGGCGCAGCGCAATCACGTGAGGAGGTAAGATTTTGGAAAGAGGGATTATCGCACAAATCTCCGGCCCCGTGGTGGACGTGGAGATCCAGGAGGGACCGCTCCCCCGCCTGCGGGAGGAGCTGACGGTGGAAAAGAACGGCGAGGTGCGGGTCATGGAGGTGGCCCAGCACGTGGGCCGCAATACCGTGCGCTGCATCATGCTCTCCCCCAGCGAGGGGCTGGCCCGGGGACTGGCCGTGGACGTGCCCGGCCGCACCATCGAGGTGCCGGTGGGCCGGGCCACCCTGGGACGGATGTTCAACGTGCTGGGCCAGCCCATCGACGGCGGCGGCCCCGTGCCCGAGGGCACGCCGGTGCAGAGCATCTACCGCAAGCCCCCCACCTTTGAGGAGCAGAGCCCCGCGGTGGAGATCCTGGAGACGGGCATTAAGGTCATCGACCTGCTGGAGCCCTACCCCAGAGGGGGCAAGATCGGCCTCTTCGGCGGCGCGGGCGTGGGAAAGACCGTGCTGATCCAGGAGCTGATCCACAACGTCGCCATGGAGCACGGCGGCTACTCTATCTTTACCGGCGTAGGCGAGCGGAGCCGTGAGGGCAACGACCTGTGGCGGGAGATGCGGGAGAGCGGGGTGTCCGACAAGACGGCCCTGGTCTTCGGCCAGATGAACGAGTCCCCCGGCGTGCGTATGCGGGTGGCTCTGGCGGGGCTCACCATGGCGGAGTACTTCCGGGACCGGGAGCACAAGGACGTGCTGCTGTTTATTGACAACATCTTCCGTTTTGTCCAGGCGGGCAGCGAGGTGTCCACCCTGCTGGGCCGGATGCCCTCCGCCGTGGGCTATCAGCCCACCCTGGCCGGGGAGATGGGCGAGCTGCAGGAGCGCATCGCCTCCACCAAGTCCGGCTCCGTCACCTCGGTCCAGGCGGTGTACGTCCCCGCCGACGACCTGACGGACCCCGCTACCGCCACCACCTTCGCCCATCTGGACGCCACCACCGTTCTCAGCCGGAAGATTTCCGAGCAGGGCATCTACCCGGCCGTGGACCCCCTGGCCTCCACCTCCCGGATCCTGGAGCCCGGCGTGGTGGGCGCGGAGCACTACCGTGTGGCCCGGAAGGCCCAGGAGATACTGGAAAAGTATGCGGAGCTCCAGGACATCATCGCCATTCTGGGCATGGATGAGCTCAGCGACGCGGACCAGAAGACCGTAGCCCGGGCCCGCCGCCTCCAGCGCTTCTTCGCCCAGCCCACCCATGTGGCGGAGAAGTTCACCGGCCTCCCCGGCGTCTACGTCCCCCTGAAGGACACCCTGGAGAGCTTCGCCGCCCTGGTGGACGGCGAGCTGGACCAGTACCCGGAGGCGGCCTTCTACAACGTGGGCTCCTGGAGGGACGTAGTGGAGAAGGCCCGGAAGCTGGAAGCGGGTGAGATTTGATGGACGCCTTTCAGGTACACATTCTGGCGGCGGACAAGACCTTCTATGAGGGCCCCTGCGTCAGCCTGACCATCCCCACCAGCGACGGAGAAATGGGCATTTGGGCCCACCACAGCGCCATGATTGCCGCCATACAGCCGGGAACGCTGCGCTATCAGGTCCCGGACGGGGAGCCGCAGATCGCGGCCATCTCCCCCGGCATGGTCAAGGTGGAGAAAAATGTGGTGGTGGTCCTGGTGGACTCCATCGAGCGCCCGGAGGAAATCGACGCCGTCCGTGCCCAGCGGGAGGCCGATCAGGCCCGGGAGATCATCCTCCAGAAGAAGAGCCGGCAGGAGTACCAGATCGCCCAGGGCAATCTGGCCCGGGCCCTGAACCGTCTGCGCATCAGCTCCCGGGGACTGGGATGACCGATTGCCCCTTGGGGCATCGCAGAGAGCAAAGCGTCCGGAGGATCTCCGGGCGCTTTGCTGCTGCCTTGGCAGGGGCTGCGGCAAGACGGTTTGTGCAGTCTGTTGATTTGTGGGCCGGCGTATTGATATGACTTGATTTTCTTTTGATTTTCAGATAAAATAAACTTCGTATGGGGTTTGGAAATCCCCTCCGCCACAAAACGAGGAGGTACTGACATGAAAAAGCGCATTTTAGTAGTAGATGATGATACGATGAATCTGGTGAGGACAAAGATGATTCTGGAGTCTGAGTACGAGGTTCTGCTGGTCGATTCCGGGATAAAAGCGCTGGATAAAATGCGGGGCGAAAGCGTAGATTTGGTCCTGCTGGATATTGAGATGCCAAAGCTGAACGGCTTTGAAACCTTTGAGCGTATGAAGGATTTTGCCGCCGGCGTACCGGTGATCTTTTTGACGGCGTCGGGACTGGAGGACGACGTGGTCAGCGCCATCAAGCTGGGGGCTGTGAATTATCTGGTGAAGCCCTTCGAGCCCCAGGAGCTGCTGAGACGGGTCGCGCAGGAGCTTTCAAGACAATGAGAGCGGAGGAGCAGACAAGCCGGCACCTGCTGCTGGCCGTTATGACGACAGTATTCAGCGGAATGCTCATCTTTGTCACCCTGATTATGGGGTGGGAATTCTGGGCGGTCCTGCTGATGGCGGCAGGTTGTTTCTATGTATGGTTCCTGCATATTGCAAGGGTCGGTTCGGACGTGTTCTATGAGAATCTGAGCGCAGGACTGCTGCTGATTGAATTCTTCTTTTTCAACGTGCATGAAAGCAGCCTCTTCGATATACCCGCCGTGGCCAGCATCCTGATCCTCGCGCTGTTCATGCTGAACAAAAAGTGGGTCCTGTATACAATAGAGGCGCTGTATGTGCTGGCGCTGCTGTACCATGCGCTGATTTTCCATACTATTTCTCCTCAAATAGAGCCCCGGGAAATATTTCGTCTGGGGCTCGGTGCTGTTGTGACCTTTGGCGGGGCGGCTCTTGCAAGCTATTGGATCAAGCGGCGGAGCGTACAGCGGCAGTGGTATGAGGACGTGTTTGCGGAGCTGGAAACGGCGGGGAAGCAGAACGCCGTTTTCCTGTCCAATGTGTCCCATGAGCTCCGCACGCCGATCAACATGGTCATCGGAATCAGCGAGGTGGCCCTTGGCAGGGAGCTTTCTCCGGATCTCCGGGCCGATATGTCGTCCATCAAGCTGGCGGGGAAGCGTCTGTCCAACCAGATCAACAATATGCTGGACTACACGGAGATCGTAGAGGGGACGCTCAAGCCGGCGAAGGAAGAGTACATGATCACCTCGGTGCTGAACGATGTGATTACGACCACCGCGCTGCAGAGCAACCGGCAGCATCTGGAGATGGTGTTTGATATTGATCCCAAGATGCCGGCGGTCCTGGTGGGAGACGCGGAGAAAATTTCGCACGTGCTCAAAATCCTGGTGGAAAATTCCATCAAATTTACGGAAGAGGGCGGCGTCAACGTCCGGATCGGGTTCCGGCAGGAGGGGTACGGCATCAATCTGATCATCGACATCCGCGATACCGGCATCGGCATGACCGATTCCCAGCTGACGCAGATGTACAAGGTCTTTTATCAGGCGGACTCCGGCAGCAGCCGTTTCGCGGGCGGACTGGGGCTTGGGCTCCCCATTGCCCGGGGGCTGCTGGACGCCATGGGCGCCTTCATTCATTTTGAAGGCAAGGGACAGCAGGGTCTGCACGCCCATATCGTCATCCCCCAGGGCATCGCGGATGACCGGCCCTGCATCGTGCTCAATCATCCGGAACAGCTTTGCATCGCGTGCTATTTCAAGCCGGAGAAGTACAGCTGCGACGAGGTTCGGGGATATTATGACGGCCTGATCCTGAATCTGGTGGAAGGCCTTGGTATCAACGGTCATCAGGTTCACAATTTTGAAAGCCTGCTCAAATTGCAGCGCAGCTGTCCGCTGACCCATGTGTTCATCGCGCAGGCGGAATATGAGGAGAACCGGGCGTACTATGAGGAGCTGGCCGGCGGGCTCCGGGTCATCGTAATTGCGGAAAAGGAGTTTGTGCTGGACTCCGGCAGCAGGCTGCTCATTATACATAAGCCCTTTTCCGCCCTTTCCGTTGCCAATCTGCTCAACGGAGAGATCGGGGAGCGGGGATTCGCGGAGGCCCAGGCCGCAGGGCGGAAGCCCTTCACCTGCGTGGGCGTCCGGGCGCTGGCGGTGGACGACGAAGAGATGAATCTCGTAGTTGCCAAGGGCGTCCTGGGAAGCTACGGGATCGAGGTGGACACCTGCCTGAGCGGCAAGGAAGCCATCACGCGGTGCAGCGAAAACGCTTACGACATTATCTTCCTGGATCACATGATGCCGGGATTTGACGGCGTGGCAACGCTGAAAAAGATCCGTGAGCTTCAGGATGGCGCCTATCAGGATCTGCCGGTAATCGCCCTGACTGCCAATACGGTCAGCGGCGCCCGGGAGATGTTCCGCAATGAGGGATTCACGGAGTTTGTCCCGAAGCCCATTGAGCGCACCGTTTTAGAGCGCGTGCTGCGCAAGGTACTGCCCAAGAGCTGTATCCAATACAGCGTGAAATCCGCAGGCCATGGCGCTCCAGAGGAAGACGGAAAGACTGCGCCGGCGGAAAAGTCCCAACCGGCGGAAGGCGCGGAGATCTCCGGGAAGGACGTTCTGCCGGAGGCCCCGGCGGAGGAACCGGCGCGTCTCTATGACCGGCTTGCCCAGGCCGGCGTCAATGTGGAACTCGGGCTGAACTATTGCGGCGGCGAAGAAGCCTTTTTCCTGGAAATGCTGCGGATTTTCTGCGCCCAGGGCAAGGAGAAGCACGCGGAGCTGGCCTCTCTGTATGACAGCTCGAATTGGGAGGACTACACCGTCAAAGCCCATGCGCTGAAGAGTACGTCTCTGACAATCGGCGCGGAAAGTCTTTCCGCCCAGGCGAAGGAGATGGAGCTGGCGGGAAAACGGGGCGACACGGACTATATCCGGGAGCATCACGCTGCACTGATGGATGCGTATGAAGCGCTCTGTGGGCATATTGCGGGGATCATACCATATTCTGAAGGGTGGCAGATTTCGTGATAAAAAAATGGTTTGAGATTATCACCGATCACCGGATCAGCCTGCGTGAGCGGATGTTCCGCATTGTAACGGGCACCTGCATGGTCGCGCTGACATTTACCCTGTCCATGAGCAGGAACATCTGGAATATCCTGCTGTTGGCAGCAAGCCTTATCACCATATCGCTCATCGTGAAGCACAGCATTCGGAGGGGCAATATCCGTGCAGGGGCCACAGCCATCGCGATATTGCTGCTTACGCTGTTCCCCGTCAGCTTTTTCACCACAGGCGGATTTTACAGCGGCGTGCCGGAGTGGTTCGTCTTCTGCTTTGTCTATGTCTGCCTCACTCTGCAGGGAAAACGTATGGCCGTATTCTTCGTTCTGTGTACGGCGGAGACGCTGCTCTGCTACGGCCTCGCCTATTATTTCCCGGAGATTGTCGCCCAGAACGCCCCCCAGCGCTTCTTCTTCAACTCAGCCTTTTCCGTGGTTATGGTGGGACTGCTGGCCTGCGTGCTGCTTATGTTCCTCAGCAGGATGTACGAGGAGGAAAACGCGCTCTCCCAGCGGCAGAAAAAGGAGATCGAGGAGCTGAACCGGGCGGAGAACAATTTCTTTTCCAGTATGAGCCACGAGATCCGCACGCCGATCAATACGATCATCGGGCTGAACGAGATCATCCTGCGGGAGGATATTTCGGAGGAAGTGGCGGAGAACGCCAGGAACATCCAGGGCGCCAGCAAGCTCCTGCTGACGCTGATCAATGATACGCTGGATCTGTCCAAGATCAAATCCGGAAAGATGGAGATCGTCAATGTTTCCTATGAAACAGGCGCGCTTTTTTCGGAGATCGTCAATATGATATGGATTAAGGCCAAGGAAAAGGGGCTGGAATTCAAGCTCCAGGTGGACCCGTCCATTCCAAGTATGCTCTGCGGAGACGAGGTGCGCATCAAACAGATCCTTATCAATCTGCTCAATAATGCGGTCAAGTATACCAGCGAGGGGTCGGTCACCCTCTCCGTCCGGTGCGAGCGCCAGGCGGTCAACAGGGTGCGCGTCTGGTACTCTGTCGAGGACACCGGCCAAGGCGTAAAGAAGGAGAACATTCCCTATATTTTCAACGCCTTCCGGCGGGTAGACGAGGAAAAGAACCGCTATATCGAGGGAACCGGGCTCGGACTGAGCATCGTTCAGCAGCTGGTAGAGCTGATGGGCGGCGAGATCAGCGTAAACAGCGTCTACACCAAGGGATCCAAATTTATTGTCATGCTGGAGCAGGACATCATCGACGATAAAGAGCTGGGGACGTTTACCCTGGCCTCCCGGGCAAGGGCCCGCGCGGGGGACGCATATCAGAAGAGCTTTGAGGCCCCGGATGCGCATATCCTCGTGGTGGACGACAACGATATGAACCTGATGGTGGTCAGCAAGCTCCTTGCGGAGACCAAGGTCCATATTGATACGGCCAAGAGCGGGGCCGAGTGTCTGAAGCTGACCCAGAACCACCACTATGACTGCATTCTCATGGATCACATGATGCCGGAGATGGACGGGATCGAATGCCTTCACGCGCTGCGGGTGCAGCCGGGCGGTTTGTGCCAGGACGTTCCCGTAGTTGCCCTGACCGCTAACGCGGGCAGCGACAATCAGCTTCTTTACCGGAAAGAGGGCTTCAGCGGCTATCTGGCCAAGCCGGTCAGCGGCGCGCTGCTGGAGGCCGCCGTCCTGAGCATACTCCCCAAGGAGCTGGTGCTTATCAGCGAGGATGCCAGGCAGTCGGACATTGATAAGGATATTCTGATCTTTGAGCAAGTAAAGAGGCGTTCCGTCCTGATCACAACGGACAGCGTATGCGACCTCCCGGAATTTCTCAGGAAAGAGCTGGGTATTGCCGTATGCCCCTATTTCGTATGTACGGATGAGGGCCGCTTCCTGGATGATCGGGAGCTGAAGACCGATGAGCTGCTGGTACACATTGCCAGGGGCCGGACAGGATATTCTCAGCCTCCCGCAGTGGAGGACTACGAGCAGTTTTTCGCGGAACGGCTGACAGAGGCCCAGAATGTGATCCATATAGCGATGGCGAAGCATGTCAGCGAGGGGTATCAGAACGCCCTTGAGGCGGCAAAATCCTTTGAAAACGTTACGGTGGTCGATTCCGGACATCTCTCCAGCAGCATGGGGCTGACGGTGCTGTGCGCCGCCTATATGGCGGAGCATCATGCCGCAAAGGCGGAAATCGTGGAAGCCGTAAAACGGATGGAGCGCTTTATTTCCTCCGCCTTTATTATCAACAGCACTCATATGATGTGCCAGTCCGGACGGATATCGAGACAGACCCAGATCCTCTGCGACGCACTGCTGCTGCATCCGGTCCTTGTGCTGAAAAAGAGCAAGATGGTGGTAGGCAGCATGGAAATGGGCAGTTTTTCCCATGCGGCGAGAAAATATGTCCGAAAGACGCTCCAGGATATCAGAAATATCGACCGGCGCATTCTGTTCATCACATATTGCGGCATGGATGAGAAGCAGCTCCAGACGATTCAGAACCTGGTGCAGCAGTACTGCCCGTTTGAGCGAATCTATCTGCAGAAGGCTTCTTCCGCCATCGCAAGCAACTGCGGTCCTGGCTCCTTTGGTCTTCTGTTTATGAGAAGGAATGACGCTGCGGTCTCCTTCTTCCAGGCGCTGACCACGGATACGGCGGTGTAGCCTGCACTTGTCCACTGCCGCCCTTGCCGCGGAACCCGGTGGGGGACTGTACCGCGCCAGAAAAAAAGGAGAGGACGGCTTCCATAAGCGTCCTCTCCTTGTTATCTTTTCAGCGCTCTTCTGAGCAGCGGGACCAGTACCAGCGCAATGGCGCCGCCTGCCAGGGCGGTCACCAGCTGCGGGTAGGAGAACATCGCGGTAAATGCCGCGATCTGGGGCTCCTTCAGAGGAAGCACCGTACACAGCAGCTTCACTACCAGCAGATACAGCGCCCCAAACTTCGCCGCTGCAGCCAGGAGCCACGCCGCCGCCCGCCGCCACAGAGGCAAATCCTTTCCCCCGGCCAGCAGACCCAGAAGCAGCACAAAAATCAGATTCCCCGCCATAATGGCCGGCACCACCGGCGGCAGCTGGGGTCCAATGCCCAGCAGAAACGCGAACACCGGAGACAGCAGGGCCACCGCGATGCCGCTCCACAGTCCCACCGCCAGGGCGGAGACCGCCAGCACCGCGTTGACGCAGGTGCCGGTGACATACTGCCCGGCAGGCTTCGTCGCCGCCTGCAGCACGATGAGCAGGGCTGTCATCACGGCAGTCTCCGTCAGGTACCGGGCTCGCCGGCCTGGGGGATCAGTCCTCCTGCTCCCAGTTGTGCCAGACATTCTGGACGTCATCGTTGTCCTCCAGGAGGTCGATCAGCTTGGTCATGCTTTTGATCTCCTCCTCGTCGGTGAGCTTGATATAATTCTGGGGCACCATTTCAATGGCGGCCTCGGCAAAAGCGTAGCCCTTGGCCTCCAGAGCGGCGGTAACGGCGTTGAAATCATCGGGATCGGTGGTGACCTCAAACACGTCCCCGTCGGCCTCGACGTCCGCCGCGCCGCAGTCCAGAGCGTCCATCATGACGGTCTCCTCGTCCAGATCTCCGTCCTCGTTGTCGATGATGATGACGCCCTTGCGGTCAAAGCTCCAGCTGACGCAGCCGGTAGCACCCAGGCCCTTGCCGTACTTGTCCAGCAGATGCCGGACTTCGGGGGCGGTGCGGTTGCGGTTGTCCGTGAGGGCCTCCACAATGACGGCTACGCCGCTGGGGCCGTAGCCCTCGTAGACCACCTTCTCGAAGTTGTCGGTGCTGCCGGCGCCCAGGGCCTTGTCGATGGTGCGCTTGATGTTGTCGTTGGGCATGTTGGCGGCCTTGGCCTTGGCGATGACGGTGGCCAGGCGGGAGTTGTTGTTGGGGTCGCCGCTGCCGCCCTCCTTCACCGCCACGATCATCTCGCGGGCAATCTTGGTGAACGCCTGGGAGCGCTTGGCGTCTGCCGCGCCCTTGGTCTTCTGGATATTATGCCATTTGGAATGTCCGGACATTGGAATCGTCCTCCTTATACGTAATATTGTATGGCCTCCCGGTGGGAGGCGGATTTCTGAATTGCAAGCTGGGGGAACTGCGCCCCCAGATAGTTGACCAGCACCGGGCACACCACGTCTTCAGTGGGGAAATGCCCCGCGTCGATCACCGTCAGGCCCAGGGCCTGAGCGTCTAAAAAATGGTTGTATTTCAGGTCCGCCGTCACAAACGCGTCGCAGCCTATTGCCGCAGCCTCCCACAGGAAGTCCCCGCAGGCGCCGCCGCCCACCGCGACCTTTCGTATCGGCCTGCCGCCATCCGCGTACCGCATCCCGCTGGGCGAGAGGGCCGCTTTCACTTTGGCAAGGAACTCTGGCAAAGGGAGCGCCTCGGGAAGCATCCCGACCCGTTCGATACCGCCCTCCGACAACGGCGCGGCGGTATCCAGCCCCAGAGCGGCGGCGAGGGCGTCGTTGACGCCGCCTCTGGCGGCATCCAGATTGGTGTGCATACAGACGGCGGACAGTCCCGCCTCCATGAGCCGGAGCAGAAGCCGCCCGGCGGGGTCACGGTCCGTGACGCTCTTGGCGGGATGGAAGATAAGGGGATGGTGGGACACGATCAGGTCCGCGCCCATGCGTTCCGCTTCCTCCACCACAGCTTCCGTGATATCCAGGGATACGAGGATCTTCCGGACCTCCCGGTCCGCCCTGCCCGCCAGCAGGCCCACGTTGTCCCATTCGGCCGCCAGGGCCCTGGGGGCCAGCTTGTACAGCGCTGCCTCGATCTCACCTGCCGTTGGCATCGTCCTCCGCCTCCTTCCATACTTCCAGCTGGGCGATCACGCCCAGCAGCCGTTCCCGCTTTCCGGCCATGTCCGGGTCTCTGGCCTTCGCCAGCCCCGCCGCCGCCCTGCGCAGCCGCAGCAGCCGGTCCGCTATGTAGAGTCCCCGCAGAGGATCGCCCTCCAGCCGGACCCCGCCCCAGGCCTGGGCGTCGGATACGGGCGGCATCTCACCGCCCTGAACGGTCAGGATAGGGTACAGCACGCCTTTGTCCTGGACCAGCCGCTCCGCCAGGACGGCGTATCCGTTCTCCGGCAGGAAGGGGCGCAGCACTTCCGCCTTGCTCATGGGCTGGAGCAGCAGCAGGGGTCCCGCCCGGCTCCAAGGCGCGGCGGCCAGAATCTCCGTAATGGCGTCGCCCCCCATTCCGGCAATGACGATCACCTCCGCCTCCCCGGGTTCCAGAACGGACAGGCCGTCCCCCAGCCGGAAGTCCAGCTTCTCCGTCACGCCGTACTGCTCAGCGGTGCGGCGGGCGTGCTCCAGGGGCAGCGGACCGATATCGGCGGCAACGGCCCGCCGGATTCTGCCCTCCAGCAGGAGAGACACGGGGACGTATCCATGGTCCGTCCCAATATCGGCAAGGCATTCGCAGACCTCCGGGACCAGCCCGGCGATGGCCCCCAGGCGAGGGCTCAGTTCCAGCTTCACCGCTGTCTCCCTCCCTTCCGGCGCGGTCTGGAAAACCCAATGAGGGACTCATAGGATAAGCTATGAGTCCCTGTCTATTGGTCTCGTTTACTTGTTGGCCTCGGCGTTGACGGCCTCCAGCAGCTTCTCCACATCCACGCCATGCACGGCGCAAGCCTCGGCGACAGTCTCGCCCCGGCTGCTGGGGCAGCCCAGGCAGTGCATACCGATGGACAGGAAGATGGGCGCGGTCTGGGGCGCCATATCCAGAATATCGCCGATAATCGTATCTTTCGTGATGGTGACCATGGGAAATACCTCCAAGTTATTTTTCTACAGGCTTCTGTCTGGTTTCAGCGGAATTAGTATACCCCAATATTCCGCTGATTTCAATACCTTTTTCGATTTTGTCCCCTATTGGCGCCTTTTACATTTTTTCCGGCGCGTCCACACCCAGCAGGGCCAAGCCGTTTTTCAGCACGCTGCGGGTCTCGTCCGCCAGCTTCAGCCGGGCCTTCAAAACTGCGTCCTCCTCGCCCTTGATCCGGCAGACGGTATAGAACCGGTGGAAGCATCCCGCCAGCTCTACCAGATAGCGGTTGATATGGCTGGGGTCGTAGTCCCGGGCCGCCAGGCGCAGCTCCTCGCAGAAGAGGGAGAGCTGCTTGATAAGGGCGGTCTCCGTCTCGCCGGAGAGCAGCGCCGCATCCACGTCCGCCGCGGCGGGAACGGCGATCCCCTCGCCGGCCAGATTGCGGATGAGGCTGCAAATTCTGGCGTGGGCGTATTCCACATAGTAGATGGGGTTCTCACTGTCCTCCCGGACGGCCAGACCCAGGTCGAAGTCCATCTGGGTGTCCGGCTTGGCGTTGAAGAACCACCGGGCGGCGTCCACGGGCACCTCGTCCAGCAGGTCCGTCAGGGAGATGGCCTTGCCGGTGCGCTTGCTCATCCGGACGACCTCGCCATCCCGGAGCAGCTTCACCAGCTGCATGAGCACGATGTCCAGCCGCCCGCTGCCGTCCAGGCCCAGGGCATCCATGGCCCCCTTCAGCCGGGCCACGTGGCCGTGGTGGTCCGCGCCCCAGATATTGATGACCCGGTCAAAGCCCCGTTTCTCGAACTTGTTGCGGTGATAGGCGATGTCCGCGGCAAAGTAGGTGTAGAACCCGTTGGCCCGGCGGAGGACGTCGTCCTTCAAATCCAGCTTGGCGATATCCTTGTCGCTCTTTCCGGCCTTCCGGAGGTTCTCCTCCAGAATCCGGCTGGTGGCCAGCCACAGGGCGCCCTCCTGCTCATAGGTGTACCCGGCGGCGGTGAGCTTGTCCACCGTCTCGGCCACATAGCCGGTATTGTGGAGCTCGGACTCAAAGAACCACTGGTCGTACTCGATCTTATACCGGCGCAGGTCTTCCCGCATCTTGGGAATGTTCCGCTCCAGACCGAATTTCGCCAGGGCATCATGGCGCTCCTCCCGGGAGACGTCCTTCAGACCCTCTCCATGGGCGTCATAGTAGGCCTGGGCCAGCTCCCGGATGTCGTCGCCGTGGTAGCCGTCCTCGGGAAACGCCACCGCGTCCTCCCCCAGGATGATCTGGAGATACCGGGCCTCCAGGGAATTGGCGAATTTCTCGATCTGGTTGCCCGCGTCGTTGACGTAGAACTCCCGCCAGACCTGGGCTCCGTTGGCCTCCAGCACGGCGGCCAGAGTATCCCCCAGCACGCCGCCCCGGGCGTTGCCCATGTGCATGGGGCCCGTGGGGTTGGCGGAGACGAACTCCACCATGATCTTCTGGCCCTTCAGAGCGTCGGAGCGGCCGTAGTCCGGCCCCTCGCTCTCCACGGCGGAGAGGACCCCGGCGTACCAGGAGGGATTCAGCCGGAAGTTGAGAAAGCCCGCCCCGGCGATCTCGGCGGAGGCGAAATAGCTGCCGGTAAGGTCCAGGTGTTCCAGGAGGATGCCGGCGATCTCCCGGGGGCTCTTGTGCATGGCCTTTGCGGCGGCCAGGGCGAAGGTGGTGGTGTAGTCGCCGTTGACGGCGTCCTTGGGAATCTCCACCCCGGCCCGGACGGATACGTCCCCGGGGAGCTGTCCGGCGGAGACCGCCGCCTGATATGCCTTCCGGGTCAGGTCAAGGACCTGATCTTTGGCGTTTTGGATCATGTTTATCATTCGTATTTCTTCCTTTTCTGAAAAGTGTTGCTGTGTTGTTAATGCAGATCATCAGACGGCGGGAACTCCCGGCGCCGTTTGCCGCGCGGCCTTTCAAAAGGCCGGCGAAACTTATCATGGCGCATGTTATCTGGCCGCTTCCTTCACCCGCACCTTGAACCGGTTCTCCCCCGTGACCTGGTGGTTGATGGCGATGGTGAAGGCGATCTCCATCACCCCGCCCCGCTCGGTGAGACGGTGGGCCAGCTTGGTGGTGGCCACGTCCACCGCCATGGTCCCCCAGGGGGTCTCATAAAAGGAGCTGCTGCGCTCCCCCTGCTTGAATTCCATCCGGGAGACGATCATTCCCGTACGCTCCAGCACCACCGTATCTCCCCGGATAATAAACCGGGTGGTAGTGCCCGCCATGCCGGTAAGCTCCGACTCCTGATAGGTGAGGATGATCTCCCCGCCGTCAATGGTCATGACGCCTTCCGTGGCCAGCTCCGTTACCTCGGGGGCGGCGCTGTCGTAGGTCTGTTCCCCCCGCACGAACAATATAATCTCTTTTTCCATCATCCTCAATATTGAAAAATGTCCACCTGCTCCACCGCTCCCGCAGCCTCTTCACCCAGAAACAGCGCGGCCAGCCGCCGGAAGTTCACCGCCCGGTCACTGGTGTAGAACCGGACGGAGCCCTCCCCGCGGTTCGCCAGGGCGTCCGCCGCCGCCAGCAGGTCCCGGCAGGCCCTTGCCGCCTCGGCCCCTACGTCCACCAGTGACACCTCCGGCCCCATCACGCCGCCGATGACCTCCGCCAGCAGCGGATAGTGGGTGCAGCCCAGCACCAGCGTATCCACGCCCACTTCCTTCAGCGGCGCCAGATACTCCGCCGCCACTGTCTCAATAACAGTATCGCCGGGACGGCACCGCCCTTCCTCCACCAGAGGCACGAACAGGGGGCAGGCCAGGGCGTGGACTTCCAGCGCCGGGTCCAGCCGCCGGAACGCCCGCTCATAGGCACCGCTGGCCACGGAGGCCCGGGTGGCCGCCAGGCCGATCTTTCCGGACCGGGTCAGCGCCGCCGCCCGCTCCACGGCGGGTTCCACCACGCCGGTAACGGGTACGCCGCTCTCCGCGCGCAGCTCCTCCAGACAGTTGGTGCTGACGGTGCCGCAGGCGATGACCACCGCCTTCAAATCAAAGCTGCTTAAAAACCGCATGTCCTGCCGGGCATACTGCAGCAGGGTCTCCCGGCTGCGGTTGCCGTAGGGGACACGGGCCGTATCGCCAAAGTATATAATATTTTCGGAGGGCATGAGCCGCCGCAGCTGCCGCACTGCCGTCAGCCCGCCCAAGCCGGAGTCAAATACGCCTATGGACCGCGTATCCATGCGCCGCCCCTCCTTCTTCGCCGCAAACGGCGATATGCCGCCGTTTACGGCCAGCTTTACTATTGTACTATGATTTGCCGGGGATAACAAGTAAAATTTTGGGCTTTTTGCCCTGTATTTTCTGTGGAATTTTCCTTGACTTTCTGTTATACTGTGCTTACTCATCCATCACCATCACCGGAGGGAGGTCTTATCATGGAGCTGCATCTGACGGGGAAACAATTCCGCCGCCTGCTGGATCTGGTGTACATAGGCAACTGGGTACTCAATTCCACCCGTGGAGACGACCGGATCAGGGACTACGACCAGGTGGAGAGCCTGGTGTTTTCTCACTGCCTGGACCACGGCATGGCGCCGCTGGTGGAGCTGTATAACGGAGAGATCATTCCCTCCCGGGCCTTCGCCGAGGGCGGCATCCATGAGGCCATCATGGCTTATGAGGACGTTACCTTCTTTGAAATTCTGGCGGAGGAGCTGGCGCTGCGGGATCTGGACGCCGAGCGGGCCACCGAGGAGAACTACGACGAGGTCATGGACCGGATGGAGCAGTACATGGGCGAATTCGAGGCCCATGGCACGGACCACATCAGCGTGGATCTGGAGTAGCGGGTCTCTGTCATACGGTATATTTCCTGAAAAGTTTCCATTTTAACTGCAACTTTGCCCTCTTTTGTGTGAGAATATGAGTATCACACAAAGGAGGGCTTTTTATGTCTATTTCACAGCGCGAGTTGAAATGCTTTGCCGCCCATCTGAAAAGCCAGGGCCGCTCCCCCGGCACCGCAGCCAAATACCTCCACGACGCCGCCGAATTCACCGCCTGGCTGGGAAGCCGGAAGCTGACCGGCGGAGCCGCCGCCGCCTGGCGGGATCATCTGCTGGAGGGAGGCCGCGCTCCGGCCACCGTCAACTCCATGCTGTCCGCAGTCAACTGCCTGCTGAAATTCCTGGGCCGGGAGGACTGCAAGATCAAATTCCTCCGGGTACAGCGGAAGGCGTTTAGAGACCAGAACCGGGAGCTGACCCGAGCCGAATACCGGCGTCTCCTGGACGTTGCTGCGGCGGAGGGGCAGGAGCGCCTGGGCCTGCTCATGGAAACTGTCTGCGCCACCGGCGTGCGGGTCTCGGAGGTCCGGTACATCACCGTAGAGGCCGCCCGGAGGGGCCGGGCGGAAATCAGCCTGAAAGGCAAGATCAGGACCATCCTGCTTCCGGTGAAGCTCTGCCGGAAGCTGCTCAAATATGCGAAAAAGCAGGAAACCGCCTCCGGCACGATTTTCCTCACCAGAAACGGCAAGCCCATTTCCCGCAAACAGATCTGGCGGGAAATGAAGCAATTATGTGCAAAGGCCGGGGTAGCCTCGTCGAAGGTTTTCCCTCACAACCTCCGCCACCTGTTCGCCACAACTTTCTATCAGGTCTGCCGGGATATCGTCAAGCTGGCGGATGTTCTGGGCCATTCCTCGATCAACACCACCAGGATCTATCTCATGACCTCCGGCGCGGAGCACGCAAGACAGCTGGAAAAGCTGGGGTTAGTGACATAGTTTCGGCATATTGACAAAATTTTTATTTTGTCACAAAGACCTACATAAATCTCTTGAAACCATTATAGCACAATCGCCTCGTAATGGAAGACAGCTTCTGAAAAATCAGCGAAATACCGAAAAAAGCATGAGATTCCGGGGACTGCAAAAATCGTTTTTTGCGCAGTCCTTGGTTTTCATGCCTTTTTTTCTTTTGATTTTCCGAAAGTTGCCTGGAAATATACAACCTTGTGACAAAATAAAAATTTCGTCCACAAGGAGGTTCGGAAAGTGTCCGACCATTCGAGAAAAAAGCTGGATTTGACCGGTCAGAGATTCGGAAAACTCACCGTACTGGCGCCTGCTGAAAATATCGGAAGCCGCACCGCTTGGCTCTGCCGCTGCGACTGCGGACGGGAAGCGGTGGTCCCCACCCGACGCCTTCGGGACGGCCGCCGTACCTCCTGCGGCTGCGGCAAGGACGGTCTGAACGAAGTTCCCGGCGAGGCCGGACGGGCCAGCCTGACCTTCGTGGACGGCACCTGCGTGGAGATGATCCGCGCCGGCACAGTGCGCAGCACCAACACCAGCGGCGTACCCGGCGTGGAATGGTGGAAGCGGAGGGGCCGCTGGCGGGCCACTATCTGTTTCAAGGGCGCACGATATTACCTGGGCAGCTATACCCGTTTTGAGGACGCCGTCCAGGCCCGAAAGCGGGCGGAGGAAGAACTGTACCAGCCGTTTCTGGCCGAGTACGACCAGACCGCCAGCTAGTAAGGGTATGCTCCTGTTTCTCCCGTTCCCTCGGGGGAGGCCGGGTGGTATATACGTCCAAACGAAAGTCCGACCATATGATTTTGAAGGGGGAGATTTATGCGGCAGGCAGTATCCGCCAGGGGCGAAGCCGTTCGCCGCGGACACCGGCGGCGGGGGGGAAGGACCCTGCAAAAAGGTGTTTGGCAAACCATGGGAAACCATGGGACGGCAAAGCTATGGGAACTAAGGTATTCTAGCCCCTATGGGGGCACCGGGGAGGCCGAGAAGCTCCACGGGGAAAACCGGAGCGGCTTTCGCTCCGGCGGCGGGATGCTATGTTAGCCCGGCTGCTGGAACTTGGCAACCCGTCCGAAAGGGCGGTAACGCAAAGCAAGGGGTCTAAAGCGCGGCCCGCGCCGCGCCATGACAGCCCAGCCGCCGGATACTTTGCATCCGTTAAATTTGCAAAGAAAGGAAGAAGTTTATAGAATGAAAAATTGGAAAAACCTGGGCAGGCGGGGCCTGTCGCTGCTGGTTTGCCTGATGATGTATCTGAGTATGCTGCCCGGCGTCGCGTATGCGGCTGACGGAGTGAATTATGATTATGTCATGAATCATACCACTAGTTCTAGCACAGCGCCAGAGGGCAGTAAGTGCCACTGGAAGGATGGTATAGACTATGGTCGCGATAAGGGACCACATCAGGTTTACTTCACAGACATCACACCTCCGACTTGTACAACAACTGGAAGTGCGCACAAGCACTGTGCGAACGGTAGTGGCTGTTCAGTTAATAAAGAAACACCGACCATCGCTGCTCTGGGCCATGACTTCAGTGTGTATCAGGGTACTACCGCAACCTGCGGCCAAGCTGGTAAGGACATTTACAAGTGTACGCGTTGCGATGCTACCGAGGAGCGCAATGCTGCCGCCACCGGCAACCACACCTACCCCGCCCAATGGACATCTGACGCCAATGGCCACAGCCGGAACTGCACCGTCTGCGGCAACCTGGACCCGGCTTCTGGTAATCACAGTCCTGAGACTTACGGCGAGAATGTCACAGCTACCTGCGTGACCCCTGGTAAAACCGCTGGCAGCAAGTGCTCTGTGTGCGGCTATGTTATTACTGAGCCGGTAACAGGCGAGATTGACGCAAGCAATCATGTGAACACCGAAGAACGGGAAGCGACTTCTGCTACCTGCACTGCTCCCGGCCATGAAGCGGGGACATACTGTAACGATTGTCATCAGTATGTTAGCGGTGGTGCCGAGATTCCGGCCAGCCACGAGCTGACCAAGACCGAGGCCAAGTCCGCCACCTGCACCGTGCCTGGCAACCATGAGTACTACACCTGCGGCAGATGCAATAAGGTATTCAAGGATGAAGCTGGTACGACTGAAACCACGGCTGAGGCCGAGACCATTGCGGCTACCAGCCATGACTGGGACGTTGCGTGGACCTGGACGGCTGACCACGCCTCCGCAACCGCAAACTTCACCTGCAAGAATGACCCCACCCACACTGGCAGTGTGACCGACAGCGCTCCCACCCATACCGGCGGCGGCACCTGCACGGAGTCTGGTACGACTACTTACGCTGCAAAGGTTACCTTTGAGGGCAAAGAGTACACGACTACGGACGAGGTCCAGACCAGTGCCACCGGGCACGAAAAGGATGAGAGCAAGTACCACAAGGCTGAAGCCCCGGATTGTTCTAAGCAGAAGAACGGTACGGTGGAGTACTGGGAGTGTGCCAATGGCTGCGGTGCAAAACTCGACAGCGAGGGTAGTGTCATTGATGACATTACTGTCAAGTATGCGCACGACTTTGCAAACTCCGCCAAATATGTGGACATCGGTGATGGACAGCATGTAAAAGCCTGTGCAAATCCGAACTGCACTGCAAAGGATACCGATAATCCGAAGGAGCACAGCACAAGTACTTGGGATAAGTCTGCTGATACGGTATGTGAGGGTAAAGAGTTCACGCAAACCGGCAAGTGCGACCAGTGCGGTGCGGAGATGACCCAAACCGCTACCGGTACCGCAGAGCACACTTGGGCAACGACATACACCCCTGACGGTGCGAATGGCCACTATAAGAAGTGCACCCAGTGCGACGCGCAGACTGGAACTGAGGTTCACACCTATACGTGGGAAATCGCTAAGGGCAATGAGCCTTCTACCACAACTGAGGGCAAAGCTGTCGGAACGTGTACCGTTTGTGGTTACAAGACCGAACAGACGCTCCCCAAGCTGAGCGAGGAAGGTGCATGGGTGTACTCCGTCAAGGAGGAGGCAACCTGCATCAAGGAAGGCAAAGCCGAGTACAAGCACAAGAACCTTGATGTAATCCAGGAAGTAGTCATTCCTATGACATCCCACACGTACAGCGATCAGTGGAGTAAGGGCGATGGCTATCACTGGCATGAGTGCACTGTCTGCCAGAAGGCGGACAATAAAGTTGCCTGTACATTTGGTTCACCGGAAATTATTGTAAAGCCGACTCTGAATGGGCCCGGTACGGTACGGCTTACCTGCGGGACTTGTGGGGACACAACAACGGCTCCCATTGCCGCTCTGAGTTCCGACTCTTGGCAAACAGGAGAAGACACTGCTACATGCACTACCCCTGGTTCCATAACCTATACCTATAATGGAAACATTTTGGGTAAGCAGATGGAAGCAAGCTTTTCGGTGCAAACCGAGGCTAAGGGCCACGTCATGACGCACTACGATGCCGTAGAGGCTACCTGTGTAGCCGCCGGCAACATTGAGTACTGGCACTGCAGCGTCTGCGAGAAGAACTTCCACGACAAGGACGGCCATAGTGAGGTAGTGGGTGCTGTAGCGACTACTAATCCGAACAACCACAAGTGGGCAGAGGATTGGACTTACGAGGATGGTGGTTCTGAACACTGGCACAAGTGCGAGCGTGAGGGGTGCACCGCTGTCAACGACAAGGCAGAGCACAGCTACACCGGCTACACCTGGAACGAGGATGAGCAGAAGTGGGTCGGCCAGTGCGTGTGTGGTGCTACCGACGAGCAGGCTACCCTTCCCAGCGGCGCTGACCACACTTGTGTAGCGGGCGATACTTGGGGTCATGACGATGACCAGCACTGGCACACCTGCATCGGGTGTGGTAACCCGGTTGATAGCACTAAGGAGTCCCACAGCTACGCCGATTACGAGTGGAATGGTACGCAGTGGGTAGGCAAGTGCGAGTGCAGTGATACTGACGAGCAGGCTACCCTTCCCAGCAGCGCTGACCACACTTGCGTCGCAGGCAATGCTTGGGGCCATGATGCTGACCAGCACTGGAACACCTGCATTGGGTGCGACAAACCGGTTGAGAGCACCAAGGAGCCCCACAGCTACACCGATTACGAGTGGAATGGTACGCAGTGGGTAGGCAAGTGCGAGTGCGGTGATACCGACGAGCAGGCTACCCTTCCCAACGGCGCTGACCACACTTGTGTCGCAGGCGAGGCTTGGGCGCTGGACGATGACCAGCACTGGCACACCTGCATCGGGTGCGGCGAGGCAGTTGAGAGCACTGTGGCCGACCACAGCTACGCCAACTACACCTGGAATGGTACGCAGTGGGTAGGCAAGTGCGAGTGCGATGACACCGACGAGCAGGCTACCCTTCCCAGCGGCGCTGCCCACACCCACGCCTACAACGCTTGGGGTCATAATGACGACCAGCACTGGCGTGTTTGCGAGTGCGGCGCGACCGACACCGCCGCTGCCCACACCTGGGTCAATGGCACCGTGACCAACGGCGTCCGGACCGACACCTGCGAGTGCGGCGCGACCCGTAATGTAACCGTTCCCACCGAGCCCACCGTCCCGGTGTTCCCCGCTCCTGATCCCGGCGACGGTACCGGAGGCGGTACGGGCACGGGCGGAACCGGCACGGGCGGCACTGGTACCGGTGATGGCGACATCACGGATATTGCGGATCAGGATGTGCCTTTGGCCGGCATCATCTTTGAGGATGTGACGCCGGGCGACTGGTTCTATGACGCGGTGAACTACGTCTACAACCGCGGTCTGATGCAGGGCGTGTCCGATACGCTCTTTGATCCCCACGGTACGCTCACACGTGCCATGGTGGTCACCATCCTCTACCGTCTGGAGGGCGAGCCGGAGGCGACTCCCTCCACCTTCCTGGACGTGAAGGCCGATCAGTGGTACACTGACGCCATCGGCTGGGCCGCCGCCAACGAAGTGGTGGAAGGCTACGACGACGAGCGCTTCGGCCCCATGGACCCTGTGACCCGTGAGCAGCTTGCGGCGATCCTGTACCGCTACGCCCAGTACAAGGGCTATGACGTGACGGAAACCGCCGATCTGGCCGCTTATGCGGATGCTTCCAGCATCCATGAGTACGCAGTGGAGGCCATGGGCTGGGCTGTGGCTCTGGGTGCGCCCACGCCTCTGAGCGAGAGCACGCTCTCCCCCAGGGAGAACGCCACCCGCGCCCAGGTCGCCGAGGCTTTCATGAACTTCTGCGAGAAGTACATCCCTCTTGAGACGGAAGGCGAAGCCGAGTAATATAAGTCATGTTTTGCGGTTGCCGCCGCTTGCGGCGGCGAGCAAAACGGCTTAAATCAAATGTATTATTTCCGAATTTAAAATTCGGAAATAATATCCCCGCAAGCATAACCAAGGCCCCGGAGGCATACGCCTCCGGGGCCGATTTTGTCTCCCGCCTGAAATTTTTTCTTCCCGGGTTGCCCATTTCACGGCAATAATCGCGCCGATACGGCTTAATGTATAAAGAGGTGAGGCGGTGCGCTGCATTTGCAGGCCCTGACTGCATCCGGGCCTTTCCGTGTGTACTTTTCCGGCACGCCTTCAAGCGTCAAGGGCTGAAACGTTCAGCAGCACGCTCAAAGAAAACTTCCGTCCTGTTTTCTCCGTCAGCACCGCCCCATGATATTTTTCCGCCACCGCTTTGATGTTGGAAAGCCCGGTCCCTGCCGGCGGCAGGGGCTGCTCCGAGCAGGTGTTCTCAAAGAGCAGCATGTAAAAATCCCCCTGCCGCTTCCCGCTGATCCGGATGGTCCGGTCTCTGCCGCCGGAGCGGCAGGCGGTGATGGCGTTGTCCAGGGCGTTGGCAAAAATGACGCATAGATCAAAATCGTCGATCCCGCAGGGCTTGGGCAGGAGCAGAGACACCTCCGCCGCAATGTCCTTTGCCAGTCCCAGCTTTTCCCCCAGCAGGATATCCGCCACCGGGCTGCCGGTCTGGTAGGGAAAGGACAGCGCTTCCGCAGCGGCCTCCAGCTTTTTCAGGTAGGCCCGGCCCTCGTCCGTCTTTCCGCTGCTGAGCAGGCCGTCCAGAACGGACAGATGATTTTTGATGTCGTGGCGGAAGGCTTTCGTCTGCTCGCAGCGTAGCTGCGCCTCTGCGACGTAGACCTTTTGCGCCTGTACCGCCTGCGTCAGGGACTGCAGCGACGTCTGCGCCTGAAAGCCCTGACGGAGACGGCGGTAGGCGTACAGGGTGCAGAGCAGCGCCGCCAGTCCCATGACCTGCAGGAGCAGGAGCGTACTGTGTTTTCCAACCTCCTCCGGAGAGGCGGAGGACACAGAGAAGCTATAGGCGGTGTGAAGGATATACAGCTCCGCGGCAAAGGAAAACAGACCGGGGAGCAGCAGCACGCCAATGCAGGGCGTTTGGCTGTCCTCCGTCCAGTGCAGGAGCCTCCCCACGGCGTGATAACAACTGGCGCACAGTGCGAAGAAGAGGACCTGCGCCGCCAAAAGCAGCAGGTACAGCAATGGAGCGCCGACGAACCGGGGAAAGAGAACCGCCTCCACGGAATTGACGATGCCGAAGCAAAGCTGAGAAATATAGAAAGCCAGTACGGCGGCCAGCCAGGAGACAGGCTGCTGATTTCCCAGCCAGAAGCGGCTTGCGGCGCAGAGCGCAAGCACGCCCGCACCGATCGGGAGTATCCCATCAACATCGAGCCTGACCGAGACGAACTGAATGGCGCAGAGGAGAAGGAGGTAGGCAGCAAAGTGCCATATCCTCTGCCTTTTTCCGGTAAGGCGGCCGATAAAAAGGATGTGCATCACAGACTGACCCGCCAGGCAGAACCCATCCAGGCATACGCTGAAATACTCCATGTCAGGCGTCTCCCTCCTTCATATGGCGCAGAAGGGCCTGCGTCAGCTCCCGTTCCCGCAGCCGGGAGACGGGGATGGCCTCTCCCCGGGGCAGCATGACCTGTCCCGTCTGGCATCCGCGAACGCAGTCGAGGTTGACCAGATAGCTCCGGTGGCATTTGAAAAAGCGCCCGTCCACACGGCGCTCCAGGTTCTCCAGCCTGTCATAGAAATCCGTCGTTGTTCCGTCGTTTTTGTGAATGTAGATCTTGCGTCCCAGCACCTCGCAGTACACGATGTCAGAGAAGGGGACGACCTCGCAGCCGGTCCCCCGCTGAATGACGATGCCTTTTGCGCCTCTCTTTGCCAGCGACCGGAGCACCCGGCCCATGGTCCGATCAAAGCAGGCTTTATTCAGGGGCTTGAGCAGATAGTCGTAAGCCTCCGTCTGAAAGGCGTCAAACACGCGCTCTTTCAGAACCGTTACAAAGATCAGCAGACTGTTCTCTCCCCGCTGGCGCAGCAATTGGGCGGTTTCCATTCCGTCCGGCTGTTCCATCCGGATATCCAGGAAGATCACATCAAAGCTGCCGCCGCTCTCCAGCAGGGCGCGTCCGCTGGGAAAGCGGCTGACGGAGCAGCCGGCGCGTGAACTGGACGTCATATAGTCTGTGATTTGGTCCGCGAGCTCCCGGAGCATCAGCGGTTCGTCATCGCAGACCGCGAATTTTATCATAGTTATCACCTTTTGATCAGAGTACCAGACGCGGGGCATACCGGCAATCCCATTGTCATGAAATGCCGCAAATCCGTCATGAAATGATATCTGCCGGTCAGACGGCGTCCAGCGGGCGCCTCTATAGTCGAACCGGCGAAGAAGCGGGCTTCCCCCGTTACATGGGGAAGCCCGCTGACATCGCTTCGGAAGGGCCTGCTGAACAGAAAACGCCTGCGATTTTTCAAAGTATCAGTTCATTACCGCCCGGTGGAAGACCTTCTTTCCCTTCTTGATGATAACGCCGTCCCCCAGGAACAGCTCGCAGCCGTACTTCTGGTCGATGTCCGTCACCTTCTGGTCATTGACGGAAACGCCGCCCTGCTGCACCAGCCGCCGGGCCTCCCCCTTGGAGGGCGCCAGGCCGCAGGCCACCAGCAGATTCATAATGCCGATCTCGCCGTCGCCGAAGTTGTCGATGGTCAGTTCCGTGGTGGGCATATCGGCGTTGTTCCCGCCGCCGCCGAAGAGGGCTCTGGCGGCGTTCTGGGCCTTGTCGGCCTCCTCCTTGCCGTGGACCATGTTGGTAAGCTCCCAGGCCAGGATCTCCTTGGCCTGGTTGAGCTGGCTGCCGGTCCAATTGTCCATCTCGTCGATCTGCTCCAGGGGCAGGAAGGTGAGCCAGCGGATGCACTTCATCACGTCCGCGTCCTCCACGTTCCGCCAGTACTGGTAGAAGTCGTAGGGGCTGGTCTTGTTGGGGTCCAGCCACACGGCGTTGCCGGCGGTCTTGCCCATTTTGTTGCCGTTGGAGTCGGTGAGCAGGTTGATGGTCATGCAGTGGGCGTCCTTGCCCAGCTTCCGGCGGATGAGCTCGGTGCCGCCCAGCATGTTGCTCCACTGGTCGTTGCCGCCGAACTGCATATTGCAGCCGTGGGTCTGGAAGAGGTGGTAGAAGTCGTAGGACTGCATGATCATGTAGTTGAACTCCAGGAAGCTGAGGCCCTTCTCCATGCGCTGCTTGTAGCACTCCGCCCGGAGCATGTTGTTTACGGAGAAGCAGGCCCCCACCTCCCGCAGAAGCTCCACATAGTTGAGCCCCAGCAGCCAGTCGGCGTTGTTGACCATCTGGGCCTTGCCCTCGCCGAATTCGATGAACCGCTCCATCTGGTGCTTGAAGCACTGTGCGTTGTGGTCGATGTCCTCCCGGGTGAGCATTTTCCGCATGTCGGTGCGGCCGGAGGGGTCGCCGATCATGGTGGTGCCGCCGCCGATGAGGGCGATGGGCTTGTTGCCCGCCTGCTGCAGGCGCTTCATGAAGGTCAGGGCCACGAAGTGGCCCGCCGTCAGGCTGTCGGCAGTGCAGTCAAAGCCGATGTAGAAGGTGGCCTTGCCTGCGTTGATCATCTCACGGATTTCATCCTCGTTGGTGACCTGGGCGATGAGCCCCCGGGCCGCCAGTTCTTCGTATAACTGCATGGTATCTACTCCTTTTCATGTTATTCAGTCAAATTTTATAACAGTTTTTCATACAGCCGGAACCAGTCCAGGCCGATGTCCTCCAGCCCCAGGCTCACAGTGCCTGCATACCGGAAGCCGGCGGACTCATACAGCCGCCTCGCCGGGAGGTTCTTCTCGTATACGTCCAGCCGCAGCGCCTTGACGCCCCGCTCCGCGGCATACCGGGCCGCGAACACCAGCATGGCCCGTCCCACGCCCCGTCCCCGCCGCTTTGGATGCACGGTGAACGTGTAGACGGTCAGAACGTCCCGCTCCTCCAGCTCCGCCTGCCAGTTTGCCCCGGCATAGGCGGCCTCCTGCCTGGGACTCAGGATGAAGGAACCCGCCGCCTCGCCGTCTTCCTCCGCGAGGAAGAGCGTGCCCTCCCGTATCCCCGTCTCCGCGTCCTGCCGGGCCGGGTAGACGTCCCGCTTCCAGCCGGTGTAATTGACTGTGGCCGCCATATGATCGCAGACCTCGCCGTAAAGGTTTTCCAATGCGTCCAGGTCCTCCGGCATTCCCCGCCGAACGATAAGGCTCATGCAGCACCTCCCTTTCCGGCCTGCGCGTCCGCTTTATCCGCCCGGAAGACCACGGTCCCGCCGTTTTGGTACAGGACCCTCACCCGGAATCCGGCCCGCTCCATCAGCTCGGTCTGGTGTTCCAGGGTAAGCGGGGTGTCGATATGAAGGAAGACGTCCTCTGGCAGGGCACTTTTCGCCCGGGCTCTGGCCAGACGTTCCCGGCAGAGGTCCTCCTCCTCCTGACAGCAGGCGACATAGTCGCACTCAATATAATATCTACCCTTTTTCAGCGTCTGAAACAGCTTCTCATAGATTTTTCCCTTTTTCTCATAAGGAAAGTGGTGAAGCGTCTCAAAAGAGAGGGCCGCGTCAAAGGTCTCCGCAGGAAACGGATAAACGAAATAGTCCGCTTCGATCCCCTGAAACCCTTTCCCGACAAACTTCTCCCGAGCCCTCGCCAGCATGTCGCCGGAGAGGTCGATCCCTGTGACCCGGGCCTCCGGGAACCGGCGATAGACGGCCTCCAGCTCCAGCCCGGTGCCGCAGCCGATGTCCAGCAGGGTCTCCAGACCTTCGTCGAAAAAATCCGCGATGTGCTCGTACAGCTCCCCCCAGTTCCCCAGGTGGACGTCCTCATAGTGGGCCAGCCGCCTGGCGAAGAACGCGGACATCTCCTCCGCCTCTTTATCCTCCTCCCCGGCGATCCACTCCTTCAGCTCCCGGAGATAGGCCCCGATCTCCTCCTGGGTCCGGATTTTATTTTCCAGCATAGGCCGCTCCTTTCACCCTCCTTCCCAAAATACAACAACGCCCTCCGTCCCTGGCAGGACAGAGGGCGAAAACTCGCGGTACCACCTCTGGTTCGCTGTCCCCTCGCGGGGCACAGCCTCGTGAGGTCCCCGGCAGGACCCCGGCGCTGTATCGGGCGCACCCGGCGGAGCCTACCCACGGTGTTTCACCGCTTTGGTCCGCTGCTCAGGGATGTATTCACGCCGCCGTCCTCTCCCCCTTCCACCCGCCGGGGGCTCTCTTGGCAGAACTGAGCTGCGCTACTGGTTCCCATCATCGCGTTAACTGGTGGTAGTATAGCGGGAAAAAACGGGTTTGTCAAGGGGAAACAGCGGAAAAAGCGCATAAAAGAGCCACTCCCCCGCCGCCGCGCACGGCGAGGGAGAGTGGTCCGAAGGCGCATATTTTATTCTGTTCTCTCTAATCCCGGCATGGCATGAACTTTGTGTTTTCCTGCGCGGCGGAAAGCACGGTTAAGCGGTGGCAATTTTCAGCTTGAGGCGGATACGGTCGCTGATCATGGCAATAAACTCAGAATTTGTGGGCTTTCCCTTGGCATTGCTGACTGTGTAGCCAAAGAATTTCTGCAGCGTTTCCAGGTCGCCCCGGTCCCATGCCACCTCAATGGCGTGGCGTATGGCGCGCTCCACCCGGCTGGGGGTGGTATGGTAGCGCTTGGCTACCTCCGGATAGAGGATCTTGGTGACGGAATTGATGACATCCATATTCTCCACCGTGATCATGATCGCCTCACGGACGTACTGATACCCCTTGATGTGGGCAGGGACGCCCACCTCGTGGATAATGGAGGTCACCAGCTCTTCCAATCCAGGGGCGTGGACCTTGGGGTCCGCCTTCTCCGACAGCCGCAGCAGGCTGTCCACCATAGCGGTCTCACTGTAAGGCTTCCGGATAAACATGGCGACGCCCAGATCACCAGCCTGGGCGATCGTCTCGTGATTGGCAATGGAGGAGGTCATGAGAACCATGGGGACGTTGTCCCCCTCCATTCTCTGCATGATATTCAGGCCGTCCAGGCCCGGCAGTACCAGATCGAGAACCAGGATATCCGGTTTTACCCTGCTGACCAGAGACAGCACTTCGCTGCCGTCGCCTGTGGAAGCGACTACGTCAAAGCGGCCAGTCTTCTCCAGGGCGTCCTGCAGCATACTGCAGGCGTCGGTATCGGCGTCCGCCAACATGATTTTTATTCTGTTGTCCATACGCGTAGATCCTTTCAAAAATTTGCATGTCGACATGAATAGAGGGCCATCCGTCTGTTTAGACGAAAAATCGAAGCTTCGTTGCGCCTTGTTTACAAATTACCATAAACAGACAGAAAACACAAGTCGAAACGTGTAACTTTCGTCTTGAAAACCCAGAAATTCGTTCGACAAATTTGGAAAATATTTCCAGAAATGTCGAATCGGCGCGTATTAGACACATTTTTACAGGGCGGGCGGGGCTACGCCGGCAGGAAGCACTGCACAGCGGCGGCCAGGAGGAAGGACAGCGCCGCCTGGAGGGCTTTTCCCATCCAGTGCCGCCGAAAGGACAGCCCCGCCGGCGCGGCGATGGACATGGCCTGACAGTGGACGGACAGTCCGCCCCACCCCACGATGGCGGCGGCGGCAGGAAAGGCCGCCCGTCCTGCCGGGAGTGCTGCGGCAGCGGAGACCATCTCCAATGCTCCCAGCACGGGGAAGGGCAGTGAAACCGGCGGCAGTGCCGCCAGGACCCGAAAGAGGACCACGAACGCACAGATGTTCAGCATGGACTGCAGCGCGCCGGAGACGGAGGCGGTGAGAGCCTGTGGGAAGGACGCCGTCCGGACCTGCCGCCTGCCCAGGGAGGGGACGGAGCCCCGATCCCGGCATAGGCGGCAAAGGATGGCCCCGGTCAGCAGGGCGGAGAAAGCGTGGATCAGGAAGAGGAGCGCTCCCGCCCCGGCATTCCCCAGGACCCCCGCGCCGATATAACCCAGCAGGAACGCCGGGCCGCAGTTGTCGCAGAAGCCCAGCAGCAGTTCCGCCTCCTGACGGGAAATGCTGCCCTGCTCATACAGACCGGCGGCGGCCCCCGCGCCGCTGGGGTAGCCACCCAGCAGCCCCGCCAGCAGCGGCAGGGCGCACACGCCCCGCAGGTGGAACAGCGGCCCCATGACTGCCCCGCAGACGCCCTGGAGGGCCTCCGCGAGCCCCAGCTGGAGCAGCAGGGAGATTACCACAAAGAAGGGAAACAGGGAGGGTATCACCGTCCGCGCGCACAGCGTCAGTCCGTCGCGGACGGCGGCGGCGGCTTCCTGGGGACGGAGCAGCAGAAGGGCGGCCACAGCCAGCACGGCAGCCGCGGGCAGAGCTTTTTTCATTTTCATCACCGGTACAGGATATGCGGCGCAGGGACAGGTCATGACCTGTCCCCGCGGAAAGCAGGAAGGACCGGCCCTTACGCGGACCGGTCCCGTCTTTTTTCGTGCTCATTCTTCGTCCTCGTCGCTCTCCTCTTCGCCGCGGGCCTCCTCCTGGAGCAGGTACTCCGTCAGAGACTTGGAAAGAGTTGAGAGGATGGCCGAGGTAGTGACAAGGCTGCCCACGCCCTCCAGAGGAAGGCTTGCGCCCTTCCCGATCTCCAGGCGTCTTCCCTGGACCGGCAGACTGCACAGAAAGCGGATGGAGGAGCGATACTGCCCCACGAAATCCTCATACAGCATCCGGGCCGCCGCCTCGCTGTGGTCCTCCGGCAGCATCCGCTGGATACAGGAGATGCTCAGGCTCTGCTTCAAGGTACAGATGATCACCAGATAAGCCAGGTGTACCCGTGAGTACCGCTTTTTCACCGGCGGGGGCATGACCTTCATGCGCACGTAGTTGTTGATGATGCTGGCGGTGATGGCCTTCTCCTCTCCATATCGCTCCAGGGGAGAGAGATACCGGGTCAGCAGCAGTATCACCTGGTCCATATACAGGTCCAGCTGGGGCAGGCTGTCCCAGTCCGGCAAATCAAACTGGGACAGCTTGTCCAGCCACTCCGACAGGCGCTGTCCCGGGTCCCCTTTTCCATTGAGCATATGCGCTCGCTCCCTTCACTTTTTTGCTGCTCACAAGTATAGCGGATTTGGAGGTATAATGCAATATAAAAAATCAAAAAATAATTGTGCCGTTCCACTTGACATATCAGATGAAACTGGTTATACTAATATCAAATATTAGATATGCTGATTTGCAAAACAAAAGGAGGGAGCATCACATGTCAGCTGAGAAAATCAAGAGGAGTCAAACCAAAGGCGAGGAGATCGCCAATACCATATCCCACGGCCTGGGAGCGGTCCTGGCGCTGGCCGGAGCGGTGCCGCTGGCAGTACGGGGGATTCAGTCCGGCTCTGTGAAGACCGGATTCAGCCTGACGGCCTACGGCATCAGCCTGGTATTGCTGTACACCGCCTCTGCGGTCTATCACGGGGTCCGGGACCCGGAGAAGAAGCGGACGCTGCGGATTATGGATCACTGCTCCATTTTTGTGCTGATCTTGGGCACCTATGTGCCCATGTCCCTGCTGGTGGTGGGAGGCCGGACCGGATGGATGCTGTTTCTGACCAATACCACTCTGGCGGTGGTAGGCATCGTACTCAACACCATTGATCTGAAGCGCTTCGACAAGGTTTCCCTGGCGCTCTATGCCCTGATGGGCTGGCTGGTGGTGGTAGCCATGCGGGCCATCATTGATACGCTGCCGCCTCTGGGGCTGGGACTGCTGGTGGGAGGCGGCGTGGCCTACACCGCTGGAATTGTCTTTTACAAATCCCAAGGGAAGTATATGCATTTTGTCTGGCACCTGTTTGTACTGGCGGGGAGCGTTCTGCAGTTCTTCTGCATCGCGCTGTACTGCCTGCCCTGAACGACCTGCTGACCCAAAAGAGCCCCGTCAATGCGCCTGGCGCATTGACGGGGCTCTGCTTGTCAAAGGACGCCCGACGCCTGCGGGCGCGAAACCCTTGCGGAGGGCTCTTTTATGCGGGCTTATGCCCGTCGCATCGGGTCAGGACGCCGCAGGCAATTCCGATCTTGCCCCCGGCGGCGAGCCTCGCCTTCGCCCGGCGCTGGAGGGAGGTCCGCTCCGGCAGCGCCTCCGCCGGCACGGGCTTCTCGACGCCGAAGAGCCACTGGTAAAAATCAGGGGCGTCCTCCTCTACATGATACAGGCGGTAGTCCCCGGCGAAACGCCGGATGCCAGACGTCTCCGGCAGCAGCTCCGCCAGAGCGGGGGCCAACAGCCAGGTGCCGCACAGCACCCCCCGGGGTGATCCCTGCCAGGAGAAAGCCCGTCCTTCCTCCGCGAAGAATTTCTCCGCCCAGCCGTAGGAGCGGTCCAGCTCCTCCCGGGTCAGAACGGCGTCGGAGGGAATATGGACGTTCAGCACCGAGCTTTCCGCCAGATCGTCCGGACGGCGCTCTCCCGCTCCAGAGCCGCAGTATTCAAACTCCAGCGTTCCCAGGCGGAACAGCAGGCATCCGATCTGCCGCCAGGTCCAGAATCCCCGGTCGAAGGCCCACCGTCCGGTCATCTCATGAGTCTCCGTCAGAAAGCGCCGGAAACACCCCATAGTGTCCAGAAAAATCCCATCGGATATATTTTTCTCCCGGTACGCCCGCCGGGTGCGGCAGGCCCCTGCCAGCACGGCCGCCAGCTGGGCCATGCCGCCGTCCTCCTCCCAGGCGGGCAGCGCCGCCGTGATATCCCTCCAGGCTCCTTCCGCCGTATCCGGTGAGGCCAGCGCGTCACAGGGCAGTTCCGGCGGCAGCGCCTCCGCCGCCCGGGCCAGGGGTTCCAGCACCGGCTCCGGCAGGGCGAGCTCCCCAGCCAGAACTATCAGGTCCCGCCGCCTCATTCCTCCGTACCAGCGACGCTCACACCGGTCAGCCGCATTGCGTAGGGGCCGTCATACCGGGCGGTCAGGTAGCGGTCCGTGGAGAAGGTCAGGTCGCCCTGCGCCTCCAGGATGCTGCCGTTGACGGACCCTCCGGTCACCGGCGTGACCGTGCCGTCGGCCTCAATGAGGTAGGCCAGACGGAGCTCGCCGCCGAAATGTCCGCTCATGGCGTCCATCTGGAAGTCGGAGAAGGTCACTGCCCACAGGCAGGGGCCTTTTTTCAGTTCCGCGAAGGAGACCGTCCCATTGGCGCAGGCGATCTTCTCATAATTGCCGGTGGGCTTTATCCCCAGATAGCGGCAGAACCGGTTGGGACCGTGCCAGGTCAGCAGCTTCCCGCCCTCCAGCAGGGGCAGGTCGTTCATGGTGGGGATGCCCTCCGCGCTGTAGGGATGGTGCGCCCGGAGGGTGAGGGACAGCCGCTCGCCCCGGGTCTCCCCCTGGACATCCTCGCCGGGCTTCCAGGTAGAGTACTGGGGATATACCATAGAGGCTGCGGAACGGTCCCTGTAATAGGTCAGCACCTCGGCCACGGCGTTGCCGCTGAGCACCAGATCATATTTGCCGCTCTTCAGAATCCTCTGCGCCCGGGCACGGTCACGGACGAAGGTAAGGGCCTCCGCCACCTTGGCGGAGAGGGCTTCCTCATCCAGGGCGGTGTATTCAAACTGATTGTGGATCTCCACGTCCTCCGGCTCCTTGCACTGGACCACAAACTCGCCGTCCACGCCGCTGCTGACGAAGGACACGTCGGTCCCCTCCGAGGACAGAATCCTGCGGCGGACGCGCCAGACAAACAGCTCCGCGGAGTTGACAAAGGCATCCTCCCGGTTGTCAGGAGCGAAAAGGGCGCGCACCATCTTCCCGGCGCTCCGGGCCAGAGGAGCCTGGGCCAGCTCGCCGTCTTCCTCTGCCATGGGCGCCTGCACCGGGTCCGGCAGGTCAAAATAGGGGTTGGCGGCAAACTGGGCGGCGTAATACGCCCCTTTCAGCTCCTCATCCAGCTGTTGGTCGTCCATAGAGGGAAGGATGGGAATGGAGGTAAAGCCCCGGGCGGGCCTGCCGACCTCCTTGGTCTCCACATCCCGGAACACCGTCACCTCGTATTTGCGCACGTCCTTGGTGCGCCGGGTGTCCAGCCGCTTTTTCACAAAAAAGAGCTCCGTGGTCTCATCCACCCGCTCGTTGATGCGCCACATACCGATGCCGCAGCGCGCCAGAGCGCTCTTGATTCTCTCGATCATGCTCAACACCTCCTTAACCCAGCCGGATGCGGGCCTTCATATAGGGTCCGCCGTCGGAAACCTTCACCCACTCCTTGTAGCCCTTGCCGCAGAAGCCGCTGCCGGAAAGCTCCGGCGTTTTGCTCATCATGGTCACGGATTTCAGCAGGTCGGGCACGTAGCCGGTGAGGACGATAGGGGAGAAGAGCTTTCCCGTCAGCTTCCCGTCCTTGATCTCCCGGGCGGTGGTGACCATGCACTGGATGCCCCAGTTCTTGGGGTCCTCCATGCCGCTGGAGGGCGCTTCCAGCAAAAAGCCGTCCTTCACGGAGGCAATGATTTCCTCCGGGGTATACTCGCCGCCCTGGAAGTAGGTATTGGTCATGCGGGTGTAGGCCTTTCGCTCATAGCTCTCCCGGCGGCCATTGCCCGTGGGGGTCATGCCCAGCCGGGCGGCGCTGAGGGCGTCGCACATGCCCCGGCGCAGCACGCCCTTGTCGATGATGACCGTGTCCCCGGCAAGGGTCCCCTCGTCGTCAAAGAACATGGTGGCGGCCTCGTCCACGGCGCTGCCGTCGTGCATGGTCACCATCTGGCTTGCCACGTACTCGCCCACGCACTCCCGGGCCAGGGCCCGGTCCTTGACGAACATGTCCATCTCCACGCCATGGCCGAAGGCCTCGTGGACGATCATGCCGGTGGTCTCCGGGCTGCAGACGCACTCGTACTCGCCGGGGACGATGGGCCGGCTCTCCAACAGCTCCAGGGCATCGTCCGCCACCTTTTCCACGTTTTGGTCCATATCGTCCAGCACTTCCGCACCGCCCAGATTGGAGAAGGGGCGGTAGGCCATCTTGATTTCCTGTCCCCGTCGGGCTCCCACAGCCACCATGGCGGTGGTCCACATGATCGTCTGGTCCAAATCCCGGTTTTCCGACAGGAACAGCTTCCGGCAGGCCCGGTAGGAGACGGCGGCCTGGGCGTCCAGGACCCGCTCGTCGTGGTCCAGCGCCTTCTGCCGCAGAGCAGTGAGCTTGGCAACGATGGCCTCGTCCCCCAGCTCCCGGGGATGGACCTTCCAGGCGCTGGATTTCTTCAGGACCGCCGGCTCGTCGGAGAGCACCGGCGTAGGCAGCGGCTCGAAGCCCTCCAGGGCCTCCTTCTGCTCCTCCAGACGCCGGGCCAGAACGGCGCACAGCTCCGGAATATCCTCCTCCGCGAACTCGTTGAAGGAATACTCCGCGCAGCCCGTGCCGTCGAAGACCCGGACCACGTATCCTGTTCCGCCCATGCGGCCGGAAGCGGAGATGTTGACGCCGTTCCGGCTGATGCTCCAGGAGCGGTTGTCGTCCGCCACCGCCAGCACGGAGGCGTAGGGATACGTCTCCCGCAGGGCGCGGATCAGCTGTTGAAGGCCGGGCTTTACCCGGTCAATGATTTCAAACACGTTGGGACCTCCCTTTTTTGTATTTCACTGCATTGCAATACGGCGGGGAAGCGGCCCGGCCGCTTCCCCGCCGGCGCGTCTTAACGGATGCCGGAATTGTTGGTCAATGCCTCCAGAATATCGTAACGGTCCATGTTGAACTCCTTGGTCATGGCCAGCGCTTTCTCCATGTCCATCACGACCAGACGGCCCTCCTGGGTGGCGATTACGCAGTTCCCCGCGTTCTGCGCCACGGCCTCCACCGCCTTATAGCCCATGCGGCTGGCGGTCTCCCGGTCCCTTGCGGAGGGCGCGCCGCCACGCTGGATGTGGCCCAGCACCGTCACACGGGGGTCCAATCCGATCTCGTCGTGGATCTGCTGGCTGATCTCCATGGTGTTGCCCGCGCCCTCGGCCACCACCACCATGTAATGGGTGGTGCCCGCCAGACGGGCCCGGCGGATCTTTTCCACCACATCCCGCTCAAAATCCAGCTCCCGCTCGGGGATCAGGACGGCGGTAGCGCCCACGGAGATGCCCACGTACAGCGCCAGGTAGCCCGCGCGGCGGCCCATGACCTCCACCACGGAGCACCGCTCATGGGACTGCATGGTGTCCCGCAGGCGGTCGATGCACTCCACAGCGGTATTGCAGGCGGTATCAAAGCCGATGGTATAGTGGGAGCATCCGATGTCGTTGTCGATGGTAGCGGGAACGCCCGCCACCTGGAGCTGATATCCCTTCTCCGCTGCCCGGCGGGAGAGGGCCAGCGCGCCCCGGAAGGTGCCGTCGCCGCCGATGGCCACGATGGCGTCCAGCCCCAGCAGACGGCAGGTGGCCAGGGCCTTGTCCTGTCCGGCCGTCTGGCGGAATTCCTCGCTGCGGGCGGTATAGAGCACCGTACCGCCCTTATTGATGATATGGCTGACGCTGGATGTATCCATGCGGATAAAATCGCTGTTGATCAGTCCGTTCCAGCCCCGGCGGATGCCCACGCAGTCGATCCCCCGGCTCAGGGCGGTGCGTACTACGGCCCGTACGGCGGCGTTCATGCCGGGCGCGTCGCCGCCGCTGGTCAGAACACCGATCCGTTTGATTTGCTTTTCCATATGCTTCCTCCCGATAATGTAGTAGGCCGACCCTCTGTCCTGCCGGGCTGGTCCTTCTTATAATTGTACATTCCCGGGGCAGCTCTGTCAAGGTCCTGCGAAAAAAAGCTCTGCGTTTTATAGGCAAAGAGGAAGACCGCTGATAGCGGTCTTCCTCTTAAACAAAGCATCCGTTCCGAGAGCCTCACAGATTAGCGAACACGTCCATCTGCCTCTGCAGCTCCCCAACGATCTCCTGGTTGGTGTCCATCCGCGCGGTAATGCCCGCCATGTCGTCCACCAGGACGCGGGTGCTGCCGGCGGCGCCGGTGACGCCGTCCACCGCGCCGTCAATGGCGCTGGAAATGCTGGAGATGGAGGCGGCAATCTCGTCCATGGCGGTTTTCAGCCGGTCCGCCTTGTCGTTGAACTCCTCCATCGCGTGCCCTATGTAGCTTGAGTCCTCCCGGTACTGCCGTCCGGCCTGGACGGACCGGTCAAGCTGTTCTATGATCGCCTGGCTCAGATAATCAGCCAGCTCACGGGCGCTGCCGGCCAGGTAGTCCACCGCCCCTGTCACCACGCTGTTGACCTCCTGAATGTGGTTGGCGGTCTCGGCGCAGGCGTTCGCCAGCTGATGGACCTCCTGGGCCACCACGGAAAATCCGGCTCCCGCCGCTCCGGCTCGGGCTGCCTCAATGGAGGCGTTGATGGCAATGAGGTTGGTGGAGGAAGAAATACTGAGGATATCCTTGGTCAGCACACGGATCTGATCCACGCTCCGGCTCTTTTCGATGGCCTCATCCAGCATTGCCATGATGTCCGCCGTCTTGGCCCGGATCAGTTCCGTCTCACTGTGGGCGGAGCGCTCCATCTCCTCCGCCCGACCCCGCATTTCCACGGAATAGGTCGTGATAGCGGAACACTCCTCCGCCATGCTCTGCGTGTCGCCCTGGGTGCCGGCGGTGCTGGCGGTAATGGCGGCGGTGCTGCCGGCGATCTCCTCCAGGGCGGCGGAGAGCCGCTCGGTCAGACCGGAGAGTTTCCGGACGCTGTCGTTGGAGGTCCGGACGCGCTGGCGCACCTCGCCCACTACGCCGCTGATGCGCTCGGAGCTGTTCTGAAGGGTGCCCATGGCGTCCCGGATGGGCGTAAGGACATATTTTTTGATGATTCGGAAGGCGGCCATTACCAGGATAATTCCTACGATCAGGGTCACCGCGCTGGTGACCAGAGAGATGATGTAGACCAGTGTGAGCCGTCCCCGGGCGGCCTCCGCCTGTGCGCCGACGGAAGCGGAGAGTGCGTCGATATCCGCCTCCGCCGCCTCCCCCCAGAGGGCCACGTCGCCGTTGGCCGTGGCATAGGCATCCTGGGTCTTGCTGTCGGCGCTGGCGCAGACCAAGTGGACCAGGGCGTGCTTGAACTCGTCATAGTCGCGCAGAAGGGACTGGTAGGTTCCCCGGTCCTTCTGGGAGACATACGTCTCGTAGGCGCTCAGCTTCTCATCCAGCACGGCCTCCGACTCTTTGATCTCCTGCACCAGCCGGATCATGGTGGCGTGGTCCGCCGCAATGATATGGGACAGGGCCAGACGGTGGATGTCCATGACGGAACGCCGGATGTCCTCCAGTCGCTCCTCGCTGACCATATAGGTATCCACAATGGTTCCCGCGTTGGCGTGAACGTTGTTGATGCTGAATACCGCCAGAATGTTAGACAGCATGGTGATCAAGCCCAGCAGAACGATGGGCAGGATCAGACGCTGCTGCAGTGTCCGCCTGTTTTTCATGCGATTTCCTCCCGATGATGATATCGTCGATTCAGCGTTCGCTTACGCCCTCAACCAGCCGGTCCAGCTGGGCCTGGAGGGAGGTGCCGGAGGGGTTCCCCTGGGCCATGCTGCCGGAAAATTCGGCCACAGGGTCCCAGAATTTTCCGCCCACCCGCTGCACCTGGGAGTAGTTGGACTGCTCCAGCAGGGCCGCGATAGCAGGAGAGGACTGGACCTCCGGAGAATTGGCGGCGTTGATGTTGGCCGGTCCCTGGCCCCGCATCTCAAAGCGCAGGCGCTGGTTCTCCTCGCTGGTGATCCACTCCGCCAGCTTTGCCGCCCAGTCCGGGTGCGCGGAGTAGGCGTTCACGCCGATGAGCTTGCAGCCGGAAAAGGACGCCATCTGCACCTCCTGTCCCGCGCAGGTGAAAGCAGGCAGCTTGGCCGCTCCCATGTTCGCGCCCCAGGCCTCCTGCACGGCCACCGCGTTCCACACGCCGCTGATGCCCGCAATAACAGTCCCGTCCCGCACGCCGGCGAGAAATTCCGTGTCCGGCCGGTTGGCAAAAGCGGGGCTGGCCGCAATATCCAGCATGGCCTGGGCCACGTCCACGCCCCGGATGGGGCCGTCCGTGCCGTTCCAGGTACAGTAGTTGGTCAGTCCGTCCTCGTTGAGGCCTACCTCCAATCCGGTATTGCCGAAAAAGGCGTAGACATACCAGGCGGAGGACCAGTCCATGGTCACCAGCTTTTCGGCCTGGGCGGCAATCTCCAGCATCCGGTTCAGGCTCTGGACATCCGTCTCGGTGAAATAGGCTTTGTTGTAGTACAGGAAATAGCCGTTATCCGCCGTCAGCGGATAGGCGTAGAGCGTATTTTCCACGCTGGCAGCCTCCGCCGCAGCGGGGAGAGAGGCGCTTCTGATAGCCGCTGCGTCCGCAACGGGGTCCAGTCCGCCGGCGGCGGCCAGAGCCGCCACCTGATCGTCGGCGAAAGCGAACACATCCGCTCCGCCCTCCAGGTCGCCCAGCAGAACGTCCTTGCAGTTGGATTCACTCTGGGCCTGATATGTAATCTGAAAATCAGCCTGTCCGGCATAGTGGGTCTGGAAGGAGGCAAAAATCTCCTGAAGCAGCGCCTCATCCTCCTCTGCGCCCCATACCGTCAATGCAACCGTCTCGTCCGCCGGGGGACTGACGGCGGGGGCCTGCTTTTGACTGCCGCAGGAGGACAGCAGGAACACGATGCAGATGGATAAGGTCAAAAGAAAAAGCCGTTTTTTCATTGTCTATCACGCCTCCAATTGGGTTGTGGAATATTATAGCACTTTATATGTTCCATTTCAACCGTATTCTCAGCGGTCTCCAGGGTATTTGGATGAGAAAGCAAACTGTGAACAAGAGGGACAAAACCCCCGGCTGGCTGCCGGGGGTTCCAAGCAAACTGTATTGCGGCAGAGGTGGTGTGCCGTAATCATTCTCCGGAGGTCAGTTAGGAGACCAGAACCACACGCACGTCCTTGGTCTCTTTTGCCGCAGGGCAAAAGGAACATCCGCCCCTATGCTGCGATGTCCTTTCCTGCATAGCGCCAGAGGCCGAAGGCCGCCCCCAATCCGCCCAGCGCGCAGCCCGAGGCGAGAGAGCCCGCCAGCGGCTCTCCGGCAAACACCCGAGCGGCATCGGCGTAGTAGTAGGGCGTGACGAACCGGAGAAACTCCATATCCGGGTCCAGATTGACGAGCAGCCCCAGAAAGTACAGGCCCGCCGCCAGACCCATGGCCAGACCGTAGCTGCTCCTGCGCAGCAGGGACGACAGACCGAAGCACACGCCGCCTACCTCCAGCTGCAGCAGCGCCAGCGCCCCATGGTACTTCATCAGGTCTCCCCACTCCGCCTCCGCGCCGATGGCCAGAATCCCGCCCGCGCCGCAGGCGAGGCAGACAAGGTTCAGCGTCAGGATCATCGCCGCCAGGGCCGCCAGCTTCTCCAATGCTGTCCGGGTCCGGCTCACCGGGTGGGTCAGGAGGAACTCCGCCGTGTGGCCGCCCTCCTCGCCGGCCAGCAGGCCCATGGCGGTGAGCGCCGCGTAGAACGCTCCGCCCAGGCCCAGAATATTGCCGCACTCCGTTCCGTAAAAGCCCATAATGGTGCCGAATCCCAGCTTGTCCAGCCCGAAGGCGGCGGAGAATTCTCCCATGTCTGCGAACAGGGCGGACATATCCCCCATAGAGCCCTCCATAGAGGGATACAGTCCCACGCACACCGCCATCAGGCCGCCGATGACCGCGGACCATACCAGCAGGCTCACCGCGCCGGAGCGCAGCTCCTTTTTGAAGATCGTCATTGGGCAGCCCTCCCCTCATAGTAGTCAAAGAATTTGTTCTCAATATCCAGCTCCAACCTGGTCCCCTCGATCACCGGGCGGCCCTCACGGATGATGGCCGCCCGGTCGCAGTACCGCTGGACCTCATAGAGCACGTGGGAGGACAGGAACACCGTGGCTCCCTCCTTGCGCCGCTGCTCCACCTGAGACCAGAATGCCCGCTGGACCAGAGGGTCCAGACCGCTGGTGGGCTCGTCCAGGACGTACAGCCGTGGCCGGTGCTGCATGGCGCAGACGATGGACACCTTCTTCCGGTTGCCCAGGCTCAGCTCACGGATCTTCTTCTTTGTGTCCAGCTCCAGGGCCTCGCAGAGGGCGGCGGCCTCGGCGCGGCAGTCTTTTTTCCGCAGGTCCGCCGACAGCCGGATCACTTCCGATACCCGCATCTCCGGGTAGAACATGGCCTCCGAGGGCATGTAGCCCACCTGGGCCAGAATAGCCGTGCGGTCCTGTATGCAGTCCAGGCCCATCACCGCCGCCGAACCGGAGGTGGGCGAGATGAGCCCCAGCAGAGTGCGGATGGTAGTGGACTTTCCCGCCCCGTTGGGGCCGATGAAGCCAAAGCAGATCCCTTCCGGGACATGGAGGGTCAGGTCCGTCACTCCCCGGGCTTTGCCGTAGGTTTTGGTCAGGTGCATAATCTTTATCATAAATATTCCTCCTTGTATAGGAACTGCCGCAGCATATTCGCGTATTTCTGGTACTCCCCGAACAGTGTGTCGATCTCCTGGGCGGTGCAGGCTCCGGTCTCCGCCAGCATCCCCTCGGCGGCCAGCATCAGCAACCGCACCACCGCCTTGGGATCTACCCCCTCCTTGAACTTGTGCAGATCCATCCGGCTGAGGAACTCATCGGTGGACTGGGCCAGAACGTCGTCCAGCTTTTTCCGCAGCTTCGGAGTGAGGATGCTGTCCCGCTCGTAGTAGGCCCGCATGACGAACCGGAACATCCCCGGCATCCGCCGCACCATGCCCATCTTGATCTCCTGGCCCTTCTCCAGCGCCAGGAAGAAATCCCGCTCCTCGAAATACCGGAAGGAGGACAGGAACGTCTCCATACAGGCGTCGATGGCGTGCTGGAACAGGTAGAGGTACAGCTCCCGCTTGTCCTTGAAATAGTGGAACAGCAGGCCCTTGGACACCCCCGCCCGCTTGGCGATGGAGTCGGCGGAGGTCTTTTTGAAGGTGTTGTCCCCGAATTCCAGCATGGCGCTGTTCCGGATCAGGTCCTGCCGTTCCGGGGGCAGATCGAAGAATTTTAAATTCATGCCGTCCCTCCTTTCCCTCTTACCATACCGCCGTTGACCAAATCGGTCAACACCCCTTTTTCAAATTTTTCGCCCGGACGCAAAAAATCCTCCCGCGCGTAAGGACGCGGGAGGATCAATAGCAATTTTTCAGCGCTCCTCCATGGGGATGTAATCCCGTTTCCCCTCCACGCACTCGTAGCGGGGGCGGATCAGCTTCCCGCCGCCGGAGAGCTCCTCCATCCGGTGGGCGCTCCAGCCGGCGATCCGGGCCACGGCGAACAGGGGCGTGTACAGCTCCTGGGGCAGGCCCAGCATCTCATAGACCAGACCGCTGTAGAAGTCGATGTTGGTGGAGATGGCGGACCGGCCCTGGCGCTCCATCAGCAGCCGCTTGCCCTCCCGCTCCACGTTTTCGTAGAGGGCCAGGTCCATCTCCCGGCCCTTCGCCGCCGCCAGGCGGCGGACGTAGTAGCGGAACACCTCGCACCGGGGGTCGCTCATGGTGTATACCGCGTGACCCAGGCCGTAGATCAGGCCGCTGCCGTCGAAAGCGTCCTTATCCAGGATCTTCGTGAGATAGGCCGCCACGGCCTCCGCGTCCTGCCAGTCGGAGACATGCGTCTCAATGTCCTCCATCATGGCCATGACCTTGGCGTTGGCGCCGCCGTGGCGGGGGCCCTTCAGGGACGCCATGGCCGCCGCGATGGCGGAGTAGGTGTCCGTGCCGGAGGAGGTGACCACGTGGTTGGTGAAGGTGGAGTTGTTGCCGCCGCCGTGGTCCGCATGGAGCACCAGGGCCACGTCCAGCACCCGGGCCTCCAGGGCCGAGTAGTTCCGATCCTCCCGGAGCATCAGCAGGAAATTCTCCGCCGTGGACAGCTCCGGCCGGGGCACGTGGATGAACAGGCTCTCCCCCTGGGTGTACCGCCATGCCTGATAGGCGTAGATGGCCAGCACCGGCATGTTGCTCAGAAGCTGGAGGGACTGGCGCAGCACGTTCTCCAGGCCGATGTCGTTGGGCTTGTCGTCATAGCAGGCCAGGGTCAGGACGGCCCGCTGCATGGTGTTCATCAGGTCCTGGGGCGGGGCCTTCATGATGATGTCCCGGAAGAAGTTGGTGGGCAGGGTCCGGTAGGAGGCCAGCTGCCCGCAGAAGTCGTCCAGCTGGGCCTGGTTGGGCAGCTTCCCGAACAGCAGCAGGTAGGCCGCCTCCTCAAAGGTGTACCGCCCCCGCTTCTCGGAGCCCCGCACGATCTCCCGGCAGTCGATGCCCCGGTAGTACAGCACGCCCTCGGTGGGCTTGATGTGTTCGTCCTCCGTCACCGTGTAGGACTGGATCTCCGCTACCCGGGTCAGGCCGGTGAGTACGCCCCGCCCGTCCTCGTCCCGGAGGCCCCGCTTGACCTTGTAATCCGCGTACAGCTGGGGGTCGATGTAATTTTCCTCTTCCCACTGCTCCTTCAGGGCCATGATGGCCGGGGTAATCTCACAATAGGCGTTCTCCCTGTTTTCCTGCCAGATCATACCGCAAGCTCCTTTCATCCATCAGTTATACGTTCTTTTGCAAGTATAACACAAAGAACTTGCATTTTCAATAGGAAATTTTCCAAAAAATTGGGCTCTATTTTCTGATTTTGCATAAAGTACATAAAAATCTTGCAATTTGCAAAGGGATCCGCTGTTCTATATATGATAAACTCTTTGGGAAGAACGAGGACGCCGTCGCCGCAGGAAAGGTCAATCTGAAAGGCATTGTAACCGACATTTTTGATTTTGACGACATTCAGAACGCCATGGACCGGAGCGTGGCGGACAAGGCCAATATCGTCAAGGCCGTGGTCTGCATCGCCGGAGAGGGCTGACTGCGGAGCCTGGCACGACAGTGCAGGACAACATGAACATAAAGGCGCCTCTGGCAGAATTTATACCGTGATAGCCAAAGCAGAAACGCAGCAGGGACCGGGCGGCAAATTGCCGCCCGGTCCCCGTACATGCAGGTTCTCAGGGATGGATCCCCCGGTTCTGGTCGCCGGAGGGGTTGGAGCCGAACTCGTAGTCATTGCCGGGGAGGATAGCGTTGAGGACGATCCCCGCAATGGCGGCGATGGCCAGGGCTGTAAGGGTGATGCTGGTCCCGCCGATGGAGAAGGTCAGGCCGCCGGAGAAGCCCAGGCCGCAGACCAGGATGACGGCGGCGATAATGAGGTTCCGGGAGTTGGTGAAGTCCACCTGGTTCTCCACGATGTTGCGCACGCCGATGGCGGAGATCATGCCGTAGAGCATGAAGCTGATGCCGCCCACGATGGCGGTGGGCATGGAGCCGATGACCCCGGCCATCTTGGGGATGAAGCCCAGAGCCACGGCGTAGATGGCCGCCAGCCGGATGACCCGGGGGTCGAAGACCCGGGAGAGGACCAGCACGCCGGTGTTCTCGCCGTAGGTGGTGTTGGCAGGGCCGCCGAACATGCCGGACAGGGAGGTGGCCAGGCCGTCGCCGATGAGGGTCCGGTGGAGGCCGGGATCTTCCAGGAAGTTCTCGCCCACGGTGGCGGAGATGGCGGACATGTCGCCGATGTGCTCCATCATGGCGGCAATGGCGATGGGGGCCATTACCAGGATGGCGGAGATGTCAAACTTTGCGATCTGCAGGGGGGGCAGGCCCAGCCAATGGGCCTCGGCGATGGAGGCGAAGTTGAGGATGGCGGAGCCGTCGGCGTTGACCATGCCGCAGGCGTTCATGATGAGGGCGGCGATGTAGGAGATCACCACGCCCAGCAGGATGGGGATAATTTTGAACATGCCCTTGCCCCAGATGTTGAAGAAGATGATGACCGCCAGGGCGATGAGGGCCAGGGGCCAGCACTGGGCGGCGTTGGACACCGCCGAGGGGGCCAGATTCAGGCCGATGCAGATGATGATGGGTCCGGTGACCACCGGGGGCAGGAAGCGCATGACCTTCTTCACGCCCACCACCTTCACCAGCAGGGCCAGGACCAGATAGAGCAGGCCGGCTACCACGATGCCGCCGCAGGCATAGGCCAGCTTGTCCGCCTGGGACATGCCGGCATAGATGCCCTGGTCCATTTTGCTCATGGTCTCAAAGCCGCCCAGGAAGGCGAAGGAGGACCCCAGAAAAGCGGGGACCTTCAGCTTGGAGCACAGGTGGAAAAAGAGGGTGCCCACGCCGGCGAAGAACAGGGTGGTCTGGATGTTCAGGGGCAGGCCGTACTGGCTGCTGACGATGATGGGTACCAGAATAGTGGCGCCGAACATGGCGAACATGTGCTGAACGCCCAGCAGCAGCATCTTGGGCACGCCCAGCGTCCGCGCGTCGCGGATGGCTTCTGTGTTTTCTTTCATAAAAATCTCCCTTCTCTTTTGGCGGACTGGAACAGCCCGCCGGTTTTTGCGCAAAAAAAGTGACGATCAAAGAATTGACCGTCAAACAGCAGCCCGGGAATGAGAAAAAGATACCTCGGCAAGGTATTTCCGCATATTACAAAAAATGCTTTTTCCCATCCTCGTTTTGCCCCTTTTCTGCATTTTCCTACCCTATCATAGCAGACAGACGCCTCCTGTGCAAGCAGAAAAATGGACATGAGTCCCTTTTCTCCCTATCCAACAAATTGCGGCGGCGGGGCGGGGAAATTTTGCGCCATTTTCCCCATCCGCCCAAAAAAGGAACGTCCGCCATTTTGGCGGACGTTCCTCAATCCTGTCGCAGCTGTGTTCTGTTAAGAGGTCAGTCCAGAATGTATACGGTACATTCACGCACACCAAACTGGATGCACTCACGGTTGCTGTCCATATAGAGGTCGATAGTGTTGCCCCGCACGCCGGTGTCCTCCGCCACGGCGAAGCCGTAGTTGTACGCGCCGTCGTTGCTCATAACGTAGACCTTGGTGCCCAGAGGCAATACGTTCCGGTCCACCGCCACGACGCCCACCCGTACGGCGGTGCCGGAGGCGGTCCGGGTGCCCACGCTGCCGCCGGTGGTATAGGCGGTGCCCCGCATGGTCCGGGTGCTGCTGAAGGTGACGGTCTCGCCGTTCTCCAGGGTGATGACGCCGGAGCCGTCCTCATTGACGCTGATGGCAGACACCGCATCGTCGTTGTTGGCGAAGTTTTCCATGGTGCCCTTTTCAATAATAGTGGACACAGGCTCGGTATCCACCACGTCGATGAGCTGCCGGGCGGTGCGCTGGCCGTCCTGATAGATGATCTCATAGACCTCGGTATACTCGCCGTCGCAGCCCTCCTGGATGACGGCCTCGTACCAATCGGGCCTCTTGTCGTTGTACTGATAGACGATCTCGTGCTCGCTGACGGTGGAGATGTGCTCATAGAACACAAACTCACCGCTGATGCACACGTCCACGCCGCCGTCCGGGAAGGAGACGGATACCATCTCCAGGGGGCTGAGCCGGATACCCAGCCGCTCCAGCAGCTGGCTCAGGGTCTCCTCCTGGGAGACGGTGGTGTACTGTTGATCCTGATTCGTCACGGTGACGTTCAGACCGGGGGTGAGCGCCAGCTCATTCCCCGAGGTGCGGGAGACCAGTCCGGCGGAGCCGTCGGTCAAAAATACGTCGCCCACCGGCTCGCTCACATGGACGGGGCCCTCGTTGGAGACCACATACATGGCCCCGGCCCCGATGGGAGCAAAGCGGCAGAGCAAAGACAGGACTAGGACAAAGAGGGCCGGTACAGCTGCGACAGCGGTCAGCCGCTTTGCGTGCGGGGCGGCTTTCTTGCTTTCTTCAAACATGATACTTGTTCCTCCGTTCGTTTTCAAAAAAGAGGTGCGAGGCGGCATCCGTATTGCGCCCGCATAGGATAGGATTACCAAAATTTCCAATTCCTAAACGGGACGGATACCGGATTGTAACCTTTGTTACTTTTTTGAAAACTGCGTGTAGTATACCTGAAAGTCCTCCATTTGTCAAGCTTTTTTAAAAAATACTTCCGTTATAGTTGACATAAGAGCCCTGAAACGGTGTTATGACGAGGGAAAAACTGGTGGTTCGACAAGAAAATAGTTACAATATCAGTGACAAAAGTTACAGACCGGCGGCAAGAAGTAACAGGATGTGGAAATTGCCGCTTGCCAACCGGCGGAAATGGTTATATAATCCTGGATGAAATTCTTTTGGATCTGCCGTCGGACGGGCGGCGAAGAAAGGGAGGCTATGTTTGCATCCAACTACCAGTGGCTCCTGGTGTGCCTGGGCAACCCCGGGAAGGAATACGAGACCACCCGGCACAATATCGGCTTTATGGCCGCCGACGAGCTGGAGCGCCGGGAGGGCGTAAAGTTCAACAAGCTGCGTTACCGCGCGCTGACCGGAGAGTTCCGGGCAGGCGGGCAGCGGGTGCTGGTCATCAAGCCCCAGACCTATATGAACCTCAGCGGCGAGGCCGTCAAGCTGGCGGGGGGCTTTTATAAGATCCCGCCGGACCATGTCCTGGTGATCTCCGACGACGTGGCCCTGCCTCTCGGGAAGCTCCGCATCCGGGCGGGAGGCAGCGCCGGGGGACATAACGGGCTGAAAAACATCATTGCCCACCTGGGTACGGACCAGTTTCCCCGGGTCAGGGTGGGCGTGGGCGCGCCGGAGCACCCGGACCACGAGATGATCGACTGGGTCATCGGGCATTTTACGCCCAAGGAGAAGAAGGTCGTGGACGAGGCCGTAGGCCGGGCCGTGGACGCGGCGCTGTGCGTCATCGAAAAGGGCGTGCAGGAGGCGCAGAACCGGTTCAACTAAACAGAGAAGACCGCCGGGACCAATCGTCCCGGCGGTCTTATTCATCTGCGATATATTCCAGCACATCCTCCACCCGGCAGTCCAGCATCCGGCACAGGTCGTTGAGAGTGGCGGTGGAGATGTTTTTTCCGTGCTTCAGGGAGTGCAGGGTACCCTTGCTGAAATGGAAGTAATGAATCAGCGTATAGGTGGTGACGCCTTGCCGTTCCATGGTCCGCCACAGCGGCGCATATGAAATCATCGTCTCCACCTCCCTTATTTATTATTATAAGGGATGACCACCCTCTTGAATATTCCCGATAAACCGGGTATAATACAAAGAAGGAGGTATAAAGTATGAGCTATTTTGACGGTATTATCCCCAAGGCCTGTGCAGCCTGCTTCTCCTGGGACGGGCAGAAATGGGTACAGGCAGACCCCGGCCTGTGCGATGAGTGCGACTATATGCTGGAGATGTTTCCACTTCTTGACGGCAGCCGGGATTTGCAGCGGAAAAACTGGGACCTTTTGACCGTATTGGATCCGCCCGAATGGACGGCACAATAGTGCAGAGCCATGATATTCCCCCTCTTTTCACATTTTCCGCTTGTACTTCTCCCCAAACCGCTATATAATAGGAATGGTAAAAATATCCCCTATGGGGGCGAAAATAACAGAGGAGGGCTTTGCCATGAAACGGATCGGTATGCTGACCAGCGGCGGGGACTGCCAGGCTCTGAACGCGGCCATGCGGGGCGTCGCCAAGACGCTGTTCAACTCGGGAGAAAAGGTGGAGATCTACGGCTTCCAGGACGGCTATCAGGGGCTGATCTACGGACGGTTCAAGCTGCTGACCTACGCCGACTTCACCGGCATCCTGACCAAGGGCGGCACGTTCCTGGGGACCAGCCGCACACCCTTCAAGACCATCCAGACCCCCGGCGAGGATGGGGTGGACAAGGTAGCGGCCATGAAGCAGACCTACTACAAGCTCCAGCTGGACTGCCTGGTCATCCTGGGAGGCAACGGTACCCACAAGACCGCCAACCTCCTGCGCACCGAGGGGCTGAACGTGATCACCCTGCCCAAGACCATTGACAACGACCTGTGGGGCACGGACATGACCTTCGGCTTCCAGAGCGCGGTGAACGTGGCCACCGAGGCCATCGACTGCATCCACACCACCGCGGCCTCCCACGGGCGGATCTTCGTAGTGGAGGTCATGGGCCATAAGGTGGGCTGGCTGACGCTGAACGCGGGCATCGCCGGCGGCGCGGACATCATCCTTATTCCGGAAATTCCCTACGATGTGGACAAGCTGGCAAAGAAGATCAAGGAGCGCCATGAGAGCGGCAGCCGATTCACCATTCTGGCGGTAGCCGAGGGGGCCATCTCCAAGAAGGACGCCGAGCTGAGCAAGAAGGAGTACAAGAAGAAGCTGGCCAAACGCACCCATCCCTCCGTCTCCTATGAGATCGCCGAGGAGCTGGGCAAGCGCTGCGGCCTGGAGGTCCGGGTGACGGTGCCCGGCCACACCCAGCGGGGCGGCAGCCCCTGCCCCTATGACCGGGTGTTTGCCTCCCGGCTGGGCAGCGAGGCGGGCAAGCTGATTTTGAAGAACGAGTACGGCTTCATGGTGGGCTACAAGAACCGGGAGATCGTGAAGGTCCCCCTGGAGGAGGTTGCCGGGAAGCTGAAAATGGTGGATCCCGAGTCCTCCATCGTGAAAGAGGCAAAACTGCTGGGGATCAGCTTCGGCGATTAAAGCGAGAGTTATGCAGGAGGCCCCGCGGCGCGAACGCGCCGCGGGGCCTCCATCGTTTCTTATTTCAGAGGGATCGTTACGCCGCAGATAGAAATAGCGGTGAGGCTGTCCACGTCTACCAGATTGTCCAAACGCCGTGACAGGACAATGAAGGGCTCTTCCTGCTCTGCGCGGCTCCCGCCACCGCAGCCGCCGCCGATGCTCCCGCCATCCTCGTAGTTCACCGGAATGCACCCGCCGCCCTCGGTATACAGATAGATCTCCTGATATTCGATGCAGCCGTACCATCCGTCCGGCGCGTTCTTCGGGACCCAGTCGTGATGGTTCCGCAGCGAGTCGCCCTCGATCCGGACCAGTACACTCAGAGGGGAAACCTCTACACTTGTGATGGTTGCCTCCACATCCAGTGTGGTGACCGGCAAATTAGGCTCCAGACGGATGGTGCTGTCCGGATAGGAAACCTCCAGATAACCGAAGTCCCATGTTGCCCCACAGTCTTCTATATATTGGCCGGCACCCTGTTCATCTAACTTGAAATTGTGAACCAGTTTTTTCAACACGAAGCGGCCCCTTCCGCTGAAGCCATCGGCATCAAAGCTAGAACGGTAGTACCGCTGCATAAAATATATCTTGTTATCCGTGGGATCATCATCGGGAAGCCCCCGCATCCCGCCGCCACCGCCGTCCCAGATAAAGTCATCCCTGCATTCAAGAAAGCAGTAATTCTGCGCGTCCAGCACGACGCCTTCCGGCGCTTCTACCTCAATTCCCAGATATAGGTTCCGGTCGTCCCCTATGCAGTCGGTGATGGTAACCGTCCAGCCATCCCGTTCTACAGATTTCCCGACAAAGCCGCTGCTCTGCTCATACCCCGCGCTCTCTCCAAAGACCAGGTCCCGCAGGGTGGGCGAAGCTACCACCCCCGCTACGGCCCCGGTCACCAGCAGGCACACCACCGCCGCCGCGGCGGCGATCCGTCCCGCACCCAACCCCAGACGGCGGGACTTGATTTCGGGCCGCTCCACAGTTCGGCGGCGGCGCAGGCTCTCCGCCAGCGCCCGCTTGCTCTCCTCCGTCAGCCGGACCCGGTCCAGCTCCGCTTTGTAGCTCTCAAAATCCTCGCGCATACTCCGTACCTCCCAGCATGTTTCTCAGTTTTTCCTTCCCACGTTTCAGGTGGGTGCTCACCAGCGCCGGGGACCGGCCCAGCAGGGCGGCGATCTCCTTCACCTCATAGCCCTCGTAGTACCGCAGGAAGATGACCTCCCGGTACATGGCGGGCAGGGCCTGGACCTGCTCCAGCAGGCCGCCGTCCTCCGGCTCCAGGTCCTCCACGGTCAACTGGAGAGAATCATCCAGCGGGACCCGGCGGCGGAACCAGGCGGTCTTCCGCCAGTTCTTGCACTCGTTCACCGCCACGCGGACCACCCAGGCCCGTTCCTGGGCCGGGTCCGGGAACTCCCGGGGGTTCTCCAGCAGCTTGATAAGGACCGTCTGGCAGACGTCCTTGGCGTCGTCCATATCGCCCAGCCAGGTTTTCCCGATCCGCAGCAGCAGGTCGGCGTAGCGCTCCACCAGGTATTCCGCCCGTTCGTCGGTCATGGGCATCACCCCTTTCACTGAGAAAACAAAATGGAGAGGGGAAATCTGTCAGGAAAGCGAAAATTTTTCAGAGAAAGGCCCCGCGCCGTTTCGGCGCGGGGCCTGCTGGTTATTGCTGCAATTGGGGAGCGTCTTACATGAGGGGCTCCAGGTTCAGGACGGGATGTCCCTTCTCCGTCAGGAAGTTCAGCAGCTCCTCGGGGTCGGAGGTGATGGTCTCGTCGCCCACCATGTCGCAGAAGTTGTCGATGCCCAGCATCTCCTTGGCGGTGGCGTTGAGCCGGGGGGCCACGTCGTCCTTCAGCTCCTTGGGCATCCAGACGATGCGGGCCACGCCGCCCTCGGCGGCGGCAAACTTCTTGGAGGCGATGAAGTGGCGGCCATGGCCCATGAAGCCCGGGGTCTGGACGCCGCCGCCGGTCATGGAGGCCAGCTCACCGAAGGTCATGCCGGTGGGGGTCATGCCCTTGAACTCACGGTTGCAGATCACCAGACCGTTGGAGATGGGCTCGATGCCGCAGATGCACTCGAAGCAGCCGCAGGAGGTCATGGGGTCCTCCATGATGGAGTACAGGCTCACGTGGCCCACCGCGCCCTGGGTGGCGGCGTTGACCATGCGGTCCACGTCGGGGTAATAGCCCTTTACCTCGTCGGTGCAGCCCTCCTTGCTGATGGGCTGGCAGGGACCGGCGTCATTGAGCTCCTTGGTAGCCTTGGCGTCCAGCCAGCTCACCGCGCCGCACAGGCCCAGACGCTCGGGAGTGACCACGCAGCAGTGGCTGGGGGCAAAGGACTGGCAGAGGATGCAGGTGTAGAACTGGTCCACGCTCTCGTCGGTCATGGAGCTGAGGCGGTCGTCACGGGCGTTGTAGGCGGGCATGGCCTCCTCGTTGAGGACCTTGGTGGCTTTCTCGGGGTCGGTGACCAGGGTGACCTGGCACTTATCCACCACGGCGGCGAACTCGTCCATGATCATATAGTACAGCACCTCGCCGAAGTGCTTCATCCGCAGGCCCTTGTCGTAGGCGTCGTTGGAGATACGGATGCGGAACTGGTTGCGCTGGCCGGTGTGCATCACGCCCTCCATGTAGTTGAACCAGGCGTGGATCTTGCGCTCGATGACGGACTCGAAATCCTTCTGCATCTTAGCGCCGTAGACCTCGATATAGGTGGCCAGGGCGTACTCGGTGTCGCCGCTGTCGATGTCGGGGCCGTCGATGACGATCTTGTGGTCCTCCACCTGATCGGCGTCCCGCATGGTCACCAGCTCGCAGGTGGTGTTCTTGCTGGACCAGAACTCCACCTTCATGTCCGCCTTGCGGATGATCTCGCCCTCGAAGGCGGCGGCGAAGGCCACGGGAATGGGCAGCTCCTTGACCTTGATGTGGATGTTCCGCAGGGCCAGGGAGCGCTTGCTGGTCTCGTTGTGGTCCAGCTCGGCCTCCAGAGCGCCGGGGACCTGGAGGTCGCCGATGTCCTGGTCTACGACCACCGGGAAGCCCAGGGCGATGGCGCCCGCGCCGGCGGAGACCACCACGGGGTCCAGCGCGCCGAAGGTGTTGACGAAGGCGGGCACACGGTCCTTGGTGTACTTGAGGAGGCCCGCCAGGTCGCCGGGCTGGACGTTGCCGAAGATGAGGGCGGCGCGGATGGCCACGGTGACCACGTGGATGACGCTGGTCACGTCGTGGCCCAGGGGCACCACGCGGAGCTCCAGGCCCATCTTCACGCCCTTCTCAACGGCCTGCTCGATGCAGTCCCCGATCATGAAGGTCATGATGCCCTTGGATTGGTAGTCCTTGACCACCTTGGCCACGTCCTCAGCGTCGTCCGCCTTGCCCAGCACCACGGCCACGCCGGGGATGTCTCCGGTGACCAGGGGCACGCCCAGAGAGCGGATGATGGGGTCAGGCACAAAACCGATGCCGGAATCCTCGGCGTAGGGGTCGCCGCCGCCCACATATTTGAGGCCCTCGATGATTTCCGCGCCCACGGCGGTGGCAAGGCCCGCGTTCAGGGCTGCGCCGATGTCGTCCTGATTGGTGATGAGGCTCTTCAGCACGCCTACGCAGGCGGGCAGGTCACCTAAAGTCTTCACCTTCACGCCGGTAGCGGCGTAGATGGTGGGGAAGAAATAGGCAGTGTCAGGGAAGGCAACCGGCGTATCCGCGCCGTGCTTGGCAATAGCGTCGTTGACGGCCCCTTCGGTCAGGCCCGCCACGGCGTTGGAGCCGCCATAGATCAGATCAGTCAAAGCGCTCATTGGAAATCGACCTCCTGTAAAATAAGATCCCGGTAGGGGGGATGTACTATCTCTATAATATACCAAAAAATGAGTGATTTGTATAGCCTTTTTTGTGCGCGGCGGCAAATTTTTTAAAAGGGATGCTTTTCCAGGGCAGGTTCGGAGCGGAACAGGGGACGAGTTTCTTTGGGAGACAGGCTTTTTGACGCAAAAAGACGCCCCGCGCCAGACGGGCGCGGAGCGTCTTTTGTTGCTGCTTTCTGCCGCAGGATGTTTTCTTAGCCTGCCAGATAAGCGGCCAGCTGCTCGTTGGCAGCATCCAGCAGCTTCTGGATGCCGGCCTCCTCCAGCTTGGCGAGGAACTCGGGCAGAACGGTGTCGGGATTGGTGGCGCCGCCCATCAGCTGGAAGCCATACTGGCCGTACACGTTGGCCAGGGCGGTCGCCTCGTTGGACAGCTCGGAGGCGTCCAGGATAAAGGAGCCGTAGGGCAGGACCTCGGCGCTGTCATAGTAAGCGGAGAAGCGATCCCAGTAATCCAGGCCCTCCTCGGCGGTGGGGGGCAGCTGACGGATGTTGCCCATGCCGTTGCGCCAGGGGCTGTAGGTGGCGCGGACATCGTCGATGAAGGTGATGGTGCCGTCGGCGTTCTTGTTGTAGGTGTAGCCCTCAACGCCGTAGTTCAGCAGGGTCATGAGCTCGGGATCGGTGTTCAGCAGGTTCAGGAACATCAGGGCCCGCTCAGGATTCTTGGAGGTGGCGGAGATGGCCATCATGGCGCCCTGGCCGGAGGTGGCGTCCATATAGGGAGCGTCGGTGGGGATCATACGCACATCAATGCCGCGTTCGCGGGAGTAATCCAGTTCGCAGCCAAAGGCGTAGGACTGGGAGCTGATGAGGTAATCGCCCGTCTTGGCGCAGGCTTCCCTGTAGTTATTGGCGGTGTCCACGTTCTGGGTCTGGGGGGAGATGAAGCCCTTCTGGGACAGGTAGTAGGTGCGCTCGGCAAACTTCTTGAACTCGGGGGTGGCGTACTTGCAGACGATCTTGCTGCCGATGTCCGTGGCCGGGTGCTCCACATCGTAATAGTAGGACAGCACGGGCGCGCCGTTCAGGTCGCCGGTGATGATGGCGGTGCCGGTGGCGATGCGCTCAAAGACCACGGGCTCGCCCACCAGGGGATAGAAGTCGCCGCCCTTGTAATCCTTGGCCTTCTGCAGCGCTTCCTCAAACTCGTCGGAGTAGTAGAAGTCGGGGTTCATGGAGGCGGATGCAATGAACGCGTCCACATCGTAGCCCAGCTCGGCCAGCAGGGTGGCGTTCAGATCCCAGCAGTTCTGGGTGGCGGTATCCTTCAGGGCGGGCACTGCGTACACGCCCACGCCGTCATAACCATTGGTCTTGGCGCACTCCCAGATGCCCTCGGGGATGGTGGTCAGCAATTCCGCGCCGTAGGTGGGCAGCATGTCGTCCAGCTTGACCCAGTAGCCGTCACGGGCGTACTTGTTGTACTCGTTGGCGGACCAGTTGCAGGTGAAGTAGATGTCCACGTCGTCGCCGCCGGCCAGGGCGGTGACGGTGGCGGTGTCGAAGTCGCCCCAGGTGCCCCAGATGGGCTCCAGGGTCACGTTGATCTTATCCTGTAAGTAGGCGTTGACGGACTCCATGACCTTGTTGGAAGCCTCAGGCGAAACGTTGCTGCCGTGGAACCAGATGCGCAGGGTCACGGGGTCCAGGTCGGACGCGGCGGGGACGTCGTCCTGCTTGTTGCCGCCGGAGGTATCGGGGGTATTTTCAGCGGGCTTGTTGGCGTCGGACGTCTGGTTGGCGTCGCCGCCGCCGCCGCAGGCGGCCAGGCCCAGGACCATGACGAGGGCCAGCAGCATGGCAAGGATCTTTTTCATAGCGTTCTCCTCCAAAATTTGTTGATGTTGTATTATGAAACAGCAAAGCGCTGGTCCATACCTCTCTCCGATAAACGATCGTTACCGGGCAGAAATTTGGGAATTGCAAAGAGTATAGTCTCCGAGGACCGCCATTGGGCTTCGCCCGACGGCCGGTCCGGCGGCGCACGCGCCGCCCAGGCTCTTTCTGATACTTTTTCTCTCGAGAAAAAGTATCAGCCTTTCACGGAGCCGACGGACAGGCCGGCCACGATGTAGCGCTGGAAGAAGGGGTAGGCGCAGGCGATGGGGACCACGATGAGCACCACCAGCACCATCCGCAGGGACTGTGTGGGCATCTTGGCTGCCTCGTTGATGGCCGCCGCGCCCATCTGACCGGACATCCGGCTGAGGTATTCCACATTGTTCTGGAGTTCCATCAGCAGGGCCTGAAGGGGCTGGAGGACCTTGTTCCGCTGGATATACAGCAGGGACAGGTACCAGTCGTTCCAGAAGACCAGGGCGTTGAGCAGGGCGATGGTGGCCACGCCGGGCTTGGCGATAGGGGCCACCACCCGGAAGAGGGTGTTGTACTCGCCGCTGCCGTCGATGGTAGCGGCCTCAATGAGCTCCAGGGGCACTGAGCTCTTGAAGAAGGTCCGCATGATGATGATATTGAAGGGATTCACCAGCAGGGGGACGATCAGCGCCGCGTAGTTCTCGTTGAGCCCCAGCACCTGCTTGCATACGATGTAGGTGGGCACCAGGCCGCCGCCGAAGATCATGGTGAAGAAGCTGAAGAAGTTGAAAAAGCCGCGGAACTTGAAGTCGGGCCGGTAGAGCACGTAGGCGTACAGGGCGCACATGAAGGTGCTCAAAGCGGTGCCCACCACGGTGATAAAGATGCTGTTGAAATAGGACCGCCAGATCTGGGGCAGCTTCCGGAAGGCGTAACGGAAGGCATCCGTGCTCCAGGCCTGGGGAATGAAGGAGTAGCCGATGGAGCGGATGGAACTCTCGGCGGAGAAGGAAATAATGATGACGAAAACAAAGGGGATGATGCAGCACAGCGCGAAGAGGCCCAGGATGACATAGATGACGGCCTCCGCCCCCGGGCTGACGGAATTCAGCCGGAGATTCTTTTTCTTACCTTTCACAGCCATATCGCACCCTCCTTAGAACATACTGCTGTCCGCATCAATCTTCTTGACAATGCCGTTGGCAGTCAGAATACAGATGAAGCCCAGCACGTTTTGCAGCAGGCCCGCCGCGGAGCTCTTGGCGATGTCGCCGGTCACCATAAACGCCCGGTATACGTATGTATCAATGACCTGGGTCACCGGGTACAGCGCGCCGCTGTTCATGGGCACGGAGTAGAACAGTCCGAAGTCGGCGTTGAAGATCTTGCCCACGTTCATGATGAACAGGATGCAGATCATGGTGCGCAGGTTGGGGATGGTCACGTACCAGATCTGCTGCCACTTGGAGGCACCGTCGATGGCGGCGGCCTCATACTGTGTGGAGTCGATGCCGGTGATGGCGGAGAGGTAGAGCACCGTAGTATACCCCACGTTTTTCCACAGGTTGGCAAAGACAATGATGTACGGCCACGGCCCCATGGTGGTGTACCAGTTGGTCACATCTCCTCCCGCGGCCCGCTGCATGGCGGTGATCATGCCGTACTGACCGTCGATGAAAGCGTTGAGGAAGTAGCTGACCACCACCCAGGAGAGGAAGTAGGGGAAGAACATCATGGTCTGGTAGGCCTTGGCCACGAACTTCTTGGTGACCTCGTTGAGCATGATGGCGAAGGCCACCGGGATGACGATCCCCAGGATGATGAAGACGATGTTGTACGCCAGGGTGTTGCGAAACATGATCTTCGCGTCGTCCGTCATGAAGAGGAACTTGAAGTTGTTCAGCCCCACCCACTTGCTGTTGATCAGGTTGCTGATAAAGGACGGGTTGCGGGGATTGACCTTGTAGTCCTTGAAGGCGAGGACGATGCCTCCCATGGGGAGATAGCGCAGCAGCAGCAGCCAGATGGCCGTGGGTGCCGCCATGGTGAGGAGGACCAGGGGCTTCTTGTACTTGGAGAAGCGGTAGCGGTTGGGTCGGGCGGAGGGGTTCGTTTCCGGGAGCCTTCGGGACATCGCGGTTCACCAGCCTTCCAATAGTATTGGTTTTGACGAAAACCTGTGTTTGTTGCCGTTTCTTTTTTATTTATATTATACGAATCTTCTCGCAACAAGTCACGAAACAGAATTGGCTTTTCTTGTATGTGGTTGTGCATTTTGCTGTTCTGCGGAATTGTTGGATGGAGGCATTGACTTTTCCGCCGGGCTGTGCTATCCTGTCTCGCGATGCAGCCGGAAGGGCTGCCGTACCGCAAAACCGTCCCACTGACGCGAGGTAAATCGCTATGACAACAAGATTATTCAGCGCCGCCAAGCAGAGTCTGGATCGCCGGCTGACCTCCCCGGTCTTTACCGCCCGGCAGATCTATCGGATGACCCTTCCGCTGATCCTGGACTCCCTGTCCATTATGTTTATCAACATGCTGATTACGGCGCTGATTTCCTCCTCCGGGGAGTCGTCCATCGCCGCCGTCAACCTGGTTTCCCCTCTGCTGAACCTCATCATGTGCGTTTTATGCGGCATCTCCGCCGGGGGCACCGTGGCGGTGACCCAGTGTTTCGGCGAGGGTGATCTGAACAAGACGCAGCAGGCGGCGGGCCATATCCTGTGGCTCACCTTTCTGACCGGATCTCTGCTGGGGCTGGTGCTGATCCTGTTTCCCCGTCCCATCCTGATGGCCCTCTACGGACAGGCGGAGCCGGCCATTATGGAAAAGGCCGTATCGTATATGGTCCAGGGCACCTTCTCTATGATCATCTTCACGGTCTACTCCGGAGTCTTCTCCATCCTGCGGGGACTGGGGGAGTCCAAGAAGTGTCTGTGCCTGACCATTATCATCAACGTATCCTACCTGCTTTTCAGCATCCTGTTTTTGAATGTGCTGCAGATGGATATCGTAGGCAGCGCTCTGGCGCAGATCTTTGCCAGAGCCGTGGGAGCCCTCTCCGCCCTGGCCTTCCTCTTCCTGCCCAGGGATATGCCCATCCGGCTGAAGCTGGGAGACGTCTTTTCCTTCCAGAAGTCCATTCTCTCCACCATTATGGAGGTCAGCGTCCCCTTGGGTGTGGAGCAGCTGTTTCTGGCCGGCGGGGGCATCATACTTGCCGCCATGACGGTTCCCCTGGGCACTACCGCTATGGTGGTCAACTCCATTGCCGCCTCCCTGTTGGGCATGATCACCGCCGCCGCCAGTTCGGCGGGGACCCTGGGCATCACCATATCGGGCCGCTGCATCGGGGCAGGGGAGAGGGAGCACGCCTTCGGGTACGGCTGTAAGATGTGCGTGCTGGCGCTGTTCCTGCTGGTGGTATCGGCGGTCCTGGCCTTCCCCTTTTTCCCGGTGATGCTGGCGCATCTGTACCACGCCTCCCCGGAGGTGCAGGCAAAGACGCTGGAGATGCTGTGGTATATCCTGCTGCCCACCTTTTTGTTCTGGCCCTTTTCCAACGTGCTGCCGGCCATCCTTCGGGCGGGGCACGACACGGTGTTTCCCTCCGTGCTGTCTCTGGCCTCCATGTGGGGCGTCCGGATCGTGTGCGGCTATTTCCTGACTTACCGGCTGGGCCTGGGCCTCACCGGTCTGTGGACCGCCATGTGGGCGGAATGGGCGGTCCGGGCGGCTGTTCTCGCCGTTCACTACTTCCGGAAAAAATGGCTGGTGCGGGCGCTGCACGCGGAAGCAGCCTGACATGTGAACGTACAGCGCCATAAAACCGGTTGCAAGGTGAAACAAGGCAGACACTGTTGAAGACAGGTATTTTTTCGAGAGAAAAAGCACCCCAGAAGAGCTTGGGCGAAGCTGAATGAAGGCCCTGATGCAAAAAAGCGGCAAAGCCATTTTGGGGGACACGCAGAGAGACCTCTGCCGATTTCGGCAGAGGTCTCTTTTTGCCTGTGTGAAATTATCTGTCCTGCACCGTAAAGATCAGCTTCTCTCCGTCGCTGCCGATGACCGCCTTCTGTCCGTCGGACAGGGTCCCGCGGATCAGCATGGCCGCCAGCTCTGTTTCCACATACTTTTGCAGGTACCGCTTTACCGGCCTTGCTCCGTAGGACGGCGAGTAGCTGGCTTTTGCGATGAACGCCTTGGCCTCCTCCGTCAGTTCCAGGACAATGTCCCGGTCCGCCAGGCGGCGGGTAACGCCGGTCATGGCAATGTCGATGATGCCGCCGATCTGGCTCTCCGTCAGCGGGGAGAAGACCACGATGTCGTCCACGCGGTTGATGAACTCCGGACGGAAGTACTGGTTCAGTTCGCCCCGGACCCGATCCTTCACCTCGGGGTCGATGGAGCCGTCCTGATGGATGTTCTCCGTCAGATAGGCGGAGCCGATGTTGCTGGTCATGATGATGATGGTGTTCTTGAAGTCCACCGTCCGGCCCTGGTTGTCCGTCAGCCGCCCGTCGTCCAGCAGCTGGAGCAGGATGTTGAACACATCCGGGTGGGCCTTCTCGATCTCGTCGAACAGTACCACGCTGTAGGGTTTGCGCCGCACGGCCTCGGTAAGCTGGCCGCCCTCATCATAGCCCACGTATCCCGGAGGCGCGCCCACCAGCCGGGAGACGGCGTGCTTCTCCATATACTCGGACATGTCGATGCGGACCATATTCCGCTCATCGTCAAAGAGGGACGCCGCCAGGGTTTTCGCCAGCTCCGTCTTGCCCACGCCGGTGGGGCCCAGGAAGATGAAGGACCCGATAGGCCGGTTCTCGTCCTTGAGTCCCGCCCGGCCTCTCAGAATCGCCTCGCTGACGGCAGAGACCGCCTCGTCCTGGCCGATGACCCGCCGGTGCAGGATCTCCGGCAGTCGCAGGAGCTTCTCCTTCTCGCTCTCCACCAGCTTGCTCACCGGGATGCCGGTCCACTTGCTGACCACTCCGGCGATCTCCTCCTCGGTGACCTCCTCTTTCAGGAGATGGTCCTCCTTTCCGTCGTCTACCCGCTGCCGCTCCTCCTCCAGCTGCTTCTCCAGCCGGGGCAGGGCGTCGTACTTCAGCCGGGCCATCTTCTCCAGATCGTAGTTCCGTTCCGCCTCTTCCATCTGGTGGCGGGTGTCCTCGATCTCCTGCTTGATGCGCTTGACCCCGGCAATGGACTGCTTCTCCGTCTCCCACTGGGCCCGCATGGCGTCGTTCCTGGCTTTCAGCTCCGCCAGCTCCCCGTCGATGTGGGCCAGACGGTTCTTGCTTCCGGCGTCCTCCTCCTTGCCCAGGGCCTGCTTCTCGATCTCCAGCTGCATGATTTTCCGGCTGATCTCGTCCAGCTCGGCGGGCAGACTGTCGATCTCCATACGGATTTTGCTGGCGGCCTCGTCCATCAGGTCGATGGCTTTGTCCGGCAGGAAGCGGTCGGCGATATACCGGTCCGACAGGGTGGCGCAGGCGATCAGCGCCCCGTCGGTGATCCGCACGCCGTGATGGATCTCAAACCGCTCCTTGAGCCCCCGGAGGATGGAGATGGTGTCCTCCACCGTGGGCTGGTCGATGAGCACCTTCTGGAACCGGCGCTCCAGGGCGGCGTCCTTCTCGATATACTTCCGGTACTCGTCCAGCGTCGTCGCGCCGATGCAGTGGAGCTCGCCCCGGGCCAGCTTGGGCTTGAGGAGGTTGCCCGCGTCCATGCTGCCCTCGGTGCGGCCCGCGCCCACGATGTTGTGGAGCTCGTCGATAAAGAGCAGGATCCGCCCCTCGCTCTTCTCCACCTCATTGAGGACCGCTTTCAGCCGCTCCTCGAATTCACCCCGGTACTTGGCCCCGGCGATCAGCGCCCCCATGTCCAAAGCGAAGATGGTCTTGTCCTTCAATCCCTCCGGCACGTCGCCGTTGAGGATCCGCTGGGCCAGGCCCTCCACCACGGCGGTTTTGCCCACGCCGGGCTCGCCGATAAGGACCGGGTTGTTCTTGGTTTTCCGGCTCAGAATCTGAATGGTGTGGCGGATTTCGCTGTCACGGCCAATCACCGGGTCCAGCTTGCCCTGCCGGGCCATTTCCACCAAGTCCCGGCCATACTTGGTCAGGGCCTCATAGCTCTCCTCCGGGTTCTGGCTGGTGACCCGCTGGCTGCCCCGGACCTTGGTGAGGGCCTGCAAAATTTTCTCCTTGTCGATGCCGTACTGCCGGAAAATTTTTGCGCTGGGGGTGCCGGTCTCCTCCACCAGCGCCAGATACAGATGCTCCACGGACACGTACTCGTCCTTAAACTGCCGGGCAATCCGGTCTGCAGCCGTCAGAAGCTGGGAGAAGCGTCTGCTGGCGTAGAGCTGGTCCGCTCCGCCGCCGGACACCTTGGGCAGGCGGTCGATCTCCCGCTGGACCTCGGCCGCCAAGGACTCCACGTCCAAGCCCATATAAGTCAGCAGCCGGGGCACCAGTCCCTCCCGCTGGCGCAGCAGCGCCAAGTGCAGGTGCTCGCCGTCCAGCTGCTGCTGACCGTTCTCAATGGCGATGGACTGGCAGTCCGCTACAGCCTGCTGCGCATTCTGGGTATATTGATCAAAATTCATATGACATGCCTCCTCCGAACCAGTATGCCCATTCCGGCTTACCGGTCCTCTGTTTCTTTTCATGTTCTATCATACACCCGTTCCCGCAAAATGTAAAGAGAAAAGTTAGCATTCTCGTGTCGAGAGTGCTAACTTTTCGTGAACAAACTGTAAATCCTCAGCCCGGGAGGCATCCGGGCGGGTCACTGCAAGATCTCGTCCAGGGTTTCCATCAGCTTGCCGATATGAATCGGCTTTGCGATATGACCATTCATGCCGCACTTCAGCGCCGCCTGTTTGTCCTCCTCGAAGGCGTTGGCCGTCATCGCCAGAATGGGAATAGAGGCCAACTCCGGGTCAGGCAGGGCCCGAATAGCCTTTGCCGCCGCATAGCCGTCCATCACCGGCATCTGAATATCCATCAGCACCAGGCAGTAATATCCGGGTGAGGAGTGCCTGATCATCTCCACAGCCATCTCCCCGTTTTCCGCCACGTCCAGGGTAAAGCCGGCCTCCTCCAGAATCGCCTGGGCGATTTCCTGGTTCAGCTCGTTATCCTCCGCCAGCAGGATGTGTCCGGTGTGGCATCCGGAATCAACCTTTTCGGCGTCTGCCGGCTCCGGCGCGTCCGTGCTGACTAGGGAGCGCAGGCAGCGGCGCAGCTCCGACAGGAACAGGGGCTTGCTGCAGAAGGCCGTGACCCCCGCCTCCTTGGCCTCCTCCTCGATGTCGGCCCAGTCGTAGGCGGTCAGGACGATAATGGGAACGTCATCTCCCATCTCCTTGCGGATCCGGCGTGTGACCTCCACCCCGTTCATGTCGGGAAGCAGCCAGTCAATAATATATACGCAGTAGTTGTCCCCCCGCATGACCGCCTGCCGTGTGCGGAGCACCGCCTCCTTTCCCGACAGGGTCCACTCCGCCCGCATACCGATCTGCTGGAGCATATAGGAGACGCTGTCGCAGGTGTTGAAGTCGTCGTCCACCACCAGCGCCCGGCAGTTTGCCAGCTCCGGAATGGTCTGGGGCTCCTTCTCACCCTCGCTCAGGCGGAAGGTCAGAGACACCACGAACTCCGTGCCCGTTCCCTGCTCGCTCTTTACGCTGATGGTGCCGTTCATCATGTCCACGATGTTTTTCGTGATGGCCATGCCCAGTCCGGTGCCCTGGATGCCGCTGATGGTGGAATTCCGCTCCCGCTCAAAGGGCTCGAAGATGCGGGAGACAAACTCCGGACTCATCCCGATGCCCGTATCCCGGATGTAGAACTCATAGCTGCCGTATCCCGCGGGCGCGCCCGGCTTTTCAACGATCCGCATACTGACAATGCCGCCCGCCGGCGTATACTTGACGGAATTGCTCAGCAGGTTCAGCAGCAGCTGATTCAGGCGCAGCTTGTCACAGCAGATCTCCTCGTTGACCACATCCACCGCGTCGATATAGAACTCCAGCTGCTTGGCGTGAATGTCCGCCTGGATGATATTGCGCAGGCCATGGAGGATGTCCGGCAGGCTGCATGGGGCCTCCTCCAGGCGCATCTTCCCGCTTTCGATCCGGCTCATGTCCAGGATGTCGTTGATCAGGCTCAGCAGGTGATTGCCGGAGGTCATAATTTTCTGGAGATACGCCTCCACCTGTTCCCGCTGCTCGATGTGGGTGATTGCCAGGGCCGTAAAGCCCACAATGGCGTTCATGGGCGTGCGGATGTCGTGGGACATGTTGGAGAGGAATACGCTCTTGGCCTTGCTTGCCCGGTTGGCCTGGAGCAGCGCGTCCTCCAGCAGGCTCTTTTTCTCCAGCTCGCCCCGGGTCTCCGCGTCCACGCTGCGCAGGCCCAGAACGATCCCACGGCCCTTATCCCACGCGCCCGCCCGCACGGCCTTCATCTGGAAATATTCCAACTCTTTGCCGTCGCCCGTGCGGTAGTTGGCGTAGCAAAACAGCTTCTCGCCCAGCTCCTTCATCAGCCATTCGGCGGAGGCCGTCTGCCGCAGCAGCTCCCGGTCCTCGGGATAGACATACTGCTGTATGTACTGTTCCATGCACTCCTGGAGGCGGATGGTGCCGCCGAAGATATTCTCCATCCGCTGTCGGCTGTTCTCCGCAATGCGGAGGGTATAGCCCAGTCCCGTATCCAGGTTAAAGAAGCACACCAGGCTGTAGTCGATGCACAGCGCCTGGACCAGCGCCATCTGCTGCTGCTCCTTTTCGGTGCGCTCCTGCTCTTCCCGCTGCTTCTGGGCGGTGCAGTCCAGGAGGAAGCGCTGGTAGAACAGCTCCCCATTTTCCTCTACCAGTTTGATGTTGCCCATGACGTGCAGCAGCCGGCCGTCTCCATGCCGGACCCGGTACTCCACGCTGACGCTGTCTCCCACCGTGTTCAGTGAGCGGATGCAGTTCCGCAGTTTCGGTTTGTCCTCGTCCAGCACGGAGTTGGCCACGGTCTGAAAGCCGTCCCGGAGCATCTCCCCCTGGGTCTCATAGCCCAGGATCTCCAGAGCCGCCCGGTTGATGCTGAGAATCCGGGACCCGTCCAGGGAGTGGCACATCACGCCGCAGTCCATGGTGGTGAAAAGGGCCTCCAGGGTGCGGTTCTTCTGGCGGATCGCCTGCTCATAGGCCCGCTCCTGGGTGATGTCGATGGCAACGCCTACCGTGCCCATCACGCTGCCGTCCAGATCGTACAGCGGGGACTTGTAAGTGGTCAGCAGACGCTCCCCGCCTCCGGTCTGGATGGTTTCCTCGGATACGCAGGTCCGCCGTGTGGCCATGACCTCCCGCTCCGACTCGATGCAGGCCGGGTCGTCCTGCTCCACGTCCCAGATATAGGCGTGGCCGCGGCCCTGGACCTGTTCCTTGGTCTTATTCACCGTCCGGCAGAAGCTGTCGTTGACCTTCTCATGGATGCCGTTTTTATCCTTATACCAAACCAGGCTGGGGATGCTGTTGATGGTGGCTTCCAGGTACTGGCCGGTCTCCCAGGCGTCCTTCCGCTCCCGGCAGGCCTGCTGCCAGCGGGAGAAGCGGAACCGGATCTCCGCCTCGCTCATGGGCAGCGTCCAGATGTCCCGGATCTGCTCCAGGCTGTCCGCCAGCAGAGGGAACTGCTCTCCTTCCGCCAGCACGATCAGCTGGGCATCCGGCCGCTTGTTGGCGCACAGCGTCTTCAGGGCGGCGGGAATGTCCAGTCCCCGCAGGTCGGCCAGGATCAGATCCGCCTGAGCAGCCGGAGTCGCCTCCGGCTCATCGCTCTCAAGATAGCCGCAGGAAAACCGCTCCAGGGGCGGCATCTCCCGAATTACCCCTAAAACATCCCGCTGGCGTCCGGTCAAGTAGATCTGAAGACGGCAATGGTACATGTTCTCTATCATTCCCTTCCCGTGGTGTCGCACGCATACATTTCTATGCTACATTTTAACGGTCCGGGGGAAGATTGTCAACTATTGAATTCAACTTTTGCCTGCGGGGATACCGCCTTCTTAGCGATGGCTCGGGGCATAAGATTGTACGGCAGCCATACCGAGTGGCTGCCGTACAATTCGATAGACCAAATAAAGCCCAATACCATCGCCTTATGCGCAGCATCAAAGCCTGACCGCCTTAAAGGCTGGCACAGCCAATATACGCAAGGAGCTGCTCTCGCCAAGGCGAGGAATGACCCGCTATACCAGCAGTCCCACGCCCAGTCCCAGCAGGGCGCCCATGAGCACCTGTAACGGCGTGTGGCCCATGACCTCCCGGAGGTCGTCGGCAAAGTCCTCCGCCGTCAGCTTCTCCACGTGGGCCAGGAGCTGGTTCACCAGCCGGGCGGTGTCTCCGGCGCTGCGGCGGACGTTGCAGGCGTCGTACATCACCACCGCCGAGAGGATCACCGCCAGGGCAAAATCGGGACCCTGTATGCCGTGAAGCTTCCCGATGGCGGCGGTGCAGGCCACCACCAGGGCGGAGTGGCTGCTGGGCATACCGCCGCTGGACACGAACAGCCGCACATCCAGCCGCCGTGCCAGCACGGCCTCCAGCACCACCTTGATGAGCTGGGCCAAAAACCATGCCAGCAGGGCGCAGTCGATGATGGGGTTGGTGGTGAGCATCCCGAAGCGCATGAGCTATTTCCTCCTGTCCGCCAGACTGTCCGCCAGCTCCAGCAAAAATTCGTTGCATTGCAGGTCCGCAATGGCCTCTTTGGCCAGCCGGGTCTCCTCCGCCACCAGTTCTCCGCAGCGCTCCAGGCCCAGCAGGTCCACGAAGGTCCGCTTGCCCTCCTCCTTGTCGGAACCCACCGGCTTGCCGAACTCGTCCTGGTCGGCAATAACGTCCAGCATGTCGTCCCGGATCTGGAACGCAAGGCCAATATGCTCCGCATAGGACGCGGCCTGCCGCCGGACCGACCCGTCCGCCCCGGCGGCGATGCACCCCAGGTCCGCCGCCGCGGCCAGCAGCCCCCCGGTCTTCCGCAGACACAGGTCCCGCAGTTCCTCCTCACTATGGGCCAGAGCGTCCATATCCAGCACCTGGCCGGCCACCATGCCGTCCCCGCCGCAGGCGGCGGAGAGGGCATGGACCGCCTCGATCCGCTGCTCCGCGCTCAGCCCCGGCGCGATGGAGATCAGCCGGAAGGCCTCCGCCTGCAAGGCGTCCCCCGCCAGAACGGCCATAGTCTCCCCATAGACCTTGTGGCAGGTAGGCCGTCCCCGCCGGAGGTCGTCGTCGTCCATGCAGGGCAGATCATCGTGAATCAAAGAATACGTGTGGACGCACTCCAGCGCCGCGCCCAGGGAGAGGGCCCCCTGCGTCTCCCCGCCCAGCGCCTCGCAGAATGCCAGGACCATCACGGGCCGGACCCGTTTGCCGCCGGCCAGCAGGCTGTAGCGCATGGCCTCCTGGAGCCGCCTATAGGGCTTGTTTCTCAGAAAGAGGCCCTGCAGGGCTTCCTCCACGGCGGCGCGATAGCGGTCATATTGGGCCTGAAACGTCTCCATACTCACTCCTCCGTATCGAAGGGCAGCTCCACCGGCTCCCCGTCGGGACCCTTCTGGAGCTTGACCACCTTCTGTTCCGCCTCGTCCAGCATAGCGGAGCAGGCGGAGGCCAGCCGGGTCCCCTCCTCAAAGAGGGCCAGGGAGTCCGCCAGCGCCGCGTCCCCCCGCTCCAGCGCGGAGACGATCTCCTCCAGGCGCTTCATATTCTCCTCAAAGCTCTTGGGTTCTTCCTTTTTCCTCGGGCTCATGTCGCATCCTCCTCCGTTAATCTCTCTTCCACCCGGCACAGCAGCCGCCCATCGGACAGCCGCGCGGCGATCCGGCTCCCCACCGGCGCGTCCTCCGTCCGGCGCAGGGGCCGTCCTCCCTCGTCCGTCACCAGGGCAAACCCCCGGCCCAGCACCTTCAGGGGGCTCATGGCGTCCAGCGACGCCGCCAGCGCGGCCAGATCCGCCCTGGGCGTCGTCAGCCGGGCCAGGGCGGCGTGGCACAGGTCCTTCTGCACGTGGTCCAGCGCCAGCCGCTTGTCCTGCACCGCTGCCATAGGGTCGGTCAGCACCCGCTTGCCGGTCAGCTCCGCCAGCCGGCGGCGCAGCAGTTCCACCCGCTTGGATTGACTGCGAAGCATGTGGAGGCGTTGGCTCTGCAGCCGCTCCAGCAGCTCCGCCTGATCGGGAACCGCCAGCTCGGCGGCGTGGGAGGGCGTGGCCGCCCGGACGTCGGCCACAAAGTCGGCAATGGTCATATCCGGCTCATGGCCCACGGCGGAGATAACGGGAATCTCCGAGTCGAAAATCGCCCGGGCCACCCGCTCGTCGTTGAAGGCCCACAGGTCCTCGATGGACCCGCCGCCCCGGCCGGTGATGATGAGGTCCGCCACCCGGTGCCGGTTGGCGTAGCGCAGCGCCCCCACAATCTCCGGCGGCGCCTCCTCCCCCTGGACCCGGACGGGCAGCAGCTTCACCTTGGCCAGAGGATACCGGCGGCGCAGGATCCGGATCATGTCGTGGACCGCCGCCCCGGCGGAGGAGGTAATGATGGCGATCGTCCGGGGATACTCCGGCAGGGGCTTTTTGTGTGCCTCGTCAAAGAGCCCCTCCTTCCACAATTTTTCCTTTAACTGCTCGAAGGCCACATGGAGATCCCCCACCCCGTCTGGGCTCAGGGCGTCGCAGTAGAGCTGATAGGCCCCGTCCCGGGGATAGACGCTGACCCGGCCCCCGGCGATGACCTTCATGCCGTTCTCCGGGCGGAACCGGAGGCGCAGGGCCTGTCCCTTGAACATGACGCACCGCAGCGCGCCCTCCGCGTCCTTCAAGGTGAAATAGTGGTGCCCGGAGGGATACAGCTTGTAGTTGGAGATCTCCCCCCGGACGAGGACGTTCCCGAACTCCGGGACGCTCTCCAGGACGGCCTTCACCAGTCCGTTCAGCTCCGATACGCCATAGATATGCCGCTCCACGGCCTCACCCCCTGTTGATGGAAATATGAGAAGGGCGCACCGCTGTGCGCCCTCCGCTGGCATTATTGATCCTGCGCCTCCTGCTCCGGCGCGTCTGAGGGCAGACCTTTGGCCGGCGGCGCGTCCTCCGTCTCCGTGCGGACGAAGGAGCCCAGGATGCCGTTGATAAACCGGACGACATCAGGGCTTTCGTACTTCTTGGCGATCTCCACCGCCTCATTGATGGCCGCGCCGTTGGGAATTTCCGGCATGTACAGGATCTCGTACATGGCAAGGCGCATAATAGCTCCCGCCACCAGGGGGATCCGCTCGAACCGCCACCCCTTGGCGTACTTCTCGATATACTGGTCCAGCTCGTACCCGTGGGCGGCGATGCCCTTCACCAGCTTGCAGATATAGGCCTTCTGGCTGGGACCGGGCAGCTCGCCGTAGACCTCGTACTCCGGGGCCATATTCTCAAAGTGGGGGCTGCTGAGACGCTGCTCCAGCAGCTCATCGGCAGTCAGGTCGGTAAAGCTCAGCTCAAAGCAGAGATGCATGGCGATCTCTCGGGCAACATTTCTAATCATGAGTGATCCTTTTCTCTCTCAGCACACACGCCGGCCCTCTTATTGGAAGGACACGCCGCCCACATGGACGTTGACCGCCTTCACGGCGAAGCCGGTCATGGACTCGATGGCGGCGGACACCGCGCTCTGGATCTTCCCCGCCACTTCGGGAATGGCGTAACCGTAGCGGATGAGGATATAGACATCCACCACCGCGCCCTCCTCGTCCGCCACCAGGCGCACGCCACGGGTGCCGGACTTCTTGGGGGCGACGTTCATGAGGCCGCTGACGCCCTCCACCTCGGCCACCGCCCCGGCGGCCAGGGAGGCCAGCACCTCCTCGGAAATATGGATGCACCCCAGCTCCTCGGGGTGAGTCATGTATTCCTTGTTCTCGGACATAAATTTGATACTCCTTTTGGGAAAGTAAGGGTAAGTTTCAACTTTTTTATTGTATCACCTTTTTTATGAAAATACAACCAGAAATTTTACCGGAACGGCGCCATTCCCTCTGCCAACAAAAAAGCGCCCTCTCCGGGCGGGACCCGATGCCCCGCCCGGAGAGAGCAGAAGGAAAACCGGTTACCGGATAAACTGCGCCGCCGCGTATCCCGTATAGTCCCCGTAGCGGACCACATACCAGTCCTCGTACTGACCGTAGACCCGCACGGTCGCCCCATCGGGAATGCTGGCGATAATGGGGGCGTTCATGCTGGGGCGGCTGCGCAGGTTCAGGGTGCCGCCCCCGGCATGGACGGTGCCCTCCCAGGGGTCCGTGGGCCAGATGAAGGGGATGCCGAAGTAGTCGGTAAGGCTGAGGACCAGGTTCCGGGCGATCTCCGGGATATTGTTCTCGATCCACCGGGCGTCCTCGTAGTTGTCGTGGTATCCGATTTCCAGCAGCACGGCGGGGAACTTGGAGTCCCGCACCTCGCCCAGGCTGGTGGTGGGGCGGGTGTTCACCTTGTCGGGCAGGGGGTAGATCCCCCGCAGATTGTTGACAAAGATCTGGGCCGCCCGCTGTCCCTGGGTGCTGGTGGGGTAGTAGAAGGCGATGATGCCCCGGGCCGTGCCGTAGCTGCCTTCCCCCGCAGCGTTGGAGTGAAGGGCCAGATAGAAGTCATACCACCCCTGGTTGGCCTGCCGGATGGAGCTTCCGGCGGTCATGTCGGGGTTATTGCGCGTGTAGCGGATGCCGCAGCTGTTGAGGTAGGGGATCATGGCGTCCGCCAGGCGGTTCATCCAGTACTCCTCGCTGCCGGTACCGGTGACGTACATGTTGCTTTCCTGTGTACTTGGACTTAAAAATATAATGGGCATAGGCCGCACCTCCTGTTTTTGCCATCCTATGCGCCGGGACGGCCGGAGGTGCAGAAGGAGCGGAAAGCGCACGCGCTTTCCGCTCCTTCTGCTCTTAAAGGTCGTCCGCGTCCTGGACCGGGACCTCGTAAGGGTCCGCCGGGGTGCCGGTGTAGCTGCCCTGGGGGTCCGTTTTGGCGGACTGCCAGATGGTCATGTCCATGGCCTTGCCCATAGGGTCGCCGGACTTCTTCTGGTTTTTCTCACTCATGGCAATTTCTCCCTCCCGCCCGGGTTTTCCGGGTTCGAGGGTAGTATGCCCCAAAGGACGGCTAAATTTTCTTCTGATACCCCAGATACCGGCCCACCAGATGGAAGCCAAGCTCTGGCATGATCCGGTTCATCTCATCGTCTGTACCCACGAAGAAGGTCAGATATTTTGCGCCCTGCCGCTTTCCCTCGTTGAGGAACCGGGTCAGCAGCCGCCGGTACAGGCCCTCGTGATATTTCCCATCCTCACAGCACAGGGCGAATATCTCGTACATATCGTCCTTGAAGCTGGCGGCCATGATCTCCCCGGCCACGCCGTCCTCCTCCGCCACGAAGATGGTCCAATCCGAAAGCTTTTCCCGGACCCGCTGGCAGTTCCAGAACATATCCGCCTCAATGGTCCGGTGGACCCGCCGGAATTTCTCAAAATTCTCCTCCGTGATCCTCTCCACGGACGGATCGTCCGGGACCGGGTCGTACCGGTCGAAGAAGAAGCTGTAGTTCTGGGCGTCGTCAAACTGCCGGAATCCCGCGCCCTTCGCCCAGGCTTCCGCCTCCCGGTTTTCCGCCGGGAAGCCTACATCCCAGTTGCAGCCGGGATACCGCTGTGCCAGATAGCCGGAAAGCTCCTCCAGCGCCCCCGTGGTATCCTGCCGGATGCAGCTGGTATAGAGCTGGATAAAATGATCCTCGGGCAGATGGTAATAGTGGAGCCAGCCCTCCACCGCGCCGTCGGCCTGATAAAGAAGGATCTCGTCCTCCGGCCTTGAAAAAGCCTTCCGGGCCCTGGCAATGAAGTCCTCCTTCGTCTTGATGCCGTCGAAAAAGACGGGATAGAAGGTCCGGGCGGGGTCCAGGGCCAATTCGTAAGCAAAATCAACGTATTTGTCCAGATCTTTCTCCTGCAGCGGTACTAACATTGTGTACTCCTTTTTCTCTTATGCTGCCGGGACGGCCGCCTTCGCCCGGACGATGAGCTTGATGCCCTCCATGCCCGCAATTTCCACCAGCTCCCCCTTGGGGATGACCGTGCCGTCCTCGCTGCGGGCGGTCCAGGTCTTGCCGTCCACGTACACGGCTCCGGTGGGGTAGCCGTTGTTGACGGTCTCTGTTACCCGTCCCTCCATGCCCACCAGCCGGTCGGCGTTGGTAGGTACCTTGTAGGGGTCCGCGTATTTCTTCGCCAGGGGCCGCACCACGGCGGCGGTCACAATGGACACGCCGATAAACAGCAGCAGCTGCGCCGCCAGCGGAACGTTGAAATAGGCCGCGAAAACCGCCGCCAGCGCGCCTACGGCGCACCAGACAGACACCAGCGCCATGGTGGACATCTCCACGAAGACCGCCAGCGCCAGCACGGCCAGCCAGACCCACACCATACTGTTCATCATCGCAAAGCCCTCCTGTTCTATATTTTCTATATGTATTATACTATAGAAACCGCTCCGCGTCAACGAGGGGAATCCAGGCAAATTCCGCCCGAGCGGCAGCTGCATGGCGGTCACCTTGCCAAGGAGATGACCTGATTTTTGGGTTGCTTTACAATTATGTTGCGAAAAAGAGCCTCATATGGTATACTGTCAGCGGATAAGTCAGGAAAGGATCTCGCGAGGAGGGGGTGAAGATATTGGCAGAGCAAGCGGCCCAAAAGCCGGCAGTCATACAGGCCAAGCCAATTCTGAAATGGGCTGGCGGAAAGACGCAGATGCTGAATGATCTCCTGCCCAAAGTGCCCTCCTCATATGGCCGTTATATTGAGCCGTTTTTAGGCGGCGGAGCAATGTTTTTTGCATTGCAGCCCGAGAACGCAATCATAGCTGACAGCAATCCCGAGCTTATCAATATGTACCGGCAGGTTGCGGCCCATGTGGATGAGGTTATACAATATCTGGCGCAGTATGAAAACACGAAGGAGATGTTCTATGCCGTCCGCAGTCAGAGCTGGGAAACGCTTCCCCAGTCAGAGGCGGCGGCAAGAACGATTTTTTTGAATAAAACCTGCTTTAACGGATTATACCGTGTAAACAAAAAAGGCGAATTCAATGTACCCTATGGGAAATATGTCAACCCCAAGATTTGCGATCAAAATGCGCTGTATGCCGCTTCTGCGGTATTGAAGAAAGCAGAAATTCTATGCAGCGACTATTTCTGGGTACTGGACCATTATGCGCAGGAAGGAGATTTTATCTTCCTCGACCCTCCATACCTGCCTGTGTCGGAATACTCTGATTTTAAGCGGTATACCAAGGAACAGTTTTATGAAGAAGACCATATCGAATTAGCAAAGATTATCCTGCGTCTGCGGGAGCGTGGATGTCATATCATTTTGACGAACTCCAATCATCCGTTAGTCCATGAACTGTATGCGCCGTTTACGATTGACGTCGTACATACAAAGCGGTACATTTCCTGCCGCGGAAACAGCAGGAAAGGTGAGGACGTAATCGTTACGATACCGCCAAAGGAAAAAGCGCTGATAAAACTGGTACCGCAGCCTCTGCCGAAACAGGTGGCCGCATATCCGCCGACTCGTTTCATGGGGTCGAAAAGCAAGATGCTCGCCGAAATATGGTCTGTAGCTTCTCAGTTCAAGTTCGACTCGGTGGTTGATTTGTTTGCCGGTTCTGGAATTGTAGGATATATGTTCAAGGCGCAGGGAAAGAGCGTGACCAGCAACGATTATATGGCAATGTCGGCAACCTTTGCAAAAGCCATGATTGAGAACAACTCTGTTATCCTGCCGATAGAAGAGACGGAAAAGCTGCTGATTGACCAGGGCGAATCAGATCATTTTGTTGCGGAGACATTTCAGGGGCTTTATTACAAGGACGAAGAAAATGCTCTGATTGATGTATTGCGCACCAATATTGCCGCAATCCGAGACCCGTATAAACGCGCGATTGCCATGACGGCGCTTATTCGGGCCTGCACCAAGAAGCGGCCGCGGGGCATTTTTACGTATACGGGCGACCGGTACAACGATGGGCGCAAGGATCTGCAAAAGACATTTGCGCAGCAGTTTTTAGAGGCTGTTGAAGCTGTGAACAGAGCCGTCTTTGATAACGGGAAGCAAAATCGAGCCAGACATGGCGATGCGATGGAGCTTCGTACTGAGCAGTCCGACCTCGTCTATATTGACCCGCCTTATTACTCCCCTCTATCTGATAATGAATATGTCCGCAGATATCATTTTGTCGAAGGGCTGGCGCGAAATTGGCAGGGGGTTGAAATTCAGGAGCATACCCTGACCAAAAAATTCAAATCATACCCCACTCCGTTTTCCACGCGAAACGGGGCTGCCGACGCATTTGACAGAATGTTCAAAAAGTTTGCTGACAGCATTTTAATTGTTTCTTATTCGTCCAACAGTCTGCCAACACAGGATGAGATGGTTGCATTTATGTCGAAATATAAGAAGCACGTCGAGGTTATTCCGGTAGATTATCGCTACTCTTTCGGGAACCAAGGAGATGCCAGGACCCATAGAAATTCTGTACAGGAGTATCTGTTTGTTGGCTACTAAGGAGGCGTAAGGGGTGGAGTTTTGGCAGCTTGGCAATACTTCGGTAAGAAGCGCTATGCGAATAAAGGACGGCCTTGCCGCATACGCAGCGTCCTCCATCCAAGGCAACATCCGCAGAGGCGATGGCGATATTGCTTTCCGTCGTTTGCTGGGGCAATGCGGAGTTGTTTCCCTTGGAGAGGACTCTACGCACAGCGTTGGCCGCAAATGGCGTTCTGCGATGGGAAAGCTGGGTTTTATCTATCCTGAAATCAAGCGCGGCATGGGGTTCAGTCAAGCAGATCTGGGGCAGCTTGATATGATTACACCGGCAGGATGGGACCTGGTGCGGGCTGAGACCGTTGCCGCTATGCAGGAATGCTATTTGCGTGCCATGGCAGCGCCGTTGTCCCCCACTGGCGATGGGCGAACGTTTTCCCCTCTGTGCTGGACCCTGGCGGTTCTTCTGGAGTTAGAGAGCAGGGGGGAGGACGCGTCTGTAAATTTCCTGGAGATGGCGCTGATTGTTCAAACAACAACCCCGGCTGACGGTTTGACGGAAACGGTTGATCGGCTTCTGGATCTGCGGTGCAGAAGGAATACAAGCGGCCGGAAGCGGGCATTTGACCGCAGGGAGTACGATCTTGCGGCGGAGAAGATTGGTAGGGCCGCAGGTACATTCCGGGATTATGCCGATATGAATATGCGATACCTGAAGGCCACCGGCATGGTGCAGTCGAAAGGCAAGGGCATTGTTTTAATCCCGGAAAAACACACTTTGGCGATTGAATTGGCGAGAGAGCTTTTATCAGACAAACCGCTGCTGGACTTATACCGATCACTGTGCAATGGGACCCCGCTTCCGACGGATAAGGCTGCGGTTGCGCACCAGGTTCTGACGGATCTATTGGAGCAGATTCAACAGTACGGCATCGCATATTCTGTTGCCGGCAAAGCTCTCGACACCCCGGCGCATATCAATCAAGTCCGCTATGAGATCGAAGAATTGATTGCCGAGAAAAAAGAGGAAATCTATGCGAAACAGCAGGCCAATCAATGGCAGGAGATCGCGGCGTACATGGAGTTGATCGCTGCACGCAAAGAGCGTATGCGTATCAGTGCGGAAGAAGAGATCCGGGTGCCCAAAACAGAAGCTTCTGCCTATTTGGAGTGGAGCTTGTGGAGGGCGTTCCTGGCGATTGATACGTTAAAAAACAAGCCTTATGAAGTGCGCAGGTTCAAAATAGACCAAGATTTTTTGCCGGTCAGTACAGCACCGGGGAATGGCCCCGACCTGATAGCAGAGTTTGCAGATTGCGTAGTTGTGATTGAAGTTACACTTTCCGAGAGTTCCCGGCAGGAAGCTATGGAAGGCGAGCCGGTTCGCCGCCATGTGGCTGATCTGATGCAGCAGTATGACAAACCGGTGTATGGACTGTTTATCGCCAACCGAATTGATTCCAATACCGCTGAAACTTTCCGGATTGGCGTTTGGTATACACGGGATGATGTGCGTCTGAACCTGCATATTGTGCCCTTCACGCTGGCACAGTTCTCCAAATTTTTTAGGGCGCTTTTTTCTGGTGGGAACGCAGCCCCTCAGGCTGTTTTTGACCTGCTTGCAGACTGTGAATGTGATCGTATGAAATATGCGGCGCCGGAATGGAAAACTGCTATTGATCAAACTGTCACACAGCACATATTTGCGCTGCAGGCTGGACATCCCCTCTGGTGAGGCAGAGCTTTCCGGCGCGGCTGCTGCAGGTGATACAGGCGGATTGGTACAGCTGATACTTTTTTGACAATTTGAGCAGGACGCCGCCCCTTTTGGGGCGGCGTCCTGCTGTTGTTATTGCTTACATCAGCGGGTCCATCCCCAGCACGGGATGTCCCTTCTCGGTCAGGTAGTTCAGCAGAGCCTCGGCGTCCTCGGTGATGGTCTCATCGCCGATCATGTCGCAGAAGTTGTCCACGCCATAGAGCTCCTTGGCGGACTGGTTGACCTTCTCGGCCACCTGGTCCTTCAGGGCCTTGGGCATCCACACGATGCGGCCCAGGCCGCCCTCGGCCTTCATGAACTTCTTGGAGGCGATGAAGTGCTTGCCGTGGCCCATGAAGCCCGGGGTCTGCACGCCGCCGCCGGTCATGGAGGCCATCTCGGAGAAGGTCATGCCCAGGGGGGT
>JAETNP010000102.1 GCA_021768185.1 Oscillospiraceae bacterium
TTCTGTTCACTCGTTCTTCATGTGCAACAAGCATGTCCCAGGGAACATATTCCGGTGGATTGGTTTGAATAACCGGAAATTTTTTATACTCTTTAGCCATTGCCGCCTCCATTCCCCGACATTCCCAAGGCCCCTGGCTCATCTTCCCTGCAGCCAGGTTCCCCCGGCATATCTCCCACGCCGTAGTCCCGGATTCCTTCCAGTTCTTCCTCCCGCGCCCCTGTCACACGCTCCACCGTGGACGTGATTCGGTCCTTCTCCACGACCACCGTGCTCCGCGCCGTCTCCACCGGGCCGTCAACCGCCGCATTCCCTGCCGCGTCCACCGCGCCCTTCCCGATCTCCAGCAGCTTCACCAGCCACCCGGGCACCGGCGCGCCCAGGGCGACGCCATTCTCTGCGATGCTGCCCAGCTCCGTGATGATGTACCATACCAGCACCATGGGGCAGACCAGCCCGCCGAAGGCGAAGGGCAGCTCGATCCCCGGCAGGTGCTCCAGCGCCGCCTCCAGCAGCAGGTCCACGCCCACCGCCACCAGCACCACTACGATCATGCCGCACTTGTGCCAGATGCCCTCTCTTGCCCTGGCGCTGTTCCATTTCCCTTCCTTGGCCGCCGCCATGGACCCGGTGAGATAGTCCAGCCCCATGCAGACGATCCAGCCCACCGCCAGCCAGCCCATCCAGCCCCACAGGGCCGTCAGCGCCCCGGTCGCGGCGGCGATTCCCGCCTTGAATTTGTTGACATGTTCCATTTCAGACGCCTCCTTTACTCCTTTTCGTTCCAGCCGTATACCCCCGGCTCCCACACGTTCCCGCTCAGGCCGCTGGTCCAGTGCTTCCCGCCGTGGGAAACCTTGCTTCCGGCGGCGTAAGCGTCATGGGCTCCCACCGGCGCGCTCCACTCCGGCCATTCCTCCGCCGGGTCCGCGATCTTCACCCACAGGCTGGCCGCCGCATCCGGCTCCCATCCCGCTTGGGAGGTGTGGGCCTGTACGCAGCGATACAGCGCGCCGCCATAGGAGCGGATAGCGCCCTGCTGATAGGCCGTGTTTTCCGCCCAGGCCCCGAACAGGTCCGCGTGCTTACCGGCGGTAGCGTTGTTGATCTGCCCCGCCTCCGCCATGCAGACGAACGCGATCCCCGCCGTCTCCCGCAGCGCCTCCTCCTCCATCTCCTGGGGCGGCTTCTCCCGGAAGCAGAGATACCAGCCGTCCTCCAGCCCGGGCACGCCCTCATAGCGTACCTGCTGGACCAGCTCCGCGTCGTGCAGGATGATGGTTTCCTCGCCGTCCGTCAGCGTCAGCGTGGAGAGGTTCCCGGCGAGCACGGTCTCGTCCACCTTGTCCTCCCGGAAATAGTTGTTCCCGTTCCGCTGGAACCCTGCCAGCTCCGTGCCGTCCGATAAGATCATTTTCCACATAGCAGTATCATCCTTTCAAAATGTAAACTTCTTCGCAAGAATAGCAGCCCTTTCCTCACCACAAACATTTTATCTTGACAAATGCGCATAATGCGCGTATAATCTCTCCGAAAGGAGGGCGGCGCA
>JAETNP010000060.1 GCA_021768185.1 Oscillospiraceae bacterium
TCCGTCGGAGGGCAAATAATCACCCCCGTAATCAGGAAGGTTCTTAGGAAACGTAGTTTCCTAAGCGACCTTTTGCTTCTTTTCGTTCGCACGAAAAGAAGGCCCCTGGGCGGCCGACAGGCCGCCGGGACGGTCGTTTGCGCCATCGGCGCAAATGACGTCCCCGCCCGGCAGGGCGAATCTAAATGTTAGAAGGAAAGCGGAGCCGCCGCGCAGCGGCGGCAAATCATTCTATCTCCGGTATCTCCCGCACAATTCTCCTCAGATCCATCACCATATCCCCTCCGGAAGAAACAAATCCATATTTGGAAAAATAACCCTTCAGCTCCTCCGGGCAGGTTAAAACCAAAGTCTCCCGCCCCTGGGTGCGGGCGTACTGCACCGCCTGCCCCAGCAGCTGGATTCCATACCGCTGCCCCCGCATAGCGGGGGCCAGCTGGTAATCTGTGATACGCAGCGCGTCCGACTCCAGGGCCATGGAGATCGTACCGGAGACCTCCTCGTCCAGCAGCGCTTCCTCGGTCCGTTTTCCGTCCCCCTCAGAGGCCACCCGGAACCACAGCCCTGGCTCCGTGGCGGCGTCGTCCTTGTGCCAGCTCTGACGGCGGAAGGTAGAGACGGCGGCGGGCAGATGGCTGGCATCGTCACGGAACACCACCCGGATGTTGTCTCCCTCCACCTCCAGCAGGGATACCGCCGTGTTGTCCCCGTGGCCGGTATGGCCAATCTCCTCCAGGCTCATGCCCTGCAAGGTTCCCAGCAGGGTCCGCAGGGCCGCGCCGTGGCTGGCGGCGGCTACCGTGCCGCCGGAATTCTCCGCCGCGATTTGACGGATGCCCTCCAGGGTCCGATCCCGGACCTGGGCAAAGGTCTCCGCTCCCTCCACGTGCCACAAGTCGGGCCGCTTATTAAAATCCACGTACATCTGCCGGTCCATCCGCTGAATCTGCCCCCAGCTCAATTGCTCCCAGACGCCCAGCCGGATTTCCCGCAGCAGGGGCAGGGGCCTGAATTCCAGCCCCCGGGGCACGTACAGGGCGGAGGCGGTGGTGTGGGTGCGGGTCAGATCGCTGCCGTACACCGCGTCCAGATGCTCCCCCCGGAACCGCTCCCGCAGATAGGCCAGCTGCCGGTAGCCCTGGGGGGTGATGACGCTGTCGTACTGCCCGTGGGCCACCCGGAACAGGTTGCCCTCCGCCTCGGCGTGGCGGACGAGAAAAATTTTTGTTGTCATAGAGGCACGTGCTCCTTATGTAGATTCGATACACCGGCGGAGAATGGAGCCCCCGGCTTCGTAGGGCTCCCGTGCCTCCGCCAGGACGCTCTCGTAAATGGCGACCGCCGCGGCCCGCCTCCGGCGGGCCATTTCCGCACCCTGGGGAGTGAGAAAGCGGTCGTAAATCTTTTCCAGTTTGACCTTGTACTCCCGCAGGACGGAGTGGCAGCCCGCCGGTTCCTCCGCCGTGCCGTCGGAGACTGTGCCGTCGGGAAGCAGGGTATACAGGGGCTGTCCCACCTGGGCGGCGTAGAAGAAGGTCCGCGCCATGCCGATGGCCCCGGTGACGTCCAGCTTGTCCGCGTCAAAGAGAATCTTTGCCTCGATGCTGACCGGCGGGTCGCCGGAGCGGAACCGGTGGGTCCGGACGCAGTCCCGGACATGGGCGGCGAAGGGTTCCGGAAAGCCTTGTTCCGTCAGGAACCGGTACGCCTTCTCCGCGCCCACTTGGGCGTGGCAGAGGGACGGGTCCCGGAACTGCTCCTCCCGGCCAATGTCGTGAAGCAGGCAGGCGGTGATGAGCACGTCCCGGTCCGCCGTCGGTTCCGTCTCCGCGATCTCCAACGCCAGATACAGCACCCGCCGGACATGCTCGGCGTCATGGGCGGAATCCCCCATGCAGGAGAGCATATAGCCCTCCAGCAGGTCGAAGGTTTTCTGTTTCATGCGGTTATCTCCCTTTTACAGCCCCTCCAGCTCCTCCAGCCACAGCCGCGCAACAGCGTCCGAGGGCATCCGCCAGTCCCCCCGGGGGGACAGGGACACGCTGCCCACCTTGGGACCGTCGGGCAGGCAGGATCGCTTGAACTGCTGGGCAAAGAACCGGCGATAGAAGTTTTTCAGCCATTTGAGGATGACCTCCCGGCTGTACCGCCGCCCCAGGGACGCCTCCGCCAGGCGGAGGATCTTCCTGGGTCCAAAGCCCCAGCGGATGGCGTGATAGAGGAAGAAGTCATGGAGTTCGTAGGGCCCTACCAGATCCTCCGTGCGCTGGCTGATCTCCCCCTGGACCGCCGGCAGCAGCTCCGGGGAGACAGGGGTATCCAGGATATCCTCCAGCACCTGGGCCAGCTCCGGGTCCTTTTTCCGGTTGTCCCGGGCCACGTAGTCCACCAGATGGCGCACCAGGGTCTTGGGGATGGATGCGTTGACGCCGTACATGCTCATGTGGTCGCCGTTGTAGGTGGCCCAGCCCAGGGCCAGCTCGCTGAGGTCCCCGGTGCCGATGACCAGCCCGCCGGTCTGATTGGCGATGTCCATGAGCACCTGGGTCCGCTCCCGGGCCTGGGCATTCTCATAAGTGACATCGTGGTCCTCCGGGTCGTGGCCGATGTCCTGGAAGTGGCTGCGCACCGTGCCGGCAATGGGAATGGTCCGCAGGGTGGTCCCCATGCGCTCCGCCAGAAGGACGGCGTTGTTCTTCGTCCGGTCCGTGGTGCCGAAGCAGGGCATGGTGACGGCAATGATATCCCCGGCGTCCCGGTGGAGCATCCCCATGGCCAAGGCCGTGATCAGCAGGGCCAGGGTGCTGTCCAGCCCGCCGGAGAGCCCGATAACCGCAGTCCGCGCGCCGGTGTGCTCCAGCCGCTTTTTCAGGCCCAGGGCGGCGATGGTGAGGATCTCCTCGCACCGGGAGGCCCGGTCGGCGGCGTTGTCGGGAATGAAGGGCGTGGGGGAAACGTAGCGGCGGAGCTTGGTGACGCAGGGGGTGAACTCCGCTTCGTTCCGGTACAGGCCCTCCATATTCGCGGTGGGGAAGGGGGTCAGCCGCCGCCGCTCATAGGTCAGCCGCTGCACGTCGATGTCCGCAATGGTCAGCCCCGCGGTGAACCGGTGCTCTGCCAGCAGCGCGCCGTTCTCCGCAATCATATTGTGGCCGGTGAACACCACGTCGGTGGTAGATTCACCCTCTCCGGCGTCGGCGTACACGTAGCCGCAGCACAGCCGCCCGGACTGGCCTACCACCAGCTGGCGGCGGTAGGCGGCCTTCCCCACCACCTCGCTGGAGGCGGAGAGGTTCAAAATGACCGTGGCTCCCGCCTCCGCCAGACGGCGGGAGGGCGGGTCGGAGGCCCACAGGTCCTCGCAGATCTCCACGCCCACCTTCAATCCCGGCACAGCGGGGCAGTCGATGAGGCACTGGCCTATGCCGCCGTAGCTCTTGAAGGCCAGCACATCGTCAAAGGGCCACAGGTCGTCCCCGCAGTCCGCGCCGCTCTGGAACCAGCGCATCTCATAGAACTCCCCGTAGTTGGGCAGATAGGTCTTGGGGACCACCGCCAGCACCTCGCCCTTCTGGATCACCACGGCGCAGTTGTAGAGCTTGCCCCCCGCCCGGACGGGCATCCCCAGGGCGGTGAGCACCTCCAGGTGCCGGGTGGCCTCCAGAATGGTGCGCAGCCCCTCGGCGGCGCCATTTAAGAGGGTGTCCTGCAAAAACAGGTCGCCGCAGGTGTAGCCGGTGAGACAAAGTTCCGGCAGGGCCAGGATTTTGACGCCCTGCTTCTCTGCCTCCCGCATCATGGTAAAGATCTGTTCGGCGTTGTACCGGCAGTCCGCTACCCGGACCTTGGGGGTCCCCGCCGCCGCGCAGATAAAGCCGTCTTTCATATCGAAGCCTCCTCGTTTGCGTTCGTTGTCCATATTGTACCCCCAAAAGCGAAAAAAAGCAACAGGGCGCGGGTACTGCGCTCTGCTGCTTTTTCACGTATCCGGCAGCTGGATTATCCCTCTCCAGGCCCCTTGCCCCGGGGCTTCCTGCGGGGACGGCGGTAATTTGTTTTGTGGTCCTGACCGCCGGACTGCTGGCGGGCCGCCCGATCAGCGGCGGCCTTTTTCTCGGCGGTGGTGTCAGTGACAGGCCGGACGGGGAGCTTTTCTACCCGCTCCGGCTTCATGGCGCGCTCCGCCTTCTCCTGACGGGCAGGCCGCTCCTGTTTGGGAGGCCGGGGAGGCGTTTCTGCCTTGGTGGGCTTCTCTGCGGCGTTCTGGGGACGGGGCTTGCCGCCCTTGGGGCGGTGGCGGCGGCGTCCGCCGGACCGGCGGTCCTCCTCCTCCGCCGGCTCGCCGGCCAGAACGGAGGCCACGGGGATGGGGTTCTTCACGGCTCCCGGACGGCGGCTGAAACGGGAGACCAGCTCCTCCTCCGTCTCCTGGCGCTGGAGCCTGGCGGGACGGTCCTTCGGGATCTCAATGCCGTCCCGGCTGCCCTTGCCGTTGCGAAGGACGCGGATCTCCGCCGCCTTGTACCGCTTGGGGGATTCCGGGGCGCTGTCCAGGCGCACCTGGACCTGCTCCTGGAGAAGGTCCACGCTGCTGACGTTGCCGATCCCGTCGGGGGTGTCCACGAAGCTGTCGTTTTTCGGCATCCGGCCGGCGGCGTCCTCGTAGGCAGCCTGCTCGTACTTGAGGCAGCACATCAGGCGCCCGCAGGTGCCGGAGATTTTTGTGGGATTCAGGCTCAGGCTCTGGGTCTTGGCCATCTTGATGGACACAGGAATAAACTCGTCCAGGAACTGGCTGCAGCACAGGGGCCTGCCGCAGATGCCCAGACCGCCCAGCATCTTGGCCTCGTCCCGGACGCCGATCTGCCGCAGCTCGATCCTGGCCCGGAAGACGCTGGCCAGATCCTTCACCAGCTCACGGAAGTCCACCCGCCCGTCGGCGGTGAAAAAGAAGATGATCTTGTTGCCCTCGAAGCTGCACTCCACGTTGACCAGCTTCATTTCCAGCCCGTGGGCGGCGATCTTCTTCTCACAGATGCCGAAGGCTTCTTTTTCCCGCTTCCGGTTGTATTCGGCAGCTCTGTGGTCGTTTTCCGTGGCGATGCGCACCACGGGGCGCAGGGGCTGCACCACGCTCTGGTCCGGGACCTCGTGGTTCCCCTCCACGCAGCGGGCGTACTCCATGCCTTGGGCGGTTTCTATCACCACGTAGGTGCCGGGCTCCACCTGGAGCCCCCGAGGGTCAAAGTAATAATTCTTGCTTCCGCCGCGGAAGCGGACGGAGATGACTTCTGCCATTGGTTTATATTCCTTTCTTTCGTTGCGGCGCTGGGCGCTCGGCCACAGGCCGAGTGCCGGGACGGTCGTTTAGACGCCAACGGCGGCTAAATGACGTCCCTGCGGGCAGTTGGTTTTAGTTGTTTCTTATTGATACCCCGGGGGCTTCTCGCCCCCGGACTCCTCGCCTACTTTTGCCCCGCGGCAAAAGTAGGCAAAAACGCGCCAGGACCCATGGTCCTGGACTCCTTTCTCGGTCCCGCCTGTCGGCAAGGGACCTCGGCGAGGGGTTTGCGATGGTTCGATGGAAATGAAGGTTGTCGTATTCTTGCCGTTCTCCATTTCGCTGATACGGCTTTTACTGACATCCAACAATTGCGCCAAATCCGGTTGTGTTTCATGATTCTGTTTCCGGACTTCTAATAGGCGCTGCCCAAATAATTCTCTTGAAAACATGACACACCTTATCGCGGATTCGGATCATCTGATAGTCCCAGCAGGTAATCAGCAGATACTTTATAGTGTTCACAGATCAAAGCAAACTTCTCAATTGTTGTTGTCATTTTGCCGTTTTCCATTTCGCTAATGTGGCTTTTAACTGTACCGATAACTTTTGCCAAGTCCGGTTGTGTCTCGTGGTTCTGTTTGCGTACTTCCAGGAGACGTTTTCCAAATTCTTCTTTTGTAAACATAAATTCTCCTTGACAAGTTCGAGAATCGGGAATACAATATTCCTAGATGGTTCTTAAATTAGGAATATGCAAATGGAGGTTTAAAAACAATGTGTATTCTTGCTGAATTATATCACGAATGGTACTCGCCGAACGCGAAACCGCAGGAAGATGGTAAAGAGGAATGGGCACGGAATGAGGAGTTGTGGGAACGGGCCGAACAATGTCTTGCCCCGGAGCTGTTTCAGGAGCTCCAGTTGAGTGTCATTCACCTAATGGACATAGAAACCTGCCACACTTTTCAAGCAGGGTTCAGCCTCGCTGTCCAACTGATGCAGGAAGTATATTCCGCTGCCCCGCAGAGCGCCAAAGGGCCAGTCGAAGTCCTCCAATAGGGCGCATCCGCCAACGCTTCGCCTGCTGGCGGCCCATAGCACTCCGCAGGATAACCAGTCAATCAGGTCGTAGCGTAAATAAATAAAAACATGCGAGGGATTCTCAAGGGGCAGAAGGCCCCTTGAGGGCACTTTTGCTACTTTTCCTGCAAGGGAAAAGTAGGCCCCCGCGCCGGCGAGGCGCGAATCTAAAGCGAGAAACAAGTCCCCGCCGCCGCGCAGCGGCGGCAGGAAAAAACTCTCAGCTTAGTTCCACCGCCAGCGCCCCCAAGAGGTGCCCCACCCCAATATTATAATTGCACTGGCGAATAAACGCCCCCAATTTCTCCACAATAGAAGAAAGCCTGTATTTCCCCATTCCGGCCAGACGGACCGCCGGGCCGTCTCCCTGCCCCGTGCAGGCCGCCGCCAGAGCGGCGGTCAGAAGATCACGGCTGTCGGAGAGCAGCTTTTTCAGCTCCTCTCGGGTAATTTTACTGTTCTCCAGCTCCGCGCAGAAAGCGGCTAGCTCCGGCGCCTTGCCGGTATAGATCAACTCGCACAGCTGCCGGGCCTGTCCGTCCTCTGCCGCCGTCTCCGGCGGGGGGGACAGCTTCCACTCCGCCGTCCGGCTGCGGATGGTGGGCAGCAGCACCGCGCTGTTGGCGGCGCAGAAAAGAAACGCCGCGTGGGCAGGTCCGTCCTCCACCACCTTTAAGAGCACGTTCTGGGCCTTGCTGTCCAGCAGGGAACAGTCGGGGAAAATATATACCTTCCGCCGCCCTTCGTTGGGCAGGACGCTGGCGTCCGCCGTTACGCCGCGCAGTACGTCCACCGAGACGTTCTTGTGGTCCGGGTCCGTCACCGTGATAACGTCGGGATGTACTTCCCGCAGGATTTTCCGGCAGTCGGGACAGACGCCGCAGGGCTTGTCCCCGCCCCGGCACAGCAGGGCGGCGGCGGTGAACCGGGCGGCAGCGGTCAGATCGCCCTGCCCGCTGAGAATGGCCGCGCGTCCCAGGGCGTCCCGGTTGGCCGCCTCGCGGATGCGCCGGGAAAGACGCGGCTCCCCCGGAATCGTCAGGGGCTCCTGTTGGGCCATGTTTCCTTCTCCCTCCTGGTTTCCGCACTGCCGGAAGGGGCGGAGCGGATGCATAATTACTTTTTATTTTATCACACCATGCCGTCGGAAATCAACAGGAACTGAAAAAAAGAATATAGAAAACGTTGCCGGTAAAAATAATCCTTAAATTTTCCTTGAAATTTGGGGAATCCCTCTTGCAATGCGCAGGATTCCCTTCTATAATAGATTTTGCCAAACCAAAATCCGGAAAAATTTCAATTATGAATACAGGAGGAGTATCATCCGTGAGCAAGAAGTTTGTCTATCTCTTTTCCGAGGGCAACGAGCATATGCGGGAACTGCTGGGCGGCAAGGGCGCCAACCTGGCTGAAATGACCAATCTGGGTATGCCCGTGCCCCGGGGCTTTACCATTACCACCGAGGCCTGCACCCAGTATTATGCGGACGGCCGCTCCATCAACGCCGAGATCCAGGACGAGATCATGGAGTATATGTCCCAGCTGGAGGATATGACCGGCAAGAAGTTCGGCGATCTCAACAACCCCCTGCTGGTCTCCGTCCGCTCCGGCGCCCGGGCCTCTATGCCCGGCATGATGGACACCATCCTGAACCTGGGCCTCAACGACGAGGTGGTGGAGGCCTTTGCCAAGAAGACCAAGAATCCCCGCTTCGCCTATGACTCCTACCGCCGGTTCATCCAGATGTACTCCGATGTGGTCATGGAGGTCAGCAAGAAGCACTTCGAGGAGCTCATTGACGCCATGAAGGCCAAGCGCAATGTGACGCTGGACACCGAGCTCACCGCCAAGGACCTCAAGGAACTGGCCGAGCAGTTCAAGGCCGAGTACCGGGAGAAGATCGGCGAGGACTTCCCCCAGGACGCCCGGGAACAGCTCATGGGCGCCGTCCGGGCCGTGTTCCGCAGCTGGGACAACCCCCGCGCCATCTATTACCGCCGCATGAACGACATTCCCTCCTCCTGGGGCACCGCCGTCAATGTGCAGGAGATGGTCTTCGGCAACATGGGCGATACCTCCGGCACCGGCGTGGCCTTCACCCGCAACCCCGCCACCGGCGAGAAGAAGCTCTTCGGTGAGTTCCTCATGAACGCCCAGGGCGAGGACGTGGTGGCCGGCGTGCGCACCCCCCAGACCATCGACCAGCTGGCCGAGGTCATGCCCGAGGCCTACCAGCAGTTCGTGGACATCTCCAGCAAGCTGGAGTACCACTATCGCGACATGCAGGATATGGAGTTTACCATTGAGAACAAGAAGCTGTTCATGCTCCAGACCCGCAACGGCAAGCGCACCGCCGCTGCCGCCCTCAAAATTGCCTGCGACCTGGTGGACGAGGGTATGATCACCGAGGAAGAGGCCGTGGCGATGATCGACCCCAAGAGCCTGGACTCCCTGCTGCACCCCACCTTCCCCAAGGAGGAGCTGGACCGTGTGGCTCCTATCGGCCAGGGTCTGGCCGCCTCCCCCGGCGCCGCCGCCGGTCAGATCGTGTTCACCGCTGACGACGTGGTGGAGTGGGTGGACAAGGGCCACAAGGTCATCCTGGTCCGCCTGGAGACTTCCCCCGAGGATATCGAGGGTATGCACTTTGCCCGGGGCATCCTCACCGTTCGCGGCGGCATGACCAGCCACGCCGCCGTGGTGGCCCGCGGCATGGGCACCTGCTGCGTCTCCGGCTGCGGCGACATCGTCATGGACGAGGCCAACAAGAAGTTCACCCTGGGCGGCAAGGAGTACAAGGAGGGCGACTGGATCAGCCTGGACGGCTCCACCGGCAATATCTACGGTGAACGCCTCCACACCGCCGAGGCCAAGATCTCCGGCGAGTTCGAGCGCATCATGAACTGGGCCGACAAGTTCCGTGACCTCCAGGTCCGCACCAACGCCGACACCCCCAAGGATGCCCGTCAGGCCAAGAACTTCGGCGCCGAGGGCGTGGGTCTGTGCCGTACCGAGCATATGTTCTTCGATCCCGAGCGCATTGCCGCCATCCGGGAGATGATCGTCTCCGATACCGTAGAACAGCGCGAGAAGGCCCTGGCTAAGCTGGAGCCCATGCAGCAAAAGGACTTCGAGGAGATCTATGAGGCCATGATGGGCAAGCCCGTCACCATCCGCCTCCTCGACCCGCCCCTCCATGAGTTCCTGCCCACCGAGGACGCCGACATCAAGGCCCTGGCCAAGGAAATGAAGATTTCCGAGGAGCATCTGCGCTCCACTATCGACAGCCTCCACGAGTTCAATCCTATGATGGGCCACCGCGGCTGCCGCCTGGATATCACTTATCCTGAGATTGCCAAGATGCAGACCGCCGCTATCATCAAGGCCGCTCTGGCTGTGCGCGCCCGCCGTCCGGCGTGGAAGATCTGCCCGGAGATCATGGTTCCTCTGGTGGGCGAGGCCAAAGAGCTGGCCTACGTGAAGAAAACCATCGACAAGGTCGCTCAGAAGCTCATCAAGGAAGCCGGCAGCGATATGACCTATAAGGTGGGCACCATGATCGAGATCCCCCGCGCGGCCCTTACCGCCGACGACATCGCCAAGGAGGCCGAGTTCTTCTCCTTCGGCACCAACGACCTGACCCAGATGACCTTCGGCTTCAGCCGTGACGACGCGGGCAAGTTCCTGGCCAGCTACTATGACCGGAAGATCTACGAGTCCGACCCGTTCTCCCGCCTGGACCAGGTGGGCGTGGGCCGGCTGGTGAAAATGGCCTGCGAACTGGGCCGTGAGACCCGCCCCGAGATCAAGCTGGGCATCTGCGGCGAGCAGGGCGGCGACCCCTCCACCGTGGAGTTCTGCCATAATGTGGGACTGACTTATGTGTCCTGCTCCCCCTTCCGGGTGCCTATCGCCCGGCTGGCCGCGGCCCAGGCCGCGATCAAGAATCCGCGGAAGAAGTAAGGCGTCCTGCTGCTGAAACAAGCGGAAACAATATAAGATGGGGCATATCACCGGATTTTGGGTGATATGCCCCAGTTGCTTTTTCTCATTTTATTTCCGGATATGTTCCGCCGCTCTTTTGAGATACGATAAGGCAAGTTCCTCCTGCTCGCTGCTCCTTCGCAGCATTTCGATAATATGGGCCCTTCTTTCGTTCAGAGAGTCCCTGGAAAAAGAATCCTGCTGGTGGGCAATTGACGCTATTTCCATCGCGAATGACAGAATATCCTCATATTGGCGGATCGCCAGTTCCATCCATTCTTTATTGATGTCAGGGATAATGCTGATACATAATTCAAAAAACTGTTTGGTTCTCAGCTTGTTTTCGTAATGAATAAATGCGTGGGGAAAAACGCATACAATCCGCTCCGCGTTTCTTCTGTTTTCTTCCCGCAGCAGTTCGCACCAATTCCGGTAAATGACCATACCGCAGCCCTGCATTTTGTCCTCTCCGCAGTGACTGTTATTCGATAACAGCGCGATCCCCTGAAAGAACGCATTCGTGCAGGCCGCTGCCAGCGGCATCTTTTCTTCTGAAGGCCTGACGATCATCATGTCGCAGTCAGCCTTATACCAACCGGCATATTGATTCAGCCGGTCAAAGTCCAGCCTTGCGTTTTTTTGATCGTCTCCATCCAAAAATCCTAATCCTTTCAATATCTTTCCTTGATTGGAAAAGCCAACGGCAAAAATTGTGTCTGTATATTCCTTCGGAATCAGGATAACCGGATAGCCTCGTTCGATTTGCCCGCGCGCCAAAGCAATAAACGCGTCTTCCGAACAGCCGGCCCGTGAATGCGTCTCATAATCCAGGCCGTATATCAAAAAGCAGTCACGGGGCCATTCCTCCGGCGAATAGGAATATCCAAAGCACATGTTTGTCATCGCCGACTGCAAAATATACTCTTCATCATCATTGATCTGACGGTTTTTGCTGTCCCTGCGCTGCTCCAATCCAAAGAACAATTTTAACGCCGTCAGCAATGAGGCGGCCGCGATGCTTTTCGGCCACTCAGGGCCGGAATAATCCGCTGCGGGAACCCGTGGTTTGATAAGAAACTCATAGTCAAAGTCCATATCGCGCAAACTCCATGCCGACGGATCAAGGATACTGTCTATAGAGCAATGAAAGAGTTCAGATAGTCCGCAAAGTATAGGTATCTCTGGTATAGCTTTTCCATTTTCCCATTTACTGATTGCCTGAGGTGAAACGTTTAATATCTCTGCAAGCTGCTCCTGCGTATAGCTGCTTCCTGTGCGCAGATGCGCAATTTGCTTTCCCATCCTCTTTACATCAAACATATGTGGTTCCTCCTGCTCAATTGATGATAGCAGTTATATGATAAGTCATTGCGTACCATGTTGTCTATATATAACAGGTTGCTTTCTGAGCGAAAACTAAACTCACAGTTGATATCGTATATGTAAAATAAAAATGCACTTTATAGAAACCTTGATGATGTCAGAATGTCCAAAAAACTGCATAAGAAGCAAGCGAAAGCTGTGGCCCCCGCTTCTCCAGCGAGAAGCGGGGGCTCTGCTATACAGAATTATTTGAACTCCAGTTGGTACGTGTCTATCCCGGGCACCAGGGAGAAAAATGCTTTGACAACGGCCTGGGCCTCCGCGTCCGCGTCTACCAGCAGCCCGCGCTCAATCGCTTTCTGCTCCATGACCTTTTTGCGCTCACTGATAAGCGCGTTGGAATCGTCAATGGTCACCTTGTTGAAGAGACCGTCCTTTGTTTCGATGGTCTCGATCGTTTCCTGCGGAACGTTGTGATCGGTGATCCTGCTGGGAGGAAGCGTTACGATGATCGTGCGGGTATCCTCGTTGACGTCGATCTCAACCTCGTTCAAATCAATCCCGGCTTTGATAACACCGTCATACCGGAGCAGAAAGCTTTTGTCGCTGAAAGGCATATCCCAATCAAAAATCCAAGTCTTGTGATACTCCCCTCTGTCCGCGTCCGTATAGAGGTACTTTTGTGTGACCAGCTCGCGGACAGACTCCAGCTGCTCCTTCAGCTGCGTACTGGTGATCACAGGCTCAGCGTTCTGTATGCTGAGCAGCTCATCCAGCTGCGTCTGTAAGCCCTTCTTTTCGCCCTGCTCCGCATCCACGAGGTCCTGCAATATTTGCAGCTCCTTTTCCGCATCGGACAGCTCTGATTTCAGCTTCCGATTCATATTCCATGAGACGATGGAAAACGCGATCAGATCTACCAACAGGATCAGGATGCCCGCTATGATATAGCGCCTGAGTTTCTTCCTTCCCTTGGTCATCCCGGATTCTTCCTGCGCCTCCGTGCCCGCCCGTTTCTCTTTGCATTCATCCATTGCCGGGTCCTCCCCTAATCGTTCTTTCTTACGGCCATTATATCAGCCGCCCCTCATCATTGCAAGGAAAACCGCGAAATTTGTCGGATTCCCTCACTTTACCGGAAAAAACTTCTTCCTGTGGGAAAACCTATTGTCTTACGGCGAGATCTGCGGTAAAATAGCAAAAGAGCCCTTTTACAGTTTATGTTGGAGGATGCAGATTTTAGCAGGAGGAATACACTGTGCACAGAGGAAAACGCAGCAGACCCAGAAAACGCCCCCGCTGGCCGGCGGCGGTGCTTCTGGCGGCTGCCGTAGTCATCGCGGCGGCAGCCTGGGGGCTTTCGAGGCTGCCGGATATGGACGCGGAGCCCGCCTCCAGCCAGCAGCCGCTCCCACTGGAACCGGAAGCTGAACCGGCCGAACCGGAGGAACCCTCCCTGCCGGAGCCAGACCCCGTTCTGCCGCCGGAGCCCTCGCCCGAGCCTGCACCCGACCCGGCGGAGGAACTGCTGGCCGGGATGACCCTGCGGGAGAAGATCTGCCAGATGTTCGTGGTCTACCCCTCCGCTATCACCGGCGTTTCCAAAGTGACGTCGGCGGGAGACACCACCAAACAGGCGCTGGAAGACTGGCCGGTGGGCGGGCTGCTGTACGATAGATCCAATATGGTCAGCCAGGAGCAGGTCCGCGCCATGCTGGTCAATACCCAGAGCTATTCCAAAATTCCGCTGATCCTCACCTGCGACGAGGAGGGCGGCCGGGTGAACCGCCTCATGGACACCATCGGCACTACCAAAATCGGCCCCATGCTGGACTACAAGGACCAGGGAACGGAAAAGGCCGCGGAAAACGCCCGTACCATCGCCTCCGACCTGGTCTCCTGCGGATTCAATATGGACCTGGCCCCGGTGGCCGACGTGTGGTCCAATCACGCCAACAAGGTCATCGGCGACCGGGCATACAGCGACAGCTTCCAGCAGGCGGCGGATCTGGTGGCGGCGGCGGTGGAAGGCTTCCACCAGGGCGGTACGGCCTGCACCCTCAAACACTTCCCCGGCCACGGGGACACCTCCGCCGACAGCCACTACGGCTCCGTCTATGTCCACAAGTCTCTGGAGGAGCTGCGCCAGGCGGAGCTGCTTCCTTTCCTGGCGGGCATCGAGGCCGGGGCGGACGCTGTGATGATGGGGCATCTGATTCTTGACCAGATCGACGACCAGCCTGCGCTGTTCTCCTACAAGCTGGTAACCGAACTGCTGCGGGAGGAGATGGGCTTTACAGGGGTTGTCATAACCGACAGCCTGCAAATGCAGGCTATGACGGACCATTACAGCAGCGGCGAGATCGCCGTGGGCGCGGTGAAGGCCGGGGTGGATATTCTGCTATGCCCCAAGAGTTTGGAGGACGGCGTTCATGCGCTGACGGAAGCCGTGGAGAACGGTGAAATCTCCGAGGAACGCATTGACGAAAGCGTTTTGCGGATACTGCGCTTGAAGCAGCGCTTCCAGCAGGTCGGAGAGAGCGGGCTGACCGCCGAATGATCCGAATAAATTGACAAATAAGCTCATATTTGTTAGAATACTCTCAGCCCCCGGAAAGGGACGGGGCGCTGCGCAAACGGAAGAACGGGGTATGGCCTCTCCTACGCGGAGGGGGCGCTTCTTGTCCTCCTCCGCAGAGAGGAGGGCGGTGCTATGGTTACATATGGCGATTTGTTCGCATATTCGCTTGTAATTATCGGCATTATCGGACTGTGTATGCAGTTTCGTAACAAAAAGAAGTAACCGCCCCACGGCTACCACACCGGGCGGTTACTTCTTTTAACTAACCAGGAGGGGCCTCCCGTTTGCCGGCAACGCCCTATCCTTATATTTATTATACCCTCCCGGATACGCGATGTCAAGGCCGGGAGGGTTTCATTTTTATCCCGAAATTTTTGTGCATTCCACCGTTGCACGAAATGCGTAAACTTTTCCTCCGTTACACACAAGTGTGTAACGGTTTTTTTGCCGGAATTACTATACAAAAGGAGAATGTTGGATGAATTACACTGAAAAGTACCATCTCCCCCAGTGGGAGGAGATCGACAGGATCATGCGCGTGGACTTTAACGAAGCAATGGCGAACGTGGAGGCCGGGATATCCAATGCACTGGATACGGCAAATACAGCCAAAAGCGATGCGGCGGAAGCGGCAAGACTGCCTTACGTCGTCGGCAGCTACACCAGCGACGGGACTGATCAGGATATCAATCTGGGGTTTCGGCCCTCGTTCTTGATTGTCTGCGGCTTGAAAGAGGCGGGGTCCGCTGCCCCTGGCGACTTCAGCAATTACCTGGTCATGACGGCAGGGAATGTTGCAAGCAGCCGTATCATTCTTACTGACAGCGGCTTTTCCGTAAAGGTGAGGTCCATAGACCGCTATTATTTTCCGGACCTGGCGTTCAACGGCCGCGTCTACGATTACATTGCTTTCCGGTAAGCGCAAGAAAACAGCCCCCCTCGGGCATTGCCCGAGGGGGTCCATCGTCTTTTGCTTAGTACTTACTTTTCAGGTCAGGGATTCTGATGAGCCATAACCTCTTCCGCAGAATAGTTCCACATCTGAGGAATCCAATCAAACGTTGCGCTGGTAATCGGCTGACCACCATAGCTACCGAAGCCAGTACTCATGAACTTTGTGAGCACCTGGGAGGTCTCATAGTTCCAGTGGTTGAAATACAAGCCGGGGTTATTACTATTGACGGTCAGGTCGCTAGCAGCGAAGCTGAGAGCCACAGGCAGAGTCGGATTTGCCGCCTGCTGTTCAGCAGTCAGATCATGATAGCCCATGAGTTCATAGAGGCGATGAATCAGAGCGTTAACCAGAGCAGTCTTCATATTGGCCTTCGCAGCGGTTGCGGCATTGTTGATATCGGTAGTAGTGGTAGCGGCGTTGATGGCAGCAATGCCCGCAGTCATCGCATCTATAACGCCAGGCATCTGTCCAGCTTCAACACCCCCGCCGATGTTTCCGTACGCGGCAGTCCACTTGAAGTGATCCTCGTAGAAGTTATTTACGTCCGTAACAGCGGCCGCCTGCTCCTCGGTAATCCCGCTGGCGAGCGAGTATCCATTGATGATCGTTCCATCCTGGGAGGTGACTTCCACGTAGATATCAATGATACCACTCATCTGTTTGCCGGACACATCCGCAGTATTGAAGATGTACTTCGTGCCATCCCAAGTAACCTGGAAGGTCTCCTGATTGGCCTTGGTGAGTGTCCAAACAACAGAGCTGTTGACATCGGTGGGCTTGAAGTTGTTCACATAATCGTCGATGTACCAGTCACTTGCAGTATCAATGGTGATCTGGCCATCAATATGAGTGCCCACACCATTGTAGCCGGTCGGGTTCGTCAGGTCGGGATCGGTGCCGTTAGTGTTCTCATCCGTCAGAGTGGCATCCCTACCGCCAACCTGATAGTTGATGGTGATGGTGTAAACTCCGACGGTGGCGGCAGAGCTCTCACCGGTCGTGGTAACAGTGATAGTGGTAGGAGTATTGACGGCATTGCCGTTGACCTTCATAGCGGCGTTCTTATCTCCAAAAGCGGAGTTGTTGATGGAGATCTTGTTGCCGTTAGCGGGAGTGACCGTGATTTCGGGAGTCTCGCCAGCATGGCCGTTCCACTTGTCATAGGGAACCGTGACAGTGGCAGCGGTTCCGGTAAACGCCAGATCGCCGGTATAAAGAACCTCATCATCCGCAGTGATCTCAATGCTCGCGGGAGCCTTGGTATCATCCGCCGTGGGAGGAACCAGAGCGGTCTGCTCGGCCATGATCTGCGCCCACAGAGCAGGCAGGATGGGATCGGGGTCAACGCCGGGAACGGGGACACCGGGAACAGGATGGACGCCCAGGAACGCGGCGGTGTTGCCATAGATCCAGGTGTTGTTCACGCCGTTGCCCAGGTCAACCACGAAGGAAGCGGTCTGGGTGTTGTTGCTCTCCTGAACCTTGATGGCGCTGCCGCCAATCCAGACGATGCGGTCGCCAGCCTTGATCTCACTGCTGCGGACGTTGCTGTAACGGAGGGCATTGGCCTCGTTGTAGTCCCAGTTGGAGCCCAGCTCGCGGTCGGTGGTCACGCTGTAGACGTTGCTCTCAGCGCTTTCCTTGATAAGCACAGACACGTTGGTCTGGCCGTCATTATCGGTATCGACGTTGAGGTAGGTGCCCCTGGTACCAACTTCGACTTCGTTGACAACAGTACCGGCATAAATCAGGTTGGAGTTGAAGCGCAGGTCTCCATGACCAACATGATTGCAGACTCTGCCATCCGCATCAATGGTAGTGGCTGTGTGGCCAGTGTGGTTTTCACCATCAATGTGGATGATGGAACCAACGGCGAGCTGGCCGGCGTCATTCTTGGCGCCATCCCAGAACTGATAGAAGCCATAGCCGGCGTAGCTGGGACCGAAGCCCTGGCTGCGGACATCGTCATTGGCCCAGCCCAGAGGATTGGGAATGGCGTCGATCAGGCCGTTGGCGCTGTCCAGGGTGTTGAGCAGCTGGACCTGGGTGTCGCTGCGGCTGGGGTTGTAGTAAACCAGAGCGGTGCTGGTCTTGCTGGTGTCAACATAGTTCTGAACCTCGTAGACGATGACGTCGGCGACCCAGTAGGGCTCGTTGGCGTTATCGGCGGAGGTGTCATGAGCTACCGCGTAAGCCGCGCGGATGTTGTTGTCCTTCGCGGTCAGCGCGATCATGTTGGCATAGTCGGTGAAGTACAGGACGCCGCCGTTGTAGGCGATGTAGTACTCAGTGTCATGGGTAGCGCTGACATAGTTGTTGGGCTTGCCGACAGTGGGAATATTGCCCTGCCAGCCGGTGTAGTTGGGATCGATGGTATAGCGGGTCTGACCCTTGACGGTGTTGTCGGTGGTCAGCTGGACATAGTCCACAGCGTAGCGGGCCTTGTCGCCGGCATCGCCAACGACACCGCTGTTGTTGCTATCCCAATACAGGACGTTGCCCTGCTGATCGCGGCGGACCTGAGCGGCGCCGGTCAGGGTGGCGTTCTCACCGTCGATGTTGGCGATGGCAACGTTGGTGAAGCTGACGGAATCGCTGTTAACTACGTCGCCCACAGTCTTGGTGCCATAGGCAAAGGTGTCATTGGCGGTCAGAGCGGTGATCTGGCGGGCAAGCTGGAGATTCTTGGCCCAGTACTTATAGGTAGCACCGCCAAAGGTGGGCACGCCATAAACGGGAGCCAGGCCGGTGGTGCTCACGCCCATATGAGCGGTAGCGGGCTGCAGCCAGTTGTAGTAGTTGCCCACAGCGGCCAGGTTCTCGATCATGGACCAGGCATTGCTGGAAGCGAACAGGTTATTGCTGCCGCCAACCAGGTTGTACTCCTGGGCCTTCTCGTCCTTGACCTTCAGCTCAACGTTCATGGGCCAATTCTGGACCAGGTTGCCGTTGTTGTTGTTGCGGGCATAGATCTCGGTGACCAGAGCGTAGGTGGTGCCGCCGGGAACCTCATACGCGCGGACATAGCCGAAGTGATCGAAGTACACGATGTACTCGGTCTTGTTGGCCATGGTGCTCAGGCGCTCCTGCAGGCCGGTCCAGTTGCCGATGAAGGACTGATAGTAGTCGCCCTTATCGGTGGTGATCATGTCGCTCTTCCAGTTGTAATCGGTAACGGTCACGGTCTCGTCCAGAGCGGGCTCAACCAGAACCTGGTTGTCGATGAGGGAGCAGACGACCTTCTCGCCGACAGCGGGAACCGTATCGGTATCGTTGCCGTCGTTGTCCAGATAGCGGACGCTGTAGCGGCCATTGACCACGTTAGTGGGATCATCATTGAAGCGGTTGTACTGGGTGACGGTGTCGCCGCCCTTGTTGGTGTAGGTCTCAAGGGCCTCATCCAGCCAAGAGGTGGTACGGAAGGCATACTCAGCCTGGCCGTCGCCGTCGTTGTCAACGAACTTGACCCAAGTACCGTTGGTGGAAGTCTCCCAGTTGACATCGAAGATCTCATCGTTGATGTAGTCCTCGACGAACTTCTTGTAGGAAATCTGGTTAGACAGGTCGCGCTCGTCGGTAGTCGCGCCGCCGGTGATAACGGCATTGCTCAGGGTACCGACGTACACATCGCCCTCCACGCCCTCAAAGCGGGTACCGGCGGTCTGGTTGTTGTCGGCAGCAACGAAAATTCCGCGGATGACAGCCAGATCCAGATCGCTGATGTCGGACTCAGCGCGGATAATCTTGCTGTAGGTAACGCTGTTGGCGGTAGCAGCAACCTGGGTCATACCTACGCCGCCGTTGGCAACGGCAGCGGTCAGGGAAGCGCCGCCAACATAGGTCTCCTCAAAGTCCTCCTGGATCTCGGCCAGGGAGGTGTAGAGGTTGTTGGTGCCAGGAATGTAGGTGCTCCCAGCATTGTAGGTGAAAGTCACCACAAACTCCAGGCGCTGGTCGCAGGTGTAGGTACCCACGCGGCCAAAGTTGGTGTAATACTCAATGTCGGAAGCAGCGGGCATCTCGGCAGTGGCATTGAACTTGGAAGTGGTGGAGATGTCCGTAGCAGCACCGTCGTTCTCCTTGACGGTGTTCAGGCCGGTGTCGCCCATGGCCAGCACCTTGGTGCCGGTAATGTAAGCGTAGCGGCTCTCGCCGATGTCGGTGATCTTGGTGGTAATGGCCAGGTCACGCAGGCCGTCCTCGGTCTGCAGCTGGGTCTGACCCTTGTCCAGAACCTGCGTGCTCTTCAGATCGGCGAACTCGTTACCGGTAACGACGCCCTCGATCTGCTCCAGCTTGAACTCGCGCATACCCAGGGTCTCGCCCTTGGTGTAGCCGCCGGAGGTCAGAGCGCTGTAGGTGACGGTCTCGCTCAGCAGGCCGCGGAACAGAAGCTCAGCGACCATTGCGCGGGGAGCGGGAGCGCCGAAGTCACCGGTGGTGACGTTCGCGGTGATGCCCTCACGCTCGGCGATAGCAGCAGTCTGGAGCTCCCAGCCCTTGGGATCAGCAAACTCGCCGGCCTT
>JAETNP010000061.1 GCA_021768185.1 Oscillospiraceae bacterium
ATGGCCTCCCAGAACGCATCCGATATTGTCCATGATTTGTAGCTCTTTTTCTCCATTTTTCCACCGCCTTTGGTGGCTATTATACCACAGTTGCTTATTTACGGATAGGCTCTAAAAAGTGTGAAGTCAGACCAGCCACAGCTCATCCCTCTCCAGCTGCTCCCTGGCGGCGTAATCCTGCACCAGTCTGGGAGCCTGGACGGACGCTCGTGGTTCACCAGCGGGTCATTTTGGTATAGTATGAAACAATCATCGCAGCAGCTGTGTTAGAGCGTTCCTACATGTATGGGCGAATATCCGACATCAGGATATCGGCTCTCAAATACCGTTAAAACTTCAATCGGAAAACCACATCTCCTGCCGTGATCTGATCCCCGCTGCGCAGTACTGTCGGCTGGGTGACCGCCGCTCCATTGAGGGCCGTCCCGCTCTGCGAGCCAAGATCTTCCAGCCACACCGCGCCGCCGGAAAAGAACACTCTGGCGTGCCGGGGTGATACGCCCTCCTCCCGCAGCAGGATGCCGCAGTCCGGACCGCTGCCGATCACCAGCTCCTCTCCAAGTTCCAAGTCCGCAGGCACCCCGTTCGGCTCCCCCTGAAGGACCTCCAGGCGCATGTAAATCCCGGCGGGAGCAGTATTCTCCTCCCCGGACGCCTCCGCCGGAGGCGGGGGGACAGGCGCGGCAGCCCGCTTTCTTTTTTTCGCCAGCAGGACCGCGGCAATGGCCAGAATCAACGCCAGAACCGCCGCGGCCCCGAGCACCGGGAGGAGCGGCCAGCCGCCGTCCGCAGACGTACCCGCTTCCGGAGGGACCGTTCCGCCGGAAGGAGCGGTCTGGCTGGCCGGCAGAGACGGGGCCTGCGCCGGAGGCGGCGTCTCCGTCCCCTCCCGGGCCGGAAGTTCTACCTCCGCCTCTGCCCGACAAATCAGCTCCGCTCCGGCGGAAAAGGTCACCGCCGCCCGCTCCGTCCCGCCGGAGGCGGTATAGCCGGAAAGGTCAAATCCGGTGACGAACAGTCCGCCGCTGCTCTCTTTTAGCGCCGTGCCCGCTTCCTCCGCCGTCAGGCCGCCGATGGCCTGATGCAGTCCGCCGGAGGCGGCGGCCAGGCGGCCCAGGCTGTCCAGCGCCTCCTGATCGTCCCCGAAGCCGACGGAGTGGAGCATTACATCGGAATGGCCCACCCGTTCCAGCAGCTCCTCATAAGGAATGCCGCCGTCGGGGTCGTACTGCACTGCATCGGACAGGATCACCAGGCACCGCAGCTCGTTCCGCTCCCTGGGCAGGCCCTCGAAGTAGTCCAGTGCCTGCCCGATGGCGGTGTGGAGCCGGGTGACCGTCTCATCAAAGGGGATCTCCTCCATCCGCTCCGCCAGCTCCCCGGCAGGCACGTCCTCGCCCGCCACAGAAAAGGCGTCTCCGAAGGTAGCCAGAATAAACCGGGTGTTCTCCCCGGCGGACTGGGCCAGGCTTCCGGCGAAGGCCTCCGCCTCCTCCCGGAAGGCGGGCATGGAGTTGGAATTGTCCACCAGCAGCATCCAGGTCACCGGAGCCCCGGCCTGCCGCACGGTCTCCAGCCGTCCGGCGGCGGGGAAGGTCCGGGTCCCGATCCTGGCCTCCGCCTTGGTGATGGGCGCTTCCGCGCCCTCAATAGCCACATAGGTATACAGCGTCCCATCGTACACAAAGGCGCGGACGATCTCCGCGCTGGCAGCAGCCCGGCCGGTCATGGTCAGCGCCGCCGCCAGGAGCAGGGCCAGCGCCCCGGAGAGAAAACGCCTCATCATAACGATTCCTCCACAAAAACGGTAATCAGGGAAAAATTATCGTTCCCCGGCGGCGTGCGCCGGATATGCCGCAGCAGCATCAGCTTCGCCCACTGCTCCGGCGTCTCCGCTTTCAGCAGATCCGCCAGGATCTCCTCCTCGTACACGTATTCCCAGAACCCGTCGGAGCACAGCAGAAAGGCGTCTCCGGGGGCTGGGACGCACGCCGCCGCCTCCGGTCTGCACGGCTCCCGGCCCAGCGCCCGCAGCAGCCGGGGCCGGTCGTCGTCATGGTAGACATCCATCCGGGTGATCTCCCCGCCCAGATATTTCATGTAGCTGACGGAGTGGTCCCGGGTGGCCTGGGTCAGTGCGCCGCCGGAGAAGCGGTACAGCCGGGAATCCCCGATATGGCCCCACACCGCCCGGTCCGCCGAAAGGGAGAGGGCCACGGCGGTGGTCTTCATGTCCTCCTGTCCGGGGACCTTCTGCTGGGCCATGATCGCGGCGTTGGCCTGCTGAAACAGTCGGCACATTCCTTCGGCGTCCGGCTCCTGGGACATGACGCCGTCATAAATGACATCTGCGGCCAGGGCGGAGGCCACCTCGCCGCAGCCGTGGCCGCCCAGCCCGTCCGCCAGGACGAAAGCGCCCCGGTTCTCCCCGGCGCAGCAGCGGACGCTGTCCTCATTGTGTTCCCGCCCGCCCTGATTGGTATAGCAAAACGCAGAAATATCCATAGATCACTCCAGGTCCGTACACACGGTATTGTCCGCCTCGCCCAGATAGAAGGCGCTCTGGGGCGGCAGCTTCACCGGCGTATTGGGGGCGATCCGCTGGCCGTTTGCCAGGAAGGTGCCGTAGGTGGAGTTGAGATCGGTGACTACGAACACGCCCTCCTTCTGGTCGTAGAAGACCTGGCAGTGCCTGCTGCTGACCCCGGGGGTGCCGTCCTGGTACACCAGGCGGCAGACTGCGGCGTCCCGGCCCAGCTGCACCGGCGTGCCGTGAAGCTGGACGGTCATGCCGCCGTGCTGAGGGGCCATGGAGCGGAGAATCGGGGTCCCCGTCTTCCGGACCGGAGCACTCTGGGCGGCGGGCTTCTTCTTCCTGAAAATCAGGACCGCCGCCAGGACGATCACAAGGGCCGCTGCCGCCGCCGCGATGCCGATATAGAGCGGTGAAATCCCGGATTCCGCTTTTTCCTCCGCCAGCGCATAGGGGATGCTGTTCTTCACCAGCAGGGGCAGCACCTCGCTGACGCTGACGGCATAGAACAGGTTCTGGTCCAGATTGGACCCTGCGGTGTTAATGCCGATGACCGCGCCGGTCCCGTCAATCAGCGGTCCGCCGGAGTTGCCGCCGGAGAGGGCCGCGTCGGTCTGAAGCAGCTTCCGTCCAGTGCCGCTCTCCGTCAGGAAGCGGCTGATGCTGCCGGTGGTGACGGTGGCGTCCTTCTGGCTGAAGGAGGTCACCGCCTGGACGGTGACGTCCGCCGCCAGCGGATAGCCCACGGCATAAACCTCGCTGCCCAGGCTGCTCTCCGGCGGCTCCTTCAGCAGGAGGGGGACCCGTTTATCAGTGGGCTCCGCCAGGCGCAGCACCGCCACGTCCTTCTCCGCGTCGTAGTCCACCAGATAGGCCTCCTCCTCGTCGTCCTTCTCGTAGAGGACGTGGAGCTCGCCGCCGCCCAGGGCCTTGCCCGCCAGGATGAACTCCTCCAGCACGTGGCAGTTGGTGACGATATACTGGGGGTTCTCCCCCTCCGGGCCGATGAAAAAGCCGGTGCCCCGCCAGTAGCCCATCTTGCCGTCGGCGTCAGGCGCGCCGGTGGTGATCATCACGATGCCGTCCAGGGCGTTTCGGTCGAACTCCGCCTGGGCAGGGACGGCGGAAACCGCCAGCAGCAGCGCCGCCAGCAGCGCCGCCGCAAGATGCCGCATTTTTTTCATGTCACGCTCTCCTTTTTATCTCCAGGCAATGAGGATGCCTGTGTAATTGTCCTGTCCCGGGACCGCCTTTTCCAGCACCATGCGCTCCAGCAGCGCGCAGCCCTCCTCCGGGTCCAGGGTCATGGCCTCCAGCAGCTCCGGCGGCGTAAGGACGCCGCTGATGCCGTCGGAGCAAAGCAGCACCGCGTCCCCCCGCTTCACGGTCAGGGGCCGCAGGGTCAGGTCCACCTCCGTCAGCCGGTCGATGCCCACGAAGGAGGTCAGCCGCCGGGCGTCCTCGTCCCCCTCGGCCCGGGCCTTGTCGATCACGGGCTGCTCCAGCTCCTGGAGATACAGCCGGTTGAGGCAGGTGTGCTCCCGGTTGAGCTGGAACACGCCGCCCTCCCGGCACAGGAAGATGGCGCTGTCTCCCACGCTGAGCCAGTGGAGCTGGTCTCCCAACAGATGGACCGCCGCCAGGGTGGTGCCGCTGCGGCCTCCGAATTGATGGAATACGCTGTCGCTGACGGCGTGGACGCTGCGGTAGAACCAGCCGGGCAGGTCCTCCGACCGGTCTCTCTCCCGAAAGAGCTGGAGGAAAAAGTCCGCCGCCCATTCGCTGGCCTGCTTCCCGTCCTCCATGCCGCCCATGCCGTCGGCCACCAGAGCGAAGAGGCCCCGGCTGTCCCGCTCCGCCGGGTCGGCGGCGTTCACCACCGCGAAGGAGTCCTCCTGGGCCTCCCGGTCCCCGATGCCCTGGAGGTTGGCCGCCCGGACTGTCAGGGGGGCCTCCTCCGGCGGAGGTCCCGCCGGTACGGGGGGCGCCTTTTCCGCCATGGATTTCGCCCGGCGGAACAGTCCGTCAAACAGCCCCATCGCTTTCCTCCGCTTTCCAGGTGAACCGCTCGCCGCACAGCGGGACGAACAGCAGCTTGGTCTCTCCGAAGTCGATGATATCGTAAGCCTGCAGGGGCATGGGGGTGAAGACCTCCTCGTCGTTGAGGTAGACGATGTTCCGCCCCTCCCCCGGCAGGAGGTTGAAGCGGTTGTGCTTCTCGCTGTAGCTGATCTTGGCGTGGTTCTCCGCGGAAATCTTCAGATCGCCGGTGACCACGATATCCATCCGCTCGCTGCGCCCGATGGAGTTGATGCCTCCCCGGACGGTGTAGCTTTTGCCCTTGCTGGGGCCCGCCACGCAGGCCAGCCATCCCACCACCGGGTCAAAGCCCATCTGGGACTGCATCATGCCCACGGTCTTGTTGGCGGCCGTGACGCTGATGCCGGGAGAGGGCGGCGCGGTGGGGACCGGCTCCGGCGGGGGCGCGCCGTAGCCCCGGGGCGGTGCGGTCTTCTGGGGCGCGGTGACGGAAATGCCGGAGAGAGGGGCGGTCCTCTGAGGCGCGGTAACGGACGTACCCGAGAGGGGCGCGGTCTTCTGAGCCGCCGTCACCGGCGTACCGGAGAGGGGCGCGGTGCGTCCCGCCGAGGCCACGGTGATCTTCTGTCCGCCGTTGCAGTAGGGGCAGACGGGATGGACGGCGGGATCATAGAGATGGCCCCGGCCGCATTCGATCTGGGACATGGCTTTTCCTCCTTTTATCTCAGTTTGTCTCGGTAATATTCAGGTCCTTGACGTGGGCCACCGGGGATTGGTCGGTGCCCTGGCGGACGTAATAGATTTGCAAGCTATTCAGCTTTTCCAGGCCGGACAGGGGTTCCAGGTTGTCCACGGGATTCTGCCAGTCCCCGTTGATTCTCAGAGAACGGAGATCCGTCAGGCCGCGCAGAGGCTCCAGGGAGACGACGCTGCTGTTGATTTCCAGCTCCTGCAGCTTGGTCAGGCCGCTGAGGCCGCTCAGGTCCAAGGCAGGGGGCTCGCCATCGGAATAGTTCTTATAGGGCAGGCTGAGGGCGGTCAGCTTGGTGAGGTTGGCCAGGGGCTCCACGTCCGTCAAATTTCCTGCGCTGTAAATACGCAGTTCCCGCAGCTCCGTCAGGTTTTCCAAGCCTTTGAGGCTGGTAAGAACGGCTGCCCCATTCCTGCTGTATGGATTGAGCCGCACTGTCCGCAGCTTGGTCAGACCGGACAGGAAACTCAGATCCGTGACTTGATAATTACCGTAGAGCTGCAATTCCGTCAGGCTGGTCAGTTCTGAAATAGGGGAGAGGTCTTTCACATCCCCAACCTGCATACTGAGGGTGGTCAGCTTGGTCATTCCGGACAGGGCGCTGATGTCGGTCAGGGGATAGTAGTTGCTGCCCCCGCTGCTCCACAGCTGCAGGGTCCGCAGATCCGTCAGCCCCGCCAGGGGTGCAAGGCTTTCCACCTCCGCGGACACACTCAATTCCTGGAGCTTTGTCAGTCCCGCCAGAGGTGTCAGGTCGGTTGCGGCGGCGGCGTTCTGACCGTTGCTGTAGATGTTCAGCCGGGTCAGCTCCGGCATGTTGGCCGCGAAGGAGAGGTCCAGCTCCTCCAGCCCAGCGCCCACCTGCAAGTTGAGTTCCTGGAGTCCGGTCATCCCTGACAGGAACGACAGGTCGGAAATATAGTTATTGCCGCCGTTGGTATAGAGCCGCTTTACGTTGGTCATCCCGGACAGGAAGCTCAGGTCCGTGTCCTCCTGGACGTCGTACAGCTGCACCTGCTCCAGATTGGTCAGCCCCGCCATGAAGGAGTAATCCGTGACGGAGGAACCGTAGAAGTTGACATTTCGCAGCTCCGTCAGCCCAGCCAGAGGGCTGAGGTCCGTCAGATCCGGATTATTCATCACATTGAGCTCGGTGAGTTCCGTCAGGCCCGACACCGGGCTGAGGTCCGTCAAATTGTTGCCGTCCAGGTTCAGGTAGGTGAGGTTGATCATGTACTTGAGGTCCAAGATATCCCCGTCCGTCAGCCCCATGTTTTGCAGCTCCAGCTGCCGCAGGTCGGTGCCGTACTCCACCCCCTGGATGGTGATGGAGGGGACCTCCGCCTTTTTCAGTTCGGGCTGCTCCTCTTTCTGCTCCTCCCCCGGGAGATCAGCAGCGGGTCCCGCGCTGCCGCCGTCCCTGAGCCCGAAGAACGCTCCCAGACCCACCGCCACCGCCAGCAGCGCCGCCACAGCAGCGATGATGGGCGCTTTGCTCTTCTTTGTGACCGGCTGAGGGGGCTCCGCCGGGGCCGCCCCCGGCACCTCCACGGCGATCTGGTTCTCGATGGCGTCCAGAAACTCCGCCGCCGACTGGAACCGGTCCTCCGGCTGGACGGCAAGGCCCTTCAAAATGGCCCGGTCCAGCCAGTCCGGGATGTCGATCCCCGCCTGGGACACGGGAACCAGCTCGTCATGGTCCAGCCGCTCCAGGCTCTCCGGCGGCAGCACCCCCGTCAGCGCCGCGTAGAGGCAGGCCGCGCAGGAGTACACGTCGGTATAGGGCCCCTGGCGGCCTCTCCGTATGTACTGCTCCTTTGGAGCATACCCCACTTTCAGGATGACGTCCAGGCTTTTACTCTTGTCTCCTATAGAGTACCGGGCGGAGCCGAAGTCCAGCAGCTTCACGTTGCCGTCCTTCGATATGTAGATGTTATCCGGCGTCACGTCCCGGTGGATGAACCCCTCGGCGTGGACCGCCGTCAGCGCCCGCAGGACGGGGATCATCACGTTCAGCGCCTCGTCCACGGAGACCTTGCCGCCGTTGTTGGCGATGTAGTTCTTGAAGCTGACGCCCTCGATGTAGTCCATGACGAAATACGAGGTATCATTTTCGTCAAAGTAGCTGGATACACCGGCAATGTTGGGATGGCCGATGAATTTCGCCAGGGTCCGGGCCTCCTCCTGGAAACGCTCCGCGCCATAGGTGAAGTCGTCCGCCTTGGTCTCCATGGCCACGGAGACGGTAGTGCCCTCAATGCGGGTGGCGATGTCGTTGGGCATGTACTCCTTGACGGCCACCTTGGCCTGGAGCTGGGTGTCGAAGGCCAGGTAGGTAATGCCGAAGCCGCCCTGGCCCAGCACCCGGCCCACGATGTAGCGGCCGTTGAGCACCGTCCCGGCCCGGAGGGCTACCGGGAATTTCTTCGCATTCTCCGCCAGGTCGAAGCCGCAATAGGGGCAGGGGGCGGCGGGGTCCTCGATGTGCCGGAAACAGTTGTAGCAAAGATTCTGCGTGGTGGTTAGCATAACAGGGTCCTCCCTAGAACAGCGTTTTCTCATTCTCGGCGAACAGATTGTCGTTGATCTGTCCCAGCGGCGTGTGGTGGACGATGCCGTGGGCGATGATGGACTCCCGCTTCCGCCGGGGATAAAGCGGGGCGTAGCCCGCCTGCTTGAGCAGCCGCTGGGTCTCCTCCAGGGACGCCTCCAGCCCCGCGCAGATGCACACCAGACGGTCCCGGGAAGGCCTGCGCCGCCCCGAAAACACCTGGTGGAGGTACACCTCGCTGATGCCCGCCCGCCGGGCCAGCTCCGCCTTGGAAAGTTTTTTCGTGTTAAACAGTTCCGACAGCAGGCTGAGCACGCTGCTGTCGGAGAACTGTTCCTGATTGTCATGAATATAGGCGTTCAGATTGGGCTGTTCCATCATTTCCTGCTGCAGATTGCCGGTAGACTTGCTCTCCATTGTTTGCACCCCTTTACTTTCCGGTCAAAATGTTATATACTGATTCTACAAAATTTTGCACCGTGAAACAATATGCTGGCTGCATAGTATATGGGAAAATTTTTGAAGGGGGTGGCCTCCATATACGCGTGGCTGTTGGAAATATTAGCTCAGGAGTATGAGACCGTCCGGACCTTGAAGGAGAGCGCCCGGGGCAGCGTGCAGCTGATTTTCCACCGGGCAACCGGGCAGCGGTTCATTCTCCGCCGGTTCACCGGAAACGGCGAAGTGTACCGGAAGCTGCTGAACTATTCCTGCCGGAATCTGCCGGTCATCTATGAGGCCGTCAGCCAGGGAGAAGACAATCTGGTCCTGGAGGAATTTATTGAGGGGGACACCCTGGGCTTCCTGCTGGAGGGGGCCCTCTTTTCCCCCAGGGAGACCCGGGAGATCACCGCCCAGCTGTGCCAGGCGCTGTGGGTGCTCCACAGTCTGGCCGCCGTCCACCGGGACATCAAGCCGGAAAATGTGATCTTGCGGGGGAGCGAGGCGGTGCTGATTGATTTTGATGCCGCCCGCTTCCACAAGCCCCAGGCGGAGGCGGACACCCAGATTCTGGGCACCACCGGCTTCGCCGCCCCGGAGCAGTACGGCCTGGGCCAGTCCGACACACGGACGGACATCTACTCCCTGGGGGTGCTGATGAACGTGATGCTCACCGGTGAGCACCCGTCCAAACGTCTGGCGGAGGGCCGGCTGGGTCGGGTCATCGAACGATGCACCCGGGTGAATCCGGAGAAGCGGTACAAGGACGTGGTCCATCTCATGGGCGCGCTTTGATACAGGAGGGATCCTTTTGGAAAAAAACTGTCCGTACTGCGGCGCTTCTTTACAGGAGGAAGCGTCTTTCTGTCCATACTGCGCCAAAAGCATCAATCATCGGAAACAGCCCCATCCTCCCAGATATATATCCGGGAGGGCGCTCCGGAGCGCCGGGGTCCTGCTGGCGGCGCTGGTCCTGGCCCTGATCGCGGGACTCTGGCAGCACTGCCGGCCCAGGGTCTACGATAACGACAGCACCGAAGTGATCTACCGCGACCAGGGTGTGGACTACCAGCTGTGCATTGCCTGGGCCAACGACCCCTTCACCCCCGCAGACCGGGCGCGTTACAACGGCAGCGCCCCGCTGGACGAGATCTACCGCTACCCCGTTCTGCTTTACATCAATCTGGCGGGCACAGAGACCTTTGCCGCCGAGACGTTTCTGGAGCGGGTGGAGAGCATCACAGGCGAGATCTCCCAAGTGGACCAGGATTTCCAGATCACCTGCTCCGAGGCGGTCCATGACACGGACTATGTTCCAAACAGCGCCGCCATCCTCTATATGAATCCCATGGTCACCAGTTTGGGGACTCATTCGGCGGAGCTGACCATCTCCATTCAAATGAAGAACGGCGACATCATCCGGCTCCACCAGACGCAGATCATAGAGGGCATCATGACCCATCACTTCACCTCTGACGACGCCCCCCTGGACACGGTCGAGGACCTGGAAGCCTTTCTGGCACGGCTCGATGGAATAGTTGGGCCGGAGGATGAGGTATACATCCACCTCCCGCCGATGACCTATACGGAGGAGCTGTCCGTAACCGGACGGGCAGTCCATTTGACCGGCAGCACAGACGAAGCGGGGAACCGCACCACCTTTGCCGCCCCCATCAGCGTAGAGTCGAGGACCGGCTGGGTCTTCTTTTGGGAGGGATTTGACCTCCTCGGTCCCGGGGAGGGTACGGGCCTCTCCATCTCCGCCCGGCTCCACCTGACGGACTGCCGGATCGCCGGGTGGGAGACCGGCGTACTGGCCCACACTAACGCCTGGGTCAACGCCGACGAGTGCGTCTTTGAGGACAACGCCGTAGGATTCTGCTTCGACGCTGAACACGGCAGTCCCTCCGACAGCAGGTTTGTAAACGATCTCTTCCGGAACAACGGCACCGCCGTCCTGCTGGCGCAGGTGCCCAACGACATCCCCCTGCAATTCCCCGGCACTCGGTTCCAGAGCAACGGCACGGACATCGACAACCGCTGCGGCCAGGAGCTGGAGCTGGAGAGGGCTGTGTTCAAGTGAGGTGCGCGTGACGGTTTTCTCAAGACCCAAACGCTGATCCAGACCACGGCGGGAGCGGACGGAGACATTGGAGCGGAGAGGTCTGGAAAGCAGCCCCTCCCGGAATAAACAGCACCAAATGTGTCCGAAAGCGTCCGCTGAATTTTGAGCCGAATCTTCGGGACCAAGAGGCCGCAGATTTCCCCCAAACACATCGAACCGATGCGTTTGGGGGAAAAAGTTTTGCTTTTGAGTTGTTAGCAAGCGTAGGCTGTTTAATGTAATATCTTTAACTATGATTTGCCTCCTTGGTCTTGTTGGGATTCTTTCCGCTGATCGTCCCATCCTGGGTGTTGCTGAACAGATAAACGCTTCCGCTGACCGGATCCACCAGCGCACTGGGGCCGGTAAACACGTTGCTGCCGTAGTCCAGCAGGGCCGGTTTCTTGTCAAACCGCTCGTCCGGAATAAATTTTCCGGTCTCCTTATCAAAATCACCCACAAAATAGTACGCCTTGTTATCCGCCAGGGAGGCAGGCGCGGGGGAAATGCAGAAGAAATACTTGGTGATGGTTCCTGCCCTGTTGGTCAGCGGCAGCAGGATGGGCAGCTCCCAGCTGATGCTGAACATGTTGTAAGCTCCGGCAGCGATCACCTCGGAGTGCGCGTTCTTACCCACCAGCAGCTTCTCCCGCTCCGCGGGAGCGATGGCACTGCCTGCCGCCACAGATTTCTCTCCCACTGATTCACCGTTGAGGTAGAGGGACATGCTGCCCGCCTTGCCGTCAAAGACGGCGGCGACATGGTTCCACTCATATTTGTTCAGATTCCCGTCCTCAGCCCAGAGAGTCAGCCAGTCCTCTCCTGTTCCCGCCTGAAAGCACAACCGCCCGTAGCGTTCATAGCCCAGCAGAAACCCCTGCTTCTTATCCTTGCTGTACTGCCTGAGGAAGCCGCCGCCCCGCCCGCTGTCACAGTACGCCTCCAGCAGCCGCATGGAGAAGTCCTGCTTCCGGGCTCTCTTCGCGGAGAACCGAGCCGACATATCCCCTTCCTTGATCAGGGGATATCCGCTGTTCTGGAGCCAGTCCTTAATCTTGATATGGAGCGCCATCTGCTTCAGCCGCCCGGTCAGCCAGGGCAGATAGTCCTCTCCTTCAACCTCCAGCTCGTGCAGCCGGAAGGCGACCGCCTCCCGATCTGTCTTGATCTGCTTCGCCAGCTCCCGCAGGTCCGCGCCGGTCTGCGTCGTGGAAGGGACCGCTCTCCCGCTTTTCTGCCTCCATAAACCTGGGACCCGCACCTCTCCCGCGCCCAGCCAGCCCTCCCGCAGCAGCTTGTCCAGCCACCGGCGGCCGTCCCACATACTGGTGTCCTTGTAATAGAGGTCGCGGGCCGCCAGATACTCCACCAGCCACAGGTAATAGTCCGTGTCTGAGATCAGGTCCGCCTGATAGCCGGCGTCGTTCAGCCACAGCTCCTCCCAAAAGTCCCGGCGCTCCGTTTTGTCCTTATCCCGGACCGCCTCCTCGCCGGGCTTCCTGCGTTTCTTCTCCGGCGCCGGCCTCAGCAGCAGTTCCGGACGCTCCCGCACCGCCTCCTCCAGCAGCGCCCTGATCCGGCTGCTGTTCTCCGGCTGCAGAGGGCACTCCGCCGGGAACTGGGGAACATATTCCTCCAACAGCTCCGTGACAGCCTCCGTCCAAAAGTACCGGTACAGAAAGGAGTTTACCCCCTCATCCCGATACTCCCGCCGCAGATCCCGATAGAATCTATCCCGGAGTCCGCCTACAGCGTTTCCCATTGCGGGCCCCTCCCATAGCGCTTCGCGTGCTGGAGCGGTCCGTCGTAAATACGGCTGTACACGTTCAGCGTCTTGTTTGTATCCGTCAGGGGAGCGATCTCCTTCACTGCCAGATACAGATCCACGATTTCCTCCAAGTCCTGACAGAAGCCCCGCAGGACCTCCGGCGCGGCGGCCTGAAAGAGCTCTGCGAAGCGCTCGCAGGCGGAACAGTATTCCGCTGGGCCCTCAAATCCCGCGGCCAGGAACGTCAGCCCCAGGGCCCTGCCGTCCTCTTCCGAATGCCGGTCCATCTCGGCCATTTGAAACTCGTGGTAGTCCTCCTCGCTGGGGAAGGGGGAAAACCAGTCGTCATCCTCCTCCGGATCATAGAAGACATCGCCGTCCTCGGCGGAATCGTCCGTCTCGTCCGTCAGTGCCTGCTGCTCCTCCGTCCCGGGTTCCCCCTCTGGCTCCGCTGCCTGGCTGAGCCGGGCCCCGGAGTGTTTGAAATAGATTCGCTTTAAACTGCCCTCATTTGTCAGCTGGCTGTCAGGCTGGCCGCAGGCCCGCTTCCAATCGGGAGTCAGAGACCAGTCGTTCCCCGGGTTGACATAACCCTTGAGGACGTCGGGATCATGGAGGGCATAGTAGAGGTGGAAACCAAAGTAGGCGTCATAGCCCCAATACAACTCATTGCGGCGTGTCCCGTCCGGTCCGGCCAGGACGCACCAGTCCCGGGAGAGGCGCCTGGCCTGCTCCAGCAGGAAGGCGAAGTCGGTCCGCTCCTTCAGTTCCGCGCCGCCGTGGGCATCGCTGTACGCCCCCTTTTCCAGGCTGCACCGCATGACCAGGCAGAGGTACAGGCCGTACAGCTCCCGCCGCTCCTGGAGCCAAGGCTCCGCCAGGCTCTTTTGGGTGTCCGGGTCAGTGTCCGTGCGCTCCCGGACCTTCGCCGCCCAGATGTCCAGCAGCTCTGTCACCAAGGCCCGGAGCTTCTCCTGGCTGGGCTTCCCCTTTTTGTCCGTGATGGACTGCCGGAAGGACCAATCGCGCCCCTTCATGTGGCTCAGGAGCTCATCTGTCACTTCTTGGATACACCGCAGGTTTTTTTGGTAGTTCTCCAGCTTTTCCTGAACTGATTCCATATTTTTGCCGTTCCTTTCAAAAGATGGGGAAGTGCGTGGCGGAGCCTCCATGCCTCCGCACTGTAACCCTATCTCAACCATAGCATAATGTCAATATCTATTTTGTAATATTTACGAGCGCATATAGTTCAAACGGCGCCCCCAAAACAGACGATTACACGACAGGCGTCTGCATTTGCGGACTCCATGGCAGCGGGGCGTCACGAGTCTCTCCACCATGCCGCTGCTTCTGCCGCCCTGGTCAAGAATCCCCTCCAGCTCATAGTGGTTCTGTTGACAAAGTACTCAATTATTCAAGTTCACTGATTTTGCTGCGTCATACATGAACGCATCCCGTTTGAACTCCACCTCGGGTCTGTCCGGCTGACCCGTTTCTTCATAGGTGAATGTCAAATCCAGCACTGCTTCCAGTTTCCGCAGAAAATGATTTTCCGGCGACTTTGGGGCTGCTTTGTCAACGGATCCACTGTGCGACGCATTTTTATTTGACTATGTTTGACCAGCTCGGACGGCGGGATGACGAGACGCCCTTTGTGGTGGAGTGGTTTGTGATGATTATATCTCAGTTTATCAAGTCCGTTTATGTGTATCGGGACTATACGCTGGAAATTGAATTGAACGTCTCCTTTGAGGATTTTAAGACGATGGCTACCGAGTGTCAGGAGCAGGGATGTAATAAGCAGCCTGTTGTGTACGTCACCACATAAAAGAGCAGACTTGCAAATTGCAAGTCTGCCTGTGGTGGACCTGAAGGGGATCGAACCCTCGAACCTCACGGATGCGAACCGTGCGCTCTCCCACGCGGGACAGTTATATGCGACACAAATAGGGGGGTAAAAATGTCAAAACCAGTTGTAAAAAATCAAAAACAGAAGAAAAACAGTGTGTGTCTTTGTAATATCAAGGGGTGTTCGTTGCTGAAAACTCAGCATATCGGACACCTCTTTTATTATGGCATCGCTGTTTTGGGGATGTAGCACAGGCGGCAACCAAGCGAGTTACCTCCCCTAAATTACCCCCTCAAAATTGATAGACCAATAATGTCGTAATCTGACCCAAAAGGAGGCAGCAGCCATGCCGGATATGAAATTACCAAGCTATTTTTACGGCGACGAGGCGATGCAGTTTACCTACTTCCGCATCCCCTGCCAGCTTATCACCCACCCCCGC
>JAETNP010000103.1 GCA_021768185.1 Oscillospiraceae bacterium
TTCTGTTCACTCGTTCTTCATGTGCAACAAGCATGTCCCAGGGAACATATTCCGGTGGATTGGTTTGAATAACCGGAAATTTTTTATACTCTTTAGCCATTGCCGCCTCCATTCCCTGACATTCCCAAGGCCCCTGGCTCATCTTCCCTGCAGCCAGGTTCCCCCGGCATATCTCCCACACCGTAGTCCCGGATTCCTTCCAGTTCTTCCTCCCGCGCCCCGGTCACACGCTCCACCGTGGATGTGATGCAATCCTTCTCCACGACCACCGTGCTCCGCACCGTCTCCCCCGTGCCGTCAACCGCCGCATTCCCTGCCGCGTCCACCGCGCCCTTTCCGATCTCCAGCAGCTTCACCAGCCACCCGGGTACCGGCGCGCCCAGGGCGACGCCATTCTCCGCGATGCTGCCCAGCTCCGTGATGATGTACCATACCAGCACCATGGGGCAGACCAGCCCGCCGAAGGCAAACGGCAGCTCGATCCCCGGCAGGTGCTCCAGCGCCGCCTCCAGCAGCAGGTCCACGCCCACCGCCACCAGCACCACCACGATCATGCCGCACTTGTGCCAGATGCCTTCCCTGGCTCTGGCGCTGTTCCATTTTCCTTCCTTGGCCGCCGCCATGGACCCGGTGAGATAGTCCAGCCCCATGCAGACGATCCAGCCCACCGCCAGCCAGCCCATCCAGCCCCACAGGGCCGTCAGCGCCCCGGTCGCAGCGGCGACGCCCGCTTTGAATTTGTTGACATGTTCCATATGCTTACTCCTTTTCGTTCCAGCCGTATACCCCCGGCTCCCACACGTTCCCGCCCAGGCTGCTGGCCCAGTGCTTCCCGCCGTGGGAAACCTTGCTTCCGGCGGCGTAAGCGTCATGGGCTCCCACCGGGGCGCTCCACTCCGGCCACTCCTCCGCCGGGTCCGCGATCTTCACCCACAGGCTGGCCGCCGCATCCGGCTCCCATCCCGCCTGGGAGGTGTGGGCCTGGACGCAGCGGTACAGCGCGCCGCCATAGGAGCGGATAGCGCCCTGCTGATAGGCCGTGTTTTCCGCCCAGGCCCCGAACAGGTCCGCGTGCTTACCGGCGGTTGCGTTGTTGATCTGCCCAGCCTCCGCCATGCAGACGAAGGCGATTCCAGCCGCCTCCCGCAGCGCCTCCGCCTCCATCTCCTGAGGCGGCTTCTCCCGGAAGCAGAGATACCAGCCATCCTCCAGCCCGGGCACACCCTCATAGCGTACCTGCTGGACCAGCTCCGCGTCGTGCAGGATGATGGTTTCCTCGCCGTCCGTCAGCGTCAGAGCGGAGAGGTTCCCGGCGAGCACGGTCTCGTCCACCTTGTCCTCCCGGAAATAGTTGTTCCCGTTCCGCTGGAACCCTGCCAGCTCCGTGCCGTCCGATAAGATTATTTTCCACATAGCGTATTATTCCTTTCAAAATGTAAACTTCTTCGCAAGAATAGCAGCCCTTTCCTCACCACAAACATTTTATCTTGACAAATGCGCATAATGCGCGTATAATCTCTCCGAAAGGAGGGCGGCGCA
>JAETNP010000104.1 GCA_021768185.1 Oscillospiraceae bacterium
GGGGCGCTGTCCCCCACCAGCCGCGCCGGAAGCTGCGCGGCTTTCGTGCGCTCTATATGCGCTACCTATATATACTCAACAGCTACCGAAAGCCCCGGCGCACCCCGCCGCCCGCCGCCATCCGTAAAGACGTGGCGAAGCTCCAGCGGTATCAACGGCAATTTCGCTTTCTCGTGCAGTACCGCATCGACACGGACAGCCAGCTTGCCATGCTGGGCGACGCCCTGCAAGGCCAGATCGACCTGCTGGTTGACTATCGCAGGGAGTTATACGAGGCTCGGCGCGAGGGCCGGGACGTGGAGGCCGAGCTGGAAACCGTCAATGGCAAGCTGCGCTCCACCCGCCGCGAGCTGACGATCTGCCGAAAAATTACGGAGGATATTCCGAAAATCAGAGATCGGGAGCAGCTCACGCGGCAGCAGGAGCAGCAGAGTCATGAAGCCGTCCGGGATCGAACGGACGAGCAAGTAAGAAAGGAGAAAAAAGGCAAATGGATGTAAGTGCTGAAGCTGCCGATGTGGTAGTCCGGGAGAGCTTACAGGCAACCGAGGCAGCGGCAAAGCTGACCCTGGAGGGCATGAAAAATGTCGCCGCCCTGCTGCTGGCGATTGCCAAGCAGGACATGAAAGTTGTGGGTGAGACAACGGCCAAGCGGCTGGCCAAGGACTCCGCCCCCGCCGTGGTAATCCCCATTAAGGCCGAGGACAGGGCCAAATTCCAGAAGCTGGCCAAGGAGTTTGGTGTCCTCTACTTCATCGCGCAGAAGAAAGGGAACAACACCGGCATCCTTAATGTTGTTTCCAATCAGAACTACGCCGCCCAGTTGAACGCCGTCATGGAGCAGATGGGCTACCCCATCCCCCAAAAGGAACAGGAGGAGGAGCAAAAAAAAGCGAAGTCCCGCGCTCCACAAAAGAAATCCTCGCCAGAGCGCGGGAATGGCTTGAATCCGTCTCAGACGGCTGCGGAGAGTGTTGACTCCCCCACGAAGAAGAAGCTGGATCAGTTACAGCGGCTGGCGGCACAGTCCCGCCCCGGCCAGGAAAAACCGAAAGGAAAGGTAAGGTAACAGTATGCCAAGTTTAAGTGAAATCCTCAATTCCAAGGCTGAGAGCAAGCAGCAGCGTACCGAGAGCCGCAGGGCCGAGCGTGAGCAGTTGTCCCAAATGCGGGACGCCTCCCTGATGGCCATCACCACGACCCCGGACTGCTACACGCAGTACCTGGTTTTGCAGGGGGACAACATCGGCCTGAGCGCCGGGAACATCGCCCTGGCCCTGTCCCAGATGGTGAACCCCACCAAGATCGGCACCACCGACTTCTGGCACAAGCAGGGCCGGTATGTGATGGACGAGGAAATGAATAAGGGGGCCTCGGTTTTCGTCCCGCCCCGTGACCGGAACTTCCGGGGCTACCTCATGGGCAGCTACTACGACGTGAGCCAGACCACCGGCAGGCCGCTGAAAGAGAGCGTCCCGCTGGCCGAGGGCAGCGAGAGGATGAACACGGCCTTTGCCGCCCTGCTGGAC
>JAETNP010000062.1 GCA_021768185.1 Oscillospiraceae bacterium
TGGCCTCCCAGAACGCATCCGATATTGTCCATGATTTGTAGCTCTTTTTCTCCATTTTTCCACCGCCTTTGGTGGCTATTATACCACAGTTGCTTATTTACGGATAGGCTCTTATTATCCGGCAAGACAAAAGCCGCAGCAGCCCTGAAGGGCCTCAAGGATCTTTCATGCAGTCCGGATGAAAAATCCGCCGACAGGACGTGCGTGAGGAGATGCTGAACAGACTCTTACAGCATACGGACTACTCGAGATATTCAATATGCCTTCCCGGTCGATCGGTCCTGTCTAAAGCACGAGCAGAAAATCTGGAACGATGTTTGATGCGGTGATCAATACTGGAAAGAAGCGCATCATCGGCTTTCCCATCCTTCTTCTGGATACCCAAACAAGCAGGATATCCGTACATGCTACTCCTCTTTCGCACAGCCGCTCTTACAGCTTGCACAGCTATGAGAACAGGCCCAGATCTCATCAGCTGCCTTGGCCCAAGCTTCTGCTTTCTCCTCACATTTACCTGCCAGCTTCCGCACATCCTCCGGGGACTGCAAATCTGTGGAGTGAGCGCCGGAACGCTCCACGGCCTCTACCAGCTTCTCCGGGTTGTCCAGCAGCGGACAGGGCCGCAGGTGGTTTCCATTCCAGGGCTGGCCCTCCTTGTAGGCGGTGAACAGCGGAGCCTGCAGGGCCTCCAGCAGGGTGTGTGTCCGGATATTGGTGTCGGAGTAGTGGATGAAGGCGCAGGGTTCGCAGTCGCCGTTGGCGTTGATATGTAAGTACACTCGTCCGCCGGCCAGACAGCCCTCGGAGTATTCGCCATCGTTCCAGAAGTCCAAGGTAAACAGCGGCTTGGTCTCTCGGAACTTTCGTACCTGCTCATACATAAATTTCCGCTGTTCGGCGTTCACCATCAGCTCGGGCGCCGCCTCATTGCCCACAGGCATATAGGTGAACAGCCAGCAGAACCGTGCGCCCCAGGCAATCATCTGGTCAAAATATTCTTCAGAGCCGATCATCTCCACATTCTTGCTGGTGTAGCAGCAGGAGAGGCCGAAGGGCAGTTTCTTCTCCCGCAGGATGGTCATGGCCCGCTCCACGGCAGCGAAGGTTCCATGCCCCCGCCGAAAATCGGTATCCGCCTCGAAGCCTTCCACACTGATGGCGGGAATGAAATTTTTTACCCGGAGCATATCCTCCGCGAATCGCTCGTCAATAAGCGTCCCGTTGGTAAAGGCGGTGAACTGGCAGTCCGGGTGGGCCTCGCACAGCCGGATGATGTCCTTTTTCCGCACCAGCGGCTCCCCGCCGGAATAGAGGAACATGTAGGTCCCCAGCTCATTGGCCTGATCAATGATGGAATTCATTTCCTCATAGTTCATATTCAGCTTATTGCCATATTCAGCGGCCCAGCAGCCGGTACAGTGGAGGTTGCAGGCACTGGTGGGATCCATGAGGATGGCCCAGGGGACGCTGCAGCCGTATTTCTCCCGGCTCTCCGCCTGCTTCCGCATCCCCAGGACGCTGGCGTTGAAAAAGAAATTGCGGACGGTGGTTTTCAGCACTTCGTGATCCACCTCCCGGCAGAGTTTGACCACAAACCGGTTCCAGGTGTTGTCCGGGTCCGCCGCCATGGGACGCACCACCTTCAGTTGTCCGGCGTGTTCGCCAGAGATATCCAAGGTCTCCACCACATCCAGCAGGCGGTGAAGATTGTGGGCGGGATCCCTCAGAACATAGTTCATGGCCATGTCCAGAGCAGTACTCTGCACTTTGCTGAGTAATTCGTTCATTGGTCAGTTCCTCTCTATTTTATATTTTGGAATTGGCAGGCTCTTATTAACTGCCGAAACGATCTTCCGGCATACAAACTGCAGTGACAACGATCCCCACAATAGAAAGCACCGCAATAATAACTATAAACATTTTTTTCATCATCTTGACTCCGTCCTTTTCACTCAGCAGTTATCACGGCGATTGACAGCAGCCGCGATAATGGCAGCCGCCATGCCAAAGCCTGCGGCTGCCGCCGCCAGAATAACAAATACACGCTTCATGAGAATACCTCCTTTCCATATCGCAAGGCCGCCTCCGGCGGGATGTCCGCTCCGGTTTCCGCCACCAGGATGATTTTCCCCGCCGCTCATTCCTCCGCAGCGGGCGGGGTCTCGCTGCCCTGACTATCGTCCTCCACTTTCTCCAGAAAGGCATCCACAAACTTTCCTTCGATCTGCTTGTAGCCGCCTACCACGGTGTCCTCCACCTTCTTGTACGCGTTCACCACCGTCTCTTCGATCTTCTTATAGGTCCCGACAACGGCCTCCGCCTGCTTAGGGGTTTTCAGCTTGTACTCGTTCATGCTCCAGTTCTCACTTTCATTTGATTTGAGTTCTCAACTCATGGGCCTATCATAGACCTGCAATGTTTTCTCTTTGCTGAAATTGTGTTTGAGAAATATTAAAAAGCGCTCCTTCCGGAAAAATTCCAGAAGGAGCGCTTCTCAGTTCAATAATTTGTTTCCCTGCTCACAGATCTCATAGATCTCATCATATTTCCGTTCCACCAGCTCCGTCACCACCTTCGCCCGTTTGGCGGACAGCTTCTGGAACAGGAAGTACGGGAGCGTCCAGCCGACAAAGCCGGGGACAGCCAGCACCGCACACAGCCCATAGCGGGGCGGCACATGGACAGCGGCAAAGGTTGCGCCCGCTATGAACGCGGTGCCGATCAGTCCCACCACAATGGCCCATATGGTGGCGCTGGATGTTCTGGACTGCTCCAGTGCGCCGATCTCTTCCATACAGGCTTCAAAATGGCGCTGCAGGCGGGTCAGCTCCGCCTTGTTCACGATCTTCCGCTCCCGCTTCAGAAGGAGCTTTCCTCTTGAGGCGGGAACTGCCTCCTGCGTCCGCTCATCCGGGACCCAGCCGAAGTTCTCATAGCAGTCCAGATAGAATGCCGCCTGTTTTCCCGAGGCGTCGATCTCTTTATACTCATAGCCAATAAAAGGTCCGCCGTCTTTTCTGATCTCGCTCATGTCAATTTCCTTCCCCCACAGGTATTTTTACGGTAAAGGTGCTGCCCTCGCCCGGTTTGCTCGATACGGAAATGTCGCCGCCCACCATCCGCAGGATACGCAGCACCAAGGCTAAGCCCAGACCGTTGCCCTCGGTGGAGTGAGAGGTATCGCCCTGGTAGAATTTGTCAAAAATATGCTCCAGTGTCTTCGCGTCTATGCCGCAGCCGGTATCGGAGACCGATACCTCCACGCTTTCCGCCGCGGAAGTTTGCCGCAGAGTGACCGTACCGCCCGGTTCGGTAAATTTGACCGCGTTGGACAGCAGGTTGTTCCACACCAGCTCCAGGAGGCTCTCATCCGCCTCGATGACGGCCTGATCCTCGATGTCCGCCTCAAACTCGATCCCCTTCGCCTCCCAGCGGTCCTCAAACAGCAGGGCGCACGCCGCCAGCTGCTCGCACAGGTCATAGGGCTCCGGGTTGGGTTGGATGTTCTGCTTTTCCAGTTTGTTCAGCTTGAGGATGTTGGTGATAAGATCGTTCAATCGCCGGGAGGAGCGGGCAATGGTGTCCACATATTCCGCCCGTTCCTCTTCTGACAGCGAAGGCGTTTTCAGCATATCCGCAGAATTTTGGATCACCGACAGGGGCGTTTTGATCTCATGGGAGACGTTGGAAAAGAAATCGGTTTTCAGCGTCTCGATACTGCCCAGCTCCGCCACCATTTTGTTGAAGTCCAGGATCATATCGTCCATGTAGTCCTGTTTATCCGGGCTGTGGATGGGAGGGACATAGACGGAGAAATCTCCTCCCGCTACCTGCCGTGCGGCCTGGGCGATCTGCTTCAGGGGCTTTTCAAAGGTGCCTTTGGTAAGCCATGAGATCAGAGCAGTCACGCCTGCGGCGATGAGGCCCCAGTAGAGAATGGGGATATTTACCTTGATGAAATCATTCCATTCCATCCTTGACATCAGGACAACAAAGCCCATGTGGATACCGGAGGTCAGCAGCAGCCCTGTCAGCACGATCCCAAACAGGGCCAGCGGGAACCGACTGGAGCGGATGGCGGGCCAGCACCAGCGGCCCCTCATTTCAGCACCGCCTTGTAGCCCAGACCCCGGACGGTCTTGATCTCAAAGCCGTCACAGTCAGAAAATTTATCCCGCAGCTTGGTGATATACACGTCCACCGCCCGCAGGCTGGTCTCGCTGTCCACTCCCCAGAATTCGTCCATCAGCTGGGCGCGGGAGAAGGTCTTTTTCGGATAGGAGAGCAGCTTGTAAAGGATGTTGAACTCCCTGGTGGTGACAGGCAGCTCCTCGCCGTCCACCTCGGCGGTCATGGCATCCGCATCCAGGGTCAGATTGCCTACGGTAATTTTCCGCTCCATCTCAATGTTGGCCCGGCGCAGCAGCGCCCGTACCCGGAGTACCAGTTCGTCCAGCTCGAAAGGCTTGACCATATAATCATCAATGCCCAGCTGAAAGCCCTTCTGCTTGGCAGGGAGGTCGTCCCGGGCGGACACGAAGAGGATGGGGATATGCTTGTTCACCTGCCGCACCGTCTGGGCAAACTCGAAGCCGTCAATCTCCGGCATCATAATGTCGGAAACGATCAAATCATACAGGCTGTTATACATCTCATCGTAGGCATCCTTGGCATTCAGGCAGCCTTTTGTTTCAAAGCCGCAGTCATTGAGATACGTGCAGACCAGATGGTTCAGTCTGGCGTCGTCCTCTACTACTAAAATATGGATCATGCAGAAATCCTCCTTAATTTCCGATTGGCGGAACACACCATAAAAATGGCGAGCCCCAGCACGATGGCACAGACGCCGAAAGCGGTTACGGAAGTCATGACCAGCCGGAAGTATGCCCGATCTGCGCCGAATTGAGCAATCATGGCCGTCTCCAGGGAGAAGATGGACACCAGCGCGGTGGTCAGGTTGACCGCTTTTGCTGCAGATAAGATTGGGCTGTTGAATCTACGATACCTGATCGTGTTGATCATTGCAAGCGTCAGGCTGTAAAAAGCGTGGAAGGCCATAGCATAGACCAGTGTGCCGGGGTAGTAATAGCCGTTCCCTTTCAGGACGATCAGCGTGGATATGACTGCCAGAGCAGCGTCCAGGAAAAACAGGGATATTCCTGTGGATCGATAGCGGCGCAGCTCCGTTTCAAATGTCTGGTGATTCTGTCCCATCGGGAAACTCCGCAGAAGATAAAGCCGCACGGCACACAGCAGGATGTTGTAGACGGCCAGCCAGCCGTCCCAGAAGGAGGAGTAGACCGCCGCATAGACCAATTTCAGCACCGCAAATCCCAGATTGACGGCAAAGGACAACGCCAGCCCCCACCAAACAGAGAAATGCTTGTCAGTCAGATAGCGGTGGGCAAGGGGAATGCTATGCAGAAAGCGCCGCGCTGAGGAAAACAGCGGTATGATGGCTGCCACAAGGACAGCCAGGCCATAGGCTGACAGCAGGTAGGATATATACGCAAATGGACTGTCCTCCCCAAAAACAAGGAAGGTCAGTGCGAGGGAAACCCCACCCAGAAGGGCGGCTGAAACGACCCAGCCCCAGCCTGGCCGCAGCAGCTTCTTGAGCATGGCTTTCCATCGGCTCATAAAGTATAGCCTCCCTTTTGGTTTTGCGCAAGTATAGCATTGCAATGTTGCGGCAGCGTTTCAGTATTGTTTGAGAATTGTTAATTTTGCTTTTCTATCCCAGCCGCCCACGGAGAGAAACTTATGCTGCCGCGGGAATTTATTCAGGTATTCCCAAGAGCCTATCCGTAAATTAGCAGTTCAAGTGCCTCCTGGATGAATCTTTCTTCGACAAGATTCTCCATTCTGCTGCTCCAGTGCGCTGCAAGTCCGATATTGACAAATTTCCGCCTGATTGCTATAATAAACACAGAAAGGCAGGTGAATGGCATGAAAACGCTGAGGGCTCGATTCGGGGAAATTCGCCATTCACTGTCCGCGGTCTGATGCGGCTGCCGCCGGAAAGCAGAGTGGTGAAATCAAGCGTTCCCGAATTCGGGAGCGCTTTTTGTTTTGCCGCTGGAAGGAGTTTTTATGTCCGTCAATACGATTTTGCTTTCCGAGTTTACCGATCTCCGCTTCCGCGCCGCCTTTCAGACCTATTTTGCCGAATTGGGTATCGCCGTCAAAGACTGGGACGGCCTGTTCCGGGAGATGGACGAGGATAAAACGAACCGCGCTTATCTTTCGCTGGACGAGGGCGGCGGCGCCGTTGGATTCCTGCAGTTTCAGCTGACTGCCTTTTCCCACTGGTTTTTTGAGGAGCCCTTCGGCTTCATCCGTGAATTCTGGGTCGCTCCCGGATACAGGCGGCAGGGGCATGGCAGGGTGCTGCTGCGCATGACGGAGGACTGTTTTGCGGCGCACGGCGCGTACCGTTCCATCCTGACCGCCGATGACGCTGTGGGATTCTATCTGGCGAATGGCTACGAAAGGACACCGGGGGTCCGGGCGAAGAACAATATGGAGGTTTTGGTCAAGACACTGCGCTGATAAGGAGGCACTGCCGATGCAAAACTGGGAATTTCTGCTCCTGATGGCGATAGGAATGGGACTGCTCTTCTGGACGCTGCACTACTTCGGCCTGATGGTGGTCAAAAGCGGCACTTACACCGGCGGCGCTATGGGTACGTCTACCCGCTTTTGGGGGGAATACCGGTACCTTTGCGGCACTGTCTCCAAGAATTTCCGCGTTTCGCAAAAGTACTCTGCGCTCACCGTCCGGCTGGAGGCCGATTCCGGCAGCGCCAGGGTAGAGATCCTGGGGCCGAACAAGGAAATTCTGTATACCTGGTATGCCTGCGGCTCCCTGGAGAAACAGGTTGATTGCCGGGAACTCCGGACCTGTAAGGTGCGTATTGCTTCAGAGAATTTTTGTGGAAAATTTGATATTTTACTGCAATAGAGGAGAACAGATATGGTAATGATCGATCCCGCGCTGTGTACCGGCTGCGGCCTGTGCGCGCAAAACTGCGCCGTCCACGCTATTGTCCGGAATGAGGACGGCACTTACCGCTGCAATAAAACATGGTGCTTCGCCTGCGGCCAGTGTGTGGCCCTGTGCCCCGCCGGAGCGCCCTCCATGCCGGGGCTGGAGGAGCCTGTGGCTTACGACCCGGCGAGGTTCGACCTGGACCCGGAGGTCCTGCTCAATGCCATGCGTTTCCGCCGGAGTATCCGGCGTTTCACCGGCGAGAAGGCTTCCCGCCGTGAGCTGGAACAGCTTTTGGACGCGGGGCGCTGCGCGCCCACCAGCACCAACAGCCAGACGGTGGGCTTCACCGTCCTGGACGAAGAATTTGAAGCCATGCGGCCGAAAATCTGGAAAGCCTTTGCCCGGCACGCCAAGGAGAAGGGCCGCAAACTGCTCCTGCGGCGATATGAGAATTATCTGGCCCACCCGGACCAGCCGGACACGCTCTTTTACGGCGGCAATCAGATGATCGTGGTCACCTCGGAGCGTCCCGTGGACGGCGGACTGGCCCTGGCCAATATGGAGCTGATGGCCCACGCCTTGGGCCTGGGGGCGCTGTACTGCGGCTTTGCCGCCAGGGCTATCGACAGCGACCCGGAGCTGCGGGAGTATTTTGGCGTCACGGAGCAGCGCAAGCTGGACAGCTGCCTCATCGTAGGGCATACGGACCTCCGCTTCCGGCGCACCGCGCCCAGGAACCCGGCTCGCGTGGAGTGGAGGTAAAAAGACTTTTTGACGTATCAGGGAGATTGTGATGATACTTATAGAAGAAATCCCGGTAGAAAGAATTGATGATTTCTGGGAAATACAATTCAAATATCTGATTGACGATGGAATGATCGAGAATGAGGAAGAAAAAAAGTATTTTTCAGGCGACGGATACCGCGGCCACCTGAGAGGTCTCATGCTGCGCAGTCCGGATACGCTGCACATGGTTTATTTTGTGCGGGACGGCATCCGGATTGGTGCCTCTCAATATTGCACTTTTCAGAGTGAGGATGGGAAATGCTTTATTTTGGATTTCTGGGTCTTCCCGGAGTATCGGGGCAACGGGACTGGCCATGCCTGCTTTGAGGCTTTGACATCCTATACAAAAGCTGATGGCGCGCTTTACTATGCGCTGAATTATTGCAAAGAGGCATCCCACAGATTTTGGCTGTCAAACGGTTTTGTGGATGACGGAGAAGACGAGTACGGCTCAAAACGGATGGTAAAGCAGAGGTAAGCCTTTTCCCAAAACACAAAAAAGTCCGGCAGGCGAAAGCCTGCCGGACCTTTTTGCGTTATCAGAGCTTCTCGCGGACCTTGGCGGCCTTGCCCACGCGGTCGCGCAGGTAGTACAGCTTGGCCCGGCGCACCACGCCGTGACGCACCACCTCGATCTTGTCGATGGTGGGGGAGTGCAGCGGGAACACCTTCTCCACGCCGATGCCGTAGGACACGCGGCGGACGGTGATGGTCTCCTCGATGCCGCCGTGCTTCTTGGCGATCACGATGCCCTCGTAGACCTGGATACGCTCGCGGGCGCCTTCCTTGACCTTCACGTGCACCTTGACGGTGTCGCCGACCTCGACGGCGGGCATTTCCTTGATCTGGGACTTGGTCAGTTCCTTGATGAGATCCATGGGATATTTCCTCCTAATTTATAGGCGTTCGTAACAGTTTTTGCAGGTCAGGCGCACAGCGCCGGCACCTGAGGACCGTCATTACCGGCTTCGCCGGTAACTACCGGTCCCGTCCGTGCCGCTTCGCGGCGCGGACTGACAGAGGACCGCCCTTTATTGCCATGATAGAATACCACAAGGTGCGGGAAAAAGCAAGAAAAATTTTGCTGTTTGATGGTAAATTTTGTATTTTCGCCATCCATGGGAAAAAGCGGGGCTTCCGCCCCGCTTTTTCCGGCCACTCTATATCAAAAATTCCGCCCGCGTCCCGGACACGCCGGCGGGAATTTTTGCGCAGTTAAGCAGCTGCTTCGCTGGGAACCCGCTCCCGGAACAGCAGGGAAATGCACCACAGGCCGCCCAGGCCCACCAGGGCATAGATCACCCGGGAGATCACCGCCATCTGCCCGCCGAAGATAAAGGCTACCAGGTCCAGTCCGAACAGGCCGATGACGCCCCAGTTCAGTGCGCCAATCACCACGAGGATCAGCGCGATCCGATCCAAAACCATATCTGTTACCTCCTTTTTTGTTGCGAAAGCCCGCTGTGCCGGCTTACAAAGCGTATTTTTTCCCCTTCGCGCCGGGGTATTCATACAAAATGTGCCAAAAAATTTGACAGCGCGGGACCGGCAGGCTCACCCCACCGGCCCCGCGCCGGAGCTATGTATCATCTATATATGGATTTTCAGCGCAGACGGAATACGCCCAGGGTCTCCCTCAGCTTGCCGACCCGCTTTTTGATCTGCCGGGCGGTCTGGGCGGCCCGGCTGGAGCGGGACAGGTCTGTCTCCGCCGATCCGTCCAGGCCGGCGGCCTGACGGACGGACTCCTTCAGCTCCTCCGTCTGCCCTGCGTCCTGGGCGGCTCCGGCGGCACGGCGGCAGACCGCGTCGCTGGCCGCCGTCAGACCGCGGACCTCCCGGGAGGCGGAGGCCGCCAGAGCGGCGCTCTCCCGGACCGTCCGGTTCATCTCGTCCATGAAGGCGGCGGCGTCCTGGGCGGATTGGGCGCTGCGGGAGGCCAGCATCCGCAGTTCGCTGGCCACGATGGCAAACCCCTTGCCGTTCACACCGGCTCCGGCGGCCTCCACATAGGCGGTGCGGGCCAGGACGCTGCATTGGAAGGACGCGGTCTCCATGGCTTTGACGATCTTGTCCGCCTCGGCGGCGCACTCGCCGATGCGCTCCACTGCCTGGGAAAGCTCCTCCTGCCGGCGGTCATAGTCCGCCAGAAGGGCGCGCAGGGAGTCTGCCGCGCCGCTGACGCTCTCCGCGCCCTCGGCCCGGCGGCGCAGCTGCCCGGCAAGGCGCTCCAGGGAGCGCAGAAGGGCCTCCCTGGCCTGCCGCTGTTCTGAGGCGCTTTCCTCCAGGGCTCCGGCGTCCTCCGCCAGGGCGTCCAGCGGGCCGGACAGCTGCTCCAGAGCGGTGCGGATGGTCCCGACGGCGCCCCGGAGCTTCTCCGCCGTGCCGTCCATGGCGGCGCAGACGCCGCCGCATTCCGCCGTGCGCGTGCAGTTCACCCGAGTGGTGAGGTCCCCGGCGGCCAGCCGGTTCAGGGTCTCCTCCAGCTCTGTGAGGCAGGCTGTGCTCCGGACTTTCATGTCCTTTACGGCCTGCAGCAGGGAGGATACCTCCGGAGAGGTGGGTTCGATGGCGCTTACAGAGCCGGTCAAGTCTCCGGCAGCGGCCAGGGCGGCGGCGGAGGCCGCGTCGGAGAGGGGAATCAGATACCGGCGGGAGACATAGCGCAGCAGCAGCAGGACCGCTCCGGCGGACGCTCCGAAGACCAGGGCTGTGAGGAGGAACAGAAGCCACAGGGCTTTTGCCTCCCGGGCGGCGGGCCAGGCCGCGGCGGCGGCCAGGATGGTGAGGAAGGCGCAGACCGCCAGCATCCCGGCGGCCAGGGGACGGCAGACGAGACTGACCAGAGGACGGCGCTCCCCGGATGGTTTTTGTTCCGCAGATTTTTCCACTATGCTGCTCCCTCCGCCGGAAAATATTTCTTGCCTGCTATTGTAGCATTCTCCACCCCAAAAAGCAAGAGTCCTTCTTTTCCCTTGTGGGAAAAGAAGCAAAAGCACCCTCAAGGAACTACGTTCCTTAAGAATCCTCCTGATTACGGGGGTGATTTATTTTCCTCCGACGGACCGGGGCTGATTCTACCCCAGTCTCTTCGTTGGTGCGCCGGACTTCTGCGGCTACCCACGGGTCCTTACGGTAGATTTCGCTGCGGCGCCGCTGCTATAACCAGTGCTCGTCCATCTCCAAAAGTGCGATAGAATGGAGAAGCTCCCATCACGCACCCCGGGGAGTTAGCCCCGCTATACGGTAGGGGTTGCCGACACGCACGCTAAAATAGACGCAGAAGGGGAACGAAGCGGACGGCAGTCAGTTTAGACCAAACGGACTGTGCCTCGGGCGCAAACCTAATCAAAAAATGAGGGATTCTTAAACCGCAAGGTTTAAGCGCGTTTTTGCCTACTTTTGCCGCGCGGCAAAAGTAGGCGAGGAGTCCGGGGGCGAGAAGCCCCCGGGCTATCGACAAGAAATCGTTTGCAGGCGGCCCAAAGGGCCGCAGCACCCATGTATCTGGAATAAAAGAAGTTGTATTCCCGGAACAAATGCGGTATACTATTGCAAAAGAAAGACCGGCACAGAAAAAAGGAGGATATATCTTGACGGCCATACAAAAAATTGATTGCGCGGGCCCCCGCCGGGGCCGGACGGCCCGGCGTTTTCTCGCCGCGCTGCTTCTATGGGCTATGGGAGCTGCCCTGCTGGCTCCAGCAGCTCTGGCGGCGCAGGGGGATAAAACGGCCTCCGCCATAATCAGCACCGGCGTTTCGGGGGAGGCGGAAGTCTCCTTCCCTTGGAACGACGCCTGGTTTAAGGAGGACGCCTCGGTTTACCGCCACGATTTGGCGACAGCCTCCATGGCGCTGAGCGGCGCGGCCTATCTGGGCGGCGGAGATACCGGCGTTCAGGCCGCCCTCGGGGAGCTGGGCTTCACAGGGGTGCAGGCCTATAACTACCACCCCTCGGCGGAGAAGTCAGGCCGCGCGGCGGCCTATGTCTTTGCCCGCAAAAAGGTTCCCGCCGCCGGAGGCGGCTCTGTCTGGCTGACGGCCATCGTGATCCGGGGGACCGGAGAGTATATGGAGTGGGCCAGCAATCTGAACATGGGCTCCGGTACCGACCACGAGGGCTTTGCCAAGGCCCGGGATGAGCTGCTGGCAAACCTGGAGAAATATCTCACCGCTGCGGGCATCAGCGATGCAGAGCGGAAGACGATGCGCTATCTGGTCACCGGCCACAGCAGGGGAGGGGCGGTGGCCAACCTGACCGCCGCCAGCCTGACGGCCGGAGGCGGTCAGGGCGTGTACGCCTATACCTTTGCCGCTCCGGCGGTCTCCTTCCAGTCGAAGAAGGAGGGATATGAAAACATCTTCAATATCGTCAGCAGGGAAGACCTGGTGACCCGGGTGCCGCTGTCCGACTGGGGCTGCGGGCGCTACGGCGCCGACCTGCATCTGCCCACCCGGGAGCGTTGGGGGGACGCCTACGACGCCGCCTTTGCGAAAATGGACCAGCGTTATACCGACCTGACGGGCCAGCCCTATACCGTCTACCAGGACCCGTCGGCGGTGGAGCGGATGGTCTCCGCCATCCGGCAACTGGCTCCCGACGCCTCCGGCGCAAGTCTGGCCATGCTGTCCGCACTGCTGGGCGGCAACCTGGAGGGACTGTCAGATCTGGTCCGCAGCAACGGCCTGGCGGCCCTGCTGCTGGGAAAGCGGGCGGTGGCGCTGTCCGCCGAATTGACGCCGCTGCTCCAGCGGGAGTCTGCCGGCATGGTTTCCGCCCACTGCATGGCGGGCTATTACAGCTGGCTCACCGCCTGGGACACGCCGGAGGAGGCGGAAGCCCTGTTTGCGGAGGACCTTTCAGCATAAAGACGGACCGCCGGGCGTACGACGCGCCCGGCGGTTCATTTAAAATCGTTCCTCCAGGAATTTCCTGGCTTCCTCGCTCCCGTTTTCCGCTGCGGACTCCAGCCAGCGGCGGGCTTTTTTGGGATTGCGGGTCTCCGCCCGGCCTCCGTGGTACATGTATCCGCATTTCAGCTGGGCCTCCACGGAGCCCTGCTTGGCCGCCCGTTCGTACCAGCCAAGAGCACGCTTGAGGTCGATCACCGTTCCCCGGCCCTCCTCATAGATGGAGCCGCAGGCCATTTGGGCTTCCATATGCCCCTGCCCGGCGGCCCGCCGGTACCAGTTCAGAGCCAGTTTGTCGTTGGCCTCTGCTCCCACGCCCCTGCGGTACATCTGACCGCACAGGAATTGAGATTCTGCGTGTCCCAGCTCCGCTGCCTGGAGAAAGTCTGCCAGGGCTGTCGGGTAGTCGCCGGCCCGGTAGGCATCCCGTCCGGCGGCGAAGAGCTCGTCGAGGCGGCTGGTATCAGGCCCGGCGGGGGGCTCCTCCTCCGAAGGGGCGGGGGCAAAGGGATCCCCCTCCGGCCAGAGATCCTCCTCCGGCGGCGGAGTCCGCTCCGGGCGGGGCTTCCTTGGCTGGGAGACCTGAAGAAAGGGGAGCTTGGACATATATTCCTTCAGCATGGCATTCACCTCTCCGTCTGTTGGCATTCGTGCGGAAACCATTATACTCAGGAGGGGGCAACTTGTCAACTTTTTGATTTTTTTGTTTCTTCAGCTGTTTTTATGGCTCCCGGGCCCATTGGATGACCGGGTCCAAGTACTCCCGTTTTGTTCCGTCAAAGGATTGGGAGATACCCGCCAGCATTTCCGCCTTGTCCGGCTTGGATTTCAGCGCGGCCCGCAGGGCAGCCATCATGGCCCGGTCTACCGCGCCCATATGTTCGTAGTCAAGGCCGCCCTGGCAGTAGAAGCCTTTTATTTCCGGCGTATCGCCGAGGAGCTTTGTCATGCTCTCCGACAGGTCGGGCCCGTCTGCGGGAGCACAGCCCACCGCCACGGCGGCGAGGCGTTTGCCGGAGAGCGCCGGCAGCTTGCTTTTCAGCCATTTCAGGCCGGACATCTGTCCGGCGTACAGACCGCCGAAGAGGATGATTTTTTCATAGTCGTGTCCATTGACGCTTTTTCTTTCCTTGAAGGGAATTGCTTGGCAGTTCAAAGATTCTGCCAGCCATTGGGCGTAGCGTTTGGAAAAACCGGTTTTGCTGGAATAGAGAATAAGTACCTTCATGTTGACCTCCAGTAGTTTCTTGCCGCCCTGCGGGCGGCAGGGGGCTTTCTTCTTCAATCGGCCCGGGGCTTTCCCAGCCCCGGACCCCCGAGGGCGTCATTCGCGCCGCTGGCGCGAACGACTGCCCTAGGTACTCGCCCTTCGGCCGAGCACCTACCTACTTTTGCCCCGCGGCAAAAGTAGGCAAAAACGCGCTTAAACCTGGCGGTTTAAGAATCCCTTATTTTTTGATTAGTTTGCGCCCGAGGCACAGTCGGTTTTGTCTAAGGAACCTCTGATTTAATCGGCCCTCCCCCCTACCCTCCAAGGAAGAAATATGGTAAAATAGAAGCAACAAAGAGATAGGGAGGCGCCCCGGAAATGAAACAGGAAACATTT
>JAETNP010000063.1 GCA_021768185.1 Oscillospiraceae bacterium
GCAGGGACGTTTGGCGGCGTCCGCGAACTTCAGCAGGCGGGTCTCATAGCTGCGGTGGGCGGGGGCGGATACCAGATAGAACCGGGCGGGCTCCTCCGGGCTGTCGCTGGCGAAGGCCACTTCCTTGGCCCCCATGGTGATATACAGGCAGTCCTCAAAGCCCAGGGCGTACTTCTCCCCGTCCACGGTGATGGATCCGGGACCGCCCAGGTTGAACACGCCGGCCTCCCGGCGCTCCAGGAAGAAGCTGGTGCCGAAGTTGGCCCATACGTCGATGCCCTGGTCGATGGGAACCGCCTTGGTCACAGGCATGATGCCCAGGACCACCATCCGGTCCACGTGGGAGTAGACCGCTTTCACCTGGTCGGGCTGGTAGAGGTCCTGGATGAGAAACTCCTTCCGGAGCTCCTCGGTGGTGTAGCGCTTCACGTCATTCGGGTTCGCGGAATATCGGATATCCATGTCAAATTGTCTCCTTATCAAAAATTTCTGTTCCATATACTTCCAGCTGGGTCAGCGCGGGGAAAGGGCTTAAATCCGGCGCTTTTTTCAGATCCTTCAAAATCAGGCTCTCGACCTTCCGGGGCTCTATGGGAAACGCCTGGGGCGTCCCTGCCTTTTCCAGGCGCAGCGTCTCCCGGCTTCCGTCGGAAAATATAACAGTTCCTTCCTCCCACCAGCTGTCATGGGGGAAGTCCGCGCGCAGGGTCAGGCGCAGCTCGTCCACCAGCACCGGACGGCCAAAATCAAGGCGGAATTCCGCGTTCGGATCCTGGTTGATCCCCCAGCTCTGGTAGGGCCACTTCCCGTGGGACCAATTGACAAACACGCCGTCAATGGCGTTCCGGGCGGCGAACACCGCCTCTCCGCGGGTTTCGATGTTTGCCTTGGCGTGGGGGAAAAAGCCCGTACTGTCGTGGCCGTCATAGGGATTCAGCGCCAGATTGCGCCGGGTTTGAAGCTCCGCTTTTTCCAAAACCCTGGCCTGGAGCACATGCACCGGGCCGGTAAAGCTTTTGGGAGAATAATTGCTCCGGTCCTCCGCCGGAGGAATATGGTACTGCAGGCTGCCGTCAGGCAGATAGACGACGGCGGGCGGCATGGAGTCCTCCAGCTGGATCTGGCAGAACAATTCCGTGCCGTCGCTTTCGAGGGCGATCCAGTCCCCCGGCTGGTAGCAGCCGCCGTATACCAGCGTAACGCTCTCCCCCGGAGGAGCGGCGGCCAGCGTGCGGCCATCCCGGTCCAAAACTTTTAATTTGATGATCGACATATTGCGTCATCCTCCTCTGCTCATATAGTCCGGCGTCGGACGCCGGTATCCAAAGGACGGTAGTGGGCATTGCGAATTGATAAAAATGTGGTATACTGTTTTTCAGGAACGGCGAACGATACGGGCGATAAGCGAGTACGCCTTTCCTGTAAGGACGAAATTGTGAAATTCAGATTTACTTATTTACCAATAGGAGGCTAAACATGATTCAGGAATATTTGCACAGCCTGCCGGATTCCCTGGACGATCTGGAACTGCCCAAGGCCGGTGACCGGGCCGTCTGGGACGGACTGCCGGAGAGGGTCCGCGGGGCGCTGATCCGCCGGGGAGAGGAATACCTGGGCTACCGATGGCCCACGCTGACCTGCGGCGACTATCTCACGTTTTCCCGCACCGGGGACCGCAGCCGCTACGAAAACAAATGCCATCCCCGTCAGCAGGCGCTGTGTACCCTGGCCCTGGCGGAGTGCGCCGAGCACCAGGGCCGGTTCCTGGACGACCTGATCGACGGGATCTGGGCCGTGTGCGAGGAGAGCGGCTGGCAGCTCCCCGCCCACAACGGCTACATCCGGGATGCCGCTCCCCTGCCCCTGCCGGACACAGCCCGTCCGGTACCCGACCTGTTCGCCTGCGAGACGGCGGCCAATCTGTCCCTGGTCCGCGCGCTGCTGGGGCCGGAACTGGAGGAGAGGGCCCCGGGACTGTGCCGGCGCATCCAACGGGAGGCGGACGCCCGGGTGGTCGCCCCTTACCTTCGTGAGCATTTCTGGTGGATGGGCAATGGGGACGAGCCGGTAAACAACTGGACCTCCTGGTGTACGCAGAACGTGCTGCTGACCGTGTTCACCTCTGGGTACGATCAGGAGGTGAAGCACCGGGTCGTGAAGCAGGCCGCCTACAGCCTGGACTGCTTCCTGAACGGCTACGGCCCGGACGGCTGCTGTGAGGAAGGCGCGGAGTATTACCACCATGCGGGGATCACCCTTTGGGGCGCGCTGGAGGTGCTGGACCGTGCCTCCGGAGGGCGCTTTGCCCCCCTGTTCCAGGAGGAAAAGATCCGGAACATCGCCGCGTACATCGTCAACGTCCATGTAGACGGGGACTACTACCTCAACTATGCCGACTGCCTGCCCAAGGCGGGGCTGCGGGGAGCGGGAGAATATCTCTTTGGCCTGCGGACCCGGAACGCCGGACTGTGCGCGCTGGCGGCGTCGGACGTATCCCGGCGGGAAACCAGGGACCTTCCGGACAGCAAAAGCCTCTTTGAGCGCCTGCTGGACGCTATGTGCGCCCGGGCGTTGGCAGATTCCGTTTCTCCGGCGCCCCCGGCGCAGGATGTGTTTTATCCCAGCACCGGACTGTGGATCGCCCGGGACGAGACGTGGTGCGTCTCCCTGCGGGCGGGACACAACGGCGTCAGCCACGGCCACTGCGACGCGGGAAGCATTATCGTCTATTGCAGGGGCCTGCCCCTGCTCATCGACGTAGGGGTGGAGACTTATACCGCCAAGACCTTCTCGCCGGAGCGCTACTCTATCTGGACCATGCGCTCCGACTGGCACAACCTGCCCACCATCGGCGGGCGCGTCCAGGGCAGCGGCAGAGAATACGGCCCCGCCAACGTGAGGCCGTGGCGGGACGGGGAGGTCTCCGGCATTGAACTGGAACTGGCTCCGGCCTATCCGGGCGGCGGGTTCTCCTACGTCCGGCGCGTGACGCTGGAGCGCGGCGGGAAGGGCCTGACGGTGGCGGACCGCTATACGGGCGGCGGGGAAGCCGTGTTGTCCCTGCTGTTTGCCCAGCGGCCTGTCTGGCGCGGCGGCGCGCTGGAAACCCCGGCTGGCTCCATCCGCCTGGAGGGGGCCGGTGAACCGGCCGTGGAGGCCGTCCCCATTCAGGACGCCCATCTGCGAAAGAGCTGGCCGGACACCCTGTACCGTGTGCTGATCCCGGTACGGGACACCTTAAAAATGGAATTTCTGCCCTGAACCAAGAGCGCCCGGGCCGCCTTTTCCGCGGCCCGGGCCGCTTGCTACCACTCGAACAAACCCTTCCCCTTCAGGCGCAGGACGGCCTCAATGAGGAAGTAGTCGGCGTAAATGATAGGCACCTCGGTGTTCTCCCCGGTGGGGTCGTGATAGAAGTAGGTGCCGCCGGTCAGGATGGAATCCCGCCCGGGGTCCCAGTCGGCGAACCTGGCCTCGCCGGCCCGGAGGATGCGGTACGCCGCCTCGGTGTAGAACCGGGCCTCGTTCTCCTCCACATGTCCGGCGATCTCCAGCAGGCCGCAGGCGGTGATCATGGCGGCGGTGGAGTCGTACTTCACCGGCTGGGCGGGCTGGCGGTAGTCCACCAGGGGGAGCCAGCCGGTGACGGCCATATTGGCGATGCAGTAGTGGGCGCACTGCTTGGCAGTGTCCAGAAAGGACTTGTCGCCGGTGTGCCGGTAGCTCAGGGCGAAGCCATACACCGCCCAGGACTGGCCCCGGCTCCAGGAGGAGCCCTGCCTGTAGCCCTGCCCGCCGGGGTTGTTCAGGTACTCGCCGGTGTCCGGATCGAAGGCCGCGATGTGGTTGCAGCTCCCGTCGGGCCGGACGATGGTCTGCTGGGCAGTCCTGGCGTGGCTGACGGCGATTTTGTAGAAACGGGGATCGTCCAGCTCCTCCGACGCCCAGTACAACAGGGGCAGGTTCATCATGCAGTCGATGATCATCCAGCCCCGGATGTCTCCGCCGCCCATCTTCTTCCCCTGCTCGCTGTCCCGGGGACCGGTCCAGGCGCGGATAAATTTCCCCTCCAGGTTGTAGCGGGAAGCCAGCTCCGCCGCGGCCAGCAGGCCCCGGCGCCTTGCTCCCGGGTCCCCTGTTTTGCGGTAATTTGCCACGGAGGACTGGAGGAACATGAAGCCCAGGTCATGGCCCAGCGCTTCCGGGTCCTCCAGCACCACCTTCAGCCGTTCCTCCACGCCGACAGCGGCGGACCTGTACGCCTCGTCCCCGGTGGCTTCGTACATCTGCCACAGCATCCCCGGCCAGAACCCGTTGGTCCAGTTGGCAATGTCCTCTACGTCGTGATACATCCCGTCTGCGCCGGGGGAATAGGGGATCTTCGTGCCGACCCGGGCGCACTCCGCCTTCATCTTGACCAGCAGCTTGTCATATACGCCGTCCAGCCACTCCTGGTTGGAACGCGTGTCTTCTTCCATGAGAAAACCCTCCTTTTTATTGGTTGCGCCATACGCCGCTATCAGTCCCCGGGGACCGCTCCCGTCACCAGGGTGGCGAACCGGTGGACCCCTGACGGCAGGGACAACCGGATCGTGGGAATGCGGGTGAGCGGATGGAGCAGGTTGGTGTTGGGCCACGCCTGCACCAGCACCGGCTCACCCGCGCCGGACAGGCAGCGGATCCCGCTGGTCCCCCAGGGGGCGCGGACCGTCACGCCGTGGGGCGTCCACTCCGCCATATCCGGGCTGAGGGGCCGCCCGTTCCCGTCCTCGGCGGGGATAGCGAAGCCGCCGTCGGCCACGTCGATGGGCCGGTCCGTGCATATCACGTACTCCCGCCGGTGGGCGGGAAAGTCCGGAATCACGGTCACCTCGACTTCCACCCCCGGCAAGGGGGAGAATCTCCGCCGGTACCGGTCCGCTTCCAGCCGGAAGTCCTCAAATCCCCGCTGGGCCCGCCAGCGCTCCCGGCCCGCTTCAGAGACGGCCAGACAGCAGTCAAACGCCCCCTCTTCCAGGGAATCCCCCCTTGGGACGGAGAAGCCAAACCGGCTGGAATACACCAGCTTTTCGTACTTGGCGCCGCAGCGGCCCAGCTCGTTGACGCAGTGCTGCCCGGCGGGGAAAAGCTGGACCTGGGCACGGTCCCGGGCGGCCAGCATCCGAGCCGGGGGAATGGCGCGGAACGGTTCCAGGCGGGGTACGGCCTCCTCCGCGGTCCAGAAAGGGTGGTCCGGCCGCAGGGCCAGGCATAGAAACTCTTTCAGCGCCCAGTAGGGCGAGCCGGGGGCGTTATACTGCTCGCTCATAAACAGGTTCGGATAGCCGTAGCCCACGGTCAGAAGCCCGCCGGAGTCGAAAATGGGCTGGGCAAACCAGTCCCGGAGATTGCCCAGCACCCGGGACTTCATCACGCCCCAGGGGACCGCCTCCACCCCCGCCAGGGCCAGGGCGGAGAAGAACGCCCCCTGGGCAAAGCGGTAGGTGAGGCTGCGGCCAAAGGGGACCGCCCGTCCGCCATCCTCAAACCAGTAGAGGAAGTCCCCGGCGAACGCCGCCGCCCGCTCCCGAAAGATGCGGGCGCGCTCCGGGTCGTCCCGCTCCATGCGCCACGCGTAGAGCAGGCCGTAATAGTGCATTCCAAAGGGGATGTAATAGTCCATCTGGGTGGGCTGGCCGTCGCAGTACCAGCCGTCCCCCAGATACCAGCCGTCCAGTTGGTCCAGGTCCTCCGCCAGCTGGGTCTTGTTCCAGTCCCAGCCCATATGCCGGAAGGCCGCCTGGACCAGCACCCGGAAAAACAGCCAGTTGTTCCGGGGCAGGGACAGCCCGTCCGCCCCCGCCAGCCAGGCGTGGAGGTTTTCCGCCTCCCGCCGGGTAAAGCGCATCCGCTCTCCGCACAGCATCAGCGTGGTGGCGATGGCGGCCATTTCCACCACCTTCTGGTCGTAGTCGAAGGGCCGGCCCCAGTAGGCCGGGTGTTCCGGGTCGGTGCCGTTCACCAGCCCTGACCGGAACAGGGGAAGCCACTCCTCCCCGCCGCCCGAGGCCCACAAGGGGGCCAGGCCCCACAGCATCCGGGAGAACGCCTCCATCCGGGCGGACCTTTCCCCGTAGTGGGCGGCGTGGGCGCCCAGGCACAGCCCGGCATTTCCGGCGGTAAAGCGGCCCCGCACCGGCTCCAGCAGCTGCAAGAGGGCCCGCTCCACATCCGCTCGGGTGCGCAGGGGATTTTGCCGGATGGGCAGGTCAAAACACGCTGCCCCGCTCATCCCTTCAGACCGCTGGTGGCGATGCCCTGGACAAACTGCTTCTGGAAAGCCAGGAACACAATGACAACCGGGATGAGGGACACCACGCTGGCCGCCATGATCAGGCCGTATTCCGTGGAGTACTGGCCCACAAACATCCGGATGCCCAGCTGGATGGTCTTCTTCTCCGTGCTGTTCAGGTAGATCATGGGGCCCATGAAGTCGTTCCAGTTGTTGACGAAGGTGAAGATCACCAGGGTGGCGATGGACGGCCCCATCTGGGGCAGCACGATCTTGCGGTAGACGCCGTACTCGCTCAGCCCGTCGATGCGGGCGGCCTCCAGCAGCTCGTCCGGGATGCCCACGCAGAATTGCCGCAGCAGGAACACCCCGAAGGCATCGAAGGAGTGGAGCAGGATCAGCACCGCGTGGGTGTCCAGCATGTGGACCGCGTTCATCATGCTGTACTGGGGCAGCATATAGACCTGCCAGGGCACGGCGATGGTGGCCACATAGATCAGGAACAGCGCGTTGCGCCCCCGGAACTTGCACTTGGCGAAGCCGTAAGCGGCAAAGGAGCAGGTGAACACCTGGATGATGGTGGTAATGAGGGTGATCTTAAAGGTGTTGAAGGTAAAGCGCAGGAACGGCACCTGCTCCCAGATGCGCTGGTAGTTGCTCCAGGCAGGATTGCTGGGAATCCATTCGATGGGGATACGGAACACGTCCTTGTCGAACTTCAGCGACGCGCTGAGCATCCACACCAGGGGCAGCAGGGTGACCGCGCAGATAAAGATGAGGACTACATACAGGATTACTTTTTTCCAAACCGGCATTTTATTTGTCATGACGCGTCCCTCCCTCAAGTATCGAGTTTCTTTTCCACCCGGAACTGCACCAGGGTGATGACCGCCACAATGGCAAACAGCACCATGGCCGCCGCGCTGGCCCGTCCATAGTCCCATGAGACAAAGGACTGGTTGTAGATATACTGGGACAGCAGGGTGGTGGCTGTGCCCGGTCCGCCCTCGGTGAGGGCGAAGATCAGGTCAAAGGACTTGAAGCTGTTGATGGTCAGCATCATCACCACAAAGAAGGTGGCGTTGCGCAGCAGGGGCCACTTGATGTGCCAGAACCGCTGCCATGCGTTGGCCCCGTCGATCATCCCGGCCTCCACCAGTGAGGTGGGCACGTCCTGGAGGGCCGCCAGATAGATGATCATATAATAGCCCATGCTCTTCCAGATGTTCACGATGATCACCCCGAACAGGGCCCACTTGGTGGACGCGAACCACCCGGGCACATCGGTGACGCCCAAGTGCCGCAGGATCTCGTTAATGAGGCCCATGTCCTTCTGAAACAGCATCTGCCAGACCGCGGCCACCGCTACCACCGAGGCCACATGGGGAAAGAAGATGGCGGTGCGGAAAATGCCGATGCCCTTGAGGCTCTGGTTGATGAGCACCGCCAGCCCCAGAGACAGGATCATGGTGATGACCACGGAGCAGCCGGTGAAGATAAGCGTCTTGACGACCGCCTGCTGGAACACATTGTGGGCAAAAATGTACTTGAAGTTGTCCAGTCCCGCAAATTCCATCGGGTTATAGCCGTCCCAGCGGTTAAAGCTCAGCCAGAAGGCAAACACGATCGGAATGAGGTTCAGCAGGAAGAAGCCGACAAAATTGGGGGTGATGAAGGACAGGCCCACCAGCGTATTGCGCTGATGCAGGGTCATGCCTCTTTGCTTGGCGGGGGGAGCGCCCCGGCCCGCTTTTTCTTTGACAGCCATAGATTTTTCCTCCTCTTTTCAAATGTAGCAGAAGGGACAGGACGCTGGTCCTGTCCCTTCAAATGACAGTTTGAATTAGCCGCCCTGGATGGTCTTGGACTGCTCGCCCATGCCGGCCAGGCCCTCGTCGATGGACACCTCGCCCAGCATGATCAGACTGTGCTGCTCGCCCAGCATCTGGTTGACCTCAGACACCTTGTCGGCGATGGGGCGATCCCGCACCATGTTCTTTACCTGAAGGGCCTCCAGAGCGCCCTCGGGATAGCCGTCCACGCTGGTGAGCGCCTTGAGGGTGGCATCGTCCAGCAGGGCGGGCACGCCGCCCAGACCGGCCACGGCAGCCGCGCCGTCAGGACCGCATACGAACTTCACAAACTCCCAGGCCAGATCCTGGTTGGGGCTTGCGGCGTTGATGGAGATGGGGGTGGTGGCGCCCACCACGTAACCGGCCTCCACGTTGTCGGGATGGGGCAGGGTGGCGATGCCCCAGTTGACGGAGCTCTCACCGGACTTGACCTTCTCGATCATGGTGGCGGCCAGCCAGGTGCCCATGGGCAGCATGGCCACGGAGCCGTCGGAGAACACGCCGGTATAGGTGAGGTTGGAGGTCTTCACGGTGCCGTAATCCATGCAGGTACCCTCCTCCTGCATCCGGAGGGCCATCTCATAGTAGGGCTTGAAGAAGCTGTAGTCGGTGTCCATGATGGTGTGCTGGCCATCCTGGACGGCCCAGTTCTCCACACAGGCCTGCCAGGTGTGGAAATAAGCGCCGTACTTCTTGTCCACGCCCTCGCCGGTGGTGACCTTCTTGGCCAGTTCCTCAAACTCGGTCCAGGTCATGTCGTTGGAGGGATACTCCACACCGCACTCGTCAAAGATGTCCTTGTTGTAAAACAGGGTATAGTAGTCGGTGCGGAAGGGCATACCGATCTGCTTGCCGTCGATATTGAAATCCTCGGCCTGACCGTTGTAAATGCCCAGGTCCAGGCCGTCGCGCTGTATGTAGCTGTTCATGTCGGTCATCTGACCGCGGCTGGCAATGGGGTAGATGGTATCGGCGTCCTTGACCCAGAACACGTCCACGTCGCTGCCGCCGTTGAGCATCACGGACAGCTTGGTGCCGTAGTCGGCGGCGGGGATGTCGATGGCCTCAATGGTGACGCCGGGGTTAGCGGCTGTGAAAGCGTCGATCACGGCCTTAAAGAGGCTGCCGGACACTTCCATGTCCCACCCGGACACCTTCAAGGTACCGGTAAGCTCGGTGGACTCCGCGGGCTGGGCGGCGTCCTCGGCGGGCTTGGCGGTATCCTCCGCAGGCTGGGCGGCGTCCTGGGCGGGCTGGCCGCCGGCGGGCGGCTCCGAATTGCTGCCCGTGCCGCCGCATCCGGCCAGCAGGCACAGACTCATCGCCAGTGCAAGAACAAGTGACAAAAACCTTTTCATACATTCCTCTCCTTATAATATAAATTTTGCGAGGGCAGGACTCTACCCTCGCATTGTATCCCGTTTTTTTAAGCATGTAAAAGGTAAAATCTACACAAAAGTATTACGATTGTTGCCGGATGCCTCCCCATAGGGCTGAAATATTCTCGAAAGTTGTAAAATTCTATAACCTCGGATTGCGCCGGCTGGAAAAATGCGTTATACTTACCTTGATACAATGGCGGGGAGGCGGGACCGCATGGAGAAAAAGCGCTACTGGGGCATCCGTACCAAAATCATCCTGTGTACCGTGCTGTGCGTGGTGGCCGTAGGGCTGGTCAGCAGCCTGTACCTCTACCAGCACATGCAGCGGGTCATTTACGAGAAAATGGCCCAGATCGACGATCTCAACGCCGGGACCATTTCCGCCCAGCTGGACAACTGCCTGGACCGGGTGCTCAGCCTGCAGACCTATTGCAGCAATGCCCCCACGGTGATCGAGGCCCTGAGCCGCACCCCGGGCAGTCCCGGCTCGCTCAGCGCCGCCCTTACCGCACAGAATGCCGTCAACGTCTATCTGCGCACTTCCCTCGTTGACAAGTATATCAACCGTCTGGTGCTTTTCAACGAGCGCGGCGTGTGCGTCAGCGCCGTCACCACCTATGAGGGCCGCCTGCGGGACCTGTCCAACCTGCTTGGCTCGGAGCAGTTCCAGACCTGGAAGCAGCAGGGCGGAACATCCGGATTCCTGCGGCTCTGCCCTTCCCTGAATCCCTATGGGATGGACTGCTTTGCGCTGTTCTCCCCGGTGTACGGCTACACCTCCAACCGGCTGGGCTACGTCTATATTGAGCTGAGTCCCGGCATCATCAACGATGTGCTGGCCCCATATAATGGACTGAACCTCTTTTTTGTCCAGACGGCGGCCGGGGAGCGCGTTACCACGCCCGGAGCCGTCCCGCTGGTGGAGTCGCTGTCCCCTGACGCGGGACGGGACAGCCAATTCCAATACGGCGGGACAGCCTATTCCGTCCAGGTCCACCCCCTGCACGTCCAGGGCCTGGCGCTGTTCAGCTGCATCAACCAGACCCGGCTCCGGGCCGACAACCACGATATCCTGTTCTCCGCGGTGACGGTCATTCTGATGATCGTCCTGATCGCGGTTTTTGTGCTCATCCTGCTGACCCATTATATCACCATTCCCATCAGCCGTATCATGGACAAGATCAACCGCATCGCCATGAACGACTACGCCTTCGACCCGGAACTGGAAAAGCCCCGCAGCGAGATGGGTGAGGTCGGCGCGCGGCTCAACGAGCTGGGACTGGGCATCCAGCAGCTTTTGAAGGAAACCATCGCGCTGCACGACGAGCGGGCCAGGATCGAGATGGACCTGCTCCAGTCCCAGGTGACCCCCCATTTTCTCTACAACACGCTGAATTCCGTGCATTGGATGGCGGTGGTGCAGAAAAATACCGGCATTGAGAAGATGGTAAAGAGTCTTGTGAATCTGCTCCGGAACATCAGCAAGGGGGTGTCGGACAAGATCTCTCTGGCGGAGGAGCTGGCCCTGCTGGACGACTATGTCAGCATCCAATCCATCCGATACATGGGGTCGTTCGAGTACGTCTGCCGCGTGCCCCAGGAACTGCGTCAGTACAAGGTGCTCAAATTCACTCTCCAGCCCGTGTTGGAAAACGCTATTTTTCATGGCGTGATGCCCAAGGGTTCCCTCGGCACCATCACGGTGGACGCTTACGAGGAAGGAAATCTGCTGGTAATCACCATCACCGATGACGGCGTGGGCATGACCGCCGAACAGGCCGCGGCCGCGCTCCGGACCGGAGACAGGGCGGGCCAATCCTCCATGACGGGCATCGGCCTGGGCAATGTGAACCGGCGGCTGAAGATGACCTACGGGAAAGGGGCCGGGCTGACCATCGACAGCGCCGTCGGGGAATACACCCGCGTCTGTGTTCGGGTCGGCAGGGAAAACTAGGTGAGAGTGTCGGAAAGATGCAAAGCATCTTTCCGAGGGGGATTGTCATTTGGCTATTCGCCGAACGGCCGGTCCCGGCGGCTTAGGGCTATGGCGGGCAAAGCCCGCCCCCGGTAACCTATAGAACAGGAGAACGCCTATGTACCGCGTCTTATTGGCCGACGATGAGCCTATCATATTGTCTGGGCTCCAATCCATGCTGGACTGGGAACGGCTGGACTGCACCGTGTGCGGCGCCGCCCGGGACGGGCAGCAGGCTCTGGAGCTGGTGGGGGTCCGCCGCCCGGACATTGTGGTGTGCGACATCAAAATGCCCCGGCTCACCGGTCTGGAACTGCTGGAAGCCTGCGCCCAGCGGTATCCGGAACTGGTATTCATCATGCTCACCAACCACGAGGATTTCCATATGGCCCAGCAGTCCCTGCGCAATCATGCGGTGGACTACCTGCTGAAAATCGACCTGGATGAGGAAAAGCTGACCCATTCCCTCCGGCTGGCCATCGACGAGTGCGAAAAACGCCGCAGGCTCTGCGTATCCGCTCTCTCCTCCGAACAGGACGGCAGCACACTGGCGGAGGCCGCTGCCCGCCACGCCGCCGTTTTGCTCTCCCTCGAGGCCGGATATGGAGCGGAGCGGGCCATCGCCGCCCTGGAAGGGCTGGGAGCCGCCAGCCGCTGTGCCGCCGCCCTGCTGGTGATGGACCCCTCCGCCATCCCCAATATCGGCTCTTTCACCCAGGAGGAACGCCAGCGCCTGTTCAGCTTCCATAGGAATCTGGCCCTGGATGCGGCGCAAAAGGTGTTTCAAGGCCTCGGCTTCACCATTCTGCCCCCCAGACCGGACGGCACGGCGGTATTTTTCCTCTGGGGGCTGGAGGACACCAGGCCTATTGCCCTTTTCCATGCCCGGCTTACCGCCGCCTTTCAGGACATCTCTCCGATGAAGATCAGCGTGCTGGCCACGGCCGTGCTGTCCGGTCGGGAACTGGCGCAGCTGCGGACACAGCTGGAGTGCCTGAAACGGGCGTATGCCATCTCCCCCCAGCCCTTCCTGTGCTACGCCCGGTCCATGGGCAAGGGGGATTATGTGGCTGCCGCCAAGCGGTACGTGGACGCCCATATTCTTGAACGGGTGCTGGTGCAGGACGTGGCTGCTGCCATCGGCATCACCCCCAACTACCTGTCCAGCCTTTTTAAGCGCCAGCTAGGGCAGAATTTTATGGACTACGTCAACGCCACCAAGGTGAAATATGCCTGCACCCTGCTGCGGGGCGGAAAGCATATGGTGTATGAGGTGTCCCATATGCTGGGCTACGACAACGCTTACTACTTTACAAAAGTGTTCAAACGGTATATGAATATGACGCCTACGGAATATCAAGCGGAGTCTGCCCGAGAATAGGCAGGCCCCTGTTCATACATGTGTGCTTCGCAAAGTTTTACGAATGCGGCAAAACCTTTCCGCTCGTTTTCGCGCAATTCTTTCTGAAATCAGCAATACATCGAAAATCAGGAACTACGGTCCTGCCGCTGGCCACTGGTCAAATCCCCGGCGTGCGCCGAGCTGTCAATTTTCAGGCTGCCGCACATCATAACAGCAGCCAGGCTCTGGCGACTTAAGTCGCCAGAGCCGTTTGTATTATACAGCTAGCAGCCACCTTGATTCTTCGGCTTCTCTCCGCAGACAGGACCGCGATTGATGGCGGCCGTCAATTTCTGAATTTAGGGCGGTCGGTGTTCTTGCAGGAATAGTCCTTGTCGGTGTACTGGCGGAATTTGCCCCCTCTCAGTTCGTACTTGCAAAACTCGATTTTGCTTCCATCTTCCTTCCTCCCGCACATTAACCATTTTTTTATGAAATGGGTGCGATAGAACCTTGACAAATGGGTTTTTGTGGTGTAAGATAAGCAAGTCTTTTAACGATAATAAACTCGCTGGTGTAGCTCAGTCGGTAGAGCGACGCACTCGTAATGCGTAGGTCGCCGGTTCAAATCCGGCCCCCAGCTCCAAGTAAAGCAGACAGTATAGATGCCGTGGGCTTTCAGCCCACGGCATCTATACTGTTTCCGGGGTTTTGACATTCCCAAAATAAACGCGGTCTACGACAGATGCCAACAGCTGTAGGGGCGGCGAGACTTTGGGGCATACACGCAAAGGGATTGGTATAGCCGAATACCACCACTTGAAAGCTGCCGCCTCTGAGGTTATCCATTTGCAGCAGAACTATAGTAGAGGCTGCTATTACATTTGACACCGTTCAGCTACCCCTGGATTTGCAAGGGTTTCCGATTTGTCCTTATTATGTCATAGGGGCATAGCTGTGCCTCACTCCTGCTGACGAACGGCGTTCCGATGAAGCAGATTCAGGAATAGCTGGGGCATAGTGATTTTTCGACCACCGCCAACGTCTACGCACATCTCGACTACAATTCCAAATTGTCCTCCGCTGATGCCATGGTAAATGGATTGAGCGGTGCTTTGCAGTCCATCAAATAGTCTCATCGGCGTATTGTGAACCACGGAGCCGATACGCCGCTACACAGTGAGTTCGAATCACAGCTTTCATAGGCGTTTTTGGAGAGAACTACGCCATTTTAGGAGAGAACTGGCGGTCAAATTGCGGAAAGTCAGGCAAAAAAGAAAAGCCTACAAACGGCGCAAACCCGCTTGTAGACTGATCTTTTTGGCGCAGCGGGAGGGATTCGAACCCTCGTGGGATTGCTCCCAAACTGATTTCGAGTCAGCCCCGTTATGACCACTTCGATACCGCTGCGTGTATTTTTCGCAACATCAGCCCTCAAAAA